>NZ_JBVIQK010000004.1:0-346815 GCF_055577115.1 Streptomyces sp. NPDC033216 | reverse complement strand
TCACGGCGGCCCGCACCAGCCGCGCCCGTCTTCGGCCTGGCTCACGGCGGCCCGCACCAGCCGCGCCCGTCTTCGGCCTGGCTCACGGCGGCCCGCACCAGCCGCGCCCGTCTTCGGCCTGGCTCACGGCGGCCCGCCTCAGCCGCGTCCGTCTCCTCGCGGCTCACGGAGGCACCTCAGCCGCGTCCGTCTTCCGGCTGGCTCGGCGGCCCGCACCAGCCGCCCCTCACCGATTCCGGCTCGAAGGCCCTCACCACCCGCCGCCTCCCTATTCCACCTGCTCAGCCGTGCCAGGACCGCCACAGGGCCGCGTAGGCCCCGTCCGCGGCGACCAGCTCGGCGTGGCTGCCCAGCTCGCTGATGCGGCCGTTCTCCACCACGGCGATGACGTCCGCGTCGTGAGCGGTGTGCAGGCGGTGGGCGATGGCGACCACGGTGCGGCCGTCCAGGACACGGGCGAGGGAACGTTCCAGGTGGCGTGCGGCGCGGGGGTCGAGCAGCGAGGTCGCCTCGTCGAGGACCAGCGTGTGCGGGTCGGCCAGGACCAGGCGGGCCAGCGCGATCTGCTGGGCCTGCGCCGGGGTGAGCGTGTGCCCGCCCGAGCCGACCTCCGTGTCCAGGCCGTCGTCCAGGGCACGTGCCCAGCCGTCCGCGTCGACCGCGCTGAGTGCCGCCCACAGCTCGGCCTCCTCCGTCTCCCGGGCCTCGGCCGGGGCCGCCTGGCCCTTCTCGAGGCGGGCTTCGGGAAGGGCCAGCCGGAGGTTGTCGCGCAGCGAGCCGACGAAGACGTGGTGCTCCTGGTTGACGAGCGCGACGTGCGAGCGGACGCGTTCGGCGGTCATCCGGGACAGTTCGACGCCACCGAGGGCGACCCTGCCGTCACGGGGGGCGTAGATGCCGGCGAGAAGTCGGCCCAGCGTGGACTTTCCGGCGCCGGAGGGGCCGACGAGAGCCAGCCGGGTGCCGGGCGCGACTTCCAGGGACACCTGGCGCAGCACGTCGACGCCCTCGCGGTAGCCGAAGTGCACCCGGTCGGCCAGTACGTCCCGCCCGTCCGGTTCCAGCCCGGAGTCCCCGGCGTCCGGCTCGATGTCCCGCACTCCGACGAGCCGGGCCAGCGACACCTGCGCCACCTGGAGCTCGTCGTACCAGCGCAGGATCAGGTTCACCGGGTCGACCAGCATCTGGGCGAGGAGCGCGCCCGTGGTGAGCTGACCGACCTCGATCCAGCCCTGAAGGACGAACACCCCGCCGAGCATGAGGACCGACCCGAGGACGGTGACGTGCACGAGGTTGATGACGGGGAAGAGCACCGACCGCAGCCACAGCGTGTAGTTCTCCCAGGCCGTCCACTGCTTGATCCGCAGCTCCGACAGTTCGACACGGCGGTCACCCAGCCGGTGGGCCTCGACGGTGCGGCCGGCGTCCACGGTCTCGGCGAGGGCGGCGGCGACGGCGGCGTAACCGGCGGCCTCCGAGCGGTAGCCGGCGGGAGCCCGCCTGAAGTACCACCGGCAGCCGGCCACCAGCAGCGGCACCGCGACCAGCACGGCCGGCGCCAGCGGTGGAGCGGTGACGACGAGCCCGCCGAGCAGCAGCGCCGCCCACATCACGCCGATCGTCAGCTGCGGCACCGCCTCGCGCATGGCGTTGGCCAGCCGGTCGATGTCGGTGGTGATGCGCGACAGCAGGTCTCCCGTGCCGGCCCGCTCCAGCACACCCGGCGGCAGCCGCACCGAGCGGACGAGGAAGTCCTCCCGGAGGTCGGCCAGCATCCGCTCGCCGAGCATCGCGCCGCGCAGCCGTACCTGCCGTACGAATACGGCCTGGACGACGAGGGCGATGGCGAACAGTGTGGCGGTGAAGCCCAGATGGAGCTCGCGGACTCCTTGCGTCAGCCGTTCCACGACGTCGCCGAGGAGCCAGGGTCCCACCATCGAGGCGAGGGTGGCGACCGTGTTGACGGCCAGCAGAATCACGAACGCACGGCGATGCCGGCGCAACAGCTCGGCCACGTAGGCGCGTACGGTCGCAGGGGCGCCGACGGGCAGCGTGTTCGCTGTCGTCGGTGCCGCCGGGTCGTACGCCGGTGGCGCCACGCCGATCATGCCGACTCCTCGATCTCTTGCCGTTCGTGGTCTTCGAGTTCGTGCAGTTCCTTCAGCACACCGCTCAGCGGGGTCTCCGCGCTCCCTGCGTTCACCCCGGTCTTCGCGGTGTCCGCGGTTTCTTCTTCGGTCTCGCGGGTCACCACGGCGCGGTATCGCGGCTCGGTGTGCAGCAGTTCCCGGTGCACGCCGGCCGCGACGGCCAGGCCCTCGTGGACGAGGACGACCCGGTCGGCCCGGTCCAGCAGCAGCGGGGACGAGGTGAACATGATCGTGGTGCGTCCCGTCCTGATCTTCCGGAGCCCCTCGGCGATCCGTGCCTCGGTGTGCGAGTCGACGGCGGAGGTGGGTTCGTCCAGGACGAGGACCTCCGGGTCGGTGAACAGCGAGCGGGCCAGGGCCAGCCGCTGTCGCTGGCCGCCCGACAGGGAGCGTCCGCGTTCGGTGATGTGGGCGTCCATCGGGTCGTCGGCGCCCAGCGAGCCCTGGACGAGAGCGTCGAGGACGTCCCCACACTGGGCGGCCGCCAGCGCCGCCGCCGCGGTGACCTCACCCGAGGCGGGCACGTCGAGCAGGTCGCGCACGGCACCCGACAGCAGCACCGGGTCCTTGTCCTGGACGAGGACGGCCGTACGCGCGCCGGCCAGCGGCAGTTCGTCCAGCGGGACTCCGCCGAGCAGCACGGACGGGCCGTCCTGCGGGGGGTGTCCGCCGAGGCGCTCGGCCAGTCGTCCGGCGGCGTCGGGGTCGCCGCACACCACGGCGGTGAGCCGCGCGGCCGGGGCGAGCAGCCCGGTGGCCGGGTCGTACAGATCGCCGGAGGGCAGGTCAGCGGCGCGCGATCCGCCCGCGTCGGTGACCCGCTCGAGCGACAGCACGCGGGCGGCACGTTTCGCCGAAGGCCGGGAGAAGGAGTAGGCCATCGCGATCTCCTCGAAGTGTCTGAGGGGATACGTCAGGACCATGACGGAGCTGTAGACCGTGACGAGTTCGCCGATGGAGATCCGGCCTTCGCGGGCCAGGTGGACGCCGTGGAAGACGACCGCGATCAGCAGCAGCCCGGGCAGCAGGACCTGGATGGCGCTGATCAGCGACCACATGCGGGCGCTGCGCACGGCCGCGTGGCGGACTTCCTGGGAGGCGCGGCGGTAGCGGTCGAGGAAGAGGTCCTCGCCGCCGATGCCACGCAGTACCCGCAGGCCGGCCACGGTGTCGGAGGCCAGTTCCGTGGCGCGTCCGGCCTTCTCCCGCTGGAGGTCGGCGCGCCGGGTCGCGCGGGGCAGCAGGGGCAGCGCCGCGAACGCGACGACGGGCAGGCCCACGGCGACGACGACGCCGAGGGCCGGCTGGTAGACCACCAGGCCGACGCAGACGAAAACCACCGTGAGGGCGGCGGCCGTGAAGCGTGAGACGGCCTCGACGAACCAGCCGATCTTCTCGACGTCGCCCGTGGAGACGGCGACGACCTCCCCGGCCGCGACGCGTCGGCTGAGCGCGGAGCCCAACTGCGAGGCCTTGCGGGCGAGGAGCTGCTGGACGCGGGCGGCCGCGGTGATCCAGTTGGTGACGGCGGCGCGGTGCAGGAAGGTGTCCCCGAGCGCGATGGCGGCACCGAAGAGGGCCATCAGCCCACCGGCGAGGGCCAGCCGGGCTCCGGACCGGTCGACGACCGCCTCGATGGCGAACCCGACGCAGAACGGCTGCGCCGAGACGGCCATGAAGTGCAGCAGGCCCCAGGCCAGGGACGTGAGCTGGCCGCCCAGTTGATTGCGCCCGAGCCACCACAGGAATCGGGAACCCGAGCGCACGTCCGGCACACCCGGGTCTGCGTACGGTAGGTCTTGGATCTGCATGACGTCCCAGTGGCTCGTGTCAGGGATGGGGGGAGAGGTCGCGGGGAGCGGCGACAGCAAACCGTGAAAGGTTCGCTTCGCAGGGTGGTCGGAATCAACCTCTTTTCCGGGGCACCGCATGGTTCCGGCTGCCGCCGGGCCACACCTGGCGTTTCACGTGGTCGAGGAACCCGGGCCTCATCGCGGAGGGAGGTCGGCTGATCCCTGGAACACGGCCCATGAGAAGTCGGGTCATCATGTCCATGCACGCCGGAGCGATCCTCCTGGTGGGGACCGCTCCGGTGGGGGCGCCGAGCCCCGTGGCCCAGCCCCGACCCGAACACCCCCGCCGAGTTCGGCTCGGACCGCCCGCCCCCTCACCGCCGCCCCACGGCCCATTCCGGGCGCTTCGGAGGCGGTCGGGGAAATTCCCGCCGCTCTGGACCGGCCGTGGTGGTGGCCGCCACGGACGACCCCTGAGCCCCGTGATCCCGGTCCCGCCGACGGCCACCCACCGGTCGCGGAGGTCCCCTGAAGGGACACCGAACGTCGAAAGGGCCGCGGCCGGCGCTCCTGGAACCCCTGAGCGCCGGCCGCGGCCCTTCCCCTCATGCCGACCGGGAACGTTTCAACAGGGGGGTGCCGTCGCGCCGTCGATCAACGTGTCCAGCAGCTCCCCGAGCACCGCCCGCTCGACGTCGGTCAGGGGGGCCAGGATCTCCCGCGCCGCCGACCGACGTGCCCGGTGCAGTTCGCGCAGGGTGGCGCGCCCCGCGTCGGTCAGCTCGATCCGGATCACCCGGCGGTTGGTCGGGTCCGGGACCCGGCGCACCTTGCTGTTCGCCTCCAGCCCGTCGACCAGCGTGGTCACCGCCCGCGGCACGACCTCCAGGCGCGCGGCGAGATCCGCCATGCGCGGCGGCGCGCTGAAGTGGGAGAGGGTGCGCAGGAGGCGGGACTGGGCGGGCGTGATGCCGAGGTCCGACAGCTCCAGATGGTGCTTCTGGATGCGGTGCACCCGACGGGTGAACCGCAGCAGCTGCTCGGCGAGCGCGCCGTCGGGATCGGGGGTGGTCATGCGGGAACAATATCAGGACGCCGTTCATTGTGAGTATAGGTAACAATGAGCTACGCTCCCCCAGTCCGCTCGCCTCACCTCCCGTAGGAGCCCATGCACCCCGACAAACCAGACTCCTGGAACCCGTCCGGCGACACCGAGGAACAGCCCCGGCAGGTGCGCCGCATCCTGAAACTCTTCCGTCCCTACCGAGGCCGGCTCGCCGTCGTCGGCCTGCTCGTCGCAGCCTCCTCGCTCGTCTCGGTCGCCACGCCGTTCCTGCTGAAGGAGACCCTGGACGTCGCCATCCCCGAGGGTCGAACCGGCCTGCTGAGCCTGCTGGCCCTCGGCATGATCCTCAGCGCCGTCCTCGCCGGCGTCTTCGGCGTCCTCCAGACGCTGATCTCCACGACGGTCGGCCAGCGCGTCATGCACGACCTGCGCACCGCCGTCTACGGCCGGCTCCAGAGCATGTCGCTGGCGTTCTTCACGCGCACGCGCACCGGCGAGGTCCAGTCCCGCATCGCCAACGACATCGGCGGCATGCAGGCGACCGTCACCTCCACCGCCACCTCCCTGGTCTCCAACTTCACCAGCGTCGTCGCCACGATCGTCGCGATGGTCGTCCTCGACTGGCGTCTCACCGTCGTGTCGCTGCTCCTGCTGCCGGTGTTCGTGTGGATCAGCCGCCGCGTCGGCAACGAGCGACGGAAGATCACCACCCAGCGGCAGAAACAGATGGCCGGGATGGCCGCCACGGTCACCGAATCGCTCTCGGTCAGCGGCATCCTGCTCGGCCGCACCATGGGCCGCGCCGACTCCCTCACGCACTCCTTCGCCGACGAGTCCGAGCGCCTCGTCGACCTGGAGGTGAGATCGAGCATGGCCGGCCGCTGGCGCATGTCCGTCATCGGGATCGTCATGTCGGCAATGCCCGCCGTCATCTACTGGACCGCGGGCATGACCCTCCAGCTCGGCGGTCCCGGCGCCTCCCTCGGCACGATCGTCGCCTTCGTCTCGCTCCAGCAGGGCCTGTTCCGTCCGGCCGTCAGCCTCCTGTCGACCGGCGTGCAGATCCAGACCTCCCTCGCGCTCTTCCAGCGCATCTTCGAGTACCTCGACCTACCCGTCGACATCACGGAGCGGGCGGACCCGGTCCACCTCGACCAGGTCAAGGGCGAGGTCCGCTTCGAGAACGTGGAGTTCCGCTACGACGGCGACGACGACACGGTCGCCCCCGTCCTCGACGGCATCGACGTGACCGTCCCCGCCGGCAGCAGCCTCGCCGTCGTCGGGCCGACCGGCGCCGGCAAGTCCACGCTGGGCTACCTGGTGCCGCGTCTGTACGACGTGACCGGCGGCCGGGTCACCATCGACGGGGTCGACGTCCGCGACCTCGACTTCGACACCCTCGCACGCGCGGTCGGCGTCGTCTCGCAGGAGACGTACCTCTTCCACTCCTCGGTCGCCGACAACCTGCGCTTCGCCAAGCCGGACGCCACCGACGAAGAGCTGCACGCCGCGGCGCGGGCGGCCCAGATCCACGACCACATCGCCGCCCTGCCCGACGGTTACGACACGGTGGTCGGCGAGCGCGGGCACCGTTTCTCCGGCGGGGAGAAGCAGCGCCTGGCCATCGCCCGCACCATCCTGCGCGACCCGCCGGTGCTGATCCTCGACGAGGCGACCAGCGCCCTGGACACCCGGACCGAGCACGCTGTCCAAGAGGCCATCGACGCGCTCTCGGCCAACCGCACCACGCTGACCATCGCCCACCGGCTGTCCACCGTTCGCCATGCCGACCAGATCGTGGTCCTGGATTCCGGCCGACTGGCCGAGCGGGGGACGCACGATGAGCTTCTGGCGCGCGACGGGCGGTATGCGGAGCTGGTGCGACGGGACGCCCGACTGGAGCCGACAAGCTGACGATATGCCAGTTGATGCCGAGATTGGAATGATATGCGGGTTACCGTGCCCGCATGCAGATGAACAACCCGCCACCGAGAGCGATCCGACTGACGCGCCGGGGCCGTCTCGTCCTCATCGCCACCGGAGCCGTCGCGGCCGGCACCGCTGTGGCGGTGCCGCTGCTGAGCACGGACAGTCCCGTGGAGAAGAAACCGACGGCACTGGTGATCCCGGAGGGCTGGCGAGCCGGCCAGGTCTACGAGGCCGTCGACAAGGTCCTCGCCCTGCCGGCCGGGACCACCCGGAAGTCGCTGCCGACGGCCGGTCTGAAGCTGCCGCTCGACGCCGAGGGCAACCCGGAGGGCTTCCTCTTCCCGGCGACGTATCCGCTGGACGGGAAGACGACGCCGCAGGAGCTGCTGAAGCGGATGGTCGACACCGCCAACAAGAAGTTCAACGGCGCGCCGGTCGCCGCCGGGGCCCAGCGCAACGCCATGAACGTCTACCAGGCCGTCACCGTCGCCAGCATCGTCCAGGCCGAGGCCGCCACCGAGGCGGACATGGGCAAGGTGGCCCGCGTCGTCTTCAATCGTCTGGAGCGCGGCATGCCGTTGCAGATGGACTCCACCATCAACTACGCCCTGAACCGCTCCACGCTCAGGACGAGCACGGCGGACACCCGGATCGACAGTCCCTACAACTCCTACCAGCGCATGGGACTGCCCCCGACGCCGATCGACAACCCTGGTGAGGAAGCCGTGCGCGCCGCGATCAGCCCGACACCCGGCGACTGGCTGTACTTCGTCACGGTCAAGCCGGGCGACACGCGTTTCACCGCCGCCTACGAGGAACACCAGCGCAATGTCGCCGAGTTCCACAGGGTCCAGCAGAGCGTTCAGGCCTCGCCCGGTCCGTCGAAGGCCCGCTGAGCCCACGGCACGTCAGGCGGCGGCCGGCTTCCCGCCCCACTCGGCGAGCAGCCGCCTGATGTCCCGCAAGGCAGCGCGCCCCGCCCGGTTGGCACCGATGGTGCTCGCGGAGGGGCCGTAGCCGACGAGGTGGACGCGGCGGTCGGCCGCCGCGTGCGTGCCCTCGACACGGATGCCGCCGCCCGGCTCGCGCAGCCGCAGCGGCGCCAGGTGGTCCAGGGCGGGCCGGAAGCCGGTCGCCCACAGGATGACGTCGGCGGACACATGCCGCCCGTCCTCCCACTCCACCCCGTCCGGTGTGATCCGGTCGAACATGGGCAGCCGGTCGAGCACCCCGTCCGCCAGCCCCTGCCGGATCGCGTCGTTCAACGGCAGGCCGGTCACGGACACGACGCTTCTCGGGGGCAGGCCATGCCTTACCCGCTCCTCCACGAGCGCGACCGCCGCGCGGCCCGCGTCCTCGTCGAACGGACCCTCGCGGAAGACGGGCGGCCGCCGCGTCACCCAGGTGGTGGCGGCCGCGTACGGGGCGAGCTCCAGCAGGTGCTGGGTACCCGACGCACCGCCGCCCACCACGACCACCCGCAGCCCGGCGAACGCCTCGGGCCCCGGATAGCGCGCGGTGTGCAACTGGCGGCCGCGGAAGGTCTCCTGTCCGGGGTAGCGCGGCCAGAAGGGCCGGTCCCAGGTGCCGGTGGCGTTGATCAGCGCCTTCGTGGCCCACGTACCCTCGGAGCTCTCGACGAGCAGCCGCCCGCCCGCCCCCTCGCGCACCGCCGTCACGTCGACCGGCCGCCGCACCCGCAGGTCGAAGGCCCGCTCGTACGCCGTGAAGTACTCGGCGATCACCTCGGAGGAGGGCCGCGCCGGATCCGCTCCCGTCAGCTCCCTGCCAGGCAGCGCGTGCATCCCGTGCACCTTGCCGTACGTCAGTGAGGGCCACCGGTACTGCCACGCGCCGCCCGGGCCGGGGGAGTGATCGAGCACCACGAAGTCCCGCTCCGGCTCGAAGCCGGTGCGCCGCAGGTGATAGGCGCCGGCCAGACCCGCCTGACCGGCGCCGACGACGACCACCTCGACCTCACGCATATCGTTCACGTTTGAACCAACAGTGCCGGGGTCGTGGATCTTCCCGGCGGGCCGGCCACGGGGCGAGCATCGACCCTGGCGGGAATGGGTCAGGATGGGGGCATGTCAGACGCGTTCACCACCCGGGTACTGCACATCACCTCCGGCGCACAGGAGACGGTCGTCGACCTCACCCGTGACTGCGAGGCCTTCCTGCGGGAGACGGCGGCCGGCCGCGACGGCCTTCTGAACGTCTTCGTCCCGCACGCCACGGCAGGCATCGCGATCATCGAGACCGGCGCCGGGAGCGACGACGACCTCCTTGCCGCCCTGCACACCCTCCTCCCCGCCGACGACCGCTGGCAGCACCGCCACGGCAGCCCCGGCCACGGCCGCGACCACGTCCTGCCGGCGTTCGTCCCACCCCACGCCACCCTGCCGGTGGTGGACGGCACCCTGCGGCTGGGGACCTGGCAGTCGGTGTGCCTCGTGGACACCAACCGCGACAACCCCGAGCGTCAGGTGCGGTTGTCGTTCCTCGGGTAGTCGAGGTCGCCGGGCAACGGCGGGCCGTACGCAGAGGGTCAGTGTCAGCCGTCAGCTCAGCACGCGGCGGCCAGAGCGGGGCGGGT
This sequence comes from Streptomyces sp. NPDC033216, assembly GCF_055577115.1. Lineage (NCBI taxonomy): Bacteria > Bacillati > Actinomycetota > Actinomycetes > Kitasatosporales > Streptomycetaceae > Streptomyces > Streptomyces sp. NPDC033216. The sequence continues at coordinate 337,281 of NZ_JBVIQK010000004.1, read as the reverse complement.
GAGGACGGCCGGTACGACCGCGGCCGGCACGGCGGGTCCGCCGCGCGGGGCCTCAACCGTCCCGTTCCGCGCGCGGTCCGCGAACACGAACAGCCGCAGCACCAGAAAGCGTCCCGTGCCCGCGAGGGCGGAGGCGCCCAGGTACACGGCCTGCTGAGTGACGATGCCGGGGGACGACTGGACCGTGTACAGGACCAGCATCGCGGCGCAGGTGGCCCCGTAGGCGGCCGTGGCCGACCCGGCGGACTGCACGTGCCGGCGCCACCCGGCACGTCGCCCGGTGCCGAAGGTGAAGAGGGCGTGCAGTTCGGTGCACAGCAGCGTCGAGACCACGGTGATCGCCGCGTTCGCCAGCGCCCAGGGCATCAGTGTGGCCAGCAGTGGGACGGCGGCGCCGGAGAGGAGCCCGACCCCGCCGCCGCAGACCACGAACCGTACGAAGGAGGCGAGCGGGCCGGGCGGTGTCGACGCGGCCGCTTCCACGGTGGCCCCCGCAGCGCTCGCGCCGTCCTTTCGCGCCGGTTCGTGCACGGGCCGCATCTGCGGCTTCGGCTGCGGCTTCGACAGGACGGGCGACGTCATCGGGGTTTCCCTCCGGGGGACTCGGGCCGTTGAGGAATGGCCTCACAACAGCGGTCGGGATTCGGCCGAGCGGCAACCGCGCTTCGGATCCGCCGCATCGAACGATGCCTCGTTCCCCTCCCGGGCACGAGGGAGCGGCCTACCGAACCGGGGGTAGGGGTAGCTCCACCACGGAGGTGGGGCCGGCAGGCCGAGCCGTGCTTCCGAGCGCCTCCGGGTCACCCCCGAGAGTGCCCCCCCGGGTCTCACCCCGACCCGCGCCGGCTGGTGGCTGTCGTCGACCACTCCGGCCGCCCGGCCCAGGCAGGCCTGCCCCACCCGGGGACGACCTGCGGGGGTGACCTGCGCCTGACCGACGTGCTCACCTCACGGGCGTACGACCTCGAGGGCGACCGGCCGGCCGACCAGGGCCTGTACGGCGACTCCTGCCCTGGCGGCGACATCTGTTCCGGGTCTGCTGACGGGGAGCCGGCTCATCCCATGGTCTTCGCGCCGTCCAGGGACTCGCGGATGATGTCGGCGTGCCCCGCGTGCTGGGAGGTCTCGGCGATCACGTGGAGCAGCACCCGGCGGGCCGACCACTTCTTGCCCGGTTCGAACCACGGCGCCGACGGCAGCGGGTGCGCCGCGTCGAGGTCGGGCAGCGATGCGACCAGCTCGTCGGTGCGGCGAGCCACCTCCGCGTAGTCCTCCAGCACCTCCGCCAGCGTCTCGCCGGGCAGCATCCGGAACTCGTCGGCACGTCGGGCGAAGTCCTCCTCGGTCATGTTGTCGAAGTCGCCCATCGCCGACGGGCCGTCCACGATGAAGGAGACCCAGTTCCGCTCGACCGAGGTGACGTGCTTGATCAGGCCGCCGAGACACAGCTCGCTCGCGGTGGTCCGCATCCCGGCCTGCTCGTCGGTCAGGCCCTTGGTGGTGAAGCGCAGGAAGTCGCGGTGCTTGGCCAGGGTCTCCAGCAGGTCGGCGCGCTCACCGGTGAGAGCCGAGGCAAGGGTGGCGGGGTTGTTCAGCGACATGGCGTGTCTCCGTCTCCGTGCAGTGTGTTCCGCGTTCGTGGACCACGTTAGGAGCCATAGAGGTCAGATCCCGTCCTAAAGGAGGGGGAATCGTGAATGCCCTCACGCCGGGATCCCCCTGTGCGTGGATCGCCTCTACGCCGGGATCGCCTTCACGCCGTGATCGCCCGCGCCGGGATCGAGGGCGCCCCCCACGCCTGAGCGCACAGCGACCGCTCGACCTCGCCGGTGTACAGCGCGGCCGCCAGCCACGCGCCCGCGAAACGGCCCGAGTCGGATGGCAGGAGCCGTCCGAACGCGTCACGGGCGCGGTCCGCCGCGGCGGTGTGCAACTCGTCGAGGAGTTCGCCGGCCGTGCCGAGACCCACGCGGCGCAACCGGGCCCCGTCGCCCGCCGCGCTCCCCGGGAAGGCCAGCACACGTCGGCCCCCCGACACGGCCTGGTGGACCCGTCGGCGCAGCAGGTGCAGCGGGGCCTCGTCCACGGCCGGAGCCGGAGTCGCGGCCGGGACCGTCCCCGCGGGCAGGTCCGCGCGCTGGAGCCGGTCGAGCCCCAGGTCCACCCGGGCGGCCGGGTCGCCGGGATGCTCGACGGCCAGCAGCAGCGCCCGGGGGGCCGGTCCGGGCGCAAGCCGGGCGACGACCCGCAGCGTGCTGCCCCTCGCCGCCGCCAGCAGACGCAGATTCTCGCGGTACGGCAGAGCGGGCGCGTCGTGCGCCACGGCCAGCCGCAGGGGCACGCCCGCGCAGTCGGCCAGCAGACAGTCGCCCGCAGCCTCCCGGACCGTGCCCATGAGCGTCACGTCGAGGAACAGCAGGTCGTGGCCGCCGCGGAGGGCCCGCGCCACCTGTTCGGCGACAGGCACGGCCCACAGCCGGTCCAGCGGCTCGCCGCGCCATGCGGCACCGGACGCGCGCACCGCACGTACCCCGGCCCCCGCGCCCAGGCGTCCCGTCGGCGAGACGGTGGCGCCCGACACGGCGAGGCCCGCGCGCGCCAGCTCACGGTGCGTCAGCGAGGTGTCGCCGATCCGCACGGCCCGGTCGGCGGCCCCGGTCGCGCGGCCGGGACCGCCGGGCGCCACGTCGGACACCGTGTAGAGGCGGCCCTCGGCGTCGGCGGTCCAGGTCACCGCGCCCGCGTAGCCGGTGGCCGTGAGCACCGGTTCGGAGAACAAGCCGTACAGCCGCAGGGAGCCGTCGGGGCGGTACGGCTGCCGTGCCGTGCCGCGCAGTCCGGTCAGGTCGGCGCCCGTGGCGTGGGGGACGCGGTGGGCCACGCCCAGGGCGCCGCGAAGTGCGTCCGAGAGGTCGGCGAGGCGGTACGCCGGGTCCGCGGAACGGGCCGCGCGCACCCCGGTGACCACGGAGATCGCGGCGGCCGAGAGCCGGGGGAGGCCCGCGAGGCGTGCGGTGTGCGCGGCGCGCAGCAGCTCCGCCTGGAGCACGGCGCCGGCGCCGTCCGTGCCGGCCTCAAGGACGGCGGCCGTCGCGTCGTACACCGCACGGGCGGCGACGCACTCCTCGGGTCCGGCGGTGGCGGAGCCGGCTCCCTCCTGCGCCTCTTGGGCCTCCTGCGCCGTGTCCCTCGGTTCGTCGGCCGACGGGGCCGGGGGCGTGTCGTCGGCGACCGGCGCTGCCGAGGCGGCGGCCGCGCGGTGCAGGCAGTCCGGCGCCAGCAGGCACCCGCAGCGAATCGCGTCCGCTTGGGTCACCGTCCCGCCGGGGGCGAGCAGTTCGAGGTCGGTGTCGTCGTCGACGGCGATCCGCACGGTGTCGCCGTCGCGCACAGCCGGACGGGCCGCGAGCTTGGCGACGCCCGCGTCCAGCCGCTTGCGGAGTCGCGGCGAGAGCGCTCCGACCAGCTCGGCGGTGACGGACGGAGCGACCGGAGGCAGCCCCGTGTCCGGACGGTCCGACGACGGGTCCGGGCCGAGACCGGCCGGCGACGGCTCCGGACCGACACGGGCTGGCGACGGCTCCGCGCCGGGGCGGTCCGACGACTGGTCCGGGCCCGGGAGTTGCGTAGACAGATCTCGGCTCATGCGATCTTCTCCCCTACCCAGCGGGCGAGTTCGAGCGGACTGAGGGCGGCCACCGGCATACCGGCCGCGACGAGCCGGCCGGCGACGCCCGTGGAGTAGCGGGGCCGGCCCGTGTCGTCGAGGCTCGCGCAGCCCAGGACGTGACATCCCGCCCCGACCAGGGCGCGGACCTCGGCGAGCAGCCCGCCGAGCGGATAGCCCTCCTCGAAGTCGCTCACGACCACGACGAGGGTCCGCGAAGGCACGGTGACCAGCTCGCGAGCGTGCCGCAGACCCGCCGCGATGTGCGTGCCGCCGCCCACGCTGACCTCCAGCAGCAGCGACAGCGGGTCCTCGACGTGCCCGGTGAGGTCGATGACCTCGGTGGAGAAGGCCAGGAAGTGCGTGGACAGGGTCGGCACCCCGGCCAGCACCGACGCCGTGAGCGCGGCCCAGACCGTCGACGCCTCCATGGAGCCCGAGACGTCCGTGACGAGGATCAGCCGCCAGTCGGCGGAGCGCCGCGCACGCGTGCGGAACACGGGGTGCTCGGGGATGACATGGATCGTGCCGTCGGGGGCGCGGCGCGCGGTCGCGAGGTTGGCGCGCAGGGTGCGCGACAGGTCGAGGGCGCCGCCCGGACGCCGGCTGGGGCGCGGCAGGGCCGTGCCGTGCAGGGCGGGCCGCAGCCGGGTGGCCAGTTGCCGGGTCAGGGCCTCGACCAGCCGCCGGACCAGCGGACGCAGCGCGGCCAGCCGGGCCTCGGGCAGACCGCCCGCGTGACTCAGCACGGTGCGCAGCAGTTCCACCGAGGGGCGCACGCTGTCCGCGTCCAGCTCGGCGAGCACGTCCTTGCGACCCGACGCGGCGGCCGCCGCCAGCACCTCCTCGCGGATGCCCGGACCGAACAGCATCGCCAGTTCCTGCGACCACTCCCGCGCGCCCGGATACGGCACCTCCCGGCCGGCGCCCATGCCGCGCCCGGTCAGGTCCCCTCTGCTGCCCTCCCCACGTCCGCTGCCGTACAGCTCGTCCAGTGCGGTGGCCAACGATGCGGCGGAAGCGGGGAGTCGGTCCTTGCGGCGGCCCAGGACGAGCCGCCAGCGGTCGCCGGGGCCGAGCAGAGCGCCCTCGGCCCGAGGCGCGGGGGAGCCGACGGGGACGTCCGCTTCGGTCGCGAGGGGCGCGGGGAGCAGTCCCAGCGTCCGCAGCGTCTCGCGTGCGGAGAGGTCCGCCCGCGTCCAGTCGGCGAGCGCCGCAGGGTCGACACCGCCGGTGTCCGTGACGTGCGAGACGGCGAGGCGCTCCTCGACGGCCGCCAGCAGGCGGTCGCGGGCGGCGGGACTGAGGGCGTCGAAGCCGCCACGCAGCGCCGGGAGCCGGTCGAGGAACTCCCGGTCGGGCAGCTCCGAGACCCGGTCGAGCAGGGGCTCCAGCGCGGGCGCCGCCGCCTCCAGCAGGGGGCCGGCGGCGGTCAGCAGCCCGCCGAGCCGCGTGGTGAGCGCGGCGCGCGAGTCGGCGTCGACGGCCCCGTCGACCCAGGACGCCACCCGGTTCCCGAAGACCCGCGGATCCTCCTGCCCGAGCAGCACACGTACGGCGCCGGCGGCCCCGCGCATCAGCGGGGAGCCGTCGGCGGCCAGCCGGGTCAGGGCGTCGGTGAGCCGGATGCCTCCCAACGGGTCTGCTCGGTAGGCGAGTTCGAGCAGCGCGTGGGCGTCCGCCAGGTCCTCGGAACCGGTCAGGCCGTCCACCTGCCGCACCGCCGCCGAGGTGAGCAGTTCCGCCACGCCCGCCGCCCGCTCCGTACGGTCCTCGTCGTGGCCGAGACCGGGAATGTGACCTGCCCGCAGCCGGTCCAGCAGCGCCAGCCCCGCGAGCAGTTCAGGCAACGTGCCGGCCGGGGGGAGAGTCTCGGCCATGTCGTCGAGCCGTTCGTCCGCGAGCACGGGCAGACCGCACTCGGCGGCCTGCGCCAGCCCGTCGAGAGCCTGCGCCGCCGTCGGCCCGCCCTCGTCCCGCTCGACGCGGCGCCGCTCGCGCAGCACGCCCTCGGCGGCCTGGGCCGCGGTGACCCCGCGTACACCGGCCGCGGTCAGCATGGCCGCCGTCGCGGGCGTCCAGCGCACCTCCCAACGCGAGGTGAGGGCCTCGGCACCACCCGCGCCGACGACCTCCTTCGTCTCGCCGTACGGCACCCCGCACACCGTCAGTCGGCGCAGCAGCAGCTCCCGGCGCCGGTCGAGGTCGGAGCGCAACGGGTCAAGACGCAGATCCCGCGCCGCACCGGGCACCCCGTCCGACGGTCCGGGCAGGCCCAGTTCCGCCACCTCGGCCTCCACCGCCGGAGCCAGACCGCAGCGCGGGGCGTCCGGCGCGGGCCGTCCGGAGCGGGTGCCGACCAGCACCCGCTCCATCGCCCGCGCCACGGCCCGCCCCCGTCCGTACGGCTCACCCTGCGTCAGCACCGTCTGCACGGCCTCCACCAGCTCACCCCGGCCCGCCGCGGGCAGCCCGCGCAGCCGGCCCAGATCGGAGGCGAGCCGGACGATCTCGCGCGCGTCGGCGGGCCCCGACGGGTGGCCGAGGCCCCGCAGCTCGGCACAGACGCGGACGGCGGCCCGAGTCAACGCCTCCTCCAGCGCCTCCGGATCGCCCGCCGCGCGCAGCACCATGTCCTGCCACTCCGGGTCCCGGATGCCCGCCGGATAGCCGGACCGCTCGTCCAGCAGGGCATAGGTGTAGGGGATGAGGGACGTGGTCCACGCGGGGTGGTTCGCGTCGGTGGCCGCCTCCTCGGCCTCCGCCGGGTGCTGCCCCACCAGCGCCGGGGCGTGAAAGGCCCCGACCACCACGGCGGCCCGCTCCCCACGCGAGGTGGCCTCCGCGAGCCGCGCCCGCATCCACCGCTCCCGCCGCAGGTCCAGCTCGGGCACGCCGCCGCCCGCAACCGCGTCCTCACGCAGCGCCCAGCCGGTGAGCAGGGCAGCCCGGCGCAGGGCCTCGGGCGGAGAGCCCGGCGCGGTGGCCTCGACGAGCCGGTCCCAGAGATCGTCCCCGGGACGGCCGCTCAGCCCGGCTCGCAGCGCGGCGGCCAGCCCGGGACCGCCGACGCCCGGTGCCGAGGCGACCCGGCCCTCGCCCCACGCCCGATCGGCGAGCGGCAGGTCGCAGGCGAGCACCGGCACGCCCCTCCGCTTCGCCCAGCGCACGGCTGCCAGCTCGGGGGAGAAGTCCGCGAACGGAAAGAACGCCGGCCCCACGCCGCCGCTCCCGCCACCGGGGGCGGCGGCCAGCGCCACCGGGGCCCGCGTCTCCTCGTGCCCGAGCCACGGAAGCCACTCCTGCGTCTCGGCCGGCAGCTCGACGAGCAGCACGTCCGGCTTCGCCTCGTCCAGCAGCAGCGGCATCGCGGCGGCCAGAGAGGGCGCGTGATGCCGTACGCCCACGAGGTAGGGCGCCGCCGGGCCGGTGAGGGCGGTGAGGGCCTCCTCGGGTGTGCTCGGACGGGAACCGGGTGCGCCCCGACCCGGACGGGCACCGGGTGCGTCGGGGTCCGGACGGGCACCGGATGCGCCCGGACCGGGACGGGAGCCGGGTGCGTCGGGATCCGGGCGGTGACCGGCCGTGCCCGGACCGACGTGGGAGGGGAGGGACACGGCCGTCAGCCCTCCAGGACCGTGCGCAGGTCCCACAGGGTGCGCCAGGTGGCGGATCCCTGTTCCGCGCGGCGGCGGACGGGACCGTCCCAGTAGCCGCGCAGCCGGGCCGCGTCGGCGGGGTCGTCCTTGCGGACCACGCCCAGGAGGTGCCCCGGCAGCAGGCCCAGCACGTCACGGTCCCCCGGGAAGTAGGCCGCCGCGAGAGCCAGGGCTCCCGCTACGGACACGGCCTCGGCGGTGCTCATCACCGTGGACGGTCGCTCCACCTCCCAGCCCTCCGCCGACCGGCCCTCGCGCAGGTCCCGGAAGGCGGTGACGAGCGCCTCCAGCACCGCGTCGTCGACGTGGAACGGCGCCCCGGCCCGCTCCACCGACGCCCGTGCCTGGCTGCGCACGAGCGCCGTCTCCGCGTCGAGGTCGGGGATGGGGCCGACCGTCTCGAAGTTGAAGCGGCGTTTGAGGGCCGCGGACATCTCGGAGACACCCTTGTCGCGCAGGTTGGCCGTGGCGATGAGGTTGAAACCGGGTGCCGCGTGCGCCAGGGCGTCCTCGGAACCGGCCAGTTCGGGTACCGCGATGCGCCGCTCGGAGAGCAACGACACCAGGGAGTCCTGCACCTCGGGCAGACAGCGGGTGACCTCCTCGACCCGCGCGATCCCGCCCCGCCGCATGGCGGTCAGCACAGGCGAGGGCACCAGGGCCTGCCGGCTCGGCCCCTGCGCAAGCAACAGGGCATAGTTCCAGCCGTACTTGAGCTGATCCTCCGTGGTGCCCGCCGTGCCCTGCACCACCAGGCCACTGGTGCCGCACACGGCGGCGGACAGCAGTTCCGACAACATGGACTTGGCGGTACCGGGCTCGCCGACGAGGAGAAGACCCCGCTCGCCCGCGAGGGTCACCACGCATCGCTCGACCAGGGCCCGGTCGCCCACGAACTTGCCCTCGATCACGAGCCGACGCGGCACCCCGTCGGCAGCCTCGGCGCCGTCGGGCAGCTTCAGGGCCCGCCCGTCGCTGCCCATGACGAAGGTGACGACCGCCCGTGGGGTCAGCCGCCAGGCGGGCGGACGCGGTCCGTCGTCGTACGCGGCGAGGAAGGCCAGTTCGGTGGAGTGCCGGTCCTCGGGCGGGACGATCTGGCGGGCCGGGGCGGGGGAGAGATCGGTCGTCATCGGCAGGTGTTCTTCCAGGTGCGGGGGGACGGCGGTCATCGGCGGCGGCCCTTGCGGGTGGCCCGGGTGGTGAGTTCCTCGTATGCCGGGGCGTCGCCGGCGCGGACGCGGTCCCACGCGCGCGCGAACAGTTCGGGCACGGGCACCAGCGGCACCGCGCGGGAGCGCTCGCCCACCGGGTAGAGGCGTTCCTTCCACACCTCGACCGGCAGCGCGGGCGCCTTCAGGTCGCGCCACCCACAGGGCAGGAAGAGGGTGCGCCCGGCGCGCGGCCGCTTGGCCTCCACGACCAGTTCCGTGGCCGAGAGCTGCGCGCGGGCCCTCCTCAGGCGGGCGGGCTTCCAGCCGGTCCAGCGGGCGCAGTTGCTGTCCGTGGGGTCGGGCAGCGCGAGCAACTGGAGGTACAGCGCCGCCGCGTCCTCGCTCAGGCCGTGCGCCCCGGCGACCTCCGCCACCAGCTCCGGCACGCTGAACGTCGGGTCCTGGGCGTGCCCGGCGGGTCCCTCGATGCCGGCGGCGAGCGCACGGGCGAGGTCGTCGCCGAGGATGACCCGCAGCGCGCGCAGGCCGCCGCCGCGTCCCGGTCCGGCCAGCCCCTCGACGAGCCCGAACACGGCGTCGTCCGGTCCGGTCAGCCCGGCCGGCCGCACCAGGACCGCTTCCTGGTCCTGGTACCAGGGGCGCAGCACCAGCGCTTCGCCCAGGCGTGTCAGACCGTCCACGTCGGTGCCGCCGGTGGCGGGCATGCCGTACGCCTTGCGCAGTCCGGGCGCGGTCGTGCCCTTCTCCGCCCACGTGGCGTCGAGATCGAGCAGCAGTCCCGGATCCGTGAGGCGACGGCGCACCGCGGCGAGCCCCTCGGGCAGGGCGGCGCGCAGCGGATGGCCGTACGGCAGGGTGTAGGCGAGCCCGGCCAGGGAGGCCACGGCGTTCGTCAGCTGGTAGCGGCTGGGCAGTGCCCGCGCGTCGTCGGGGACGAGGTCACCGTTCTCGCCCGGCCGCTGGACGGTGGTGCGGCTGATCCAGGGTGTGCGGGTGGGGTTGAGCACCTCCTCGACCGATCCGATGGACACCCCGGCGAGTTCGAGATCGGCGGCGATGTCCTCGGGGAGCCGGACGAACCCGCCGAACCGCTCCTCCCACACCCGCCCCGCGGCCGCCGTGTCCGGACCGGCGGTCCACAGGTCACCTGGGCTGTCGGGCAGCAGGGCACCGACGAGCGCGGGACCGTCGCCGAGTCGGAAGGAGGTCAGCAGGCTGTCACCGAGCGTCTTCTGACGAGGCTTCAGCCCGATCGTCGCGAGCACGTCCGTCGCCACCTCGGCCGGCTTGCCGGCCAGCAGCAGCGCCGACTGCACGGGGCCGACCCCGCCCCCTGTCGCGGCGGCGAGCGCCTCCGGCGCCCCCGGCTGCCAGGGCGCGGGCCCCTTCTCCCGGATCAGCCTGGTGACGGCGGCCAGGGCGTCGGAGGGGAACACCGGCGGGTGCGCCCTCTCCCGCTCCAGCACGAAGTGGGCGATCGCGCCGAACGCGCCGGACGGGTCGTGGTCAAGGGCCAGCCAGTGCACGCGCCCCTTCTCCTGGTCGACCTGCTGGCAGCCGAGGACGACGACGGTACGGCCGTCCCGCCGCAGCACCTGGCCAAGGCGCTCGTGCTTGTCCTGCGGCTCGCTCAGCACGATCTGCCGCAGAGCGGCGCCGTCGGCCGCGGCCAGCGGACCGTCCACGATCGCGTCGAACAACAGGAGGAGGGCCTCCCGATGAGCCTCGGACACGACGGGGGACGCGGCGCGGTAGGCGAGCGGTCGCAGCACGTCGAGCACCGACAGCCACAGCATTCCGATGCCGGGGACGGTGAACTCGTCGCTGCGCCAGCCCTCAGCGGACCCCGTCGACCGGGAGCGCTCGGGCAGCGGCCGGCCGTCGTCGGGGTTGCCGGACAGCACGTGGTTCACGGAACGGATCTGGCGCAACGCGGTCCACTGCTGCCCGCTGCGCCACCAGCCCTGCTGGTCGGCGAGGCCCGCGGTGGCCTCCCGAAGGGTCTGATCCTCACCGTGGCGGGGACTGAGGTCGGCGAACATGCCCGCGACACGCTGCCGTTGCACCGGATTCGGTTCCACCGGGGGCGCCACGAACGCCGCGGTCGACTCCGCGAGCCGCAGCACCGCGCGCACCAGCGAGGAGACCCCGATGAGCAGGCACGGCTCGGTGATGCCGGGCAGACATCGGGAGACCGCCTCGCGCAGGACCTCGTCGGCGGCCGGGAGGGCGGGCTTGCCGTCTACGGCGGGTCCGGCGGCGGTGCCGCTCGGCCCCGCGGAACTCCCCGTCGGGGCCGCCACCGACTCCCCGGCCGCGTCCCCCGCGGCCGCCCTGGCCGCCGCCACCCGCGCGGCGTGCTCGGCGAGCGCCGCCGCCCCGGCCCGCAGCACCGTGGCAGCCTGCTCGTCGCTGAGCGCCCGCAGGACCGCCGACGACGCCTCGTCCCGTGGCCGCAGTGCGTGCCAGAAGGCGACCGGCGGGACCAGCCGCGTGCCGGCGGCGAACTCGCCGCCCCGCTCGAGCGGGGTCACGCGCCCGGACTCCCCGGTCCCGGAGGTGTCGTCCGCCGTGTGGAAGGCGAGCGCCCGGTGCAGGGCGACGACGACGGGTTCGGCTCCGCCGGGGAGCCGCAGCGCGCCGACCGGCACGCCCCGTACGACGCCGTCGCGGCCCTTCGGCAGAGAGACCGTGCGTCCGTCCGGTGTGCCGGCGGTGACGCGGGCGTCGCCCTCCTCGCGCACCCAGTGTCCGAGGACCGTGCCGTCCGTGCCGAACGGGCTGTGCTCCAGACCGGGCTGGAGCGGCAGCACCGCGCAGTGCTCCTGGAGCAGGGTGGCGTCGTCGCTGATGCCCGTCCGCAGGAACGCGGGCAGCGAGGCACGCCCGTGCGTGCCGGTGGCCGGGTCGTACTCCAACCACACCTGCTTGCGCCCCTGCCGGCCCTGACGCCAGAAGGAGGTGCCGTCGCCGAGGATGCGACGGCTCGGCGGCAGGACCGTGTCACCGGTGTGCAGCGTGCGCCCGCCGGTGGCCCGGCCGCCCGAGGGCAGCGGGATCGACGGCTCACCGGCGTCGTTGGAGCCGTACCAGTGGGGGACCCGTTCGCCGCTCAGGGGGAACGTGTCGGAGGGGCGGGCCGACCAGTAGCCGAACTGCTTGCCGCCCTGCGGCCACATCACCAGCAGCTCGCCGTCGGTGAAGCGGAACGACGGACGCTGCCAGCGGTCCAGTCCGTCGGGCAGCCGCAGGTCGTGCTCGAGGAGGATGCGCTCCGGGCCGACGACGATCACCTTGTGTCGACGGGCGAGGATCAGGGCGGGCCAGGCTTCCTCGACGCGCAGGGTGTCGTCGCGGTCGCGCCTGGTCTCGGCGTCGAGCCGCTTCAGCGCGTCCTCGAGGGCGGGCCAGCCCAGTTCGTCGGGGATGCCGGCGCGCAGCGTGCGGCCGAGCAGCGGCGCGGCCTCGTGCGAGGCGACCGCGGCGACGGCGGCGGGGCTGACCCGGGCCGCGACCGCGCGGAACGGCCGCAGCCTGTCCAGCGCCCCGCGCGCGGCAGGCAGGCCCGCGGCGGCGGTCAGCTCCTCGGCCGCGTCCTCCAGCCACTCTCGCAGCACGTCGGCGAGGACGGGGTGACCCGCCAGCCTCTCCAGCAGTCGCGCGTCGGGCCGGTGGCCGCTGAGGGTGCCAACGGACGTGTACAACAGCCGGCGGTGGCGCGGGTCCGCCGCGACGGCCGTCAGCTCCCGTCGGCCCGGCGCCTCGTCCTTCAGCCACTGGTTCAGGGGCAGGAAGACGCTCTGGTCGGCGCCGGGCACCGTCAGCGGCACGCCCTCCGCCAGGCACAGGTCGACCAGGTCCAGGTCGGCGCCGGCGTGCCAGCGGCCGGAGAAGAGGTCCACGGGCCGGCCGAGGTAGCGCAGCCGCGACGCCATCCGCCGAACGAGGGCCAGCGTGGCCGGCGAGCGGTCACTGGCCGAGCTGCCGTGCTTGCGGTGCAGGGACCAGCGGCTCAGCCAGTCCGCCGCGTCGACGTCGGATTCGGTCTCGCCGGTGAGCAGCAGATCCGCGCCGCACTCGGCGAGCAGCGCCAGCCAGAACTCGTCGTCCCCCGTGGAACGACCCAGGCCGGCCGGCATGATCTCCAGCAGCCGGGCCCGCACGGCGGGCTGCTGTTCGGCCAGCATCACCAGCGTGGTCCGGTAGGTGTTCCAGAAGGACGCGGGCGCCCGGACCGCCGCCGGTGAGGCGATCAGATCGGCGACCAGCGCGCACTCCTCGGTGGCCCGGGCCAGGCCCGCTGCCTTGATCAGGCCGCGGGCGTCCTGCGGCAGCGAGGCGTACGGCGGCATGCCGGCCGCGCACCGCTCCACCGTCAACTGCCGGAACTGGGACCAGGCCTCGGCGGGGCGGAGGCGGGCCGCGAGGGCCTTGACGTGTTCCTTGAGCGCCTTCACGGTCAGCGCCCCGGCGAACGCGAACTCCAGGAACACGGCGCGCTGCCGCTCCTCGTCCACAGCCAGCGCGTGCACCCGCTCGGCCTCGCGGGCCTTGCCGAAGAACGCGGCGGCGTACGTGGTGTTCTCGTGCTGGAGGAAGACGCGGGCGGCCTGTTCGTAGAAGGTGGGCAGGAAGTGCGGCACGGCCCGGCCGAGCCGCTCGCCGAGTGCCTCGAAGCCCTCCTTGGCGGTGCCGGGGCGGGACTTGGCCTGCCGCGCGAGCCGCTCGACGTCCTTGACGAGGGCCAGTGCGTGGTGGCCGTTGGCCGGGTCGTTGACCAGCGCCCAGGCGGGGAAGCCGAGCGTCTCCCGGCGGACCTGTCCGACCTCTGGCGTCTCCGGCTCCCGGACCAGGCCGAGGAAGTCCAGCGCCAGGTCCTCCGCCTCGCCGAGCGTGCCCGGCACCAGCCGCACGATCGTCCGCTCGTCCAGCGCGGGATGCGTGTAGGTGCGGACGGTGAGGACGTCGGCGTCCTCCCGGCCCGTGGTGCCCGGCGGCAGGACCGCGCCGGCGTCGAGCAGAGCCGCGGAAGTCGCCTCGTCGTACGTCGTCATGCCGCCTGCTCCTCGTCCTCGATGTCCCGCCCGGCGTACAGCGAGGCAGCCATGCGCATGCCCTCCGACCAGGCCACCGACCCGACCTGCCCCAGCTTCAGGGCCCGACCGGCGGAGTCGGTGAAGGTGAGTGGTCCGGTCTCCGTCTGCTCGTAGCCGTCGTAGTCGCCGATCCACACCCTGGCCTCGACGCCCCGGCCGTCCTCCAGGACGGAGCACACGGCGTTCCCGCCGCGCACCCGGTAGCCGAGCTGGGCGGCCCTGCCGTGCAGGAAACGCAGCTCCTTGAAGGCGCCGCCCGCGTACTCCTCGACGGAGGTGCCCTCGGCGTCGAGGGTGGCGGGCCGGTGCCAGACCTCGCGGAACAACTGCTGGGCGCGCTGCTCGACACCGAGTTCGACGGCGAACTCCCTCAGGTCCTCCAGGTCTTCGAGGAGCACCGGGTGCGGGAGGCGCACGAGGCCGGGGGTGATGCGGACGGTGTCGCCGTCGAGGTCGACCAGGCCGAGGCCGCGCTCGGGGTCGGCGTCCCGCAGGAATCCGGCCACCTCGCCGTCCTGGCCGGTGACGACGAGGTCGCGCAGGGCGGCCTGCCATGCCGGATCGGGCCATACCCGCGCGAGGACGGCGAACGGCACCGGCAGCGAGCGGACCATCCAGCGCTCCACGTCGGTCAGGCACCGTTGTTCGTGCCGTTCCAGCCATTCGACGAGCTGACGCAGGCCCACCACGGCCGGATCGTCGGCGATCTTGGGCGGCACGGACTTCAACCGACGCCCCGCCGCGTTGCGGCACACCACCTTGCCGTCGTCGAGGGCGACTTCGTAGTCGCCGGCCGACACCCACCCCATGTGTGCCTCCTGCACCCGCACTGATCAAGTGACGGGAACTCTAGATCAGGCCACTGACAACGGGTCCTTGACGGTCGGTCGGGGTTCCGGTCGGCGTTCCGGGGTCGGCGGGTCGGCGGTCCGGAACCCGTCGTCCGAGCCGATTCATGTTGTGCACTCTGTTGACGAGCGTCAGAAAACGTCCCTACATTCGCAGCCGTCAGTGCACTGAGCACCTCGTCGCTCGCACCGGCTCGCACCGCTCCCACGCTCCACCCCCCCACCGACAGGAGCCGTCGTCATGCGTGCCCCCAACCGTCCCCGCACCGTCCTCGCCGCCCTGGCGATGGCCATGGCCCTCGCCCTCACCGTCCCCGCCGCCCGGGCGGACACGCGGGCCGCCCCCCGCCTCACCGGCACCCTCGCCGACGGCGCCACCTGGATCGCCGACGTCCCCGACGAGTGGAACGGCACGCTCCTGGTCTTCAGCCACGGCTTCGGCCCGACCGTCGCAGGCAACGCCCCCACCGAGGCCGTCCGCACCGAACTCCTGTCCCGGGGTTACGCGTTGGCCGGTTCCTCCTACGACCCGAACGGTCCGTGGTGGGCCCTCGAGAGCGCGGCCCGCGACCAGTTCGCGACCATCGACGCGGTCACCGCGAAGATCGGCACGCCCCGCCGTACGCTCGGCGTCGGCCAGTCCATGGGCGGCCTCGTCAACGCCCAGCTCGCCCGTGACGGCGCCGGACGCATCGACGGCGCCCTCGGCCTGTGCGGACTGGTGGCCGGGGGGACCGACCTGGACAACTACCAACTGGACGCGGAGTACACCATCGCCCGTCTCCTGCTGCCCGAGGGGCACGAGCCCCCGGAACTGGTCGGCCTGGACACCATGACAGAAGCCGTCGCCACCGCCGCCAGGCTCACCGCGGCCGTCATCGCCGCGCAGGCCACCCCACAGGGCCGCGCCCGTGTCGCCCTGGCCGCCGCCTTCCTCAACCTGCCCACCTGGGCGCACGGCGAGACCGCGCCCGCACCGACGGACTGGGCCGAACAGCAGAAGCAGCAGTTCGCCTGGTTCGCGCAGGGCATCCTCGGCTTCCTCGAGACCGGCCGCCACCACGTCGAGCGGTCCGTGGGCGGCAACAACTCCTGGAACCGCGGCGTCGACTACGCCCGTCTCCTCGCCGGTTCCGCGCACGCCCCGCAGGTGCGCGCGCTGTACGGGGCCGCGGGTCTCGACCTGGGCACCGACCTGGCGAAGCTCACCGCGGGCGCCTCGATCACCGCGGACCCTGAGGCCGTCCGCACCGCCGAGCGCACCTCGTCCGCCGGCCAGGGACTCGCCGTACCGCTGCTGAACGTGCACACCGTCGCCGACAACCTGGTGCCGGTCGAGCAGGAACGCCGCTTCGGCGAACGGGTCCGCGCGGCCGGGGACGGAGCGCTGCTACGGCAGGCGTACGTCGAGCGGGCCGGACACTGCGCCTTCACCACCGCGGAGACCGTCGCCGCGCTGCACGCGCTCGAGCAGCGGGTGGACACGGGCCGCTGGGGCCAGGTCGCGACCCCGGACGCCCTCCAGCGCGCGGCGACCGGCCTCGGCCTCGACGGGGCGGCGTACGTCCCCTATCACCCGGCACCTCTGACGGTGGGCCGCGACCGCTGACCGCCGCGCGGAGAACCCGAGGCGCACCGGCCGGGGGAGCCCGGCCGGTGACGTCAGCCCTCGACCCAGCCGTGGTTCTTCGCGAACTGGGCGAGCCCGGAGCGCACCTGGAGGATCTGCTCGGCGGTCAGCGAGGGCGCCGCCGTGAGCAGGGCTTCGGTGACGTCACGGGTGAACTCCTCGGTGCTGAGCACATCGCACAGGACGTCGTCGTCGGCCGCGAGCGGCTTGCCGTCCGCCCCCCGCGCGAGCCGCACGCCGGACGCCTTCGGACCGCGCTCGCCGTCCTCGATCTCGAACTCGACCACGATGCCCCGGCGTACCTGCGACTCGGGCATCAGCATGTCGTTGACGTGCAGGAAGACATCCTCCCCGCCGTCGTCGGGTGCGATGAACCCATAACCCCGCTGGCTGTCGAAGCGCACCACACGACCAGCAACCATCCCAACCCCCAGCGACCTCGAAACACCCACGTCGGTGAACCTGAGCAGATCGTAGTCATGCCGACGGCCCGGAGCGACCGTCACGGGCGCGCCGGGCCGTCGGGGCGACCGCGGGGGATGCGGCTCAGGACTCCGCGCCGTCGGCCCTCTCGGCGTCGCGCTGCTTGAGGCGCGCCGCCTCCTTGCGGACCTCGGCCTGGGTGGCGCGCTCCTTCGCCAGCCACTCGGGACCCGCGTCCTTGATCTCCTGGATCTGCTCGGTGGTCAGCGCCTCCGTGACGCCGCCACGCGCCAGCCCGGCGATGGACACGCCGAGCTTCGCGGCGACCACCGGACGGGGGTGCGGGCCGCTCTCCCGCAGGGCGCGCAGCCACTCCGGCGGGTTCGTCTGGAGCTCGTTCAGCTCGGCGCGCGTGACGACACCCTCCTGGAACTCGGCGGGGGTGGCGGGGAGGTACACACCCAGCTTCTTCGCCGCGGTCGCGGGCTTCATCGTCTGGGTGCTCTGGTGCGACGTCATGCCGTCCAGACTATCGGCCGCGGACCGGGCCGCCGACCACAGCCGGTAACCTGGCGTGATGACCGACTCGGCGGATTCCCCCTCGTTCCGGCTCGCGTACGTCCCCGGAGTGACCCCCGCCAAGTGGGCGCGGACCTGGCAGGAGCGCCTGCCCGACGTGCCTCTCACGCTCCTCCAGGTGACGCCCGCCGACGCCCCCGAGGCACTGCGCGACGGCACCGCGGACGCGGCGTTCGTACGGCTCCCGGTGGACCGTACGGCGTTCAGCGCGATCCCCCTCTACACCGAGACGACGGTCGTCGTGGTCCCCAAGGACCACGTGATCACGGCGGCCGACGAGGTGACCCTCGACGACCTGGCCGACGAGGTGGTCATCCACCCGCTGGACGACGTGCTCGGCTGGGAGCGGCTGCCGGGCGAGCCCGCCTTCGAGCGCCCGGCGACCACGGCCGACGCGATCGAGCTGGTCGCGGCGGGCATCGGCGTTCTGGCCGTGCCCCAGTCGCTGGCCCGGCTGCACCACCGCCGCGACCTCACCTACCGGACCCTCGTGGACGCCCCGCAGTCCAGCGTCGCCCTGTCCTGGCCGGAGGGCGCCACGACGGACCTGGTGGAGGACTTCATCGGCATCGTCCGTGGTCGCACGGTCAACAGCACGCGGGGCCGGGCCCAGCAGCCGCCCGCCGAGCCGAAGGCCGAGCGCCCCCGGCCGAAGACCGGCGGCGTCGCGCGCAAGGCCGGCTCGGGCGGGGCGGCACGGGGCCGCGCCGGCGGTGCCAAGGGCGGCAGCCGACGCGGCACCGGCGGCAAGCCCGGCAAGCCCCGCCGCCGGTCGTAGCGGCACCCGGGGGCACGGCACGAACGTCGCGCCACGCGCGGCCGCCGCCGGTCGTGGCGGCACCCGCGGTCAGGGCACGAACGTCCCCGTCAGCGCCGTCCTCACCACCCTCTCCCCGTCGGCCCGTCGCAGCAGACCTCGGGCGACCCAGGCGTCCACCACGCTCCGCACCCGGCTCACCAGCGCCCCCTTCCCATGGAACGGCGCACCGGCCCGTACCTCGTCGAGCAGCGTGGTGCCGTCCGCCTTCGCGGGATTGGCCACCCCCGAATCGGTGCCGCCGAACACGACACGGGGTTCCGCCCGCCGTACGTAGGTGTGCGTCGGGTCCTCGGTCCCTTCGAAGAAGGGCGCGAACTCGATGCCGTCGAGCGTGCGGTGCAGCGGCTTCCCGCTCACGGGTGTGAGCGAGGGCAGGAGGTCGCCGGAGAGGGCCGCGTTGCGGTAGAGACCGAACTCCAGGTGCGACGTGCGACGGAGGGCGTCAACGCCGCTGACGGGATTGACGAAGAGTGGCCGCTGTCAGCCGCCGGCCGTGCGGCCGATCGACTCCACCAACGGCAGCAGGCGGTACGGCACCCGCTCGCGCAGCGCTACCTCCGTGCGGGTGCGGACCACGCCGGGGAGGCTGATCAGCTTCTGGATCACGTCCTCCAGGTGGGCGTTGTCGCGCGCCACGACCCGCGTGAGGAGATCACCGCCACCGGTGATCGAGAACACCTCGACGATCTCCGGTACGGCGGCCAGCGCGTCGCCCACGTCGTCGAGGTGGCCCTGGGTGACCTCGATGTGCACGAACGCCAGCACCGGGTGACCCAGGGCCGCGGGGGAGAGGGACGGGCCCGTGCCGGTGATGACGCCCTCGCGCTCCAGCCGGTCGAGGCGGGCCTGGAGCGTGCCGCGGGCCACGCCGAGGATGCGCGCGTACTCCCGCACGCTGGTGCGTGGCTGCTCGAGCAGCAGGCGCAGGATGCGGGTGTCGAGCTGGTCGACGGCCATGATGCCCGGCCTCCTCGTGTTCCATCGGTGATCGCGGCCGACTGTACCAATGGCTCAGTCGGGCGCATTCCGGGCGGACCAGCCTGTCCTGGTCCGTTGGCTCTTCCGTGGCCCTCCCCGGAGGGCCACTGATGGGCCAATGGACCAGTGGAACCGGAGCCACTTGAGCCAGCTGAGGCATGGGTGCTGTCATGGAGCCGTCGATGGCGCTGCGTATTCCGCGGCGCCTTTTTCATGCCGGTGTTCACAGGTGTCCGATAGGGGCGGTAAGCAGTGCTGAAGAGGGTGTTCGTGGCTCCGGATCCGGGCCGGGTGCGGCTGCGCTTCGCCGCGCGGGCCGTCCTCGGCATCGGCCTGGCCGTCGTGGTCTGCGGCCTCGCCGGGCACTCCCTGGCCGGCGCCGTCACCGGCGGGCTCGCCGCGCTGCTCGCCCTGTTCACCGTCACCGACACCACCGTGCGGGCGCAGGCGGTCACCACGGCGCTGCTGCCCGCTGTCGGCCTGCCCGTCCTGGCCGCCGCGGCCTTCCTGCACGACCACCCTCCGGCGCGCGACCTGGCCTTCCTGGCCGTCACCGGGGCGGGCGTGTACGCGCGCCGGTGGGGGCCGCGCGGACACAGCCTGGGCGTGTTCGCGTTCATGATGTTCTTCGTCGCCCAGTTCCTGCACGCGACCGGCGGACGGCTCCCCGAGCTGACCGTCGCCGTCGTGCTCTCCGTCCTGACCGCGGCGGCCGTGCGCTTCGGCCTGTGGTGCTACGAACGCCGCCTGCCCCCGGCCCCCGCGCCCGCCCCGCCGGGCGGCCGCGGCCTCGCCCGGGTCACCACCCGTCAGGCCGTCCAGGCGACGGCCGGCGCGGGCTTCGCGCTGCTCGTGGGCCAGCTGGTGTCCGGGGAACGCTGGTACTGGGCCGTCGGCGCCACCTGGTGGATCTTCGTCAACACCACCTCCCGCGGCGAGACCCTGGTACGCGGCTTCCGCCGGGTGCTCGGGACCGTCATCGGCATCGGCCTCGGCCTCCTCGTCGCCGTCCCCGTGCACGGCGCCGGCGCGCCCACGGCAGCCCTCGTCGCCGTCTGCGTCTTCGGCATCTTCTACACGGCCGCCGTCTCCTACACCTGGATGATGCTCTGGGTGACCCTGCTCGCCGAGCTGCTCTACGGACTTCTCGGCGCCCTCAGCCCCGGCCTGCTGGCGGTCCGCCTCGCCGAGACCGGCGTGGGCGCGGTCGGCGCGGCCCTCGCCGTACTGTTCGTGCTGCCGGTCACCACCCATGCCACCACCGACGCCTGGATCCAGCGGGCGCTGCGCTGCGTCCACGCCGGAACCGCCGAAGCGGCCGCCCGGCTCGCGGGCGACACCGCCGCCGACCCCGGCGCGCGCGTCGCCGAACTGGAGCAGCTCCTCGGCCGGGTCCGGCTCTCCGTCGCCCCGCTCACGCACCCGCTCAACCCGATGCTCGGCCGCAAGGAGCGCGCCCGCCGCGTCCTCGCCCTGCTCGACGACTGCGCCCGAGAGATCCGCGGGCTCGTCGCCGTCGCCGCCGACCCGGAGGCCTCCCACGACGCCCGCCTCGCCGCCGCCTGCTGGCGCGTACAGGCCGCCGTGGAAGCCCTGACCGAGGGCGGTACGGAACACCTCACCCCCTCCGACCACCCGACGGCGGCCGAACCGGCCCTGGCCCACCTGCACGGCCTGGAACGGGCCCTGGCGGAACTCGCCCACCCCCTGCGCACACCGCCCGGCTCACCCCTGGTCGGCGCCTGAAGTGCCCTCGCCTCGCCGACGGGGCTCCGGGGCCGGCCCACGCCGGGCTCCGGGGCCGGCCGGCGGGCAGGGCTTCGGCCCACGCGGGCCGAGATGACGGCGACCGTGCCCGTCCGGCGCCCGAGGAGCGTCCTTCCCCGCCCGCCTGGTCGGCGGCCGGAGCGCGAGCCGGTGGGCGAACCGCCCCGGCGCCGCCACGCCTTGGTCTAGACCGGACCTGATCGACTGCTAGCGTCACCCCGAACATCGGCGGCACGAGAGGGGACAGCGGTGGCAGACGTCGGCAGGCGGCCCCAGCGGGCGTTCATCGGGTCGTTCACGGCGGCCGGAGGGCCGGGCATCGTGGCGGCGGCCGTAGATCCGAGCAGTGGCGCGCTGACCGTCCTGAGCGGTGTGAACGGCCTCCCCGATCCGTCGTACCTGGCCCTCTCGCCGGACGGTGGCACGCTCTACGCCGTCAGCGAGACCGCCGAGGGCGCGGTGGCCGCGTACAGCGTGGCCGGCGACGTCCCGGAACAGGCCGGGCCCATCGTGCCGGTCGGCGGCAGCGGTCCCACGCACCTCAGCGTCTTCGACGGGCACGTCCTGACCGCCAACTACGGCTCCGGCAGCGTCAGCGCCGTGCCCGTCCGGCCCGACGGCACCCTCGCCCCGGTGGCCTCCGGGGTTCTCCGGCACAGCGGGTCAGGCCCGCACAGTCCGCGCCAGCAGGGACCGCACGTCCACCAGGTGCAGGCGGATCCGAGCGGCCGGTGGGTGGTCAGCGTGGACCTCGGGACGGACTCCGTGCGGGTCTGCGATCTGCGCGACGGCAGCCCGGTCCTGCACCGGGAGTCCGCCCTGCGCCCCGGCTCCGGCCCCCGCCACCTGGCCTTCCACCCGGGCGGCGGCCACGCGTACGTCGTCAACGAACTCACCCCGAGCGTCACCGTCTGCCGCTGGGACGCGCCCGACGGCTCCCTGAAGCCGCTGGCCGAGGTTCCCGTACTGCCCGGCGCGCCCGCCGGGGACGCCTACCCCTCCGGCATCGTCGTCGCGCCCGACGGACGGTTCGTGTGGACGGCCACCCGCGGCGAGGACGTGCTGTCGGTGTTCGCCGTCGAGGGCGGCGGAGAGACGCTGCGGCTCGTCGGCACCGTGCCCTGCGCGGGCCGCTGGCCGCGGGCGCTCGCCGAGTCCGGGGGCTTCCTGTACGTCGCGAACGAGCGCTCCGGCGACGTGACCTGGTTCGCCCTCGACCCGGCCACCGGGCTGCCCCGGCGCGGCGGCTCGATCCGGGTGCCCGCGGCGTCCTGCGTGGTCCTCGGCTAGCGGCCGCGGGAGACCACCGGGCCCACCCGTCCACTCGGCCCGCGCACGACGAAGGGCCCGCTCCCCGGTGGGGAGCGGGCCCTCTCGGCGTCCTGACAGGTCCTACGGGCTCACGCCCGCGTCACTCACGACTGGCGGGCCGGCGTGCCCTGCGGCTGCGGTGCGATGCCCAGGGCCGTCGTGTACTTGGCCAGGGCGAGCTTGCCGATGGCCGGGTACGGGCCGAGCGCCTCGGCGGACGCGCAGCCCGCCTCCCTGGCCGCCTCCTCCAGCAGCGTGGAGTCGATCTCGGGGCCGATGAGGTACGGGGCCAGGGCGAGCTGCTGGGAGCCGGAGCCGCGCAGCTGCTCGGCGACGGAGGCGATCGAACCCTCCTGGTCGAGGGCCGCGGCCATCACCGGCACGGCGAGGCGCGCGGCGAGCAGCATGCCGGTGATCCCGGCGGCCTGCACGGCCTCCTCACCACCCACGGAGGCGAGGATGATGCCGTCTGCGGCGGTGGCCACGGTGAAGAGGCGGGCACGGTCCGCGCGGGCCAGACCGGCCTCGGACAGCCGCACGTGCAGCGCCTCGGCGAGCAGCGGGTGCGGGCCGAGCACATCGGTCAGGTCGGCCGGGACGCGGCTCTCCATGACGGCCTGGCGGACCTGGCGCAGCAGGGCGCTGTCAGGCCCGGCCAGCAGCGGTACGACGACGCCGACCGGGCCGTCGGGCTCCTTGGCGTCCACCCCGGCGGCACGGGTCCGCTCGTAGCGGGCGGTGCGCTCGTCGGCGGCGTGCGCCAGGACGGACTGGAGCGTCGGGAACTCGGCGTCGTCCCCGTCGAGGTACCCGATGCGCGCGTCGAGGCCGGGAAGCTCGGAGCGGGCGATGCTCACGACTTCCTCGGCGAGGCCGCGGGTGGCGGCGCTCGGCGTACCCGGCACCGCGAGAACGAGCGCGGGCGCGCCCTCGGGAGCCGCCAGGGGCTCGGGTCGGCGGTGCCGTCCGGGCTGGCGGGGGCGCGGCATTCGTACAGGGAGGCCGGACGCGGGCCCAGTGGGGGAGCTCATGGCGCCGCATGTTACTGGCTCGCTGGGCTCCCTTGTTCGGGGAGGGTGCAGGTGAGCGGTATCCGTCCTGTTTTGTCTGATGAGTTACGTACGGATCAGAAGTGATCAGCGTGTATTCCGGGTGACTTGCCCTCGAAGGGGTCAATCCCCCTTTCCGTCATGACGTGCCGTCCACCGGGCCGGTGACGTGGAGCATCGTCTCGTCGGCCGGCAGTCCGAACGTGCCGGCCGCCAGAGCGGTGGCGATGCGGACGGCGCCGTCCAGCGGGTCCCCGGCGGCCGCCACCCGCCGCGCGTACGGCAGCCGCCGCGCCAGCTCCTCCGCCAGTGGTACGAGGAGAGCGTCGCCCAGCTTCACGAGACCGCCGGTGACGGCGAGGCGGGGGCCGAGTTCCGTGTCGCGTGGGCAGACCGCGGCGGCCGAGTCGGCCATGTGCCGGGCCGCCGTGCGCAGGATGCCCGCGGCGACCGGGTCGGCCGGTGCGCAGGCGGCCACGCGCGGCGCGAAGGAGGCGAGGAAGGCCGGGCGGTCCGGGCGAGGGTAGAGCAGGCCGGGCAGAGCGGGCATCGGCCCGAACTGTTCCTCGGCGCAGGCCAGCAGGGCGGCCGAACCGCCGGGCCGGCCGTCATGGGCACGCGACGCGGCCTCCAGGCCGGCCCGTCCGATCCACGCGCCGCCGCCGCAGTCACCCAGCAGATGGCCCCACCCGTCGGCCCGGTGCCAGGCCGTCAGGTCGGTGCCGACCGCGATCAGTCCGGTCCCGGCGGCCACCACGGCACCCGGCCCGGTCCCGAGGGCACCGGCGTAGGCGGTGACGGCGTCGGCGGCCAGGGCGGTCGTGCCGACCCCGAACTCCCGCGCCAGCGCCTGCGGCAACTCGGAGCGCAGCGCACCGCCGAGAGTGGCGAGACCCGCGGCGCCGACCACCGCGGTGACCGGCCGGGACACCCCGGTCTCGGCCGCCAACGACCGCACCATGGGCACCAGTTGTGTCATCAGATGCTCGGGGTCGATACCTCGGGCGCCGGTCCGCACGGGGATCCGCGACGACCGTACGGCCGGTGCGCCGCCGCCGGTTCTGCCGAGGGCCACCCGCAGTCCGGAGCCGCCCGAGTCCACGGCGAGGACGCCGGGGGAGGGCTCCGGAGCCGAGCGGGAGGTCACGGCAGGCGCCAGTCCACGGGTTGACCGCCCTGCCGCATCAGCAGGTCGTTGGCGCGGCTGAACGGCCGCGAGCCGAAGAAGCCCCGGTCCGCCGACATGGGAGAGGGGTGCGCCGACTCCACCGAGGGCAGGTCGCCGAGCAGCGGACGCAGGTTGCGCGCGTCACGGCCCCACAGAATGGACACCAGGGGCTTGCCCCGTGCGGCCAGCGCCCGTATCGCCTGCTCGGTGACCTCCTCCCAGCCCTTGCCGCGGTGTGCGGCGGGTTTGCGCGGGGCCGTGGTGAGCGCCCTGTTGAGCAGCAGCACCCCCTGCCGCGTCCACGGAGTCAGGTCGCCGCTGGAAGGCTGCGGCAGCCCCAGGTCGGTGTTCAGCTCCCGGTAGATGTTGATCAGACTGCCGGGCAGCGGCCGTACGTCGGGCGCGACCGAGAAGGACAGGCCCACCGCGTGACCCGGCGTCGGGTACGGGTCCTGCCCGACGATCAGGACGCGGACGTCGTCGAAGGGCTGCTGGAAGGCCCGCAGGACATGGGGGCCGGCGGGGAGGTAGGTGCGTCCCGCGGCGATCTCCGCGCGCAGGAAGTCGCCCATTCCGGCGATCCGTCCGGCCACCGGTTCCAGGGCCTTCGCCCAGCCCGGTTCGACGATCTCATGCAAGGGTCGTGGTGCCACGGGCGTCACCCTACTGCCGTACGGGCGGCGGTGATCAACCAGTGGCCAGGACCCCATGCTCCCCCCGTCGGACTCATCCGACCACCGCGGCCCTCACACAGAGCACGTCCGGCAGATGGGAGGCCAACTGCCGCCAGCTGTCGCCGTCGTCGGCCGAGGCGAACACCTCGCCGTTGCGATTGCCGAAGTACACGCCCGCCGGATCCGCGTCGTCCGTGCAGAGCGCGTCGCGCAGCACGGTGCCGTAGTGGTCCTCCTGCGGCAGACCGGCCGTCAAGGGCTCCCAGCTGTTGCCCGCGTCCGCCGTGCGGTAGACCCGGCAGCGGTGGTCGGCGGGCACGCGGTCCGCGTCGGCGTTGATCGGGAAGACGTAGGCGGTGTCCCCGCGACGGGGGTGCGCGGCGGCGGCGAAGCCGAAGGTGGACGGCAGACCGGCGCCGATGTCCGTCCAGTGGCCGCCCGCGTCGTCGCTGCGGTACACCCCCCAGTGGTTCTGCAGATACAGCCGGTCCGGGTCGGCCGCGTCCCGGGCGACCTTGTGCACGCACTGCCCGAACTCCGGGTTCGGATCCGGCAGGAACACGGCGGAGACACCGGAGTTGGAGGGTGTCCAGCTCGCGCCGCCGTCGGTGGTCCGGAACACGCCGGCCGTCGACACGGCCACCGTCACCGCGCGCGGATCCCGCCGGTCGGTGAGGACGGTGTGCAGGCCCTCGCCGCCGCCGCCCGGCACCCACTGCGAGCGCGTCGGGTGCTCCCACAGCGGGCGGACCAGTTCGAAGCTCTCCCCGCGGTCCTCGGAGCGGTACAGCGCGGCCGGTTCCGTGCCCGCGTACACCACGTCCTGCTCGCCGGCCGCCGGGTGCAGCTGCCACACCCGCTCCAGCGAAGCCTCGGTGTCCTGGGGAAACCTGACGGCCGGCGTCGCCGGTTCGGTCCAGGTCCGGCCGAGGTCGTCGGAGTGGAACACCGACGGGCCCCAGTGGGCGCTGTCCCCACCGGCGAGGAGCCGCGTGCGGCCGCCACGGGTGTCGATCGCGACCGAGTAGATCGCCTGTGCGTTGAAGTAGGGGGATTCGTCGAACGCCCATGTGCCCCCGCGCCCGCGCCCGATGAAAAGGCCTTTGCGCGTGCCCACGGCGAGCAGTACCTCGGTCATGCCGGTCACCTCCGGTGTGCTGTGACGTCTTTGTCCCAACCACCGGCCAGTCTGCACCCAGCCACTGACAGGCACCCCTGGAATCGGCATCGCCGCAGATCACAGCGGCGACGACGGCCTGGGACCGCAAGGTGTCGGCCACCTTCGGCGGGAGAGCCGCGCGCCCTGCGCGTCCGTGGGACCGTCGGGACGGAGGACTCGTCCTGAGCATCCGGACCGCCGGCCCCGTAGGGGAGGGCGACCGGGATGTTCACGCGCTCATGAGGAGGAAGCCTGCGATGGCGTTCCGTGGTCCGAGGGTGTGGCTGTGGCGCTGGCGGCGCAATCCGCTCAAACGACGCTCCTACACGGTGGAGGCCTGGGTGGTGCTCGGTGCCTGGGCGTCGACCGTGGTGTGCGGGGTGCTGGCCGGCTGGGCGGCCGCCCGGTCCGTCGAGCAGAGTCTGGCCCGTGAGCGCGTCGAGTGGCGGCCGGTCGACGGACGGCTGACCGAGCGGGCACCGGGAAAGGCCGGCGCGCGTACCGGCGAGCGGGTCTGGGCCAAGGTCGGCTGGACCGGGCCCGACGGTTCCGCACACACCGCTCAGGTCAGGGTGGTGCCGGGCAGCGCCGCCGGCACCCCGGTGACGGTGTGGACGGACCGCCGGGGCCGCCTGGTCACGGAGCCGGCCACCGCCGCCCAGGCCAGGGTGCGGGCCTCGCTCGTCGGTGGCCTGGCGGGTGTGACCGTGGCGTTTTTGCCGTGCGCCGGCGGCCGGTACCTGCGTGGTCGGCTGGAACGCCGGCGGCTCGACAGCTGGGCTGAGGAATGGGCCCTGTTCGACGCGGTCCGGGAACGGCCGACGGGCTGAGCGGGCGGGCCCGTCCGGCGCGAGGAGCGGGTTCCCCGGCCGCGGCCTTCGCCTCGCCCAGCAAGCTGTGACTCACGTGGAGGCGCGTCGACCACTTGCGTGACAGGGTCTGACCGACGCGCCTCCCCGCAAACCGCTGGGGGCCGGTTCACCCGCCGGTCGGAGGAAGGGCCCGCCCCAGGATCCCGTCGAGGTCGGCCCCGTCGGGCAAGGTGCCGAAGGAGTGCCCCCAGTCCCCGCCGAGCCGGGTCGCGCAGAACGTGTCGGCGACGGCGGGCGGGGCGTACCGGACCAGGAGGGAGGCCTGGAGGGTGAGGGCCATCCGCTCCACGAGCCGGCGTGCCCCGGCCGGCGTGACGTCGCCCAGTCCGGACCTGAGCCGGGCGACGGCCGAGTCCAGCCGGGCGTCCGCCCCGTGCGCCAGGGTGAGTTCGGCGAAGAAGGCCTCCGCGGTGGCGGGTTCGCGGGTCAACGCCCGCAGGACGTCGAGGGCGTTGACGTTGCCCGAGCCCTCCCAGATCGACAGCAGGGGTGCCTCGCGGTAGTGCCGGGGCATGCCCGACTCCTCCACATAGCCGTTGCCGCCTCGGTTCCGCCGGCCAGCCGTCCGAGCCGGCGGACGTCCGCCTCGGCCCATCCGGCGTGCTCGCGCCGCAGCCCCTCCAGCAGGGCCACGTCGTCGGAGGCGTCGTACGGGGACAGGGCCGGGGGCTGGTTGGTGACGTCGTGCGTGGTGGGGGAGGGGCCACGGGGTCAGGGTCCATGAGGCTCATGACCCAGTGTTGCATCTTCCCTTCGGTCGCATCAATAGTGCAACATCGATGGCGGACGTACAGTACGTCCTCATGCACAGGAACGTGACGTCCGGGCCCGGAGAGGTGGAGCTGCCGCCGCTGTCGGCCCGGTCGGTGGTGCTGAGCCTGCTGCTGGGCGCCCATCCCCCCGAACTGCCGGTGAAGAATCTCCTCCGGCTGGCGGAACCCTTCGGTGTCGGTGGCTCCACCCTGCGGGCCGCGCTCAGCCGGATGGTGGCGGCGGGCGACCTGCGGCGCGCCGGTCCCGTGTACGGCCTCAGCGACCGCCTGCTGGAACGCCGGCGCCGGCAGGACGAGGCCGTCCATCCGACGACCCGGCCCTGGGGCGGCGACTGGGAGATGGCCGTGGTGACGGCGACCGGCCGCGGCCCCGCCGAACGCGCCGAACTGCGGTCCGAGTTGACGCGACTGCGCCTGGCCGAGCTGCGCGAGGGAGTCTGGCTGCGTCCCGCGAACCTGATCCGCCCCTGGCTGGCCGAACTGGAGGCCGTCACCATGTACTTCACCGCCCGTCCGGACACCTCCGCCGAAGAACTCGCGGCCGTGCTCTGGCCGTCGGAGGAGTGGGCCGCCGAGGGCCGGGCCCTGCTGGAGCACCTCGCGCGGGTCGACCGCCCCGCCGCCCGCTTCACCGCCTTCGCGGCAGTAGTGCGCCATCTCCTCGCCGACCCCGTCCTCCCCCCCGAACTGCTGCCTCCGGACTGGCCCGGCGCCGCGCTGCGCGCCGCCTACGCCGACTTCCAGCGGGAGGTGACGGCCCGCTCGCGCGAACACGCGTGACGGCCGGGGGAAGCGCGCGGGGCGCTATCCTCCGGCCGTCCGTGGGGGGATCGCCGGTCCGGGTCGCTAGGACTACTTGTAGGTGATGTCCGAGCCGGAGTACTTGCAGTACGTGCCGTCGGGGCCCGAGCCGTTCGTCGTCGGTTCGTCACCGTCGTCGTTGCCGATGTACTTCTGGCAGGGGATGATCTTCTTGCTGGTGTCCCCGACGATCGTGATGCCCCGCAGGGTCGCGCTGTCGCCGTAGTTGGTGTTGATGCCGACGAGCCTGCTGCCCTTGTAGGTCGCCTCGATGGTGTTGAGGTTGATCGTCCGCTTGTACTGGGTGGAGCAGTTGCCGCACGAGCGGATGAACGTGCCGAAGTTCTTCACGGCGAAGTTGGAGACGTTCAGCGTCCCGGCGCCGTTGAACTGGAACACCTTGTCGCCGGCTTCCTTCGCCCCGCCGCCGACGACGTTGTAGACGTTGGACGACGAGGAGCCGCGGAAGGTCGCCGCGTCCTCGCCGACGTCCTCCCACCAGACGTTCTGGAGCGTGCAGCTGCCCTTGCAGTGGATGCCGTCGGCGGCGGGCGCGCCGATGATGACGTTCTTGAGGACCGCGCCGGCGGCCAGCTCCAGGATCGGGCCCTGGTCCTCGTCCTGGCTGCCGCTTCCCAGGTCGCCCGTGCCGTACAGGCGCTTCATCCCGTAGTCCTTGGTGCCGGAGATCGGGATGGTGGCGGAGACGCCCTGGCTGCCGTTCGCGGTGGGCCAGGTGGCCGCGCTCGCCGGAGTGAACGCCCCGCTGGTCACGATCATGCCGACCGCGAGGCCTACGGCGGCCAGTGAGCCGGTCAATGCGCGCCCGCGGGGGCGCGTGGGTGCTGGGGAAGTCATGTCCCGATGCCTTCTTCCAGGTGGGGGATGGTCGAAGCTCTCCGCTGGTCGCGTCGGGCGTCGCCGAGACGAGACCAGATCGTGTATGTGAACCTTGGATGTGATGTTGAACGGCTTTTCCTGCACAGTGCGGACTTCATGGAGAGTGGTGAGCGGCTCGTCCACACTTCTGAACGGAAGGTAGGGGGCAAGCGCTTTCTAGTCAACGCTTTGCGCAGAACACATCCAGCCACGAGAGCCGACCGGAAAGGGCTTCCCGGCCAGAGGCGTGGGAGCGCTTCCATGTAGAGCATGTGCATGCCACTATGCCGTTCGGACGCTTCCCATCCGTTTCGGAGAGAGAGGCGAGTCGATGCCGACTCCGCGCACGCGTACGTTCTCCCGCGCCCCGGTCCCGCCGCTGACCGCCCTCGAAACCGGCCCGGTCCTGCCACCGGGCCCCACGACCGCCGGCCACGCGCCCGCGAAACCACCCGAACCTGGCCGTGCCGGCCGTTACGGCTCCTTCACCCGGACCTCCACCGGCCCCCTGATCAGCCCCGAGCCGGACGCCGCCCACCCGATCGTCTCGGTCGAGTACCCGACGGCCTTCCGCCACGAGAACCGCCGGCACGTCCACCGAGGGAAGGCCGACACCACCGGGCGGTGGCGTCTCGCCCGCACCGGCGTCACCGACCGGTCGCGGACGGCCCCGGCGCGGCGGACACCGCTCGCACCGACCCGGACACCGGCACCAGGTACGCGGCCGCGCCCCAGGTGTCCCGCTGCGCGCCGCGGCAGAAGGGGAAGGCCCACCAGCCCGGTCCGCCGTCCCGCTCGACCACCGACGCCCCCTCGAAGCCGGACGGTCGGAGTGCCGCGAAGTGCTTCTTCACCGGTGAGCCGCGGGTCGTGGCCGACAACAAGGTCACGGGCGGACGGCTCTCCTTCCGGACCGTCCGCTACCGGGCCGGCTGAGCGAGACCCTCGGGGTCGACCCACGCCGACCGCGCTTCCTCCACCAGGTATGGAGGCCCCGCGGCGAGCGGCGAGTACTCCCGACCGCTCCGGCGGCCGGCCCTGGTGACCCGGAGGAACTGCTCCTGCCGAACCCTCCTTCCGTGCACGACGAGCCGCCGACAGAAGGGACCAGCGTGATCATCCCCGACTCCGCCAGGAGAGCGCCGCGTTCGGTACTCGCGGTGCTGGTGCTCCTGCTCACCGGCGCCCTCCTCGCCGTCCCCACCGCCTCCGCTCTGCCTCGGCCCACGCCGACGGCGGTCCCGCCCGCCACCCTCACCGAGGTCACCGGCTTCGGCGCCAACCCGAGCAACCTCCAGATGTACGTGTACGCGCCGGCCGGCGTGACCGCGCACCCGGCGATCCTCGTCGCCGTGCACTGGTGCGGCGGATCCGGCCCGGCCATGCACTCCGGCACCGAGTACGCCCAACTCGCCGACCGGTACGGCTTCGTCATCGTGTATCCGTCCGTCACCCGCAGCAGCAAGTGCTTCGACGTGTCCTCGCCGCAGGCGCTCCGGCGCGACGGCGGCAGCGATCCCGTCGGCGTCAAGTCGATGATCGACTGGGTGAGCGCCGCGTACTCGGCGGACCGGTCGCGCGTGTTCGTCACCGGTATCTCCTCCGGGGCGATGATGACCAACGTCCTGCTCGGCGACTATCCCGACGTGTTCGCGGCGGGCGCCGCGTTCTCCGGGGTCCCGTTCGGCTGCTTCGCCACCACCGACGGCTCCGAGTGGAACAGTGCCTGCTCCGGCGGGACGGTGATCCGCACCCCGCGGCAGTGGGGCGACCTCGTGCGAGGCGCGTACCCCGGCTACACCGGGCCCCGGCCGCGCATGCAGCTGTGGCACGGTACCGAGGACGACGTGCTGCGGTACCCCAACTTCGGCGAGGAGATCAAGCAGTGGACCGACGTGCGGGGGACCGGCCAGACCCCGGCCGCCACCGACTCGCTCCAGACCGGCTGGACCCGCACCCGCTACGGCGGCACCGGCGACCGGGCACCGGTGGAGGCCATCAGCCTCCGGGGCGTCGGACACAACCTCTACGCGTGGGGCATGGCCGCTCGCGTGCTCACGTTCTTCGGACTGGACGCCGGCGGTGACCCCGGACCGGGTCCCCAGCCCTCGGGCGCCTGCAAGGTGACCGTGTCCACCAGCGCGTGGAACACCGGCCTGACCGTCTCGGTGACGCTCACCAACACCGGCACCGCCGCGGTGAACGGCTGGCGGCTCGGTTTCGCCCTGCCCGCCGGGCAGACCGTCACCCACGGCTGGGGCGCCGTCTACACCCCGGCCTCCGGGGCGGTGACCGCCACGAACACGTCGTACAACGGCACGATCGCGCCGAACGCGGACGTCACCCTCGGGTACCAGGCGAGCCACACGGGCGACAGCCGGGCGCCTTCCTCCTTCACGCTCAACGGCACGGAGTGCGCGGAGGGCTGACGTCGCCGCCGGGCGGCGCGGAGACCCCGGGGGCGGGGAGCGAGCCGGTCACGTCACGGTGTGACGCTGGCCGGTCGCTCCGCACCATCCGGGCAGCCGGGGGTGTCCACCGGCGTGCGCCCGATGACACCGCGCTGCCCGAAACCGAGGGGCCGGAAGGCTCACACCGAACGGTGGTACTGGTCCGGCACCCGCACCTCGGCGCCGGTCTCCCGCGCCGCATGACGTGCCCAGGACGGGTTGCGCAGCAGCTCGCGGCCGAGCAGCACCGCGTCGGCCTCGCCGTTGGCGAGGATCTTCTCGGCCTGTTCCACGTCGGTGATGAGACCCACCGCGGCGACCGGCATCGGCGTCTCGGCCTTCACCCGCGCGGCGAACGGGACCTGGTAGCCGGGGCCGACCGGGATGCGCACGCCCGAGGCGTTGCCGCCGCTGGACACGTCCAGCAGGTCCACGCCGTGTGCGTGCAGCTCACGGGCGAAGCGGACCGTCTCGTCCGGTGTCCAGCCGTCCTCCTCCAGCCAGTCGGTCGCGGAGATGCGGAAGAACAGCGGCTTGTCGGCCGGCCACACGGCGCGTACGGCGTCGACGACGGCCAGGGCGAACCGGGTGCGGTTCTCGTAGGACCCGCCGTACTCGTCGGTGCGGTGGTTGGAGTGCGGGGAGAGGAAGTTGCCGATCAGATAGCCGTGGGCGCCGTGGATCTCGGCGATCTCGAAGCCGGCCGCGAGGGCACGCCGGGCCGCGTCCGCGAAGTCACGGACGATGTCGGCGATCTGAGCCTTCGTCAGCTCGGTCGGCACGGGGTGGTCCGTGGCGAAGGGGACGGGGCTCGGCGCCACCGGCTGCCATCCGTGCGCCTGCGGACCCACCGGCGCCCCGCCCGTCCAGGGCCGGTCGGTCGAGGCCTTTCGGCCGGCGTGGGCGAGCTGGACCGCGGGAACGGTGCCCTGCTCGACGAGGAAGCGGGTGATCCGGCGGAACGCCTCGACCTGGGTGTCGTTCCAGATGCCGAGGTCGTATGGCGAGATCCGGCCCTCCGGGGAGACGGCGGTGGCCTCGACGATGATCAGGCCGGTTCCCCCCGTCGCACGGGCCGCGTAGTGCGCGAAGTGCCAGTCGGTGGGGGCGCCGGCCAGCGGGCCCTCGGGGGCGGCCGAGTACTGGCACATGGGGGGCATCCACACCCGGTTGGGAATCGTCACGTCACGCAGGGAGTAGGGCTGGAAGAGCGCGCTCACGGCGGACTCCATTCATCACGGGGCCGGTGGTCGACTCGTACGATAGGCATCGTAGTACGTGAGGTGTCAAACTACGAGAGGTCTCGTACAATGGGGAGTTCCCGACGAAGTGGAGCCGCCGTGACCGCCCCCGCCGCGAGCAGTCGCGATCTTCCGCATCCGGCGCGCGCGGAGATCCGGCTGGAGGCCGTGCTGCACGCGCTCTCCGACCAGGTGCGCCTGCGGATCGTGCGGGAACTGGGCGCTGCCGGCGAGGAGCTCTCCTGTTCGCACTTCGACCTGCCGGTCACCAAGTCGACCACCACTCACCACTTCCGGGTGCTGCGCGAGGCCGGCGTCGTCCGGCAGGTCTACCGGGGCACGGCCAAGATGAACGGTCTGCGCAAGGACGACCTGGACGACCTCTTCCCGGGGCTTCTCGACGCCGTCGTCGACGCCGCCGGCCGCGAGGCGCTCCGGCTCGGCGACAGTGAAACCGTGCTCCGGGCGCCCTGAGCCGGCCTCGGTCGGCTCCTCGGCCCGCCAGCCGCGACCGCCCGAACCTCACCAGGCCCGCGCCGCGAGAACCGCGGCCACCACCGCACCCGGCTTGGGCAGCAGGTCGACAGAACGAGGGTGGGCCGCCGGCCGTGGCGACTACCCAGCGGTTGCGCGCCCCGGTCTGCCCACCAGGCCGACGCTGCGCGTACGCCGGGGACGGGAACCTCGGCAGCCGGCCGGTGTGCCGTGAGCGCATGCTGGGGCGGAGGGCGGCCCACTGCCGTGCGGGTCATCCCGTCGCGGGACGGACGGGAGCCGTCCTGATCACGGGGGCTCCGGAGCGGCGGGAGAGGGGCGGCCGGAGAGAGCGGCCGGGAGAGGGTGGCGGGTGAGGGAGATCCGGGCGGCGTGAGACCGTACGAGCCTTGAGCCGTTTGTCGATGTCGGGCACGTCTCCGCCGCGTGTCCCGTGCGACGATCTAGGCGGAGCCCACCGCGGACCGCAGCGCGGCCCAGTCGGGGAGCTTCACCACGCCCCGCCCCAGCGAGGCGCCCAGCGCCGCCTCGGCCCGCTCGATCGCCAGCCAGCCCGCCCACGCGACCGGCTCGACCCCGGCCTCCCGGAGCAGGGCAAGGGGGTCACCCGGCAGTTCCCGGCGGGCGAGCGCGGGGGCGTCCGAGAGCAGGGAGATCACCGTCTCCTTCGCGCACGGCCGGTTGGTGCCGATGACACCGGTCGGACCGCGCTTGATCCAGCCCGCCACGTACTCGCCCGGCACGGGAACGCCGCCGCGCAGCACCCGTCCGGCGAGCTGTGGCACCGTACCCCGCTCCGCGTCGAACGGCAGCCCTTCCAGCGGCACTCCGCGATAGCCCACCGACCGCAGCACCAACTGGGCCTCGATGTCCTCGAACCGGCCGGTGCCCGTCACCCCGCCGCCCGCGTCCGGCGCGGTCCGCTCGAAGCGCACGGCACCCACCCGGCCCTCCTGCCCCGCGAGCAGTTCGCCGGGCCGCAGGAAGAATCGGAGGTGGATGCGGCGCCGTAGTCCCCGTGGCCGCGCGGCCGCCCAGGCGCGCAGCACCTCGACGTTGCGGCGCTGGGCCGCCGGCAGCGCGGACAGGTCGGCGCACGCCGGGTCGAGCGCCAGCTCGGCCTCGTCCACCAGTACCTCCGTGTCGGGCAGGGCACCCAGCTCCCGCAGCTCCTTGGTGGTGAACCGGGCCTGGGAGGGGCCGCGTCGACCCACCATGTGGATGTCGCGCACCTCGCTCGCCGCCAGCGCGGTGAGCGCCCCCTGCGGCATGTCGGTCGGACTCAGCTCGGCCGTGTCACGGGCCAGGATGCGGGTGACGTCCACGGCGACATTGCCGAGGCCGACCACCACGGCGGAGCGGGCGCCGGACAGGAATCCGTCGGTCTCGGCATCCGGATGGGCGCTGTACCAGGCCACGAACTCCGTCGCCGAGAAGCTCCCCGGCAGCTCCTCGCCGGGGACCCCCAGTCGCCGGTCCGCCGCCGCGCCCACGCAGTACACCACCGCGTGGTACAGCTCCCGCAGCCGCGCCACGGGCACCCCGTCCGTCCCCACCGGCACCCCGCCGAGGAAACGCACCCGCTCGTGCTCCAGGACCGTACGCAGGTTCTGCTGGAGCGATTTGATCTTCTCGTGGTCGGGGGCGACGCCGTACCGCACCAGTCCGTACGGGCAGGGCAGCCGGTCGAGGACGTCGACGAGCACCTCGGGGTTCTGCTGGACGAGGCCCTGGGCCGTGTAGACCCCACTCGGCCCGGAGCCGACGACGGCGACACGCAGCACGGCCGAACTCCTTACCCCACGGGGACGCAGGGGAGCGCTGGTGCTTCCAGCATGGCACCGTGGCGGCTCCGCCGACAGGGTGCCGCGCCCGAACGGGGCGTATGTTTCCGTTCGCGGACAAAGTGATCACGCGGACGGGCCCGCCCGGCAGGCGCGGGGGAGGGGGAATCCGACGTTTTGGACACCGTACGATCGGCGTTCCCCGGCGAGGCGTGCGTCGAGGTGCTGACGGTCGTCCGCCCGGACGGCGAAGCCTGCCGGGGGTGAACAGCCTTCGTGAGGCCCGCGAGGCAGCCAGGGCCCGGGAGGTTGGCGAGGCCCGCGAGGTCTCTGAGGCTCACGAGGCAGGCAGAGCCCGCGAGGCCCGTCAGAGCATCGCGCGCATCCGCGTGATCTCCGTCGTCTGCTCCGCGACGACGTCGTCGGCCATCTCCTCGATCCGGACGTTGTTCCCCTGCGCCTTGACGTCCGCGGCCATGGTGATGGCCCCCTCGTGATGGGTGATCATCAGGGTCAGGAACAACTGGTCGAAGGCCTTGCCGCTCGCCGCCCGCAGCTTTTTCAACTGTGCCTCGGTGGCCATTCCCGGCATCGCCGCGTGCTCGTGCCCGCCGTCCGTCCCGCCGGTGCCGTCCTCGTCGTAGGTCGTCAGCCAGCTCTCCATGGCCTCGATCTCCGGACCCTGGGCGGCGGCGATCCGGGACGCGAGCGCCTTGACCCTCGCCGACTCGGCCTGTTTCGGGGCGAGTGCGGTCATCTCCAGGGCCTGGCGGTGGTGTTCGACCATCATCCGGGCGAAGTCGATGTCCGCGGAGTTGGGGGTGTCGTCGTCGACGCGTTGTTCGGCCGCGTCCTGGGCGGAGAGTGTGCGGTTGGCCTCCCCCGGCTTCCCCGGCGCGATCACCGACGGTCCCGCGGCAGCGCCCGACTCGCTGTCCGTTCCGGCGTCGCAGCCCGTCAGGACCAGGGCGAAGAGCACGGCGACGACAAGGGGCGCGCGGCGGACGAGCACAACGACCTCCTGGTGCTGGCGGGTTGAGGACCGGCCATGGGTGAGCGGACGATCCTGGACCGTCCTGGTACGAGTCTGCGCCTCATTGATCGAAAACACTCATGACAAATGCGTTGCCGACTGTTGATCTGTGCATGATGAAGACGATACTCGGGGGACCGTGAACCGTTCCCCCGGGGACGGGCGACTAGGGAGGACGCAGTGATCCTGTTGAACGAATCCCGTGCGCGGCACAGACGGTTGGGTGTTGTCGCGGCCTGTGCCGGACTCCTGGCCACGCTGCTCTCGGCGGTACCGGCCGCCGCGACCCCCGACCCGGGGGACGGCCCGACCGCGGAGCGCGAGGTGTCCCGGAAGGCGCAGGCCGAGGTGGCCGAGGCGATCGCCGACGGTGAGATACCCGGCCAGGACGAGATCGTCCACTCCGCCAACATCGAGCACCTGGCCAACATCCCCAAGGACGTGCTGCCCGGCACCAACACGGACCTGGCCTTCCAGGGCAAGTACGCCTTCTCCGGCAACTACGACGGCTTCCGCATCTTCGACATCAGCGACCCGAAGGCCCCGAAGACCGTCTCCCAGGTGCTCTGCCCCGGTTCGCAGAACGACATCTCCGTCTCCGGTGACCTGCTGTTCCTGTCCACCGACTCCTCGCGCAGCGACAGCAGTTGCAACAGCACCACGCAGCCCGTGACCGAGAAGTCCTCCTGGGAGGGCATGAAGGTCTTCGACATCAGCGACAAGGCGAACCCCAAGTACGTCGCCGCCGTCGAGACCGCCTGCGGTTCGCACACCCACACGCTGGTGCCCGAGCGCAGGAACGTCTACGTCTACGTCTCCTCGTACTCGCCCAACGCGGCCTACCCCGACTGCCAGCCCCCGCACGACGGCATCTCCGTCATCAAGGTGCCGCGCAAGGCGCCGGAGCGGGCCGCGATCGTCAACTTCCCCGTGCTGTTCCCGGGTGAGGGACCGGACGGCGGCGGCAACCCGGGTGGGCCCACCAACCCCGGCGTCTCCAAGACGACCGGCTGCCACGACATCACCGTGCTGCCGGACAAGGACCTGGCGGCCGGTGCCTGCATGGGCGACGGCATCCTGTTCTCGATCAAGGACCCGGAGAACCCGAAGATCATCGACCAGGTCCAAGACAACGTGAACTTCGCGTTCTGGCACTCGGCGACCTTCAACCAGAAGGCGAACAAGGTCGTCTTCACCGACGAGCTGGGCGGCGGTGGCGCGGCCACCTGCACCGCGGAGATCGGCCCGAACAAGGGCGCCGACGGCATCTACGACATCGTCGGCAAGGGCGACAAGCGCAAGCTCGTCTTCCGCAGCTACTTCAAGATCGACCGCCCCCAGGCGCCGACCGAGGTCTGTGTCGCGCACAATGGCTCGCTGATCCCGGTCAAGGGCAAGGACATCATGGTCCAGGCCTGGTACCAGGGCGGCGTCTCCGTGTGGGACTTCACCGACTCCGCCCACCCGAGGGAGATCGCCTACTTCGAGCGCGGCCCGGTCAACACCGAGCGGCTCACGACGGCCGGCCCCTGGTCGGCGTACTACTACAACGGCTACATCTACTCGAACGACATCGCCAAGGGCTTCGACGTGCTGAAGATCGACGACCGGCGCACGGATCCCGCGAAGTACGTGCGACTGCGTGAGCTGAACGTCCAGACGCAGCCGGACTACTTCGACTGATCGACCGCCTGCGGCGAGACCGCGGCCTGCGGCGAGTCTCTGGACTGCGACACGTCCGCGGCCTGCGGCAAGTCTCCGGACCGTGGCGCCTCCGCGGGGTTCGGGTGATCCGCGGCGGGCCGTCCGGTCGCGAAGAAACGAGAGAAATCGGTGTCACAGGTCCCGCCGGGCGCGGTGTCCGGCGGGACCCCCTGGCCCCAGTCCAGCCGGTAGCGCGCGAACAGTTCGGCCCGCAGCGGCGTGAGGGGCATGCCGGCGTTCGGCAGCACCATGGCGTAGACGGCGCCCATGAGCAGTGAGCGCAGCATCGGATAGTCGCTGTCGACGTCCCGTGAGCCGTGCCGGGCCACCGTGTCCCGCAGCAGTTCGGCCAGCCGCCGCTGCTCGGGGCACTGCACGAAACCCTCCGCCTGGAGCAACCCCGCCATGTGCTGGCGCATGAGCACCGTCCGGTCCCGTGCCAGGCCCAGGATGGCGTCGAGGGCCCGCGCCATCCGCTCCCGGCCGTCCTCACTGCGCGGCTCGCGCTCCAGCGACTCCTCCAGGGTGCGGTGCATCATCCGGTGCACGGCCGACTGCACCAACTGGCGCTTGCCCGGGAAGTAGTACGACACCAGACCGCGGGCCGAGCCCGCCCGGTCCGCGATGTCGCCGAGCGTCGTCGCCTCGTACCCGCGCTCGCTCACGAGTTCGATGGCCGCCTGGAGAAGCCGTTCCCGGGAACGCCGACGCAATTCTTCATTGACCGAGGCGCTGCGCGGGGACATGCTGTAACTCCTGCGTTGACTGGCTGCCAGCCAACTATACTCAGCGCAGGCCCGGTCGGTTCCGTTGCGGAGCCGTATCGGGTGCCGCCCGCTCTGGGCGACGCGGGGGATCGTCCAGAGTGGGCGTGCTTTCTCCCTGATAGTGGCCTGAGGCTCCTTTTTTGGACTCCCGTTCCGGTTCGTCATCCGGTCGCGCGTCCCGGTCGTGCGCCCCGGTTCCGTTCTCTGCGTGCACTCCCTCGCCCCATCGGTCGCCTCGTGACCGGGCTGTCCCTACAGTGGCAGGAGTGCCGAGCCGAGGAGGGCGTACCGCCATGGCAGCCGACAGTGGACACGACCGGGAGATCTTCACCCGGATCACGGCGATGGTCGAGGACGAGCGCAGGCTGCGGGAGGACCTGGCGGCCGGCCGGATCGACGACGCCACGGAACAGCAGCGGCTCGGCGAGCTGGAGCGCGCCCTCGACCAGTGCTGGGACCTGTTGCGTCAGCGGCGCGCCAAGTCCGAGTTCGGGGAGAACCCGGACGAGGCGAGGGTGCGGTCCGCGTCGCAGGTGGAGGGCTACCAGAGCTGAGCACCCCCACCGTCAGCCGGTGGGTGCTGAACGAACCCGGCCCGCCAGGTCCGGCACCGGCCGCAGGACGGCCGACACGCCCACGAAGGTGGACAGCTCCTCTGCCCGGCGGCGTCGTCCGCGCACCGGGACATATGACCCGGCGGGTCACCTGCTGCTCGGCACTCGGGACGACCGCTGTGCCGCGGCTCCGGCGGGACCGGGTGGCGCTGCCCAGGGCGGGCGCGTCACCGCTACCACCGCTACCGGAGCAGGGGGCGCCATCGTCACCCGTGCGCCGGTCGTCCGGCGGGTCAGGGCCGCCACCGCACATGGGCCGCGATCGCCAGGGACACCAGCATCGCACCCATGAGCCAGCCGCCGAGGACGTCCGTGGGCCAGTGGACCCCCAGCCAGACGCGGGTCAGCCCGACGCCCGCCACCGAGACGACGGCCACCGCCACGGCCGTACGCCACAGGCCGGGGCCGGTGCCGTGGCGGTGGAGCAGCCACAGCAGGAGGCCCAGGATCACCGTGGCCGTGAGGGCGTGTCCGGAGGGGTAGGCCGCGTAGTGGGCGGAGTCGACGGGATCGGGCCAGACCGGCCGTTCGCGGCCGACCGCGGCCTTGAGGCCCTGCTGGAGAACGGTACCGACCGCCGACACCGTGACCAGCCACACCGCCGTCCACCACGCGGAGCGGCGCCACACCAGCCACACGGCCACCGCCGCGCACAACAGTCGCATCGTCAGTGGGTCCCAGACCCAGTCCGTCAGGATGCGGCAGGCGTGGGTGAGATCGGGGGCGGCCACGGCCCAGCGGTGGGTCGTGCGCGAGATGTCCCCGTCGGCGGATACCAGGGGGTGCCACTCGGCCGCCACCAGAACCAGCAGCAACAGCGAGCACAGGCTCAGTGCGATCGCCGTGCGGACGGCGGTGCGATACGGCGACGGGGCGGGCGACGAGTCGACGGAGGGGGTGTGCATGAAGTGATCCTTGCCGAACTGCGCGGTGCGAGGCCAACCCGCCGTCCGGGCTGCCTCAGCCGAGTGCCCGCAGCGCCGGCACCGATGTCA
Source organism: Streptomyces sp. NPDC033216 (assembly GCF_055577115.1). Taxonomy (NCBI): domain Bacteria; kingdom Bacillati; phylum Actinomycetota; class Actinomycetes; order Kitasatosporales; family Streptomycetaceae; genus Streptomyces; species Streptomyces sp. NPDC033216. The sequence continues at coordinate 296,870 of NZ_JBVIQK010000004.1, read as the reverse complement.
CCGGCACCGGAACGAGCGAGGCCGCGGCCGTCAGCCGCAGCCGAAGGGCCGCCGTGAGCCCGTCCGGGGCCGCCAGCAGCCGGTGCACGCGCCGCGGGACAGGGGCCTGCGGACGGGGGAGGGACCGAACACACTTCGCCCCTCGTTCAGTTCCACCAGTGCGGGCGCGGTCGTCAGCCGGCCGAAGCGGCGGGCGGCCGTGTCGTCGGCGGCCAGCTCCACCAGCCGGTGCATCTCGTCACGGAACGCGGCGAACACCGGCACCTGCGGGAAACCCGCGGCCGGCGCGGCCGAGCAGTGCAGCAGTCAGTCGTGCCGAGCCTGGACGTGTCCTGGCTCGGGCGCCGGCACCGCGTCCACCTGATGGCCCTTCAGTCGACGCAGCGCGGCCGTGGTGACGACCAGTCGGGGCACTCGGCCGGGCAGCCACCCGGCGTCGGACCGCTCCCCTCCAGCGCCACGAGCCGTCCGGCAGCGGGCTCCTCGCCCGACAACAGGGGGGCCCGCAGGCTCAGTTCGTCCCTCCGGCGGCGCAGCCTGGTGCGTGCGGCCACTACTTCGCGGACCGGCATCGCCCCGCTCCGCAGCTCGGCGCACGCCAGGGTCACCGCGGTCGTCGCCGCCCAAGGGCCGGTCGCACTGACCTGCCCGCGCACCGCCGGCCAGACGGCCGCGGCGCTCAGCGTCATCGCCGGCGCGCAGCACACCAGCACGGCCGCCACCACGCACTGCCACACCCACAGCGCGACCAGCGGTTCACGGTCGGGCCAGTCGGCCGGCGCAAGCAACCGGGGAGCGACGACGGCGGTCGACGCACCGAGCAGCAGCAAGGCCGCGGGGCCCATCATGGTCGGCACCCTGAGCGCCGTGCCGCACAGGGGGACGGCCCGGCCCGGCGGAGGGACGCAGGCCACGGCTGCTCGCGACCGCGCAGGGAGGGGCCTCAGAGGGTCAGCAGCATGGCCAGCATGCCGATCCCCATCGACAGTCGGCAGGCGCGCGCCAGCTCGGGGCGGTCACCCCACGCCACGGCACGCCCGGCGGCGACGCCCTCCGCGACTCCGGTCACCGGCAGCAGCCGTGCCCCGCAGACGAGGACGTACGCCGTGAAGTACAGCAGCAGAGCGCCCGTGACCAGGGGCACCCCGGATCCGCCGTGTCCATGACCGGCCGCGGGGGAGGCGGTCATCGCGGCGGCCATGTAGACCATGGCCGCCGCTCCGACGAGGTGATGGAGATGGTGCGGATCCGTCCGGGCCACCCATACGGCCCGCAGCGCGGCCCCGCCGAAGAGGACCGCGTACCCCGGCCAGACCCACGTCGGCGGGGTGAATGCCGAACCGGGCACGGCCATCACGGCCATCCCGAAACCCATCAGCGCCTCGTCGCCCGCGGCCCGGCGCTGTGTCTCGTCGCTGCTGCGCATCCGCAGCAGGCAGTAGGCCCCGGTCGCCGCACACAACGCGACCAGCAGCCAGCCGGGCGAAGCTCCGTGCACGCGCACCTCCCTCGCTCGACGGACGGTCGAGGAATGCGATGCCCGTGGCACGCGGCGCGCACGCGAGCGCAAGGATGTACACGGGGAGCATTCGGCGGAGCGCGATGGGTGAGGGAGGGCGGTACGGTCACGGGTGCACCAGGTTACCTGCGGTGGTTGCCCGCGGCGCTGACGTCGCCCTCGCGGATCGCGCGGGTGTACTCACTGGCGGGCGAGGACGGAATCGTCGCGCAGGCCCTCGAAGCAGTTCGCCGAGAAGCGCTCCGGTCGCCCCCGGTGCAGATGTGGGCCGTGTCGACGAAGTTGCCGCCCGCGTCCGCGTACGCGTCCAGCATCTTCGCGCTGGTCTCCTGGTCCGCTCCCCAGCCCATGGTCACCGCGCCGACGCTCAGCTCACTCACGCCCAGACCGGCCCTGCCGCACAGTGTGTACCGGATGACGTCTCCCTGAAGGCGTCGAGGGGCACGGCGCCAGGCGCTGAAGTGCGCGCGAAGGCAAACGGGCACCGGGCTCAGTGCTCGTCGCGGGCCCGGTACACGCCGAACACCGCTCCCCGGGGGTCCCGCAGCACGGCGATCCGTGGGCCGTCCGGCAGGGAGGTCGGCTCCATCAGCACCGCGCCACCCGCTTCTCCGGCCGTCGCCGTCGACGCGTCCACGTCGGCCACCGCGAAGTACGGCAGCCAGTGCGGCGGCACCTCGGGCGGGAACTTGTCGTCCATCGTGATCATGCCGCCGAAGTCGGCTCCGCCGACACCCCACTGCGTGTAGTGCTCGGAGGTGGCCACGGTCCAGCCGAAGACGGTGGTGTAGAAGGCCTCCGACCGCACCTTGTCGCGGCTCAGCAGTTCCACCCAGCCCAGCGAGCCGGGCGCGTTGAACAGGCCCGCGCCCGGGAAGGTGCGCGCCTGCCACAGTTGGAAGGCGGCGCCGCCGGGGTCGAGGGCGACGACGAACCGGCCCACGTCGAACACGTCCATCGGGCCGACCAGCACCTTGCCCCCGGCCTCCTCGATCATCCGTGCGGTGACGTCGGCGTCGGACACCCCGAACGAGACGTTCCAGGACACCGGCCGGCCCTGCTGGTACAGGGGGCTGAGTGCGGCGACGGCCGCGTCTCCCAGATGCGCGACGGTGTAGCCGCCCGCCTCCTGCCGCGGATCGGTCTCGCACCGCCAGCCGAACAACTCCGTGTAGAAACGCTGGGCGGCGGCCAGGTCATCGGTCCCCAGCTCGGCCCAGCAGGGCCCGCCGGGCACGGGCGCGTCGAGCTTCATGGCGTTCCTTCCGACGGGAGCACCCCCTCCAGCACGCTAAGCCCGGGCCCGCTCCGCGGCATCCGCTGAGGTCAGGAGCCCGGCCGGTACCGCAGGGGGTGGTCGGCGGGTACCTCCACCAGCACGATCGGTGTGCCGTCGGGGTCGGCGATCCACATCTCGACCAGGCCCCACGGTTCCTTCACCGGCGGCCGGACGACGGCCACACCCCTCGCCGTCAGCTCCTCGTGGGCCGCCGCCACGTCCGGGACCTGCATCCACAGCCGTACGGCGGGGTCCGGCCGCGTCGGGGCCCGCCCCGAGACCTCCAGGAACCCACCGCCGAGGAAGTAGACGGTGCCACGCTCAGGGCCCGTACCGAACTCGCGGTACACGGGGAGGCCCAGGTGTTCCCCGTAGAAGGCGCGGGAGAGTTCGGGGTCGGTGGGGCGGAGCAGGATTCGGCTGCTGAGTACATGCACCATGCATCCGCAGCGTAGGCGACCGATAGGCTCGGCGGTGCCCAGCCGCGCCACAGATCCGGAGATCCCCGCATGGACACCATCGCCACCGAGTTCAGCTTCCGTGACGCCACCGACGCCGACGTGGACGCGCTGGTCGCTCTCGTCGAGTCGGCCTACCGCGGGGACTCCAGCCGGGCCGGCTGGACCACGGAGGCGGACATCCTGGAGGGACAGCGCACCGACCCGGAGGGCATCCTGGAGATCATCAAGTCGCCCGACGCCCGGGTGCTCACGGTGGAGCGGGACGGCCTGATCGTCGCCTGCTGCCAGCTCGAACACCGCGGTGAGCAGGCCTACTTCGGCCTGTTCGCGGTCAGCCCCACCGTCCAGGGCGGCGGCCTCGGCAGGACGGTCCTGGAGGAGGCCGAGCGACAGGCCCGCGCCGACTGGGGTGTCACCGAGATGCACATGACCGTGATCTCCGTGCGCGACGACCTGATCGCCTGGTACGAGCGGCGTGGCTACCGCCGTACCGGCCGGATGACGCCGTTTCCCTACGGAGACGAGCGCTTCGGCGTCCCGCAGCGCGACGACCTGGAGTTCGAGCTGCTGGTCAAGACCCTCGTGTGAGGTTCACGCCGTGAGGCGGCCGGTGTGTCCGACCTCCGGCCGGTCCGTGGTCGCGCCGTCCAGTCCGAAGGCCCGGACCAGCCGCAGCTGGTCCGGGGTGTTGACCACCCAGCCGATGATCCGCAGATCGTGCTCGCGGGCCTTCTCGACGATCTCCAGGGTGAGCCGCCGCAGGTTCAGACACACGGTCGCGGCGCCCACGGCCACCGCCCGCTCCACGATGTCGGGGCGGTACCGGCTGCCGATGAGCGCGGTGCGCACCCCCGGCACCAGTCGCGCGATCTCGGCGACCGCCTCGTCGTGGAACGAGGACACCTCCACCCGTTCCACCAGGTCCCGCTCGAGCATCACCTCGGCGAGCGCCCGCGCCGCCTGTACGTCCTTGATCTCGGCCTGGAGCGGCACCGACACGGCCGCCAGGACCTCCTCGAACACCGGTACGCGCTCGCCGAGTCCGGCGTCCAGGGCGCGCAGCTCCGCAAGGGTGTGGTCGGCGATCGGCCCGCTGCCGTCGGTGGTGCGGTCCACGTCGGCGTCGTGCATGACCACCAGCGCACCGTCCTTGCTCAGGTGCAGGTCCAGCTCGACCGCGTCGAGACCGGCCCGCTCGGCGGCGACGAAGGACCTGAGCGTGTTCTCGGGCTCGACACCCATGACTCCGCGGTGACCGATGGTGAGGAGGTTCAAGACGCGACTCGCTTCCCTGGGCTGGACGGACCGTGCGGCCGGCGCGCACCGCAGGGACCCCTACCCAGCGGCCGGCGCCGAAAGCCTCCGGGCGAGCCTCCGCGGGTCCCCGCAGGTCTCCGCACAAGCCTCCGCCCACCCGGTGTAGTACAGGAAAAAAAGCGGTGACCATGAGGGTGCGCAGGATAATTTCCCGAGGGTCATCTTGCTGGAGGAAACCTCTTATGCGTACGGTGTGTCCACGAGAGGTACTCCCGTGGAGGATGGGACATGACGGAAATTCTTGCGCAGGTGGGTACGGAGGAGCGGGTTCCTCCCGTGGCCAGGGTGGTGGAGCACCCGGCCTGGCCCGTGCTCAAGGATGCCGTGGAGCGGATCCGGCCCTGGCAGTCGAAGGACGGGTCGATCGACTTCACGACCGAGGGTGCCCCGGAGCGCGCCGACGTCGAACAGGCCGTGCACCGGGTGGCCGCCGCGGTCGAGGAACTGTCGCCGCTGCTCCCGCACGACGCGGACTACCACCGAACCCTGGTGAAGGATCTGCGCCGGTGGGCCGAGGGCGGGTTCGAGGTGCCGGACTTCCTGGACTCGCTGCTGGCCTTCCAGCCCGCCGCGAACCGCGCGGACGGTCTCCAGCACCTGGTCGTCTTCCCGATGTACACCCAGAACGGCAACCCGGACCGCAACCTCGAAGCGGTCGTGCTGCGCATGGTCTGGCCGGACTGGCTGGCCGAGCTGGAGCGCACCCGGTACGACAACCCGCTGTTCTGTGGCATCACCTTCGAGGACTTCACGGCGGGCTACGACACCAACTCCGCCGTTCTCTTCCCGGAGACCATCGCCGTCCGCGAGGCGCCGGAACGATTCTCCTGGGGTGGCATCTTCTGCGACCGTGAGGCCGCCCGCTTCCGCCGTGTCACCGACGCTGCCGTCGGCATCCTGGGTCTGGAACTGCCCGAGGACATCGCCGCCATGGTCCACGACCAGAAGCGGTGCGAGGAGGCGTTCGTCCTGTGGGACATGGTCCACGACCGCACCCACAGCCACGGCGACCTGCCCTTCGACCCCTTCATGATCAAGCAGCGCCAGCCGTTCTGGATGTACGGCCTGGAGGAGCTGCGCTGCGACCTCACCGCCTTCAAGGAGGCGGTGAAGCTGGAGGCCGACGGCGTCCCGCAGGCCCGTGACGTGCAGTACGCGGTCCTCTTCGACCGCATGTTCCGCTTCCCGGTGACCGGTGAGCGCGTGCGCAACTACGACGGTCTCGGCGGCCAGCTGCTCTTCGCCTACCTGCACAAGCACGATGTGGTCCGCTGGACCGACAACAAGCTGCACATCGACTGGCAGCGTGCCCCGCAGGTCACCAACGAGCTGTGTGCCGAGATCGAGAAGCTCTACCGCGACGGCATCGACCGCCCCAAGCTCGTGCACTGGTTCGCCGGCTACGAGCTGGTCTCCACCTACCTCGCCCCGCACCCCGGCTCCAAGTGGGCCAAGGGTCCGGATGCCCTGGACCTGACCCAGCCGCCCCGCAAGCTCGTCGACGACGTGCTTCCGGACGAGTTTCCGCTGAGCATGTTCTATGAGGCGCTGTCCAAGAAGCTGAAGAACGTGATTGCCTCCACCAAGGGCATCACGGCGGACGGCGCCGAGCGGATCGCCGCGTGAGCGACCTGCGTACCGAGAACACTGCTCAGGAGGCGAAGATCATGGGGAACGGGGCTCTCAGCGGTGCGGTGATCGCGGTGGCCGGCGCGGGTGGACCCGCCGGCCGGGCGGCGCTGATCAGGCTCGCCGAGGCGGGCGCGACCGTCGTGGGCGCGGACAACGATCCGGAGCGTCTCGCGGAGGCCGTGGACGCGGCGAGCTACGCGTCCGGCGGCGCGACCGTCATGGGCGAACCGGTCGATCTGCTCGACCTGCGTTCCACCCAGGAGTGGGCCGCCCGTGTCGAGAAGGACTTCGGCCGGGTGGACGGCCTGGTGCACCTCGTCGGCGGCTGGCGCGGCAGCGAGACCTTCACCAAGACGAGCCTCGACGACTGGGACTTCCTGGAACTGCTGCTCATCCGCACCGTGCAGCACACCACGCTCGCTTTCCACGAGGCGCTCCAGCGCAGCGACCGCGGCCGGTACGTCCTGATCAGCGCCGCGGGCGCGAGCAGCCCCACCGCGGGCAACGCCGCGTACGCCGCCGGCAAGGCCGCCGCCGAGGCATGGACGCTGTCGATGGCCGACTTCTTCCGCAAGGCCGGGGGCGCCGACGGGCCGACCTCCGCGGCGGTGATCCTGGTGGTGAAGGCGCTGGTGCACGACGCGATGCGCGCCGAGCGGCCCAACGCGAAGTTCGCGGGCTTCACCGACGTGAAGGACCTGGCCGAGGCCATCGCCGACGTCTGGGAGAAGCCCGCCACCGAAGTGAACGGACACCGTCTGTGGCTCACCGAGAAGCCGTGAACCCACCCCGGACCGACGCGCGCCGTCATCACGACCCGGACGTCCGCGGTTTTGCCAGCGACAACTATGCCGGCGCCCACCCGGAGGTGATGGCCGCCCTGGCCCTGGCCAACGGGGGCCACCAGGTGGCGTACGGCGAGGACGACTACACCGAGAACCTCCAGCGGATCATCCGCGGCCACTTCGGGCCGACGGCGGAGGCCTTCCCGGTCTTCAACGGCACCGGGGCCAACGTGGTCGCGCTTCAGGCGGTCACCGACCGCTGGGGCGCGGTGATCTGCGCCGAGAGCGCCCACATCAACGTGGACGAGGGCGGCGCCCCGGAGCGCATGGGCGGCCTGAAACTGCTCACCGTCCCGACGCCGGACGGCAAGCTCACCCCCGAGCTGATCGACCGGCAGGCGTACGGCTGGGAGGACGAGCACCGGGCGATGCCGCAGGTCGTCTCGATCACCCAGAGCACGGAACTGGGCACCCTGTACACGCCCGAGGAGATCCGTGCGATCTGCGAGCACGCCCACGCGCACGGCATGAAGGTGCACCTGGACGGCTCCCGCATAGCCAACGCGGCGGCCTCGCTGGACGTCCCGATGCGGACGTTCACCAACGCGGTCGGCGTCGACATCCTCTCGCTCGGCGGGACGAAGAACGGCGCGCTGTTCGGCGAGGCGGTCGTGGTCGTCAACCAGGACGCGGTCTCCCACATGAAGCACCTGCGCAAGCTGTCCATGCAGCTCGCCTCCAAGATGCGTTTCGTCTCGGTGCAGTTGGAGGCCCTGCTGGCCAAGGACCTCTGGCTGCGCAACGCCCGGCACGCCAACGAGATGGCACAGCGGCTGGCCGAGGGCGTGCGCGCGGTGCACGGGGTGGAGATCCTCTACCCGGTCCAGGCCAACGGCGTCTTCGCCCGGCTGCCGCACGACGTGAGCGAGCGCCTCCAGAAACGGTTCCGCTTCTACTTCTGGGACGAGTCCGCGGGCGTGGTGCGCTGGATGTGCGCCTTCGACACGAAGGAGGAGGACGTGGACGCCTTCCTGTCGGCGCTCAAGGAGGAGATGGCCCGCTAGCGGCGGCCACCACAGCTACCACGACGCATAGGTATGCGGTCACCTGGAAATCGATTGACGCTCAGGTGGCCGCGTTCCTATGCTCTCCGGGCATGGAGCTGATCCAGGAAAATCCCGACCCTTTCGCGTACCTGAAGGCCGACGAGGTCATCGACCATCACCACCCCCTGGTGCGGGCCACCGCCGCGCGGCTGGCGAAGGGGGCGGATGACTCGTATGCCTATGCGCGGCTGGCCTTCGAGTTCGTGCGGGACGGCATCTCCCACTCGCAGGACTCCGGCGACCTCAGAGTCACATGGCGCGCCTCCGACGTACTGGAGCAGCGCACGGGCATCTGCTACGCCAAGGCTCACGCGCTGACCGCGCTGCTGCGCGCCGAGGACATCCCGACCGCTCTGTGCTATCAGACGTTCGACGTGCTCCACGGACTGGTCGCCGTCCGCTTCGACGGCGCCTGGCACCGCCAGGACCCCCGCGGCAACAAGCCCGGAGTCGATGCCCGGTTCTCCCTGAACGGCGAGCAGCTGGCCTTCGTCCCCGACATCGCGGCCGGCGAAGGCGACCACCCCGTCCTGTACACCGCACCGCCACCGCCCGTCCTGCGCGCGCTCCGGGCCGCCCCCGACCGCCCCCACCTCTGGAAGACGCTCCCCACCGCCCTGTGACCCCCGCCGGCCGGTCGCGGTCGCCGAGCCTCCCGGCATGCGTGAAGGGGGAGCCGGAAGGCCGACGCGGACGGTCGACGGAGGGTGTTCGCGGACCGGGCGGTCGGCGGAGCCCGATCCACCGACCGCCCGCGGCCGGTCGAAGCAGCCTCGGCTGTTCGCCTCCGTCGCGCCCGTCCCCTGGTCGTCACCGTGCCCCGGGTGCTCGCAGACCAGGGCGACGGCCCCCCTGCCAGGAGATCCGCACCGCCGTTCGCGCCCCGTCGGCGACCCCTCGGCCGCGTCCCCCGTCTGGACCCGGACGGCGGACGGAACACCCACGGGCGCCGGCGGTCTTCCCCTCGGTCGAGCGCCGCGTCCCTCGCCCGCGTGGCACTTCCGGCGGCCCAGGACCGGCCGGTCGCCGGGCCTGCGGGCACCGGGCCTCAGGTGTACCGGCCGGCACCAGGTCGGCTGTCGCGCGAAGCGCCGGGGGCAGGGGCGTGGGTCGTCGGGCCTGCGGACACCGCTCCCCAGGTTTGCCTGCCGGGACCGGGCGCTGTCGCGTGACTTCCCAGGGGCGGGGCGGGGCGGGGCGGGGCGTGGGTCAGCGGGCCTCGGCCGCGCGTACCTGCTCCGGCGTGGGCGCCGTACCGCCGAGATGGGCCGGCATCCACCAGGTGTCGTCCGCGTCCTTCGGGCGGACCGGGTAGGCGCGCTGGGCGGCCTCCAGCAGCTCCTGGACGCGCTCGCGCACCTGCCGGGTGATCGCGCCCGCGTACTTGTCGCGGGAGGCCTCGAGCGCCTCGCCGACCCGCATGGTGATCGGGGTGTGGCTGCGCTTGAAGTTGCGCGGGTGGCCCTTGGTCCACAGCCGCTGCGTCCCCCACACCGCCATCGGCACCAGGGGCACGCCCGCTTCCTGGGCCAGCCGCGCGGCGCCGGACTTGAAGGTCTTCAGCGTGAACGACTCCGAGATGGTGGCCTCGGGGAAGACGCCGACGATCTCGCCGGAGCGCAGCGAGTCCAGCGCGTGCGCGTACGCCGTCTCACCCTGCTTGCGATCCACCGGGATGTGCTTCATTCCGCGCATCAACGGGCCGGAGACCTTGTGGCGGAAGACGGACTCCTTCGCCATGAAACGAACGAGACGTTTCTGCGGGAGCGCTGCGACGCCGTTGAAGATGAAGTCGAGGTAGCTGATGTGGTTGCTCACCAGTACGGCTCCGCCCGAGCGCGGGATGTTCTCCGACCCCTGGCAGTCGATCTTGAGATCCCAGACCTTGAACAGCGTCTGGGCGAGGCCGATGACGGGGCGGTAGACAAGCTCTGCCATGGGCGAGGCGGACCCTTCCTGATCTCTGCCCGGGAACGGCTCCCCGGCGGCAAAGTTACGCAGCCGTAGGTTTACGGCATCTCGCAGATCGTGCCCGAAGAACGGCCGGGTAGCCAGTCCTCGCGCCCGCTAACCGCGAGATTCTCGTCACTTCCGCCCCCTCGGCCCACCTCGGCCTTTTAGCTCACCTTTACTCCGCACGTTTCGCCGCCCTCCGTACGAGCGGGTGCATCTCGCGGCCCGGGCGGTGCCCGAAAGCGGTGTCGCGGACACCACCCCGAGCGCCGCCCCGAACCGCCGTCCTCTCACGTCGATGTCATCGACGCCGATGAATCAAGTGTTCCGCAACGGAAAGACCAGGAGGAGGCGGGAATCTTTCCGGTGGCGTGAATGCTTGTGCGGATGATGGCCGGACTGACGGTGCGTGGCGGTGCTCGCGAGGCCGAGCCCACGGAGCGCGGCACCGACGGCGGAGCGGGAGGGTGCGCGTGCGCGGGCACGACGAAGGACAGCGGCTCGGGGCCGACCGGCTGGGCGGCGAACTCGGCGAGCGGGCCACGCTCGTGCAGTTCTCCAGCGCCTTCTGCGCCCCGTGCCGGGCGACCCGCCGGATTCTCGGCGAGGTGGCGGACCTGGTTCCCGGCGTCACCCACATCGAGATCGACGCCGAGGCGCATCTCGACCTCGTGCGGGAACTCGCCGTCCTCAAGACCCCGACCGTGCTGGTCCTGGACGCCGACGGCCACGTCGTGCGCCGCGCCTGTGGGCAACCCCGCAAGGTCGATGTCATCGCCGCCCTGGGCGAGGCGGTGTGAACCCGACGGTGGGCCCGCTCCCGCATGCCGCGACGTACTTGACTGCGCGCACCACCTATCCTCAGCCTGACCGTATGCCCGAGGAACGCCTTCTCCACGGACGGGTGCACGTCGGCCTCGCCCGTACCGCGAGCGCGTGCTGTCCGGGCCGTTGAGCCACCACGCATCCGCTCGTCACTCCCGGCAGAAGGACCAGGACGAATCCATGACGGCCACGCCCGCGCTCCGTACCCCCCAGCTCGCCTCCCCGGACCTGCTGCGCTCCGTCTTCCGCCGCCACGCGGCCGGCGTTGCCGTGATCACCGCCTCCGGCGAGGCCGGGCCGGTCGGCTTCACCGCCACCTCGCTCACCTCCGTCTCGGCCGAGCCGCCGATGCTGTCCTTCGGCATCGGCACCGGCGCCTCCAGCTGGCCGGCGATCTCCGGGGCCGACCATGTCGGCGTGCACATACTCGGCGAGCACCAGCGGGAGCTGGCCGCCACCTTCGCGCACAGCGGAGCCGACCGGTTCGGCGCGCGGACGTCCTGGCGCGCGGGCCCCGAGGGCGTTCCGGTCCTCGACGACGTGCTGGCCTGGCTGGTGTGCCGGGTCGTGGCGCGTGTGCCCGCGGGGGACCATCGGATCGTCCTCGCCGAGGTGGTCCTGGGCGATCCGGCGGGCGTCGGCCGCCCGTTGCTCTACCACCAGGGCCGTTTCACCGGTCTGCGGGATTGATCACTGTCCGGCGCTCCTGCGGAGCCGTCGAGTTCCGATTACGCTGCGTTGCGGACGTCACAGTTCAAAGCGCTTGCTTAGCGGGAAGGAACTGGGTGTACTGACGAGTAATATTTCGTTCGGGAGCGCAGGCCGCCCCGATCGGGATCGGCCGCTTGTGGCGCCTATGCTGCCTGAAAGAAGGCAGCCAGAACTGACGATGCAGTAGGAGAGCCGGCGTGAGCTTGAGGATCGTTGTCACTGTGAAGTACGTGCCCGACGCCACTGGCGACCGGCACTTCGCCGATGACCTGACCGTCGACCGGGACGACGTGGACGGTCTGCTCTCCGAGCTCGACGAGTACGCGGTCGAGCAGGCGCTGCAGATCTCCGAGAACTCCGACGACGACGTGGAGATCACCGTCCTGACGGTGGGCCCCGAGGACGCCAAGGACGCGCTCCGCAAGGCCCTGTCCATGGGCGCCGACAAGGCGATCCACGTCGAGGACGACGACCTGCACGGCACCGACGCGATCGGTACCTCCCTGGTGCTGGCCAAGGCGATCGAGAAGGCGGGTTACGACCTGGTCATCTCCGGCATGGCCTCCACCGACGGCACCATGGGCGTCGTCCCGGCCCTGGTGGCCGAGCGCCTGGGCGTCCCGCAGGTCACCCTGCTGTCCGAGATCTCCGTGGAGGACGGCACCGTCAAGGGCCGCCGTGACGGCGACACCGCCTCGGAGCAGCTGGAGGCGTCCCTGCCGGCCGTCGTGTCGGTCACCGACCAGTCCGGCGAGGCCCGCTACCCCTCCTTCAAGGGCATCATGGCCGCCAAGAAGAAGCCGGTGGAGTCCTGGGACCTGTCCGACCTCGACATCGAGGCCGAGGAGGTCGGCCTGGACGGTGCCTGGACCAAGGTCGAGTCCGCGAACGCGCGTCCGGCCCGTACCGCCGGCACGATCGTCAAGGACGAGGGCGAGGGCGGCAAGCAGCTCGCCGAGTTCCTCGCGGGCCAGAAGTTCATCTGAGCCCCCACTCGCTGACCGCCCCTCTAGTTTCGTACGCAGGAGAGCAATCCCATGGCTGAAGTCCTCGTCTACGTCGACCACGTGGACGGCGCTGTCCGCAAGCCCACCCTGGAGCTGCTGACCCTGGCCCGCCGTATCGGCGAGCCGGTCGCCGTGGCCCTCGGCAGCGGCGCCGCCGACACCGCCTCCGTCCTCGCCGAGCACGGCGCGGTCAAAATCCTCACGCACGAGGCGTCCGAGTACGCCGACTACCTGGTCGTGCCCAAGGTGGACGCGCTCCAGGCCGCCGTCGAGGCCGTCTCCCCGGCCGCGGTCCTGGTGTCGTCCTCCGCGGAGGGCAAGGAGATCGCCGCCCGTCTGGCGCTGCGCACCGGCTCCGGCATCATCACCGACGCGGTCGACGTCGAGGCCGGCGACGACGGTCCGGTGGCCACCCAGTCGGTGTTCGCCGCGTCCTTCACGACCAAGTCCCGTGCCGTCAAGGGCACCCCCGTCATCACGGTGAAGCCCAACAGCGCCGCCGTCGAGGCCGCTCCGGCCGCCGGCGCGGTCGAGGCCCTCGCGGTGACCTTCTCCGCCCAGGCGACCGGCACCAAGGTCACCGCCCGCACCCCCCGTGAGTCGACCGGCCGCCCGGAGCTGACCGAGGCCGCGATCGTCGTCTCCGGCGGCCGTGGCGTCAACGGCGCGGAGAACTTCGCGATCATCGAGGCGCTCGCGGACTCCCTCGGCGCGGCCGTCGGCGCCTCGCGCGCCGCGGTGGACGCCGGCTGGTACCCGCACACCAACCAGGTGGGCCAGACCGGCAAGTCCGTCTCGCCGCAGCTCTACATCGCCAACGGCATCTCCGGCGCGATCCAGCACCGCGCCGGTATGCAGACCTCGAAGACGATCGTGGCCGTCAACAAGGACGCCGAGGCCCCGATCTTCGACCTGGTCGACTACGGGGTCGTGGGCGACCTGTTCGACGTCGTCCCGCAGCTCACCGAGGAGATCAAGACCCGCAAGGGCTGATCTCCCGAGCGCCGCTGTACGAGGCCCCCGTGACCGGATCGGTCACGGGGGCCTCGGCTCATCCCAGGGACACCGAGGCGCACACGGGCAGGTGGTCGCTCGGGTACTGGCCGTCCATGGAGAAGGTGTCCACCCATGCCCGGTGGACCGTGACCCCCGGCGTCGCCAGGATCCAGTCGATGCGGTCCCCGTCAGGCTGCGGCCCCCGGTACGCGTGGAACGTTCCGTACGCCGGGCCGCGCCGCTCCGCCGCGTCCCAGGTGTCGACGAGGCCGCCGTCCAGCAGCGTGTCGTGGATCGTGCCGTGGTGCGCGGCGGCGTTGAAGTCGCCCGTGACCAGCAGCGGCAGGCCGGGATCGAACGCGGCCAGCCGTTCGGCGATCATGGCGGCGGCGCGTTCGCGGGCGTACTGGCCGGCGTTGTCGAGATGGGTGTTGAAGAGGCAGAACTGCCGTCCCGCCGCCTGGAGATCGCGGAAGCGGACCCAGGTGACCATTCGGGGATGGGCCCCGCCCCAGGTGTTGGAACCGCGCACCTGGGGGGTGTCGGAGAGCCAGAAGTGGGCGTGGTCGACCGGGGCGAGCCGCCGGGTGTCGTAGAAGACGGCCATCGACTCGTCGTCGCCACCGCCCCGTCCGGTGCCGATCCAGTCGTAGTGGGGCCCCAGATCGGTCTCGATGTCACGCAGTTGGGGCGGCTCGCCCTCCTGGGTGCCCATGACGTGCGGCGCCGCCGCGCGGAGCAGGGCGCCCATCGCCGGACGGCGGGCCGGCCAACTGTGGGGTTCCTTCGCGCTGGGGAAGCGGAGGTTGAAGGTCATGACCTCCAGGGGCGGGAGGGCGGCGGCCCGTCGCGGCGACTCCTCGCCGGCCGAGGGGACCCGGACGGCCGAAGAGGCCCGCAGCGCGCCGATCAGGGGGACGCCGACGGCGGCGGCCGTGACGGTCCTCAGCCCCGTACGCCGCGTGAGTCCTCCGTTCTCCGCCAAGTGGCCTCCCTCTGCCGGTCAGGATGAGTGTACGAACCGACGGACGGAAGAGGGCCCGCGGCGGATCGGGGGAGGTGGCCAGGGCGTGGACGGGTGTTGACCCGCGAAGGCCCCACGGTTAGCTTCGTTCAACGGATTGTTGATTCCGTACAGCGGAAACAGAAGGGTGCGGGAATGGGTCAGGGTCAGCAGGAGAGGGTGCCGACGAGCCTCGCGGGCGCCGTCAGTGAGGAGATCAGCGCCTCCCTCGCCCCGGTCGACGCCGAACTCGAACGCCGCTACCCGGGCGACCCCGGCACCCGCCAGCCCGTCCACACCGTCTACGTCCCCGGCGACGCCTTCGCCGCCGGCACCCTCCGCTCCTGGGGCGACCGGGCCCTCGCCACGCTCGACGAACACGCGCCCGACGCAGCGTCGTTCGCGGGTGTCCTCGGCCTGGCGGACGAACTCGCCGAGCCCGTGTACAGGCGTGTGCGCGCCAAGCTGGAGCGCGAGCCGATCGAGGACCTGCGAGTGGACTTCGAGGACGGCTACGGCCCCCGCCCGGACGCCGAGGAGGACGAGGCGGCCGCCCGCGCGGCCCGGTTGATCGCCGAGGCGTACGCCAAGGGCAGGGCGGCCCCCTACATGGGTATCCGCATGAAGTGCATGGAGGCCGCCGTCCGTGACCGGGGCATCCGCACCCTGGACGTCTTCCTCACCGGCCTGGTGGACGCCGGCGGCCTGCCCGACGGGCTGGTGCTGACCCTGCCGAAGGTGACCTACCCGGAACAGGTCACCGCCATGGTCCGGCTCCTGGAGGCCTTCGAGAAGGCACGTGGGCTCCTCCCCGGCCGGCTCGGCTTCGAGATCCAGATCGAGACCAGCCAGGCCATCCTCGCCGCCGACGGCACCGCCACCGTCGCCCGCATGATCCAGGCCGCCGAGGGCCGTGCCACCGGCCTGCACTACGGCACCTTCGACTACAGCGCCTGCCTCGGCGTCTCCGCCGCCCACCAGGCCGGCGACCACCCGGCCGCCGACCACGCCAAGGCCGTCATGCAGGTCGCCGCCGCCGGCACCGGCGTGCGCGTCTGCGACGGCTCCACCAACGTCCTGCCGGTCGGCCCCACCCACCAGGTCCACGACGCCTGGCGCCTGCACTACGGCCTCACCCGGCGCGCCCTCGCCCGCGCCTACTACCAGGGCTGGGACATGCATCCCGGCCACCTCCCGACCCGCTACGCGGCCGTCTTCGCCTTCTACCGCGAGGGGTTCGCGCAGGCCGCCGAGCGCCTCTCCCGGTACGCCGGCCGGACCGGCGGCGACGTGATGGACGAGCCGGCGACCGCCAAGGCCCTCAGCGGCCATCTCCTCCGTGGCCTGGACTGCGGTGCCCTCGACGCGGCCGAGGTGACCGGTGCGACCGGGCTGACACGGGCCGCCCTGGAAAGCTTCGCGGCACCGCGCCGGGGCGGTCCGAAGGCCGCCGCGCAGTAGCCGCGGAAACGGCGGGACCGGCCGGGGGCGGCGTGCCCCGGCCGGCCGCGGTACTCAGTTCCCGCCGATCCTGTTACCGCTCGGGAAAGGTGTACGGGGTGGTGATGATCTCCATCCCGTGCCCCGCCGGATCCGTGAAGTACAGGCCCCGCCCGCCGTGATGGTGGTTGATCTCACCCGACCGCTTTCCGTGCGGGTCGGCGAAGTACGTGATCCCGGCTTCCCGGATCCGCGTGAACGCGGCGTCGAACTCCTCGTCGGAGACGAGGAACGCGTAGTGCTGCGTGGTGATGGATTCCGCGGGGACGCTGGTGCCACGAGCCCCGTGGTCGGAGCCGGATTCCGGCTCCGACCCGGACGGGGCCAGTGGCGGCGAAGTCCAGGGTGACGCCGTTGCTGGTGTCGACCGGAATGAACGGGCCCCATGCGGCCCCGACCTCGAGTCCCAGGATGTGGGCGAGGAATTCGGCGGACTCCCGGTTGTCGCGGGAGGGCACGATCGTGTGGTTCAGCTCGACAGACATGTGTGGAATGCCTCCGTGAGGCAACCTCACGGGCACCTCCATGCCTCACCCAGCCGGTGACCGACACGCGATGCCGTGTGATGATCCTAACGGACGCGGAGGTGCTCCAGCCCGGAACGCGTGGTCATCCTCTCCGTCGCGAACCATCGCGTGCCGCGCTCGCACAGCCGCGCGTCGGCCCTGGCGCGGGCGCAGAAGTCCTCCGGTGTCACGCCGAACATCCGCCGCAACTCGGTGGATCCCAGCAGCAGTTCGGTGATCAGTGCCCGCTGTCCGGGATGGCTGCGCGGGACCCCGTCGCCGGTGTGCAGGACCCCGTGACGGTTGACGTAGATGAACACGCCGGAGAGGGCGCCGCCGCCGCCCGGTTCGATGCGCACCGACGGCTCGGGCAGCCGGACCCGGTCGAAGTTGGGCTCGGTCGCGTCGACGACGGCGAGCTGCTCGGCGTCCAGCCAGATGACGAACAACTCCCGTGTGAGGCCGGGCGCGTGGACCGGGGACGCGGAGATGTACCCCAGGACGCTCACATGGGCCGACACCCCCACGTCGATGCCCGTGACCCGGCTCCGGACCATCGGGATCGGCGAGGTGATCGCGAACTCGGCCATCTTGTGCCGCAGTTGGCCGGGACAGGCGTTGGAACCGACGGCCAGGACGGGTGTCCGGTCCGGGAACGTCAGGCGGTCCAGCGGCAGCAGCCGGTTCCCGTCGAGCAGTCCCGACTCCACCGGCCACACGCCGGGGTACGTCAGCGGGTGGTCGCGCGGAGCGTCGGCCAGGCCCAGCTCCTCCAGGGTGCGGGGCTCCCCGTGTCCGTCCATGCCCGGCTCAGTCCGCCGGGGGCAGCTCGCCCGAGCCACGGGTGATGAGACGGGTGGGCAGTTCGATCCGCTCGGGGGCGACCAGGGTGCCGTCCAGCTGCCGGAACAGACGGTCGGCCGCGGTACGGCCGATGGCGGCGGCGTCCTGCGCGACCACTGTCACACCCGGCTGGAGCAGGTCGGCCAGCTCGAGGTCGTCGAAGGCCACGAGGGCCACCGGGCGGCGCTGCTCGGCGAGCACCCGGATGACGGTGACGGTCACCCGGTTGTTGCCCGAGAAGACCGCGGTGACCGGCGCCGGCCCGGACAGCATCTCCTCGGCCGCCCGGCGCACCCGTCCGGGATCGGTGGCGCCCAGGGACATCCAGGCCTCCTCGACGGTTATGCCCGCGTCCGCCATGGCCGTCCGGTAGCCCCGCAACCGCTCGGCCGCCGTGTGGATGCGCGGCATGTCCCCGATGAAGCCGATCCTGCGGTGCCCGTGCGCGACGAGGTGGGCGACGCCCTCGCGGGCCCCGCCGAAGTTGTCCGACAGGACACAGTCGGCGTCGATCAACCCCGCGGGCCGGTCGACGAAGACCGTCGCCACACCCGCCTTGATCTCCGGTTCCAGGTAACGGTGGTCGTCACCGGCCGGGATGACCACCAGCCCGTCCACCCGGCGCGCGCACAGCGCGAGCGCCAGCTCCTGTTCCCGGTCGGGGTCCTCGGCGCTGGAGCCGTTGATGAGCAGCGCGCCGTGCGCCCGCGCCACCTCCTCGACGGCTCGGCTGAGGGGGCCGTAGAACGGGTCGGCGAGGTCTTCGAGGACCAGGCCGATGCTGGCGGTGGTGCCCTTGCGAAGGACCCGCGCGCTGTCGTTGCGGCGGAAGCCGAGCGACTCGATGGCCTCCTGGACGCGCCGCTCCGTCTCCGGCGTGACCCCCGGCTCGCCGTTCACCACGCGCGAAACGGTCTTCAGCCCGACCCCGGCGCGGGCCGCCACGTCCTTCATGGTGGGACGATTGCCGTAGCGGTTTCCGGAGATGCCGACTGCGCGGCGGGGCGTCTCGGGCACGGGCGGGTCCTGTCCTGTTGTCCGCGGTGACGCGTGCGGTGCGGGCGTCACCGCGGAGGCGGTTGAGGAGGCGCGATGAGCATAGGCCCTGGACAACGTTGTCAGATGCGGGAGAGACTGTCCACCGCTATCCCGGCCCACGTCCCCACCGCTGGACCGGCCAGCCCTTTTCCGATGGTTGACGGGGAGAACCGAGACTGATGCAGACCGACCTCGTGGCAGCGCTGGACATCGGCGGCACCAAGATCGCCGGCGCGCTGGTGGACGGCGCCGGCGCGATCCTGGTCCGCGCCCAGCGGCCCACGCCCGCCCAGCAGGACGGCGACACCGTGATGCGGGCCGTCGAGAAGGTGCTCGGGGACCTGGTGGCCTCGCCGCTGTGGGAGGGCGCCCGCGCCCTCGGCATCGGCAGCGCCGGCCCGGTGGACGCCTCCGCCGGCACCGTGAGCCCGGTCAACGTGCCCGGCTGGCGCGACTACCCGCTGGTCGAGCGGGTACGGGCCGCCACCGGGAACCTCCCCGTCGAGCTGATCGGCGACGGGGTGGCGATCACCGCCGCCGAACACTGGCAGGGCGCCGCCCGCGGCCACGACAACGCCCTGTGCATGGTGGTCTCCACCGGCGTCGGCGGCGGTCTCGTGCTGGGCGGCCGGCTGCACCCCGGCCCCACCGGCAACGCCGGGCACATCGGCCACATCAGCGTCGAGCTCGACGGCGACCTGTGTCCCTGCGGTGCGCGCGGCTGCGTGGAACGCATCGCAAGCGGGCCGAACATCGCCCGGCGCGCCCTGGAGAACGGCTGGCGGCCCGGCCCGGACGGCGACACCTCCGCCGCCGCAGTGGCCGCCGCGGCCCGTGCGGGCGACCCGGTCGCCGTGGCCTCGTTCGAGCGCGCCGCGCAGGCGCTGGCCGCCGGGATCGCCGCTGCCGCGACCCTCGTCGAGATCGACATCGCGGTGATCGGCGGCGGCGTCGGCAAGGCCGGGGACGTCCTCTTCACGCCCCTGCGGCGGTCCCTCGCCGACTACGCCACCCTGTCCTTCGTGCGGCGGCTGACCGTGGTGCCCGCACAGATGGGAACGGACGCCGGGCTGGTGGGCGCGGCGGCCGCGGCCCTGGCGAGCGGGCCGGAGATGACGGCGGCGGGGGTCTGAAGGGGCTCTGGGCGGACGGCCCGGAGGAACGTTCCCTCACCGGGACACCCGGTCCGCTCCGGAGCATTTCGCGGCCGGCGCGTGACCTGACGGGGGCGTCGCAGTTGATCCGGGCATGAAGAAGCGCAGCATGCTGGCCATCGCCTCCCTCGCCACCGGTTTCGTCGTCGCGGCGATCACCCCCTCGCACGGCCTCGGCGGTGAGGAAATCGACGGACGGAACGTGGGGGACGCCCTCGGCACCCTCGACCACACGATCGCCGTCGACGCCCCGGCCGTCGCCGACGAGGCCCCGGGCCGCACCGACTGACGGATTCACACGCTTGCCGTGGCGCCGGTCCCCAGCCTCCGGGGGTCGGCGCCACGGCGTTCCCGCGCCCTCAACGGGAGGCGGTTTCCGTGGCAGGGTGGAGCGGGCAAGCCACAGGGCCGGCAGAAGAGGGGGAAACGTGACCGTCGTCTGGATCAACGGCGCGTTCGGTGCGGGAAAGACGACGACCGCACGGGAACTGATCGACCTGATCCCGAACAGCACGCTCTTCGACCCCGAGATCGTCGGGGCGGCGCTCCCGCGCCTGCTGCCGCCCAAACGCCTCGCCGAGGTCGGCGACTTCCAGGACCTGCCGATCTGGCGCCGGCTCGTGATCGACACCGCGGCCGCGCTGCTCGGGGAGCTGGGAGGCACCCTCGTGGTCCCCATGACCCTGCTCCGCCAGGAGTACCGCGACGAGATCTTCGGTGGCCTCGCCGCCCGCAGGATCGCCGTCCGGCATGTGCTGCTGGCCCCGGCGGAAACGATCCTGCGCGAGCGAATAGCCGGGCGGGACCTCCCGACCGGCCTCCCCGACGCCGACCTTCGGGTACGGCAGTGGTCGTACGACCACATCGAGCCGTACCGCGCGGCCCTCGCCGGCTGGCTCGCCGCGGACGCCCACCCCGTCGACTCCAGCGCCCTCACCCCCCACGAGACCGCCGTGCGCATCGCGGATGCCGTCGGCAGCGGGTCGGTCGCCGCCTGTGACATCGTGCAGACCCCCGAACCGACCGCCGAGACGCTGGCCGCCGGGGTGCTGCTCTTCGACGAGCGGGACCGGGTGCTGCTCGTCGACCCGACCTACAAGCCCGGCTGGGAGTTCCCCGGCGGTGTCGTCGAACCGGGCGAGGCACCCGCGCGCGCGGGCATGCGCGAGGTCGAGGAGGAGACCGGAGTCCGGCTGGACGACGTGCCCCGGCTGCTGGTCGTCGACTGGGAGCGGCCGATGCCCCCCGGACACGGCGGGCTGCGGCTGCTCTTCGACGGCGGCCGGCTCGACCCGGCGGCGGCCGAGGGGCTGCTGCTGCCCGGCCCCGAACTGCGCGGCTGGCGCTTCGTCACCGAGGAGGAGGCCGCCGACCTGCTGCCCCCGGTCCGCTACGAGCGGCTGCGCTGGGCCCTGCGGGCGCGGGAGCGGGGCGCGGCGCTCTACTTGGAGGCCGGGGTTCCCCTGGGGTGATCCTCACCCGGCCGTGGCGTGACGCAGTGCCCGGCGCCACCGGCCGGCCCTCCATGTCGACGCGGAGCACCTCCCCGCCCACTCCGGTGCCGAGGGCTGTACCGGCGGCCACGAGAACCGCCAGTTCGTGGTCGCTCAGCCTGCCGAGGGCGGTGGCGAGGGTGTGGTGGACGGTGAGGCGCGGGGGAGGGAAGTGGTTGCCAGCCTCAGGGCGCCGGGCGGTGACCGTCCGCCGCTTCGCGCAGAACGTCCGCGGCTCGCTCGGTCACCGGGTCGCCGTGACCGAAGCAGGCCACGTCCGTGTCGAGCGAGGCGAGCCGGTGGAGAGCGGCGACGGTCAGGGACCGGTCCAGGTTGAACACGCCGGGCATCACCGTTCCGTCGACGGGCGAGGCGGCGACCGTGTCGCCCGTGAACAGCACGCCGGGTCGCGGCAGATGGAGGGCGATGCTGCCGTCGGTGTGACCGGGCACGTGGAGCACGTGCGCTCCGCCGCCGAAGGCGAGAACGTCGCCGTCGGTCAACTCCGTGATCGCCGCAGGCGGTTCGACCTCGCGCACGGGCAGGTGTCGGAGAGCCGCGGCGTGCAGCGGGCGCTCCCACTCCGCCAGCACCGGTGGGGGAGCCGGGACGTGGTGGCGGAGCACCGCCGCGTCCGCGGTGTGTGCCAGCACCTCCGCCCCGGTCAGGGCGGCCAGTTCGGCCGCCCCGCCCGCGTGGTCCTCGTGGAAGTGGGTGAGCACCACACGGCGCACCGCCGCCGGATCGTGCCCGAGGGCGGTGACGGCGTCGGCGATCGCGCGGCCTGAGCCGGGCGGTCCGGCGTCGACGAGCGTCAACTCGTCGGCGTCGCGCCAGAGATAGGCCTGGCCGACCGGGAAGCGCAGCAGGTGCAGACGGGGGAGGAGCGCGACGACGTCCATGGGACGACCGTAGGCAGGCCCCGCCCGGTGGGCGCGGCCCTCTGCCGAGAGCAGAGCGCGCGGCTCAGCTCGCCGCGTACGTACGCAGGAACAGGGCCTCCGCCACCGACAGGCGCTCCAGCTCCTCCGGGGACACGCTCTCGTTGACCGCGTGGATCTGGGCTTCCGGCTCGCTCAGCCCGATGAGGAGGATTTCCGCGTTCGGGTAGAGCGCCGCGAGGGTGTTGCACAGCGGGATGGAGCCGCCCTGGCCGGCGTACTGCATCTCCTGGCCGGGATAGGCCACCGCCATCGCCTCGGCCATCGCCGCGTACGCCGGGCTCGTGGTGTCGGCGCTGAACGGCTGGCCCTGACCGATCTGCTCGGTCCGCACCCGCGCCCCCCACGGCGTGTGCGCCTCCAAATGGGCCTGGAGCAGCTTCGTCGCCTCGGCCGCGTCCACGCCCGGCGGCACCCGCAGGCTGATCAGCGCTCGCGCGCTCGACTGCACCGAGGGGGTGGCGCCGACGACCGGCGGGCAGTCGATGCCCAGCACGGTGACCGCGGGGCGGGCCCAGATCCGGTCGGCGACCGTGCCGGAACCGATCAGTCCGACGCCGTCGAGGACCTTGGCGTCCTTGCGGAACTGCTCCTCGTCGTACTGAAGTCCCTCCCACGCCGGGCCGTCGGTCAGGCCGTCCACGGTCGTCGAACCGTCCTCCGCGCGCAGCGAGTCCAGTACGCGGATCAGCGCGCCCAGCGCGTCGGGGGCGGCGCCGCCGAACTGGCCGGAGTGCAGGTTGCCCGCGAGGGTGTCGATGCGCACCCGCATCATGGTCATGCCGCGCAGCGTGGAGGTGACGGTGGGCAGACCCACCCGGAAGTTGCCCGCGTCGCCGATCACGACGGTGTCGGCGGCGAGCAGCTCCGGGTGCTCCTCGGCGTACCGCTCCAGGCCGCCCGTGCCCTGCTCCTCCGAGCCCTCGACGATCACCTTCACATGGACCGGCACCCCGCCGTTCGCCTTGAGGGCGCGCAGGGCCAGCAGGTGCATGATGAAGCCGCCCTTGCAGTCGGCGGTGCCCCGCCCGTACCAGCGGCCGTCGCGCTCGGTCAGCTCGAAGGGCGGGGTGGCCCAGCCGGCCTCGTCCAGGGGCGGCTGCACGTCGTAGTGCGCATACAGCAGAACCGTTTTCGCGCCTTCCGGTCCCGGCAGGAAGCCGTACACCGACTGTGTGCCGTCCGGGGTGTCGAGGAGGGCCACGTCCTGGAAGCCCTCGGCGCGCAGGGCGGCGACGATCCAGTTCGCCGCGGCCTCGCTCTCGGCGCGCGGGAACTGGTCGAAGTCCGCCACCGACTTGAAGGCCACCAGTTCGGTGAGCTCCGCCTTCGCCCTGGGCATCAGCGAGGCGACGGTCTCGGCGACCGGATTCGACGACATGGGCACGCTCCTTGTGGGTGCGACGTTGTACCGATGGGTGTCGCCGATCCTCCCACAGCCGGCCGTGGCGATCTCGGTCGTAGGATGCGGGGGACAGGTGCGGCAGGCGGCTTGATCGGGAGCAGTAGACCATCGTGAGCAGCGAGAACTCTTCGGCGGACGACGTGCAGCAGGTATGGGACGTCGTCGTGGTGGGCGCGGGACCCGCGGGGGCTTCGGCCGCCTACGCGGCGGCGGTCGCGGGGCGGCGCGTGCTGTTGCTCGAGAAGGCGGAGCTCCCCCGCTACAAGACGTGTGGCGGCGGCATCATCGGCCCCTCCCGTGACGCCCTCCCACCGGGTTTCGAGCTGCCCCTCCAGGACCGGGTGCACGCGGTGACGTTCTCCAACAACGGACGCTTCACCCGCACCCGCCGTTCCCGGCAGATGCTGTTCGGGCTGATCAACCGGCCCGAGTTCGACCACCAGCTCGTCGAGCACGCCCAGAAGGCCGGCGCCGAGCTGCGCACCGGCGTCACGGTCACTCGGGTCGAGCAGCACGGCTCGGCCGTGCCCGACCGGCGCACGGTCGCGGTCGTCCTCCAGGGTGGCGAGGCGGTGCTGGCCAGGGCGGTCGTCGGTGCCGACGGCAGCGCGAGCCGCATCGGGGCACACGTCGGCGTCAAGCTCGACCAGGTGGATCTCGGCCTGGAGGCGGAGATCCCGGTGCCCGAGACGGTCGCCGAGGACTGGAAGGGCCGGGTCCTCATCGACTGGGGCCCCATGCCGGGCAGTTACGGCTGGGTGTTCCCCAAGGGCGACACGCTGACGGTCGGGGTGATCTCCGCGCGCGGGGAGGGTGCCGCCACCAAGCGCTATCTCGAGGACTTCGTCGGCCGGCTCGGCCTCGCCGGCTTCGAGCCGAGCATCTCCTCCGGCCACCTGACCCGCTGCCGCGCCGACGACTCGCCGCTCTCGCGCGGCCGCGTGCTGGTGTGCGGGGACGCGGCGGGGCTGCTGGAGCCGTGGACCCGTGAGGGGATCTCCTTCGCCCTGCGTTCGGGCCGCCTCGCCGGCGAATGGGCGGTCCGCATCGCGGAGGCGCACGACGCGGTGGACGCCCGTCGCCAGGCCCTCAACTACGCCTTCGCGATCAAGGCGGGCCTCGGTGTGGAGATGAGCGTGGGCAAGCGGATGCTGGCCCTCTTCGAGCGGCGTCCGGGTCTCTTCCACGCGGCCCTCACCGGCGTGCGTCCGGCCTGGCGGGCCTTCGCGGACATCACCCGCGGCCGCACGACTCTCGGCGAACTCGTGCGTTCGCATCCGCTCGCCCAGCGCGCCCTGAACGCGATCGACCGGAGGCAGGCGGCCGCGGACCCGAGCGGGGCCGACGAGGCCGCTTCCTGAGGCGCCGTCCGGCGGCGGGGCGAGCGGCGGTGCCCGTTGCCGCGCCGTCTCGCCTCATGGTGACCGGCCCCGGCCGGTCACCGGCTGCGGGAGAGCGGCCGCGCCGTCTCGGCCCATGGTGACCGGGCCCGGCGGGTCACCGGCTGCGGGCGAGCGTGATCGGTCGCGGCCCGGGCCCAGCTGTACGGGCTGGTGCGCTTCGCGGTGTTCGGCCACTTCGACCGTGTCGTCGAGGACCGCGAGACGTTCTTCCGCCATGCGGCGACGGGCCTGGCGAGGGGCGTGGGGCTGGTCTGGGGCGGGTTCGGCCACCGGCCGGGACCGGGACCCCGTGCCCCTTGCCGTCGTACTTCAGGGGGAGTACGCGCGATCACCTCGTCCGGCTGACGTCCGTCCTGGCCGGGGGCGTCTAGCGTGGCGGACATGGACGAGCGGCGGGTGCGCGAGCGTGGCGGGCCGGTGCGGTGGTGGCGGGACGGGCCGCCGTGGCCGGGACACCGCGAGGGCGGGGAACCGGGCAGCCGGTGGCCCTGGCGGTCCACGGTCCTGCTCACCGCGCTCGTGCTCATCGGCTCGAACTTCGCCGCCCACGGGCGACAGGGGGAGCGCGCGGCGCTCGATCCGTTCGCGCGCGTGCTGCTGGTCGTGGCCGCGGCCCTGCTGCTGTGGCGGCACCGGCATCCCGTGTCCGTCGTGTTCGGCACGGCCGCCCTGACCGCCGTCTACCTGGGGGCCGGCTATCCCTACGGGCCGGTCCTGCTGACCGTCGCCACGGGCTGCTTCGCAGCCGTCGTCGCGGGGCACCGGCGGGCCGCCTGGACGGCCCTGGGCGTGCTGTGGGCCGTCCATCTGCTGGTCGCGCACTGGCTGTACCGATGGCTGCCGCCGTCCGGGGACGGGTCCGCCTCCTTCGCCCAGGAGATCGTCGTCGCCACCTGGGTCGTGGTCATCGTCGCCGTCTCGGAGCTGGCCCGGACCCGGCGCGAGCAGTGGGCCCGGGAGCGGGCCGAGCGGGCCCAGGCCGTCCGCCGGCGGGCCGACGAGGAGCGGCTGCGCATCGCCCGCGAGCTTCACGACGTCCTCGCCCACAGCCTCTCCGTCATCAACGTGCAGGCGGGCGTGGGCCTCGCGCTCCTCGACTCCGACCCGGAGCAGGCGCGCGCCGCGCTCACCGCGATCAAGTCGGCCAGCAAGGAGGCGCTCGGCGACGTGCGCCAGGTGCTCGACACCCTGCGCAGCCCCGGCGACGCCCCGCGCGCCCCGGCGCCCGGCCTGGACAGGCTGCCCGAACTGGTGGAACAGGCGGCGCGCGCGGGCCTCACCGTCGAGGTCACGGAAGCGGTGCCCCGGCTGCCGCCCGGCACGGACCTCGCCGCCTTCCGCATCGTCCAGGAGGCCCTCACCAACGTCGTACGGCACTCGGGTTCCCGCCACGCGCGCGTCCATCTCGATCAGGCGGACGGGACGCTGCGGCTGAGGATCGACGACGACGGCCCGGTGGCAGGCACGGCCGCGGGTGGCAGCGGCAACGGCCTGGCCGGAATGCGGGAGCGGGCCGCCGCGCTGGGTGGCACGATCGAGGCGGGCCCGAGGGACGAAGGCGGCTTCCGGGTGCTCGCCGTCCTGCCGTCGGCGTCCGGGCGTGAGCGATGAACCGCCCGCTGCCGTCCCCCGCCCACACCGAGGAGGTCCGGTGATCCGGGTCCTGCTGGCCGACGACCAGTCACTGGTACGGGCCGGGTTCCGCGCGCTGCTCGACGCCCAGCCGGACATCGAGGTGGCCGGGGAGGCCGCCGACGGCGAGGAGGCGGTGCGGCTCGTGCGCGAGCTGCGGCCGGACGTCGTCCTGATGGACATCCGCATGCCGCGCCTGGACGGACTGGCCGCGACCCGCCGGGTCACCGGCGACCCGGCGCTCGACGACGTCAAGGTGGTCATGCTCACCACCTTCGAACTCGACGAGTACGTCTTCGAGGCGATCCGCTCCGGCGCCTCCGGTTTCCTCGTCAAGGACACCGAGCCGGAAGAACTCCTGCGTGCCGTACGAGCGGTGGAGGCGGGGGACGCCCTGCTGTCGCCCGGTGTGACGCGACGGCTCATCGCCGAGTTCGCCGCCCGTTCCAAGGTACCCGCGGCCGCCTCCGGACTGGCCAGGCTCACCGAGCGGGAACGGGAGGTGATGGCGCTCGTCGGGATCGGTCTGACCAACGACGAGATCGCCCGCCGTCTGGTGGTCAGCCCGCTCACCGCCAAGACCCACGTCAGTCGCGCGATGGTGAAGCTGGGTGCCCGCGACCGGGCTCAACTGGTGGTACTGGCCTACGAGTCGGGGCTGGTCCGGCCGGGCTGGCTGGGCTGAGGGCCGGGGCGCCCGGCCTCGCCGTCGGTGCGGCCGGACGCGGCGCGGACGCGGCCGGCGGCGCCATCGGCGGGTCCCGCCGCGGCGTCGGTGTGGCCGGGACCGCCCTGCTCACGGAACCGGAGGAGCACGCTCACCACTCGGACCGCGAACACCACGGGCGCGACCGCGAGCCCCACCCGCAGGAGCACCTTCTCGACGCTGTCCGGGAGCTCGAACAGCAGCGCCGGTCCGGCGACCATGCCGAACAGCGCAGCTGCCGCGAAGGCCGCGCCGAACAGGGCGTATCCGATCTCGACGGTGATCGCGTCCCGTTCCGCCTGAGTACGGCGTCCCCCGTGGCCGGACATACCGGCAAGTCTCGCAGGGGGCGCCCGGCCGGGCAACCGCCCCCGCCGGGCGCCCTCGTGAAGGCGTCCCCCTCAGGGGTGTCTGACAACTGCCGTCGCGTGCGCGACGCCTGGCACGGCACGTCGCCGCGTTGTCGGATCACCCGAGTACGTCCGGTACGCGGACGATCCTCCGTCTTGCGACGCACCGCACCGGACGCCGCGCACTGATCCGACGCGCAGGGTCAGACACGCCCTGAGGCGGGAACACGTCCTAGTCGCGGACGGGAACCCGTTCCCCGGTCGCCTCCGCCACGGTGGATCTGGCCACCACGACCGAGCCGCGGGCGCGGCGGGTGCGCAGGCCGGGCAGGGTGATCAGCAGGCCGAGGGCGGCGACGGCCGTCACCACCATCAGACCGGGGCGGTAACTGTCCAGCACGGCCTGCGGGGTGGGGTCGGCCGGGGCGCCCGCGGTCACCACGGCCGTGACCACGGCCAGGAAGATCGCGCCACCCACCTGGACCGACGTGTTCAGCAGGCCGGAGACCATGCCCTGCTCGTGATCCGCCACGCCGTTCGTGGCCTGGATGTTGAGCGAGGGGAAGACCAGCGCGCACGCGGCGCCGATCAGCAGCATGCTGGGCAGGATGACCGCCGCGTAGACCGGGTCGAGATCGACGCGCAGGAACAGGGCGTAGCCGACGACCATGAGGGCGAAGCCGGTCACGATCAGCCGCGGTGTACCGAACCGGTCCACGACCGAGCCGACCTTCGTCGAGGACAGCGCCACCAGCGCACCCGCCGGCAGGAAGGCCAGTGCCGTGTGCAGCGCCGACCAGCCCAGCAGGGTCTGCATGTACAGCGTCGCCAGGAACTGGAAACCCACGTAGGAGCCGAAGAAGGCCATCGCCCCGAGCTGGGCGCGGATCTGGCTGCCCGAGCGCAGCACGCCGAGCCGGATCAGCGGACCGGGCGAGCGCCGTTCGACCACGACGAAGACGGTCAGCAGGACGGCGACGGCCAGGAAGGACGCCAGCGTGCGGACCGAGGTCCAGCCGGCCTCGGGTGCCTGCACGACGGTGAAGACCAGCAGCAGCATCGAGGCGGTGCCCAGGACGGCGCCGGGGACGTCGTACCCGTTGTGGCCCTTTTCGCGTTCGCTGCGCGGCAGCAGCTTCATGCCGACGGCCAGGGCGATCAGTGCTATCGGCGCGGGCAGCAGCATGGTGAGGCGCCAACTGGCCTCGGTGAGCAGGCCGGAGAGGACCAGGCCCATGGAGAAGCCGGTCGCGGCGCAGGTGGTGTAGATGGAGAGCGCGCGGTTGCGCAGCGGGCCCTCCGGGAACGTGGTGGTGATGATCGACAGGCCCGCCGGGGCGGTGAAGGCCGCGCTCAGGCCCTTGACGAACCGGCTGGCGATCAGCAGCGGACCCGAGTCGACCATGCCGCCGAGCAGCGAGGCGAGGGCGAAGACGCCGAGGGCGACGAGGAAGACCTGGCGGCGGCCGAGCAGGTCGGCGGTGCGGCCGCCCAGGAGCAGCAGGCCGCCGTAGCCCAGGATGTAGCCGCTGACGATCCATTGCAGGGCCGAGGTGGTCAGCCCGAGGTCGGAACCGATGGACGGCAGGGCGACGCCGACCATCGACACGTCCAGCGCGTCCAGGAACATCGCGGCGCAGAGCACCAGCAGGGTGCCCCACAGCCGGGGGGTCCAGTGAACTCCTGAGGACGGGTTCGCCGGGGAGGGGAGCGGAGAGGTCATGCCGGAGAGATTACATGTGCCTGCATCCAATGCAAGTGCATTTAATTCGCGTGCAATAAATTTCGTTCTCTGCTACGGTGCCGCCGTGGCGGCGGACAAGGTGGAACAGGCGCTCGTGCGACAGTGGCGGGAGATGCTCGCGCTGCACGCCCGCACGCAGTGCGAACTCGACCGCGCACTGAACGGACATGGCCTGTGCGGCAGCGACTTCGAGGTGCTCGACGTCCTCGCCGGAACCGCCCCGGCCGGTGCCTGCGACTTCCGCGTCCAGGAGATCGCCGAGCGGGTCCATCTGAGCCAGAGCGCGCTGTCACGGCTGATCGCCCGGCTGGAGAAGGACGGTCTCGTCGGGCGCGCGATGTGCCCCGAGGACCGCCGGGGAGTCCGGGTGGCTCTCACCGAGGAGGGGCGCGCGTTGCACGGCCGGCTGCTCCCCGTGCGACGCGCGGTGCTCACACGCATGCTGACGGACCGACCGCGGTCAGTTCCACGTCACGGCCGATCTCTCCCGCCACAGCCGCGCCAGTGAGGCGTCTCCGCTGACGGTCGGGTACGGCAACCGGTTCCACAGCGACAGATAGAGCAGCGCCGCGGGTCCGGCCACCTCGCAGTGCGCGTCCTTCTCGCCGCCGCGCTCCGTCACGGGCGGCTCCGCGGACAGGTGTACGGTCCACACCGCGTCGTCCGCGTCCGTCGCCCGCACCCGCAGGACACGGGGATCCTCGGTGCGCACCTTGCTCTGGGGGCGGGCGTGGAAGGCGCGCAGCAGCTCGTCGATGCCGTCGGCCGCGAAACCGGGGGGAAGCGCGGCGGCGACCTCCTCGGGTGCCGTGCCGCGCGCCGACTCCGCGTCCACGCGGTGCACGGCCGTCTCGTGCGCCTGTCGTCTGGCCCAGAACCGCAGCGGCGAGGGCGCGGGCAGGAAGTGCCAGCACTCCACGTGCGTCGGCGCGGCGGCGAGGGTGTCGACCAGTCGCCGGTGGCCCGTGCGGAACCAGTCCAGCAACTCGCCGCCGTCGAGGTCCGGGAGGCCGTCCCCGGGGTGCGGCGCGGTGCGGCCCTCGGCGACGAACGACGTCGCCCACCGGTGCACCATGCCGGTGTGCCGCAGCAGGTCGCGAACCTGCCAATCGGGGCAGGTCGGGACCTTGGCGTCGGGCCCCGTCTCGCCCGCCGCGGCGGCCAGGGACCGGCCCTCCTGATCGAGTATGCGGATGAACTCGGCTGTCTCCATGCGGGTGAGTCTGCCCGATGGAGTGCGGTCGAGGGGACGGGTGGTGGGGGGGGGGGGCGGGGCACCGGTGCGGGCAGGTGCCGGGGCGGGAGGGCACCGGCACGGCCGTGTCCGCGAGGACGGAACGCGAGCGCCGGCTGGACCGGGCGCGTCTCGGTGACTCGGCGCCGTCGCCCCTCAGTCGTCCTCCGCCCGCCGCATGATGAACCCGATCAGGGCCGCGATCGCCGCCAGTGCGGCCACGCTGGTGAGGGCCGTGGGGAGGGAGAACCAGTCGGCCATGAAGCCGATGGCGGGTGGGCCGAGGAGCATGCCGCCGTAGCCGAGGGTGGAGGCGACGGCCACGCCGTTGGGGCCGGCCAGGGTGCCGGCGCGTTCGACCGCCACCGGGAAGAGGTTGGCCAGGCCGAGTCCGGCGACGGTGTAGCCGACGAGTGCCGTCCAGGGGGCCGGGGCGAGGGAGCCGAGCAGCATGCCGACGGCCGCGACCGTGCCGCCGGCGACCACCGTGCGGGTGCGGCCCAGCCGTTCCAGAAGGGTTGTGCCGGTGAGCCGGCCGACGGTCATCGCGAGGGCGAAGCAGGAGTACCCGGCGGCGGCGAGGCCGGGGGAGGTGCCGAGGTCCTGCTGGAGGTGCAGGGCGCCCCAGTCGGCGAGAGCTCCTTCGCCGTAGGCCGTGCACAGGGCGATCAGGCCGAAGACGAGGACCAGGCGGCGGGTGCGGGCGGTGGGGCGGGCCGGTTCCGACGGCCGTCTCTGATCGCCGGGGCGCGGGACCGCACCGGCGGGTGCCTGGCGCAGCAGTGCGGGTCCCGCCAGTGCCGTCACGAGCAGGCCGACGAGGCCGAGGCCCAGGAGATGGCGGGTGGGGGAGACGGAGCCCGCGACCAGCCCGCCGAGCCCAGCCCCGATCATGCCGCCCAGGCTGAACGCCGCGTGGAACGTGGGCATGATCGGCCTGCGCAGGGCCGCGACCAGGTCGACGGCGGCGCTGTTGAAGGCGACGTTGATTCCGCCGTAGGCCGCGCCGAAGAGGAGCAGCACGGCGCCCAGCGCGGCCGTGGAACGGGTCAGCGGGGGCAGGGTGACGCTGAGGGAGAGCAGTACCGCGCAGACCACGGTGACCGGATGGGTGCCGTACCGACGGCAGAGGCGGCCGGTGATCAGCATCGTCACCACGGCCCCCGCGGAGACGCCGAGGAGGGCGAGGCCCAGGCCGCTGGCCGAGGCGCCGGTCTGTTCCTTGATGGCGGGGATGCGCACGACCCAGCCGGCGAAGACGAAGCCGTCGAGGGCGAAGAAGACGGTGAGGACGAGTCGGAGCCGGCGGAGGGAGTGGCCCTGCGCGGCAGTGTGCGAACGGGATTTGTTTAGTAACGGCACAAAGTTAGGCTAAGTGGAGCGCCGCACCCGGACAAGGTAGTTGAAGTGCGCATGCGCACGTACCGTTGCGCCGCTCCCTGGCGGGACGGTGCACCGGGGATTCACGGTTCACGGTGCAGGGCGTCGGAAGATGCCCTGACCCGTATCCGGGAGCCCCAGCGGGTCGGCGCGGTCACACCGCGAGGACCCGGATCCCCGCCTCCTCGAACCGCCGTACGGTCTCCGCGTCGGCCGCCGCGTCCGTGACCAGCGTGTCCACCGCGTCGACCGCGCAGATCCGGGCGAACGCGCGACGGCCCAGCTTGCCGGAATCGGCCGCGACGACGACCCGTACCGCGCGCTCGCACAGCAGCCGGTTGACCCCCGCCTCGGCCTCGTCGTGCGCGGCGGCGCCGTGCGTCACGTCGAAGGCGACCACGCCGAGCACCGCCACATCCAGCGTGATCTGCCCCAGTATCCCGTCCGCCAGGGGTCCCACCAGCTCGTAGGACTGCGCCCGCGCCACCCCGCCCGTCACCACGATCTTGAACTGGGGCCGCACCGCCAACTCGGCGGCGATGTTCAGTGCGTTCGTGACCACGGTCAACGCCGGGGACCCCTTGGCCAGATCGCCGCGCTCGGCCAGCGCGCGGGCCACCTCGGTGGTCGTCGTGCCGCCGGTCAGCCCCACCGCCTCGCCGGGGGCCACCAGTTCCGCCACCGCCCGCGCGATGCGCTGCTTCTGCGAGGCCCGGCGCGCGGTCCTGTACCGCAACGGCAGCTCGTACGACACTCCGTGCACGACCGCGCCGCCCCGCGTGCGCACCAGCATCTGCTGCTCGGCGAGCTGGTCGAGATCCCGGCGGACCGTGGCCGCCGACACCCCCAGCTCGGCGGCCGTCTCCTCGACGTCCAGCCGGCCGCGCTCCACGAGCAGGTCCAGCAGCGTCTTCCACCGGGCGTCGCGGGACATGGAGACTCCGTTCGCATGCTTGAAGTTGTTCGAAAGGTACCTCTATCTTGCAGGAAACATCACCATCGGGAGGGGTGGGACACATGACCCACGTCGAGGAGGAGCTGACCGGGCAGCCCGAGTGCTGGACCCGCGCCGCAACCGAAGTCACCCGGTTTCACCAGCACCTGCCGATCGCCGGCGAGCGTGTGGCGTTCGTCGGATGCGGCACCTCCTACTTCATGGCCAAGTCCGCCGCCACGCTGCGCGAGGGCGCGGACCACGGGGAGACCGACGCCCACGCCGCCTCCGAGTTCCCCCACCACCGCACCTACGACCGGGTCGTCGCCCTCACCCGCTCCGGCACCACCACCGAGGTCGTCGACCTGCTCACCCGGCTGCGCGGACGTGTCCGCACCACCGTGATCACCGCCGACCCCGACACACCCGTCATGACCGCCGCCGACCACACGGTGGCCCTCCACTACGCCGACGAACGCTCGGTCGTGCAGACCCGGTTCGCCACCACCGCGCTCACTCTGCTCCGTGCCCACCTGGGCCTGCACACCGAGGCGGTCGTCGCCGACGCCCGCACCGCCCTGGCCGAGCCGCTGCCCGAAGGACTCGTGGAGTGCGCCCAGTTCACCTTCCTGGGCCGCGGCTGGACCGTCGGGCTGGCCGACGAGGCCGCCCTGAAGATGCGTGAGGCGGCCCTGGCCTGGAGCGAGGCGTACCCCGCGATGGAGTACCGCCACGGCCCCATCAGCGTCACCACCGAATCCACCGCGACCTGGATGTTCGGCCCGGCGCCCGCCGGGCTGGCCGAACAGGTTCGCGCCACCGGCGCGTCGTGGGTCCAGGGCACACTGGACCCCCTCGCCGAACTCGTGCGCGCCCAGCGCCTCGCCGTGGCCGTCGCCCAGGCCCGAGGCCTCGACCCGGACCGGCCGCGCCACCTCACCCGGTCGGTGATCCTCGCCCCCTGAAGGGCCCCTCGAGTGCCCCCGACGCGCCGCCCCCACGGACGAGGAGACCCCGTGCCCCTCACCACCACCGGTGACCTGGTCACCCGGGCCCGCGCGGCCCGCACCGCCGTCGCCGCCTTCAACATCATCACCCTCGAACACATCGAGGCCGTCATCACCGGCGCCGAGCGCGCCGGCGTGCCGGTCGTCCTCCAGGTCAGCGAGAACGCCGTCAGGTTCCGTCAAGGGCGCCTCCGCCCGCTCGCCCACGCGGCCGTGGCGGCAGCCGAACGGGCCGCCGTACCGGTCGCGTTGCACCTCGACCACGTACGGACCGACGCCCTGCTCCGGGAGGCGGCGGACGCCGGCTTCAGCTCCGTGATGTACGACGCCTCCCACCTCCGCTACGACGACAACCTCGCCGCCACCCGTGCCGCCGCCGACCGGGCACACGCCCAGGGTCTGTGGATCGAGGCGGAGTTGGGCGAGATCGGCGGCAAGGACGGCAGGCCCCCGCTCGGCGCCCACGCGCCCGGAGCCCGCACCGATCCCGCCGAGGCCCGTGCCTTCGTGGCGGACGCGCAGGTGGACGCCCTGGCCGTCGCCGTCGGCAGCGTGCACGCGATGACCACACGCACCGCCACCCTCGACCACGGACTCCTCCGACGGCTGCGGGCCCTGGTGGACGTGCCGCTCGTCCTGCACGGTTCCTCCGGCGTGCCCGACGACGAGCTGAGGGCGGCCGTCGCGGGCGGCATCACGAAGGTCAACATCGGCACCGCCCTCAACCAGGCCATGACCGGCGCCATCCGGGACTACCTCGCCACGCATCCCGACGCGGTCGACGCACGCGGCTACCTGGCCGTCGGACGGGAGGCGATGGCGTGCGCCGTCGAGCGGCTCAGCAGCCGGCTCATCCCCGCTTGACGGCCTTCAGCACCACGAACTTCGGGTCACCGGCGACCAGTCGACTGTTGCCGAACAGGCGCCGCAGCTTCACGTGGTACCCGAGGTGCCGGTTGCCCACCACCCACAGTTCGCCGCCCGGCCGCAGCACGCGCCGCGCCCCGGTGAACATCCGCCAGGCCGTGGCGTCCGTCGTGGCCTGGTGGGAGTGGAAGGGCGGGTTGTTCAGCACCAAGTCCACGCTGTCGGCCGCCACCCCCGTGAGCCCGTCCCCGACGCGGAACTCCCCGTGTCCCGGCACCCCGTTGGCCCGGTACGTCGCCTCCGCCGAGGCCACCGCCTGGAACGACTCGTCCGTGAACAGCACCTCGGCCTGCGGGTTGGCCAACGCCACCGCGGTGCCCACCACGCCGTTGCCGCAGCCCAGGTCGACGACCCGCTGGACGCCCCGCGTCGACGGCAGATGCCCGAGGAGGAACCGGGTGCCGACGTCGAGCCGGTCGGCACAGAAGACCCCCGCGTGGTTGACGACCGGGCGCCCGGACAGCGGACCGACGTCACCGGGGAGGTCGTAGCCGTAAGGCCACGGGTTGGCGGGACGTTCCAGCGCGGGGTCGGGAGCGCAGAAGACCAGCCGGGCCTTCTGCCGGGCGAGGGAGGTGCGGGTGGGGCCGAGGATCCGCTCGAACAACCGAAGGGTCGAGGTGTGGATCTCCTTGACCATGCCGGTGCCGACCACGACCGTCCCCGCGTGCATCGAGGGCGCCAGCCGCAGCAACTGGTCCTCCAACAGGGCGAGACTCTTCGGCACCCGCACCAGCAGCACGTCGATGCGGTCGGGCGGCGGGTCCTGGGTGGTCAGCAGACGGACGGAGCCGGGCTCGACGCCGTTGCGGGCGAGGTTCGCCCGAGTCGCCTCCTGCCCCAGCCAGGAGTCGGTGATCTGCGTCGGCCGGTGCGTGGCCAGTGCCGTCACCAGCGCGCCCCAGCGGTCACCGAGCACGACGACCGCGCCGGACAGCGGGACGTCCTGCTCGGCGAGGTGGCGGAGCAGATACGCGTCGGATGCGTCCCAGGCGCGCAGCCTGTCACGCGGGTCCTCGGGGTGGCGGGCCAGGGTGACCTCGCCCCACGGCGTCGTCATACGGTCGTTCATCGTGGGTCAAGGCTAGCCCAGCCGCAGCTCAGACCAGGTGGGGCAGGATGGTGCCATGGACACCGAGCTGTTTCCCCGGGAACGCGCGGAGGTCGCGCCGGGCGCCGTGCACCTGCCGGACTGGCTGCACATGACCGCTCAACGGGAGCTGCTGGCGGCCTGCCGGGACTGGGCGCGCCCACCCGCCGGGCTGCGTACCGTCCGCACGCCGGGCGGCGGCACCATGACCGCCCGCCAGGTCTGCCTCGGCCGGCACTGGTATCCGTACGGCTACGCCCGCACGGTCGTCGACGGCGACGGCGCCCCGGTGAAGCCCTTCCCGGCCTGGCTGGGCGACCTGGGCCGGCGGGCGGTGACCGACGCGCTCGGCCCGGGGGCGGCCCGGCAGGCGGCGTACGACATCGCGCTGATCAACTTCTACGACGGCGACGCGCGCATGGGCATGCACCGCGACGCCGACGAGCGGTCGGACGCGCCCGTGGTGTCCCTCAGCCTGGGCGACACCTGCGTGTTCCGCTTCGGCAACACCGAGACCCGTACCCGCCCCTACACCGACGTCGAGCTGCGCGGCGGCGACCTGTTCGTGTTCGGAGGGCCCTCCCGGCTCGCCTACCACGGTGTGCCGCGGGTGTGCCCCGGGACGGCCCCGGCCGGACTGGGGCTGACCGGCAGGCTGAACGTGACTCTGCGGGTCAGCGGCTTCCCGGACGCCACCTGACGCCCTCGGCTCCGGCCGGGCCGATCCGAGGGGGACACCCTGCCGGATCATGGGAGACTCGCCCTCATGAGCGGCAAGGCGGACCCCCGGCCGGCGGGGGCAGGGACCACCTCGAGAACGCGGTTGGACCGGGGGCGCGGTGCGCTCGGTCCCGCGTTGGAGCTGGTGCACACCGGGCGGGCGCCGACCCGTGCGGTGCTCACCGCGGAACTCGGCGTCACCCGTGCCACGGCCGGGGCGGTCGCCGCGGAACTGGAGGCGCTGGGGCTGATCCGGGTCGACGCGCGGCCCGGCGCCGCCGCCGGTTCACAGGGCCGGCCCTCCCACCGCCTCGAAGTCGACGCGGACGGCCCCGTCGTGCTGGCCGCCCAGGTGCACGCCGACGGCTTCCGTGCCGCACTGGTCGGCCTCGGAGGGCGGATCGTCGCCACGACCCCCAGCTGCGAGACCGTCGACGCCGACCCGGCCAAGGTGCTGGGCGCCGCCGTGGAGGCCGGAGCCGACCTGCTGCACCGGACCGGCCGACGCTGCGTGGGCGCCGGACTCGCCGTCCCGTCCGCGGTGACCGCGCCCGAAGGCCTGGCGCTGAACCCGCTGCATCTCGCCTGGCCGGTGGGGGCGCCGGTACGGGAGATCTTCGCCGAGCGGGTCCGCGCGGCCGGCGTCGAGGGCCCGGCGTTCGCCGCCAACGACGTCAACGCCGCCGCCCTCGCCGAACACCGGCACGGCGCCGGACGCGGCGCGCGCCACCTGCTGTGCGTGGCCACCGGGCACCGCGGGGTCGGGGGCGCGCTGGTCCTCGACGGGCGCCTGCACACGGGCAGTTCCGGCCTCGCCCTCGAAGTCGGGCACCTCACCGTCAACCCCGAGGGCCGCCCCTGCCACTGCGGCAGCCGCGGCTGTCTCGACGTCGAGGCCGACCCGCTGGCCCTGCTCACCACCGCCGGCCGCGAGCCGGGCCCCGAGGGCTCCCTGCTCCAGCAGGCCAACGAACTGATCCGCGAGGAGCACGCCGACCCGGTCGTCCGCACGGCCGCTGAGGCCCTGATCGACCGCCTCGGCCTGGGGCTGGCCGGCCTGGTGAACCTCCTCAACCCCGACCGGATCATCCTCGGCGGCCTGCACCGCACCCTCCTGGACACCGATCCCGACCGGCTCCGCGCGGTCGTCGCCGACCGCAGTCTGTGGGGCCGCAGCGGTGGCGTCCCCATCCTCGCCTGCTCCCTCGACCACAACAGCCTGGTCGGAGCGGCGGAGCTGGCCTGGCAGCCCGTACTGGACGATCCGCTGGGGGCGCTGAGCGCCAGGTAGTGGGGGAGTGACCGCCGTCGCGGCACGCGTCGCGACGAAGGCTTCCCAAGGGCGCCCGCCAGAGGGTGGTCGCTGCCCCGTGACCGGCGCGTCACGGGTGACATGCCGCACCTGGTGCGATCGGAGCCCGGTCAGAGGGGCGGGTGCGAAGGACCATGTCGGCCGCCGACCACGAGTGGCCCACGTCCGGGCCGTACCGGCTGTAGGTGCGGCCCCTGTTCCAGTGCCGCGCGCATCGGGTCGTCGCTCGGCGCCCCACCCCCGGGCCGGCGGCAGGTGACGAGTCGCGCGGCGGCCCGGCCGTGCCGGACCTGCCGGGTGGCCGCATGCGCTCCCGAGGCAGGAGTCCCGGATCGGCGCGCCCACCCCGGCCCCGGCGACATCCCGCCCGCGCAGCTCGTGCCCGACCGGCCCACAAGTGGCGCGACCCGGTGCTGAAGGGCCACCGGGCGCGGCCGGACGGCCTGGTGCGTGCCGCGTCGGGTGACCGCGCCCGGTCCCGTAGCGTCCGCAGGGACCCCGCTCGACGTACCAGGAAGTGGACAACATGACCGACAAGCTGACCGTGACGGTGCTGGGCACCGGCATCATGGGTGCCGCGATGGCCCGCAACCTCGCCCGCGCCGGACACACCGTCCGCGCCTGGAACCGCACTCGCGCCAAGGCCGAGCCGCTGGCCGAC
This sequence comes from Streptomyces sp. NPDC033216, assembly GCF_055577115.1. Lineage (NCBI taxonomy): Bacteria > Bacillati > Actinomycetota > Actinomycetes > Kitasatosporales > Streptomycetaceae > Streptomyces > Streptomyces sp. NPDC033216. Next base: position 258,296 of record NZ_JBVIQK010000004.1, on the reverse strand, counting down.
GACGGCGTCACCCTCGCGGACAGCCCGGCCGGGGCCGTCCGTGACGCGGACGTCGTCCTGACCATGGTCCACGACGGCCACGCCGCTCTGGATGCCATGCGCGCGGCGGCCCCCGGACTGCCGGCCGGCGCCGCCTGGGTGCAGTCGACGACCGTCGGTGTCGACTCCGTCGAGGACCTGGCCGCCTTCGCCCGCGAGCAGGGCCTCGTGTTCTTCGACGCGCCCGTGCTGGGCACCCGCCAGCCCGCCGAGGCCGGTCAGCTGACCGTGCTGGCGGCGGGACCGGAAGCCCACCGCGCCGCCGTGCGTCCCGTCCTGGCCGCGGTGGGTGCCCGCACGGTGTGGACCGGCGAGGACGGTGCGGCCGGCAGCGCCACCCGGCTGAAGCTGGTCGCCAACAGCTGGGTGCTCGCGGCCACCGCCGCGGCGGGCGAGGTCCTGGCCCTGTCGAAGGCCCTCGACGTCGACCCGAACGACTTCTTCGAGCTGATCGCCGGCGGGCCGCTGGACATGGGCTACCTCCGCGCCAAGTCCGCCCTCGTACTCGAGGACCGGCTGACGCCCGCGCAGTTCGCCGTGGCGACCGCTGCCAAGGACGCCCGTCTGATCGTGGAGGCCGGAGCCAGGCGCGGCGTCCGCCTGGACGTGGCCGCCGCGAGCGCCGACCGCCTGGAACGCGCCGTCACACAGGGTCACGCCGACGAGGACATGGTCGCCGCCTATTTCGCCAGTTTCGAGGAACAGCCGCCCTCCTGACCGCCGCGCGCAGCGGTGCGCACCCACGTGACCACCCTTGACGCGGGGTACGCCGCCCACGCGCGCGATCACGCCACTTCCGGAGTGGTCCGCACGGATGTGACGGCATCCGCCCCGCCTCACCGTGGAGGAGGGGCACGATAGCTCCAGCCGCCCGCCGTTGCCGCCCGAGGCCGCCGAACCGCTGGGCCGCCACCCCCAACCGGACCGAATACGGCCCCGCGTCAACTCCGTACGGCGTCCGCTGCACCACCGCGCCACCGCCCTCGGCGCGGACGGGTCAGTTCGGCACGGGCCGGCGGTACGCTCCGCAACCGCTGGCGGGCAGCAGCGGGCTGCCGAAGAAGAGGTGGTCGTGCGCGTCGCACCCGCCCAACCGCTCGGCAGCCGCGTCCCCGAGGACGGTGCGCACGGAGATCACCACTGGCGGCCACCGGGCAGAGCGGAGCGCCCCGGCGCCGACAGGTGCAGCACCTGGAACAGGTCCCCGCCGGCCTTCGGCGCCCCGTGCTCCCACAGCGAGAAGTGCACGGTCTCCCACCGGCCGGTGTCGACGGCCGCCGCCGCGAGGACCGCCCCGTCCTGACGCGCCAGCCGAGCGGCCTCCTCCGCCGCCTCCCGCGCCACCTCGGCGTGCACCGCCCCGTCCGGCACCGGCGTACGGCGTCGTACGGCGAACAGGGCCGGCGAACCGGCGGCGACGCCCTCCTCGTAGGCCAGGCCCGTCCACTGCCGTACCGCCGGCCGCCCGAAGTCGTCGCTCAGGGCCTGGAAGGGTCCACCCCACAGGAAGGCGTTCATGCCCTCCGTGGTGTTCCACAGGTAGAACGGCGCGTACTGGCTGACCGGAGCGCCGTGCACGCCGCGCTCGCGCAGCAGGTAGGCCTTGATGCCCAGGCCCTCCCAGCCGTCGAGGAGGTGGCCGGCACGGGCCACGCGCGCGCGGACGATGCCCGTGTCGTAGTCGGCGGGCAGGGTCAGCTCGTACTGCATGGCGTGCATCCGGGCTCCTCAGGCGGTGGGGTGGTCGTGCGGGCGGAGCAGCGAGAGCAGGCCGCGCACGCCCGCGTCGAAGGCGGCGGGCGAGCCGGACGCGCGTGCGAGGACGTACCCGCCCTGCACGGTCGCGAGGACGGCCGCCGCGATCTCCTCGCCGTCCAGCGCGGGCGCGAACCGGCCCTGTTCCTTGCCCTCCTCGACGATCCGGGCGATGCGCTCACGGATCGCTTCGAGGGTCTCGCCGACCGGTGCGCGCAGCTCGTCGCTCGCCACCACGTCCGGGTCCATGGTCAGCCGGCCGACCGGGCAGCCGCGCAGCACGTCCCGCTCGCGGCGCAGATACGCCTCGATGCGCTCGTACGGGCTTCCGGGCCCGTCGAGTACTTCCTCGGCGGTAGCCCGCAGCTCCTCGGCCGTCCGCCGGATCGCCGCCAGGGCCAGGTCCGGCTTCCCCTGGAAGTGGTGGTACATGCTGCCCTGTCCGGCGCCGGCCCGCTCCAGGATCGCCTTGGGGCTGGTGCCCACGTATCCGCGCTCCCAGAGCAGGTCCCGGGTGGACTCGATCAGTCGCTCCGCAGTGCTCACCTCCTCACCGTACATACCAGTAGGTACAGAAGTCGAGCGCTGGGCCGACCACGCGGGGAGCAGCCCGCACGCACGCGTGTACTCCCCATGGGGTAGCCGCACCGCCGCTGCCCGTACGACGACCGGTCACCCTCCCGGCGGGAGTCTCGAAGCATCACCGGAACCGACCTGGGAGATGACCCGAGATGCACACCCTGGCGAACTGGGACGGGGGCCCCGGCCCGTGGATCCTGTTCTTCCCGCTGATCTGGGCCGCCGTCGTGATGGGCGCCGTGGCCCTCCTGCGCCGCACCGTGTGGCGCGGGCGCCGCGGCCCCGGGGCCGCCGACCCCCGCCCCGCCGGCGACTCACCGCTCGCGGTCCTCGGCCGCCGTTTCGCCTCAGGCGAGATCGACGAGGACGAGTACTGGCGCCGACTGTCCGTGCTGGACGAGCAGTTCGGCCGCAAGGGCGGTGCGTGATGGCGACGGCCACCACCACCCGCGTCGCCGCCCGGGTCGCCGACGCCGTGAAGGTGTACGGCACCGGCGACACCGCCGTGCGGGCCCTGGACGGGGTGAGCGTGGACTTCCCGGCGGGACGGTTCACCGCGATCATGGGCCCGTCGGGCTGCGGAAAATCCACCCTGATGCACTGCGCGGCCGGACTGGACACCCTCACCTCGGGCGCCGCGTACATCGGCGGGACCGAGCTGGGCGAACTCGACGACCGGCGCCTGACCCTGCTGCGCCGCGACCGGGTGGGTTTCGTCTTCCAGGCGTTCAACCTGGTGCCCACCCTGACCGTCGCCGAGAACATCCGGCTGCCGCTGGACCTGGCGGGCACGAGGGGTGAACCGGAGTGGCTCGACGCCCTCGTCGACGTCGTCGGCCTGCGCGACCGGTTGCACCACCGGCCCTCCGAGCTGTCCGGAGGTCAGCAGCAGCGCGTCGCCGTGGCACGGGCGTTCGCCGGCCGGCCCGATGTGGTGTTCGCCGACGAGCCGACGGGCAACCTCGACTCCCGCTCCGGGGGACAGGTGCTGGGCCTGCTCGCCCGCGCCGCCCGCGAGACGGACCGCACCGTCGTCATGGTCACCCACGACCCCGTGGCAGCCGCCCACGCCGACGAGGTCGTCTTCCTGGCGGACGGGCGGCTCGTCGACCGGATGGAGTCCCCTACCGCGGGCCGCGTACTGGACCGCATGAAAGCCTTCGAGGTGCCGTCATGAACACCTCCGGGACACACAGCGGCAGGCCCTCGGCGGGCGTCTCACGTCCACCACAACCCTCGCGCCCCCGCTCCGCCTCCCTCCGGCTGAGCGCCGCCTCCCTGCGCGCCCGTCAGCGCCGCTTCGCCGGAACCTTCCTCGCGGCCCTGCTCGGCGTGGCCTTCCTGGCCGGGACGCTCGTCATGGGCGACACCCTGCGCGCGAGCTTCGACTCCCTGTTCGGCAACGCCACCGCCGGCACCGACGCCGTCGTACGCGGCGTCGACACCATCACCACCCCCGGCGAGAGCCAGGGCGTGCGCCGGCCCGTCGACACGGCCTTGGTGACCACGGTCGAGACCGTCCCCGGCGTCGCGGCGGCGGCCCCCGGGATCCAGGGCGCCGGCCGGCTCGTCGGCCGGGACGGCGAGCCGATCGGCGGTCAGGGCCCGCCCACCCTCGCCGGCAACTGGATCGACGACCCCGACCTCAACCCGTACCGGCTGGCCGAGGGCCGCGCCCCGGCCCGGTCCGGCGAGGTCGTCGTCAACCGGGGCGCCGCCGAGAGGGGCGGCCTGCGCCTCGGCGACACCACCGTCCTGCGCACACCCGACCCGGTGCGCGTGACCGTCGTCGGCCTGGCGACCTTCGGTGGCGAGGACGGCATGGGCCAGGTGACCTTCACCGGCATGACCCGTGCCGACGCCGAGAAATACCTCACCGCCCGGCCCGGCCAGGCCGCGAGCATCGTCGTGCGCGCCGACCCTGGAGTGAGCGAGCGGGAACTCGTGGACCGCTTGACCCACGCCCTGCCCAGGGAAGTCGAGGTCATCACCGGCCAGGAGTCGGCGAGCGAGAACACGGACATGATCGCCAGTCAGTTCCTCACCCTGTTCACCACGTTCCTGCTGGTCTTCTCCGGAGTGGCCCTGCTCGTCGCGACCTTGTCCATCCACAACACCTTCGCCGTCGTCGTCGCCCAACGCGCCCGCGAGAACGCACTGTTGCGGGCCCTGGGCGCCTCCCGCCGCCAGGTCACCGCCGTCACCCTGACCGAGGCGGCCGTCGTCGCCGTCACCGCCTCCGCGGTGGGACTCGCCGGCGGCATCGGCGTGGCGGCCGGCCTTCAGGCGCTCTTCCCGGCCATCGGATTCCCCTTCCCCGAGGGCGACTTGGTGATCAGCGGGCTGTCCCTCGCCCTGCCGTTCGCGGTCGGCGTCGTGGTCTGCCTCGGCTCCGCGCTGCTGCCCGCCGTACGCGCCGGACGCACCGCCCCGCTGGCCGCGCTGCGCGAGACGGCCGTCGACACCTCGGGCGCCTCCAGGCCGCGTGCGGTCACCGGCACCGGTCTGCTCGCCCTGGCCGTCGCGGTCACCCTGACCGGCGTCCTGGTCTCCCCGTCCGTGTGGCTGGCGGGCTCCGGCGCGGTCCTCGCCCTGGTGTCCTTCGTCGTCCTCGGCCCGGTCGCCTCCACCACCGCCGTACGCGTCCTCGGCAGCCCGCTCGGCCGGCTGCGCGGCGTCACCGGCGCCCTCGCCCGGCGCAACGCCCTGCGCAGCCCGCAACGGACCGCCGCCACCGCGAGCGCCCTGATGATCGGCGTGGCCGTGGTCTGCCTGTTCACCGTGTTCGGGGCCTCGCTCAAGGCCACCATGGACCAGACGGTCTCGCGGTCCTTCGCCGGAGACGTCGTCGTCAGCACACCGTCCTTCGGCGCGGGCGGCAGCGGGCTGAGCCCGCGGCTCGCCCCGGCCGTCGCCGAACTGCCCGAGGTCGACACCGCCGTCGGACTCGGCCGGGGCGTGGCCGAGGTCGACGGCAGGGGACGCGCGCTGACCGTCACCGACCCCGCCGCCCTGGCACGCTCCTTCGACCTCGGCACCGTCCAGGGAAACCTGCGCGGCCTCGGCGCGGACGGCATCGCGATCACGCGAGGGGAGGCCGACCGCCAGGGACTCGCCCCCGGTGACACGGCCCGCCTCACCTTCACCGACGGCAGCACCGAGCCGTTCACGGTCCGTGCCGTCTACGGGCGGTCCGAACTCGTCGGCGACTACGTCATCACCCGCGCCGCCTGGGCCCCGCACCGCACCCAGGACGCCGACACGCTGGTCGCCGTCACCTTCGCCGACGGGGTGGCCGCGGACACCGGCGAGGCCGCGGTGGAGAAGGTCGCCGCGCGGTACGGCAACCCCGACGTGCAGACTCGTGACGAGTACGCGCGGTCCTCGGCCGGGGGCATCGACATGATGCTCACCCTGGTCTACGCCCTGCTCGCCCTCGCGGTACTCATCGCCCTGCTCGGCATCGCCAACACCCTCACCCTCGCCGTCCACGAACGCACCCGTGAACTGGGTCTGCTGCGTGCCGTCGGCCAGACCCGGTCCCAACTGCGGGCCATGGTCCGCTGGGAGTCGGTTCTGGTCGCCGCGTTCGGCACCGCGAGCGGCCTGCTGCTCGGCACCTTCCTCGGCTGGGTCCTCGTCCGGGCCTCGGACGGGGTGAGCGACAGCGTGTTCGCCTTCGCGTTGCCGCCCGCGCAGCTCGCCGTGGTGGCCCTGGTGGGCCTTGCCGCGGGCGCCCTGGCAGGCGTGCGCCCGGCGCGGCGCGCGGCACGCCTGGACGTGCTGCGGGCCATCGCGGCGGAGTGATCCCGGCGGCGAAGGGTGCCGCCGAGTGCCCCGCCCGCGCACACGACCCCGCCGTACGCGCGGATCACCACTGGGTGACGCCACCGTACGGCGGGGGATCACCGCCCGGTCAGCCGACGACGGCAGACCGGGCGGGGGCGTGTGCGGGACCGGATTCCCGGTCAGCCGACGACGGCCGACCGGGCGGGGGTGTGTGCGGGGCCGAGGTCGTCGACCGTGACGACCTCCGCCAGCAGCCGGTCGGTGACCAGCCGGCGCGGAGGCCGCGCAGACCGCTCAGGTGCCGCGACCGGCGCCGGAAGCGTGAACCAGACGACCTTGCCGGACTCGCCGTCCGGCCGGGCGCCCCAGTCCTCGCTGACCGCGGCCACCAGGGCGAGCCCGCGCCCGCAGGTGGCGAACGAGTCGACCACCTCGATGCCGCCGACGACCGGAAGCCGGGGGTCGTGGTCGCGCACGGAGACCGTGAGCCGGTCGAGCAGCAGCTCCATCGCCACCGTGCACGTCTTGTCGGGCTGGGCGTGCAGATGGACGTTGGTCAACAGCTCGGTCACGCCGAGCGCCGCCCGGTCTATGAGGGGATCGAGATGCCAGTAGCGCAGCTGCGCCGATACGATTCTGCGGACCTGGCCGATCCGCGACGGCAGGGCCTGGAGCTCTACCGTGCAATGCCTGCTTGGGTTGCTGATCACGGCTGCGACTCCCCGACGTGAGGTCCGGAAGAACACGGAGTTCGGATCGATCGGAGCAGTGCGTCTGCGCTAGGGCGGCCGCCTGCTGTCGTGGCCGGCGGGCTGGTTCGCAGCGTTATCGCCGGTAAACCCAGAGTGACGTGGGACCAGCGTGGCGCACGGGGCGGGAGAGCGCAACTCACCGTGGCGGTGCGGCCACAGCGGGTCCGCTCGGCGGCCGCTCGCCCCGCGGCCTTCAGTCCTTGCGCCCCGCCGCCCTGCGCACGGCCTCGATGAACCGGCGCGCCGCGGGTGGCCCCGGCTCACCGGGGGCCGGATCGTGGTCCCCCAGGGTCAGCAGGTACCGGTTGCCGTTGAGGTCTGCCAGCGCCCGGCCCTCCGGGGCGAACCATGGCCGGGAGGCACGTACCGCCTGCACCGGCGCGCTGTCGATCTCGCTGCCGTAGCTGGTGAGCAACTCCAGCCTGCCGTCGTTGATCCGGACCTGTCCGGCCCGGGTGAGCGAGCGCAGTCGCTTCCCGATCCGCACGCCCGTCGCCCTGAACTCCGGCTCAGCCATGCCCGCCCCCTTGCGCGTGGGTGTGCCGGCCCGTGCTCCTGAGCGGGCCGGTAACCACTTCGTGTCCTGATCCAGTGTGCGTCCCCGGGCGGGACCTCCGCCCCGCCGGGTGCAGTCTGCCCGCGCGGGGCGTCGAGCACCAGTGCGCACGGCACGCGGTCCGGGCGCGCCCCGGAGCACTCGCGCCAACGCGCCCCCTGGGCGGCGCGCCCGGCGGCGCACCCGGCACCCACGCGATCGCGCCCTCGGACGGCGCCCTCGGACGGCGCACCCGGCACGCACGCGAATGCGCCCCCTGAGCGGACCCGTCGTCCCCAGGTCCGCCTTTGGGGCTCCCAAAGATGCGTTTATGCAGGTGAGGAGCGTGTGCAAGGTGTCTATGATCGAAGCGTCGGCCGCGTGAGACGCGGTCGGCGCCCCGCACGAAGGAGCCCGCCGTGACCACCTCCCAGCAAGCCCGGACCGGCGCGACTCTCGACGTCGACCGCAGCGACACGGCCTACCGCCGCTGGCTGAAAGAAGCCGTCCGCAAGGTCCAGGCCGACGCCAACCGCTCAGCCGACACCCACCTGCTGCGGTTCCCGCTGCCGGAACGGTGGGGCATCGATCTCTATCTGAAGGACGAGTCGACCCACCCCACGGGCAGCCTCAAGCACCGCCTCGCCCGCTCCCTCTTCCTCTACGCCCTGTGCAACGGCTGGATCAGACCGGACCGCCCGGTGATCGAGGCGTCCAGCGGTTCGACGGCCGTCTCCGAGGCCTACTTCGCGAAGCTGATCGGCGTGCCCTTCATCGCCGTCATGCCCCGCACGACGAGCGCCGAGAAGATCCGCCTGATCCAGTTCCACGGCGGACAGTGTCACTTCGTGGACGACTCACGGAAGATGTACGAGGAGTCCGCCCGCCTCGCGGCCGACACCGGCGGCCACTACATGGACCAGTTCACCTACGCCGAGCGGGCCACGGACTGGCGGGGCAACAACAACATCGCCGAGTCCATCTTCCGCCAGCTGGCGTTCGAGCGGTTCCCGGAACCCGCGTGGATCGTCGCCACGGCCGGCACCGGCGGTACCTCCGCGACCCTCGCCCGGTACGTCCACTACACGCAGCACGACACCCGCATCTGCGTCGCCGACCCCGAGAACTCCTGTTTCTTCGAGGGCTGGACCACCGGCGATCCAGACGTCACCTGCGACTGCGGCTCACGCATCGAGGGCATCGGGCGGCCCCGCATGGAGCCGAGCTTCGTGCCCGGCGCCGTCGACCGGATGATGAAGGTCCCGGACGCCGCCAGCGTCGCCGCCGTCCGCGCCCTGGAGCGCGCCATCGGGCGCAAGGCGGGAGGTTCGACGGGCACCGGCCTGTGGAGCGCGCTGAAGATCGTCGCCGAGATGGTGGCCGAGGGCCGGCAGGGGAGTGTGGTCACCCTGCTGTGCGACCCGGGCGACCGCTATCTCGACAAGTACTACTCCGACGCATGGCTCGCCGAACAGGGCCTGGACATCGACCCGTACAGCGCGGCGATCGACTCCCTGCTGGCGACCGGGGTGTGGACGCACTGAGGGGGCGCGTCGGCGTCCGCTGCCCACCACCGCTGCTCACGCCCGCTCGGCGATGCGCCGGTCCAGCCGGGTCACCGCGCCCCGGAAGCTCCGCCCCAGCCCCGACCGGGCCGGCCGCAGCACTCCCCGGAAGGCCGCCGTTCCGTCCGCGGCGAACGTCCATCGCACCCGCGTCCCCGAACCCGACGGCGCCAGCCGCCACTCCTCCACCAGGGCCCGTGCCCCCGGCACGTTGGTGACGTCGACCCGGTACGCGTACACCTCAGGTTCCCTCGCCACGAGGACGGTCTCGCCGAACCGTGCCCCGCCCCTGAGCCGTACGTCGCGGCCCGTACCGCCGTCGACCGGCCGCGCGGACGCCACCGCGGGGAACCACGCGGCCCACCCGGCCACGTCCTCGGCCAGCGCGTGGAAGACCTGCTCGGGCGCGGCGCAGACCTGCTCGGCGAACACGAGCCGTACCGGCGCGGTCGCGAGGAAGTCGAGTCCTTCGGGACGCAGACGGTGAGCCATGCCGGCAACTCCTCAGCATCGAGGAAACGGGGGCGCCACCCTAACCGGCGTCCCGTCAGATGTCTGCACTCGCGGCGGCCTCACCGGCGACGACGAGCCGCCGCAGCTGCTCGGAGATCTCCGAGCGGGCCGCGCCCGGCAGCCCGGCGTCCGTCACCAGCGTGTCGACCTGCTCCAGCGACGCGAAGGAACTCAGGCCCACCACACCCCACTTGGTGTGGTCGGCGACCACCACGACCCGGCGCGCCGACTGCACCAGTCGCCGGTTGGTCTCGGCCTCCGCCAGGTTCGGCGTCGACAGACCCGCCTCGGCCGATATCCCGTGCACGCCGAGGAACAGCACGTCGAAGTGGAGCGCCGCGATGGCCTGGTCGGCGACCGGCCCCACCAGCGAGTCGGACGGGGTCCGCACACCGCCGGTCAGCACGACCGTGGCCGCGCCCTGCCGGGGACCCGAGGTCCGCTGCGCCATGTGGAAGACGTCGGCCACCCGCACCGAGTTGGTCACCACCGTCAGATCCGGCACGTCCACCAGATGATGGGCCAGCGCGTACGTCGTCGTCCCGCCCGACAGGGCGATCGCGCTGCCCGGCGTGACCAGCTGCGCCGCGGCCCGCGCGATGTCCTCCTTGGCACTCAGCTCCAAGCCCGACTTGGCCTCGAAACCGGGCTCGTGAGTGCTCGCCTCCACGATCGGCACCGCACCGCCGTGCACCTTCTCCAGGACACCCTGACGGGACAGCGCGTCGAGGTCGCGGCGCACCGTCATGTCCGACACGCCGAGCTTGCGAGTCAGCTCGTTGACCCGGACACCACCCCGGCGCCGGACCTCGTCCAGGATCAGTGCGCGCCGCTGCTCCGCGAGGAGGTTCTGATTCTCACTCACGTACGCTCCGGTCCTCTCGACTCAAGCCGGTCCACTCCGTCCGACACGCCCGCGCACCTGCCACGACATGGACATCCTGCCGGTCGGCGGCGGCACGGGCGTCCCATCCTCGCACGGGCCGACACCGGCTGCCCCACCACCCACCCGTCGCGCGCACGTCACACCGACGACCCTCCACGGTCCCGTTCCTCACACGGAACGGCGGAGATTCGGTGACAACCGGTGTGCACCCATCACGCAGCGGCCATCCTTGTGCCGCACGCACACGGAGCGACGGCGCGTCACGGGGGAAGTGCGAGAACAGTGGAACGTGCGCAGGAACGAGCCTCGACCGACTCGGCGGCCGCAGCCGCCCTGGAACTCCTGGTCCACGGCGTGGGCGGAGCCACGCCCGAGAAGATGCTGAACGATCCGCGCACGGTGCGGATCACGGGCGACGACACGGCCGCCGTATACCGGCGCGAGGACGACGTGGACGCCGAGGACGGCGAGGCCGCGGCGACCGGGGGACCGCGGGACCGGCCGGTCCCCGAGGCCTACGTCTGGTCCAACCTCACCTCCGGCAACGGCACCCGCGCCCTGTGGCTCCTGCTGCTGCCGTTCATGGTCGTCAACCTCGCCCACTGGATGCGCCCCGCCGCCCGGGAACGCACCCGCGCGGTCCGCCTGTACGGGCTGCTGGTGCGGCTCACGGGTCTGACCCTGACGGTCCTGTTCGTCGCCGCCGCCTGCGAGGTCGCCCTGGACCTGACGGCCTGGCAGTGCGCGGGCACGCGCGCGTGCGCCGAACGGCACTCGTGGCTGGGCTTCCTGTCACCGGCGGTGTCCGACGGCGGCTGGTGGAGCCTGCCCGGCCGCCGCCTCGCCCTCGCGGCGGCGGTCCCGACCGCCCTCACCGCCCTGCTCTGGTACCTGTCCCACCGCACCTGGCGGGCGTACGAGTCCCAGGAGCCGCCGAACGACAGGACGGAGCCGGAGGAGACGCTCGGTCACACCGCCCTCGGCCGACCCGGCTTCTGGTACGGGAGGCGCCTGGTCGCCCGGCTGCGCGCGGCCCACACCGCGGCGGGCCTGCTCACGGTGGCCGCGGCCGTCGGCACCGCCGCCGCGCGCCGGGACCACGCGCCCGGCGGTCCCGCCCTGCTCGACGCCCTCGGCCGGCTCCTGGAGGTCGCCCTGGCCACCGGTGCGCTCGCCACGATCTGGGTGGTGTGCCGCCGGGGCCGCAGCGAGCACCGTCTGGACCACCGCCTCGACGCCCACCTCGTACGGCGCCTGCCGCTGGCCGCCCTCGCCCTGCTCCTCCTGACCCTCGTGTACGCGGGGTGGGAGCGTCCCGGGTGGCGGTCGGCCGGCCGGCTTCCGGGCGACATGACCTTCGGCGCGATCGCCGTCCTGCAAGGGGCGCTGGTGATCGCCCTCGCCGCCGTCGCCTCGGCCCTGTACCGCGGGGCCGGGAACGATCCGCAAGGGCGTGCCGCCCTGCACGGCCTGGGCGGCCCCACCGTCGCGATGCTCGCCTGCGCCCTCGGCTCGGTGATGTCGGGCGGGGTCTCCCAGCGCGTCTCGGACTGGCTGGACGGCACCGGCACCTTCCTCGCCGGACCGCCGGTGCTGCTGACCTGGCAGGCGTCCGTGATCCCGGCCCTGCTGCTCGCGCTGCTCCTGCTGGGCGGGCTGCTCGCCCGTGGAGCCCTGCGGCTGGCCCGCGCCGAACGGCTCGCGGTGGCCCGTGAGTACGGCGTCGACCCCGGCGACCCGGCCCGCACGCAGCGCATCGCCCGCGCCCGCGCCATGGCCACGCTCACCGACCGGGCCCCGCTCCTCGTCGGGGTCACCTCCACCGCGACCCTGCTGCTCGGCGCCGGCGCGCTCGTCGGCGCCTTCGCCACCGGCAGGACCCCCGACCGGGCCGCCGAGGACGCCCACCCCTTCGTGCACGGCGCGGCTCAGACCGGTCAGGCACTCGGCTCCTGGCTGATCGGGTTCGGCTTCATACTCTTCGTCACCTGGGGCCGACGCGCCTACAAGGACGCCTCCGCGCGGCGCACCATCGGCATCCTCTGGGACGTCGGCACCTTCTGGCCGCGCGCCGCACACCCCTTCTCCCCGCCCTGCTACGCCGAGCGCGCGGTGCCCGACCTGACCTGGCGCATGGCCACCTGGACCCGCGCCACCGGCGGACGCCTGGTGATCTCCGGCCACTCCCAGGGCAGCGTCCTCGCGGCCGCCGCGGCCTGGCAACTGAGCCCCGCCGACCGAGGCCGCGTGGCCCTCCTCACCTACGGCTCCCCGATCGAACGCCTCTACGGCCGCTGGTTCCCCGCCCACTTCGGCCCGGCCGCGCTGAACGCCCTGCACGAGGACATCGACTGCTGGCGCAACCTGCACCGCCCCACCGACCCCATCGGCGGCCCGGTGCACCTGGCCGGCGACGACTGCGGCCCCCAGGTCGACCGAGCCCCCCTCGCCGACCCCCTGGCCTACGGCCGCACCGGCGCCCACCCCCTGCCCTCACCGATCCTGGGGCACTCCGACTACCAGGCGGACCCGGCCTTCGCGGAGGAACGCGAACGTCTGCTGTCCCGCCTGCACCGGGAGGTCCCGGCGCAGCGCGCGCAGGCCCCGGCGGACGGCTAGGGCAGCTCCGGCAGGTCCTCCGCGTACAGGAGGGTCAGGTCGTCCGTGCTCGGGTCCGCAACGTGCGCGACGCGGCTCGCGTGCCGTTCCACCATCGCCTCGAAGGTCTGGCGGGCGGTGCGGCCGTTGCCGAAGGCGGCGCCCTTGGGGATCTCCGTGAAGTACTTCTGGAGGGCCTCCGCGGCGCCCGGGGCGAGCCGGTACTCGTGCTCCTCGGCCTGCTGCTCGACGATCCGCAGCAGTTCGTCGGGGCCGTAGTCGCCGAAGGTGATGGTCCGGGAGAAACGCGACGCCACACCGGGGTTGACCGACAGGAACCGCTCCATCTCGGCCGTGTACCCGGCGACGATCACCACCACGGCGTCCCGGTGGTCCTCCATCAGTTTCACGAGCGTGTCGATGGCCTCCTTGCCGAAGTCGCGCCCGGCGTCCTCCGGGGAGAGCGCGTACGCCTCGTCGATGAACAGCACACCGCCGCGCGCCCGCTCGAACGCCTCCTGGGTGCGGATCGCGGTGGAGCCGATGTGCTCGCCGACCAGGTCGACGCGCGACACCTCGACGAGATGGCCCTTCTCCAGGACGTGCAGCGCGGCGAGGATCTCGCCGTAGAGACGCGCGACCGTCGTCTTGCCGGTGCCGGGGGAGCCGGTGAAGACCAGATGCCGCTTCACCGAGGCCGCTTTCAGACCGGCCTGCTGCCGGCGCCGGCCCACCTCGATCATGTCCGTCAGCGCCCGCACCTCGCGCTTGACGCTCTCCAGGCCCACCAGGGCGTCCAGTTCGCCCATCACGTCCTCGGAGGTCCGCACCCGCTGGTCGGGCTCGGCCGGGACCGGTCGCGGCTGCGGCCCGGCGACACGCTGCTCGGGGAGTGCGCCGAGGAGCCCCGGCGAAGCGGGCGCCGATTCCACGGCGGTCTCCCGTGCGCCCGGTGTCGGCACGCCGGCGCTCTCGTCGCTCGTGCAGTCCTCGACCACGGGACCGGAACCGGCCGTGGCGTCCGCGCCGGCCTCCGCGAACTCGTACCCGCGCCGCGCGCAGCGCTCGGTCCGGCACCTGCGCAGCGTCGTACGGCAGCCGTCTATCACGTGGAAGCCGTAGCCGCCGCTGTTGGTGACCCGGCAGTTCAGGAAGCTGCCGCGGCCACCGGCCGACACGTAGAACCCGGCCTCGGCGGGGGAGTCGACGGTGCAGCGCTCCACCGTGGGGTCGGCGCCCTTGGTGACGATCACACCGGTCTGGGTGGCGTCCACGGTGCAGTTGTCGAGGGTGCCGCCGCTGCCGTGGTCGCGGAACCAGGCGCCGGTCGCCGCGTCCCGGATCCGGCAGTCGTCGAGCTGGGCGGTCGCGCCGTCGCTCACCGACACGGCCGTGTTGCGCACCTGGAAGAGGTCGCTGTCGACGACGTCCGCGCGCGAGCCGCGGTCGAGGACGAACAGGGCGTCCGGTACGTCGTGCACCTGGCAGGAGTCGAGGACGACGGTGGCGCCGTCACTGACCCAGACGGCCGGGTAGTCGCCGGTGCTGTCGAAGATCTCGCACTGGTTGGCGTCGACGCGGGTGCCCGGGTCCCACACCGACAGGCCGTTGCGCCCGAACTGACGCACCGTCGTGCGCGTCAGCGTCAGCACGGAGCGCGAGCGCAGATCGACCGCGTTCTCCGGGATGTCGTGGATGCGGCAGTCGGCCAGGGTCAGCACGGCGTCCGTGTCGAGCGTGACTCCGTCGGCGGTGGTGCGGTGCACATCGCAGTCGGTGAGGTGCGCGGTGGCGCGGGCGGTGATCTGCACGCCGCTGCCCCGGACCTCGTAGATCTCACATCCCACCGCTTCGAGCGCGGAGTTGTCGCCGGTCGCGCTCAGGCCGGCCCCGGAGGCGTGGTGCACCCGACAGCGCTCCAGGCGCGGGTGGCCGCCCCCGCGCACGGCGACGCCCGCCTGCCCGGCCGCCACGACCTCGCACTCCTCGAAGACGCCGCCGCCGCCGTCGACCACGGCGATGCCGATGCCGGCCGGGTTGTCGACCGTGCACCGCCGCACCGTGGGACGCGCGCCGCCGCGCACCTCGACACCGGCCGCGGACCGCGTCACGATCCGCAGGTCCAGCAGTTCCGGAGTGCCCTCCTCGACGAGCACCGCGGGCGCCGCCGCGTCCTGGCCCTCCACGTGCAGGTCCTGCACCACGGCCGACGCCCGCACGGTCAACGGCACGCCGTCCAGGGGCGCGATGCGCACCGAACCGGGGGAGCCCTCGGGGCCGCGCAGGGTCACCGCACGGTGCACGACGAGGTTCTCCCGGTACGTGCCGGGAGCGATGGTGAGGACGTCGCCCTCGGCCGCGGCCTCCAGAGCGGCGGCGAGCGACGCGTACTCACCCGTGCGGCGCCGCCACCTCGATGTACCGGTGTGCGTCACCTGGACCGTGCCCTGTGCCATGGCGTTGCTGTGCCCCCACCTCGGTCTTGCTGATCACTCGGTCGTCTGGGGCGCTCCAACCGTGTCGCGCCCCTGCGGCTCCCTCGCGCGCGGGTCGATAGCCGCATGCTCGGCCGGTCCACCGTAGCGTGCGCGCGGGTGGTGGGTTGACCAGAGGCGGAAGGCTGTCAGCTGCCGGTGCCGGTGCGCCCCCAGTCCGGGCCCGCGCGCTCCCATGCCTGGTCCCAACGGGCGTACCGGCGGCGGACCATGCGCCGCAGGAGGAGTCTTCGGACGCCTTCGACGAGGCCCGCGGCGAGCAGGGCCGTGCCGATTCCGGCGAGGACGGCGTGGGTGGTCGCGGTGGCGGAGTCCATGGGGCGGCCCACCGGACGGCCGTGCGTGTCCGTCCACAGCGGGAAGCGGTCGCCGCGGTGGGGCGCCCTGAGGCCGGTGAGGACGGCACCCTGGCGCGCGGTGCCGTCGGGAGCGGTCCAGCCGGCGACGACGCAGGTGCGGCTGTCCCGCCCGGAGGCGTCCTCGGGGTCCCTCCCCAGCGGTGAACCCTCCGGCCCGCGCACCACGGTGGCCGTGACCTGGTGGCGGGAGAGGCGCTGGTCGCGGACGGCCTGCTGCAACGAGTCCTGCGCGACGGCGCCGACGAGGGAACCGACGACGGGTGCCCCGAGGACGATCACCAGCAGGACCGTCAGCGCCAGCCAGGCCTCGACCAGATCCGTCGTACGGCGCAGCGGATTGCGCCTCCAGCGCCAGAGTCCACCGATCGCTCGCACCACCCGCACCCCCTTCCCGCTCCGTGATAACCCCCCGTGGAGGCGTTCACGCGCGGGTCCGGGCGAAGAGAGAGCGACATCACCTGCTGCCAGGGCCTCTCATGAACGTCTCACGCACGGCACAACGGCCGGAGGGCGGGCGGCGGTTCCCGCGCCACCGAGGTCGGGGCGTCCCGGCGGCGACCGGGGGTGACGTGGGGATCAGCCGAGGATCCTGACCGGGTCGCCCACCCGGACGGTACCGCGGGAAAGGGGCAGCAGATTCTGTCCGAAGACCAGCTTGCCGCCCAGCGCCGGTGCCGTCCCAGCGTGTGGAGGGGCTCCTTGCCGCGGCTCGCGTCGGTCTGGTCGGTCGTGGTGACAACGCACCGGCCGCACGGCTTGGCGACCCGGAAGCCGACCTCGCCGATGGTGAGTCGCGACCAGCCGTCCTCGGCCCATGGTTCCGTGCCGGCCACGACCAGGTTGGGCCGGAAGCGGTTCATGGGCAGCGGCCCCTCCGCGGCGTGCTCGCCCCGCGCGATCAGCGCGTTCAGTGCGTCGAGCGAGGCGGCGGCGGTGACCAGCAGCGGGTACCCGTCGGCGAAGGTGACGGTCTCGCCGGGCAGCCCGTACTCGGGGTCGACGGCGCGTCGCGTCGCCGGGTCGTCCATGTGCACCAGGCGCACGTCCGTACCGAGGTGGGCACTGCACCACACGTGCGCGGCGTCGTCGGCGAGGACCGCCTCCACCTTGTCGCGGAAGATCTCCAGCGGGACCGTCCCCGCCGGCTTCGGCACGGCGACGGTCAGCGGCTCGAGGCCGGGTGCGGACAGCCGGACGCCGCCACCGGGCAGAAGCTCGGCGGCGGCTTGCGCGAGGCGCGGGTGCTGACGTTGCGTGACGACCTTTCCCCCGTGGTCCATCAGCGCCCAGCGTCGGTCTCCGGCCAGCCCCCAGGGCTCCACAGCGGCTTCCCGGGGCGCCTGGCCCCGGAACGCCTTGACCGGGTGAACGTGAATCGACAGCAGTTCCGCATTCCCCATGGCCTCATCCTGCCAGGTCGCGGATGCTGCCTCCGAGGCGGCTCAGTAGCCGCGGTACTGCTGGTTGTTGTACGGGTCCTGGTACTGGGGCGCGGCGGGCCGGGGAGCGGCGGGGCGCATCGCGTCGTACCCCGTGCCGGGCCCGGCGGGGCGCGGCTGTTGCATCTGGGGGCCGGGGTAACCGCGTGGCGCGGTGGCCTGCGGCGGGATGTAGGCGGCCGGCGCCTGCTGAAGCGGAGCGGGCTGCTGCGCCTGCGGGTAGCCGTAGGCGTACTGGGACGGGGCCGCCGGGAGGGCGGGCAGTGCCGACGGCAACGCGGGCAGGCTGCCGCCCGTGTCGTAGGCGGCGGGGACCCGGATCGGGGCGATCTGCGGGGTGCCCCGCTCGGCCACGAGCGAGTCGTAGATCGGAGTGTCCGGGAAGGAGGCGGAGTAATAGCCGCCGCCATAGGTGGAGCGGGGGGAGGTCATGGCACATAAGTTAAGCCCACGATGTGCTGGTTGGGGAGACCGAAAAGAGGGTTGTTTTCCGTGTCGGCGGTGACTCCGACTACCCAATGCGAGCGAACTTGGCAAAAAGGGGCGGCAATCGTCGTTCGGATCGTGTAAGAGCCGAGTCCTCGGCGGGTTACCGGCGGTCGGACAGGGGTCTTCCCGCGCCATGGATGGGAGTTCGCGGCCCGGACGAATAGGTTGACGAGTGGACAAGCCGAAAGGCGCCGGAGTGTGCGGTCCGGCCGGTGACAGGTGAGGGGGCGGACATGTCCATGCCGAAGGGATCCAATGTTCCGGTGCCGACGGCGGCGCTGCGGGTCGAGGTGGGCCGCCGGTCGGGACCGGGCGTCCCCGACGCGGACGCCTCGGCCCTGCTGCTGGTCGCCGGGAAGGTCCGTTCGGACGCCGACTTCGTCTTCTGCAACCAGCCGGCGCACTCCTCCGGCGCGGTCCGGCACGAGGGCAAGCGGGAGACGGGCGGCAGGGTGACCGACACCCTGCTCGTCGACCTCGCGCGCGTGGAACCAGCGATCGAGACGGTCGTCCTGGCCGCCTCGGCGGACGGCGGCAGTTTCGGGCAGGTGCCCGACCTCGCCGTCGAGGTGCGGGACGCGGGGCAGGACACGCTGGTGGCCCGGTACGACGCCACCGGCGCGACCGTCGAGACGGCGTTCGTGCTGGGCGAGTTCTACCGCCGCCAGGGCGCCTGGAAGTTCCGCGCCGTCGGCCAGGGCTACGGCAGCGGCCTGGAGGGCCTGGCCACGGACTACGGCATCACCGTCGACGAACCGCAGCGCACCGCACCCCGGTCGGTCACGCCCCCGTCCCCGCCCGCGCCTCCCGTCTTCCCGGCCACCGTGCCCCCACCCGTCCACGCCGCCCCGCCCGCGCCGTCCGTCCCGCCCACGGCCCCGGTCCGCCTCACCAAGGTGACGCTCACCAAGGCCGCTCCGTCGGTGTCGCTGACCAAGCAGGGCGGCACCTCGGGCGCCATGCGCGTGAACCTCAACTGGGAGACGCGCAAGCAGTTCTCCGGGTGGGGCGGCAAACGCGAACGGGCCGTCGCACGGCACAACGACCTCGACCTCGACCTGTGCGCCCTGTTCGAGCTGGCCGACGGACGCAAGGGAGTCGTGCAGGCCCTCGGCAACGCCTTCGGAGCCCTGCACCAGCCGCCGTACATCCTCCTCGACGGCGACGACCGCACGGGAGCCCTCGCCACCGGCGAGAACCTCACGATCAATCTGGATCACAAGAACGACTTCCGGCGCGTCCTCGTCTTCGTGACCGTCTACGAGGGCGCCCGCTCGTTCGCCGACCTGCACGCCACGGTGACCCTGCGGCCGCAGTTCGGGGCCGCCATCGACTTCTCCCTGGACGAGTGCACCGTCCCGTCGACCGTGTGCGCGCTCGCGCTGATCACCCACACCGGCGACGACCTCGTCGTCCAGCGCGAGGCCCGCTATCTGGTGCCCGAGCGCGGTGTGAGCCCGCAGCGGACCGTGGATCACGCCTACGGCTGGGGCATGAACTGGACGCCGGGCCGCAAATAGGCCGCGGCGCCGGAGTGGCTCAGCCCTCGTCGGCCGCCGTCTCCGGACGGGCGTAGGTGCGGCCCTTCCAGGCCGCTCCCCGCCCCCGGTAGTGCTGTAGGGCGGAATCCATCGTCATCAGGAGATAGAGGAAGGCGGTGACGGGCAGCAGCGGGGCGAGCCACAGCGGCTGACGGTAGTAGCGGAGCATCGGGACGTACGTCCCCGTCATCACCGCCCACGCGAGGCCGCCCGGTACCGCCGCGGCCGGGCTGCCGAGGGCGAGCCCGCCGAACAGCGAGAACGGCGGCACCAGATAGACCAGAACGAGGCCCAGCACCGTGCCGAGCAGCAGCGGCGGGCTGTGTCGCAGTTGCGCGTAGGCGCTGCGCGAGACCATCCGCCACAGGTCGTGCAGCCTCGGGTAGGGGCGCACACTGTCCACCCGGTCGGCCAGCCCCAGCCACAGGCGCCCGCCCGACGCCTTCACCGCGCGCGCGAGCGCCACGTCGTCGATGACGGCGTGCCGGATGGCCTCCGGGATCCGGGCCCGCGCGGCGGCCTCCGTGCGCAGCAGGACACAGCCACCCGCCGCGGCCGCGGTCCGCGTCCGGGGCCGGCCGATCCGGCGGAACGGGTACAGCTGCGCGAAGAAGTAGACGAAGGCCGGTACGACCAGCCGCTCCCACACGCTCTCCACCCGCAGTCGTGCCATCTGGGAGACGAGGTCGAAGCCCCCGCCGCGCGCCGCCGCGACCAGCTCCCGCAGGCTGTCCGGCGCGTGCGCGATGTCGGCGTCCGTCAGGAGCAGGTACTCGGGTCCACGCGCGCGTGCCAGGGCGATGCCGTGCCGCACCGCCCACAGCTTCCCCGTCCAGCCCGCCGGGGGCTCGCCCGGCGAGTCCACGGTCAGCGGCAGCCCGCCGTGCCGGCGCGCCAGTTCGCGCGCCAGCTCCCCGGTTCCGTCGGAGCTGCCGTCGTCGACGAGGAAGACCTCGGCCCGCCCCGGATAGTCCTGCGCGAGCAGCGACGGCAGGCTGGCCGGCAGCACCCCCGCCTCGTCCCGTGCGGGGACGACCACGCAGACCGACGGCCACTCCCCGGGCCCTGCGGGCTCCGCGCACGGGGGCAGCCGGATGTCCGTGCGCCAGAAGAAGCCCTGGCAGAGGAGCAGCCACAGCCAGGCGGCGAGGGAACCGGCGGAGATCCACAGGACGGCGCTCACGGGCGCAGTCTGCCCCACGGGAGCCGGCCTCAGGAGCACATCGTCTATCGTGGCCGGGTGAAGATCGCGCTCATGGACTCCGGAATCGGGCTGCTGGCGGCGACCGCCGCGGTACGGCGCCTGCGGCCCGACGCGGATCTCGTGCTCTCCCTGGACCCCGACGGAATGCCCTGGGGTCCGCGCACGCCCGAGGACCTGACCGCGCGCGCGGTCGCGGTCGCGGAGGCCGCCGCCGCCCACCGGCCCGACGCACTGATCATCGGCTGCAACACCGCGACCGTGCACGCGCTGCCCGCTTTGCGGGCCCGCCTCGAACCGGGCGTCCCGGTGATCGGGACCGTCCCCGCGATCAAGCCCGCCGCGGCCGGTGGCGGTCCGGTCGCCATCTGGGCCACGCCCGCCACGACCGGCAGCCCTTACCAGCGCGGTCTCATCGACGACTTCGCCGACGGCGTCACCGTGACCGAGGTGCCCTGCTGGGGACTGGCCGAGGCCGTGGAGCACGCCGACGAGGTGGCGATCGACGCGGCGGTCGCCGCGGCCGCCGCCCTGACCCCCGACGAGGTGACGACCGTCGTCCTGGGCTGCACCCACTACGAACTGGTCGCCGAGCGCATCCGTGCCGCCGTCCAGGGCGCCGGCCGCCCGCCGCTCGTCCTGCACGGATCGGCCGGTGCCGTGGCCGCCCAGGCACTGCGTCGCATCGGTTCCCGCCCCGAGCCCGGAGCACCGGCCCTCGGCGCGGTCACGGTCCTCCTCAGCGGCCGGGAGGGCGTGCTGCCGGCGCCGGCGCTGGCCTATGCGGAAGGCCGCCTGCTCCAGGAGACCAGCTCCGCCCGGTGACCGGAGATCACCGGACGGCCGGGCGCGGTCCGCTCTTGGTCCGGGCGGCCCAGTCACCCTCCGCTGCACGGTACCGACGGAGCGAAACCTGGGTAATCTCGTGCATATGAGGGACCACCACCTCCACGAGGAGACCGCCCCGCACCCCGATGTGTGGCACGGGCGGGCCACCAACCGGTTCCAGTGGCTGCTCGCACTCGGCGGGGCGGCCTGCATGGCGCTCGGTATCGAACTGGCGGTCGAGTCCGCCTGGACGTCCTCCATCGCGCCGCTGGCCATGTCCGTCGTCGGCTGCATCGCCGCGGGAGTGCTGGTCCTCTTCGGCACCCTCGCCTTCGTCCACGTCGACCTGAGACTGGAGAAAGAGTTCCTCGAAGTGCGCTGCGGGCACATCGGCCTGCCGCGCCGGCGCATCCCGCTGTCCCACGTCGCGGAAGCCGAGTTCGAGCCGCACGTCACCCCCCGCCACTGGGGCGGCTGGGGCTACCGCTGGCGCCCTGAGAGGGGCACCGCCGTCGTCGTGCGGCGCGGGGAGGGTGTGGTGCTGCGGCTCTGGGACGGGCACACGTTCACGATCACCGTGGACGACGCGGAGTCCGCCGTTCGGGTCATCAGGGCCCGGCTGCGGCAGGGCACGCCCGACGTCACGCACTGACTCGGATACCGGACGGTCGTCGCGGGGGCGCAGGCCCCCTCCGGCGCGGGGCGGGCCGTGGCCGGACCCGCCGGCAGAGCTGCGCCGACCGAGACCGTGGTGAAGCTCGGCGCATCGCCGACCGCGGCCACGGCCGCCGGAACGGTCGGCGCGGCGCCATCGCTGGCCGCCGAACGGTCGGCGCGGCACTCGCGCTCGGCGCGACCGGCGTCGGTAGGGCGGTTCCCCGTAGGCGTCCTCCCCGTCCGCGGACGGGATCCCCCTGCCCCCACGCCCTGCCCACGGGGCCGGGCGTCCCAGGACCGTGAAAGCCCTCCCGGCCGCCCCGCGCGCCAGGGAGCGCTGCGTCACCGTGACGAACGCCGGGCGGTTCGGACATGAGTCGTGCGGGCGGCAGGTGGCGGGGACCGCCCCGCGGACCGTGCTGTCGGCCAAAAGGTGACCCGCCGTACACTCCCGGAGTGACCGTCACCGCAACTTCCGTGGACCGGCCGGACCAGCTGGAGCCCCCGACCGCGCCGTCGCGCGGCGCGCGGGTCCTGCGTCTCGTCCCGGCAGCCACCGCGGCGCTCTCCGGAGTGCTCCTCTACGTCAGCTTCCCGCCGCGCACGCTGTGGTGGCTGGCCCTGCCCGCCTTCGCCCTCCTGGGCCGGGTGCTGCGCGGTCGTGGCTGGAAGGCGGGACTCGGCCTCGGATACCTCTTCGGTCTCGGCTTCCTGCTGCCGCTGCTGGTGTGGACGGGCGTCGAGGTGGGCCCCGGCCCCTGGATCGCTCTGGTGCTCATCGAGGCGGCTTTCGTCGCGCTGGTCGGCGCGGGCGTGGCCGCGGTGTCGTGGCTGCCGGCCTGGCCGGTGTGGGCGGCGGCGATCTGGATCGCCGGTGAGGCGGCACGCGCGCGCGTGCCCTTCCGCGGCTTCCCCTGGGGCAAGGTCGCCTTCGGCCAGGCGGACGGCGTCTTCCTGCCGCTGGCCGCCCTGGGCGGCACCCCGGTCCTCGGCTTCGCGGTCGTCCTGTGCGGTTTCGGCCTCGGCGAGGCCGTTCGGGCGGGTCTCGAGTGGCGCCGCACACGCGAGGTGCGGCGGTCGGCCACGGCGGTGGCCCTGATCAGCATGGCGGTTCCGGTCCTGGCCGCCGTGGCCGCCCGCCCGCTGGTCAGCGACACGGCGGAGGACGGCACCGCGACGGTCGCGGTCATCCAGGGCAACGTGCCCCGCCTCGGACTGGACTTCAACTCCCAGCGCCGCGCCGTCCTGGACTACCACGCGCGCGAGACGGAGCGGCTGGCCGCCGAGGTCGCGGCGGGCAAGGTGCCCCGGCCGGACTTCGTGCTGTGGCCCGAGAACTCCTCCGACATCGACCCCTTCGCCAATCCGGACGCCGCCGCCGTCATCGAGCAGGCGGCCGAGGCGATCGACGCGCCCGTCTCGGTCGGCGGCGTCGTCGAACGCGACGGCAAGCTCTACAACGAGCAGATCCTGTGGGACCCGGACGAGGGCGCCACCCAGACCTACGACAAGCGGCAGGTCCAGCCCTTCGGCGAGTACCTCCCGATGCGTTCGCTCATCGGCGCCGTCAACGACGACTGGACCTCGATGGTCCGCCAGGACTTCAGCCGAGGCAGCAAGCCCGGCGTGTTCGACTTCGGCGACGCCAAGGTCGGCCTCGCCACCTGCTACGAGGCCGCCTTCGACTGGGCCGTGCGCGACACCGTCACCCACGGGGCGCAGATCATCTCCGTCCCCAGCAACAACGCCACCTTCGACCGCAGCGAGATGACCTATCAGCAGCTCGCCATGTCACGCGTGCGTGCCGTCGAGCACAGCAGGACCGTCACCGTGCCGGTGACCAGCGGCGTCAGCGCGATCATCATGCCCGACGGGAAGATCACCCAGAGGACCGGCATGTTCGTCGCGGACTCCCTGGTCCAGCAGGTCCCGCTGCGCTCCTCGGAGACCCCCGCGACGAAACTGGGCGTCCTGCCCGAGATCGCCCTCCTGCTCGTCGCCGCGGGCGGGCTGGGGTGGGCGGCCGCGGCCGGGGTGCGCGGGCGGCGCGCCGGTGGCGTGTAGCCGTACGCCCGTCGAGCGCGTCCCCGGAGCGCGCGGTGTGCTGGCACCGGCTCGTTAGGGTCGGTCCATGGCCACTCCAGACTTCATCCGCGCGATCCGTGCCACAGCCGGCCACCAGCTGCTCTGGCTGCCCGGGATCACCGCCCTCGTCTTCGACGACGAGGACCGCGTACTGCTCGGCCGTCGCTCGGACACGCGCGAATGGGCGGTGATCGGCGGCATCCCCGACCCCGGGGAGCAGCCGGCGGCCTGTGCCGTACGGGAGGTCTTCGAGGAGACCGCGGTGCGGTGCGAGGTCGAACGGGTCGTCCTCGTCCAGGCGCTCGAGCCGGTCAGGTACGACAACGGGGACGTCTGCCAGTACATGGACATCACGTTCCGCTGCCGTGCCGTGGGCGGCGAGGCCCGCGTCAACGACGACGAGTCGCTCGAGGTGGGGTGGTTCGCGGTGGACGCCCTGCCCGACCTCGACGAATTCGCGCTGTTCCGGATCAAGCAGGCGCTGTCGGACCAGCCCACATGGTTTGACGCTACGAGTTCCAGCTGAAGTGTGGGGGTGGACCACATGTGGTGAGGTCCCGGCGCTGCCTAAGGTCGAAGACATGACCACGCCCCATGCCGCCCCTGGTCCCTCCGCCCCCTCCCTCGACCTCCATGGTCGTACCGCCCTCGTCACCGGCGCCGCCGGTGGTATCGGCCGCGCCTGCGTGCTGCGGCTGGCGGCCGCCGGGGCCAAGGTGCGGGCGGTCGACCGCGACACGGCAGGGCTGGAGGCGCTCACCGACAGCGCCGCGGGCCTGCCGGGCGTCGTCGAGCCGCACGTCCTGGACCTCACGGACCTCGACGCCGCCGAGCTCGCGGCCGCCGGCACCGACGTCCTGGTCAACAACGCCGGGCTGCAACTCGTCCGGCCGCTGGAGGAGTTCCCGCCGGACGTCTTCCACACGGTGCTCACGGTGATGCTGGAGGCGCCGTTCCGGCTCATCCGCGGCGCCCTGCCCCACATGTACGGGCAGGGGTGGGGCCGCATCGTCAACGTCTCCTCCGTCCACGGACTGCGCGCCTCGCCTTACAAGTCGGCGTACGTGGCCGCCAAGCACGGGCTGGAGGGACTGTCCAAGACCGCCGCCCTCGAAGGCGCGCCGCACGGTGTCACCTCCAACTGCGTGAACCCCGCCTACGTGCGCACCCCGCTGGTGGAGAGGCAGCTCGCCGACCAGGCCCGGGCACACGACCTGCCCGAGGAGCGCGTACTGGCCGAGGTGCTCCTGCGGGACAGCGCGGTCAAGCGGCTCATCGAACCGGAGGAGGTCGCCGACGCCGTCGCCTATCTGTGCGGTCCCGGGGCGTCCTTCGTGACCGGCACCTCCCTCGTCCTGGACGGCGGCTGGACGGCGCACTGACCTGCCCGCCGAGTGGTGGGTCCGGAGTTTTCCACAGGCCTGACGGGCCGGCCCGGTCATGAGGAATCCTGTGAGCATGTCCCGCGATCACGTGGAGCCGGTCGAGCGCTCCGTCAGCAAGGCCGAGGCCGCCGTGCGCGGCGCCGAGGCGGCCCTCGGCGTGCCCGGCGGTTCCGAGGCGCCGTTCCTGGAACTGCTCGCCCGGGGCGCGCCCGCCGAGGCCTACGAGCGGCCGGTGCCGCTCGCGCGCGCCGGAGGACTGCCCGCCGAGCGGATCGCCGCGCTCGAACACGCCAAGCTGCTCGCCCTGCGGGTGCGGTCCGAACTGGAGGGTCGCCGCCGGCGGGAGGCCGAGCTGTCGGCACTCTTCGAGACGGCCCACGACCTGGCGGGGCTGCGCGACGTGGACGCCGTCCTCCAGGCGATCGTGCAGCGCGCCCGCTCCCTGCTCGGCACCGACGTCGCCTACCTCAGCCTGAACGACCCGGTCAGGGGCGACACCTACATGCGGGTCACCGAGGGCTCGGTCGCCGCCCGCTTCCAGCAACTGCGCCTCGGCATGGGGGAGGGTCTCGGCGGTCTGGTCGCCCAGACGGCCCGCCCCTACGTCACCGACGACTACTTCCGCGACGACCGCTTCCGGCACACCGCGACCATCGACACGGGTGTGCGCGACGAGGGCCTGGTGGCCATCCTCGGCGTCCCACTGATGCTCGGGGCGAACGTCATCGGGGTGCTGTTCGCCGCGGACCGGCGTGCCCGCGTCTTCGAGCGCGAGCAGATCGCCCTGCTCGGTTCCTTCGCCGCCCTGGCCGCGGCCGCCATCGACACCGCCAACCTGCTCACCGAGACCCGCTCGGCACTGGCGGGCCTGGAGCGCGCCAACGAGATCATCCGAGACCGCAGCGCGGTCATCGAGCGGGCATCCGACGTCCACGACCGGCTCGCCGAACTCGTCCTGCGCGGCGGCGGGGTCCACGACGTGGCGGCGGCCGTCTCCCAGGTACTGGCCGGCACGGTCGAGTTCACCGAGGCCGCCGCGGCCCCGGCCGGGGCCCTGGAGACGTCCCGCGCCGAGGGCCACGCCGTACGGCACGACGACGACTGGATCGCCGCCGTGACCGCGGGCGGCGAACTGCTCGGCGCCCTAGTCCTGCGCGGCCACCCCGGCCTCGACCCCGTCGACCAGCGCACGCTGGAGCGCGCGGCGATGGTCACCTCCCTGTTGCTGCTCGCCCGGCGCTCCGCCGCCGAGGCCGAGCAGCGGGTCCGCGGTGAACTGCTGGACGATCTGCTGGACGCCCGCGACCGTGACCCGCGTGTGCTGCGCGAGCGTGCCTCGCGGTTGCGTGCCGACCTCGACGCCACCCATGTCGTCCTCGCCGCCCGACTGGAGGCCGACGCCGCCGACGCCGACCAGGAGGCGGCCGCGCGACGGCGCCTGTGGTCCGCCGCGTCCCATCTCGCGGCGACCAGGCAGGGCCTGGCCGCAGCCCGCGACGGCGGCACCGTCCTGCTGCTGCCGCTGGCACCGGGCGACACCGCGACGGAGCTGGCGCACCGCACGGCCCGCCATCTGGGCACCGCCGTCCACGAAGCGGTCACGGTCGGCGCCTCCGCCCCCGTCCAGGACCTCGCCGCCCGTCCGGACACGGTGGTCGCGGCCTACGCCGAGGGACGCCGCTGTGTGGAGGCGTTGCGGCTGCTCGGCCGCTGTGGTGACGGGGCCGCCGCCGACGACTTCGGTTTCCTGGGACTGCTGCTCGCCGGGGACCGGGACGTGGCGGGATTCGTGGAACGCACCATCGGCGAGGTCGTCGCCTACGACGAACGGCGTGGCACCGATCTGGTGCGCACCCTGGACGCGTACTTCGCGTGCGGGATGAGCCCGGCCCGCACCAAGGACGACCTTCACGTCCACGTCAACACCGTGGCACAGCGCCTGGAGCGCGTCGCCCGTCTCCTGGGCGACGACTGGCAGAGTCCCGCTCGCGCCCTGGAGATCCAGCTCGCCCTGCGGCTGCACCGATTGGCGGCCCGAATACCGGACTGACCCCCGTACTCCCTCAGGGGGCACGGGGGCCGGGTCGGGCAGGGGCCGGGGATCAGAGCACGCGGGCGTCGGCCGGCGCGGCCGGCGTGTCCTGCGCCTCGGCGGCGGTGTCGATGTCGGCCAGGTCGCGGTGTCGGGTCTCCTTGGCCACGCCCACGGCGACGACCGTCAGCAGGGACGCGGCGATCACGTACAGGGCGATCGGCGTGGAACTGTCGTAGTCGGCCAGCAGCGCGGTGGCGATGAGCGGTGCCGGAGCGCCCGCCGCCACCGAGGCGAACTGGGCACCGATGGAGGCGCCGGAGTAACGCATCCGGGTCGCGAACATCTCGGAGAAGAAGGCGGCCTGGGGCGCGTACATCGCGCCGTGCAGTACCAGCCCGACGGTCACGGCGAGGATGAGGTTGCCGAAGCCACCCGTGTCGATGAGCGAGAAGAAGGGGAACATCCACAGGCCGATGCCGACCGCGCCCAGCAGGTAGACGGGACGCCGGCCGATCCGGTCGGACAGCGCGCCCCACGCCGGGATCACCGCGAAGTGCACGGCGGAGGCGATGAGCACGGAGTTCAGGGCGGTCTGCCGGGATACGCCGGCCGAGGTCGTCGCGTACACCAGGATGAACGCGGTGATGACGTAGTAGGAGATGTTCTCCGCCATGCGCGCACCCATCGCGATGAGCACGTCACGCCAGTGGTGCCGCAGCACCGCCACGAGCGGAAGCTTCTCGGCGACGGCCGCCTCCGTCGCCTTCCGGGCCTCCGCCTGGGCCAACGCCTCCTTGAAGACGGGGGATTCATCGACCGAGAGACGGATCCACAGGCCGACGATCACCAGCAGGCCGGAGAGCAGGAACGGTATCCGCCAGCCCCAGCTGCCGAAGGCGGCGTCCGACAGCACGGCGGTGAGGAAGGAGAGCACGCCGGTCGCGAGCAGCTGACCCGCCGGCGCCCCGGTCTGCGGCCAGGAGGCCCAGAACCCGCGCCGCCGGGCGTCCCCGTGCTCGGACACCAGCAGGACGGCCCCGCCCCACTCGCCGCCGAGCGCGAAGCCCTGCACCAGACGCAGCACGGTCAGCAACACCGGAGCGGCGGTCCCGACGGTCGCGTGCGTCGGCAGCAGCCCGATCGCGAAGGTCGCACCACCCATCAGCAGCAGACTGAGCACCAGCAGCTTCTTGCGCCCGAGCCGGTCCCCGTAGTGCCCGAAGACCAGTGCCCCGAGCGGACGCGCCGCGAATCCGACGGCGTACGTCAGGAAGGACAACAGTGTGCCGACGAGCGGATCGGAGTCCGGGAAGAACAGCTTGTTGAAGACGAGCGCGGCGGCGGAGCCGTACAGGAAGAAGTCGTACCACTCGATGGTGGTGCCGATGAGGGACGCGGCGACGATGCGCTTGAGGCTGGCGGGGGCTGGTGGAGCGGTCGCGGGGGAGGACATCGGTACCACTTCCTGGCAGTTGGCGGGGACGTTTGCGTGTCGCCATACCGTAGGAACGGCCAGGTGAGAGGCGTATGTGGTGGGACACCATAGTTCTGGGTGTGGGAGTGCGCGTGTGCCCCATGTAGGCGGCGCCGGTGACGTCAAGCGAAACTCGTCGTGACCCGCGCCGACGACCGCGCCTCACACGGGTCCCGCGCCCGCCCCGGCCCGTGCGGAAGGGATCGTGTGTGTGACTCGGGCCCTCCCGCCCGACAGCCGCGGCCCGGCCGACGCGCGATTGTCGGAGGCCGGTGTCACGCTGAAACGACACAGGATCTGCGAAAGGGAACAGCCGTGATCACGACCGACCTCACTCCCGGCTCCCCCTGCTGGCTCGACCTCGGTGCCCCCGACGTCCGGGCCGCCGCCGCCTTCTACGGCGCGGTGCTCGGCTGGGACTTCGAGTCCATGGGCGAGGGCGGGGACATGGAAGGCGGGATGTTCAAGAAGGACGGCAAGACCGTCGCCGGCCTCGGAAAGCTCTCCGAGGAGGGCGCTCGCTCGGCCTGGATGATCTACTACACCGTCACCGACGCGGACGTCACCACCCAGTTGGTGGAGGGTGCCGGCGGCACGGTCCGGGTGCCGCCGAGGGAGCTCGGCGACTGGGGACGGATGGCGCAGTACACCGACCCGTCGGGCGGCCAGTTCGCGGCCTGGCAGCCGGGCAAGCAGGCGGGCTTCGAGTTGGCGGACGAGCCCGGCTCGCTGTCCTGGACCGAGCTGCACACGAGCGACGCCGCCGCCGCGAGGCAGTTCTACGGGGCGGTCTTCGGCTGGCAGTTCAGTGACATGGAGATGCCGGGCGGGGGCACGTACACCCTCATCACTCCGGCCGGGCTGCCCGAGGAGCGTATGCAGGGCGGGCTGATGCAGGTCCCCGAGGAGGACCTCTCCCTGGCGGACGGGCGGGCGTACTGGCACCCGGTCTTCGCCGTCCCCGACTGCGACGCGGCTGTCGCCGCTGTCACCGGGAACGGCGGCAGCGTGCAGATGGGCCCGGTGGACGCGGAAGGCGTCGGCCGCCTCGCCGTCTGTCTCGACCAGTCGAAAGCGGACTTCGTGGTGCTCACCCCGTCCTCCTCGGCCTGAGGGCCTCCGCTCAGGCCGGCGGCGGGAGCCACGGCCGCGCCGCCGGAACCCCCGCGCGCCGCTCGGTCGCGGGGTGCAGGCGATCCCCGCGGCGTACTGGCCGGGCGTCACTGCTCGAGGCGTCCGACGGCGAAGTCGGCCCCCCGGTGCCGTGTCGATGTGGTCGCCGAGGACCACGGTGAATCCACCCCTCCCGGTGCGGGCACGCCTCTCTGTCCCGGTGCGGGCACGCGCATGCCTGGTGCGGGCGCCGCCTTCTGGACCAGACGGTTTTCGATCATGTACGGGCTCGGTGATCCGGCCGCTGCCCGAGCGACGCCGTTCTGTTCGCCGGAGTCGATCACATCCAGGAGGCGGCATCGAAGCCGCGCGAAGATTGCCGGATCACGGCAATGAACACCGCCGCATGCCCGTGTCAGGATCCCGTCAAGCCGGAGAGCGGCGACAGGACGAAGGGGGACGGCGCGGATGACCTGGTTTCTCGGACTCGGTCTCACGGGGACCGCGCTGCTCGCCCTGGCGCTGCTCTTCGACGGGGTGCTGGACGGCGTACTCGACGGTGTGCCGGGCGGTTTCCTCGACGGGTGGCTGTCGCTGCCGGTCGTCGCCGGCTTCGTGGCGGCGACCGGCTTCGGCGGCATCCTCGCCACCGGGCTCGCGGGTGCGAGTCCCCTGGCCGCCACCGGCTTCGGCGCCGTCCTGGGAGCGGCCACGGCATGGCTGACGTACCGCTTCAGCCGCGCCCTGATGCGTGAGCCGACAGCCGTCGCACCCCGTGGGAACGACCTCGTCGGCACCGCGGGCAACGTGGTGACCGCCATCCCCGCGGACGGCTTCGGTGAGGTGCTGCTGCGTCTTGCCGGGCAGCCGGTGAAGTTCGCGGCGCGCAGCGCGGGACCGGTGCCACGGGGCGCCGAGGTGTGGGTGGAGGCGGCACCGACCGCGACCTCCGTCCTGGTACGCCCCGTGGACCGCTGAGGCGCACCTCTTCTTCCCCTTCCTCCTGCCTTCTTCCTCCCCACTTCCCTTTCTCGTACCTGATTCGGGGGCACCGCCATGAGTTCCGTCGTCCTTGCCGTCGTGGGAGTCTTCGTACTCCTCGTCCTGTCGGCGCTCGTCGTGATCACCAGGTACAAGGTGGCCGGACCGAGCGAGGCGTTCATCATCACCGGTCGGCGCGGCAAGAAGGCCACCGATCCGGAGACAGGGCGGGTGTTCACCGACAACAGCGGCCAGAAGGTAGTGGTCGGTGGCGGGGTCTTCGTCGTGCCGTTCGTGCAGCAGAAGTTCACGCTCGACCTGTCGTCCCGGCACATCCCGGTGGCGGTGCGCGGAGCTGTCACGCTGCGCGGCATCAAGGCCAACCTCGAGGGCGTCGCCATCGTCAAGGTCGGCGGGACCGAGGACTCCATCCGGGCCGCCGCCCAGCGCTTCCTGATGCAGCAGGACGGCATCGTCGGGTTCACCCAGGAGGTGCTCTCCGGCGCGCTGCGCGCGATCGTGGGCCGGATGTCGGTCGAGGACGTCATCCGCGACCGGGCGGCGTTCGCCGGCCAGGTCGCCGAGGAGGCCGAAGCCAGTCTGTCGGGGCAGGGCCTCGTCCTGGACGCCTTCCAGATCCAGGACATCACCACCGAGGGCTCCTACCTGGAGGACCTGGGCCGTCCGGAGGCGGCCCGCGCCAAGCAGGAAGCCGACATCGCCGAGGCGGTCGCCCGGCGCGCCGCCGAACAGGCCCGGCTCAAGGCCGAGGAGGAGATCGCCGTCGCGCAGCGCACGTTCTCCCTCAAGCAGGCGGAGATCAAGGCCGAGACGGACGCGGCCGCCGCCCAGGCCGACGCGGCAGGACCCCTCGCGGAGGCCGCCCGGCAGCAGGACATCCTCATGGAACAGGAGAAGGTCGCCGAGCGCCGAGCCGCGCTGAAGGACCGTCAGCTCGACACCGAGGTCCGTAAGCCCGCCGACGCCCAGCGGTACGCCGCCGAACAGGAGGCCGAGGCCCGTCGGGTGGCTCGCGTCAAGCAGGCCGAGGCCGAGCGGTCGGCGGAGATCGCCGCCGCCCAGGCGGAGGCCGAGCGGTCCCGGCTCACCGGTGAGGGCGAGAAGCAGCGGCGCAGCGCGCTGGCCGAGGCGGAGGCCGTCGAGGGGCTCAGGAAGGGTGAGGGCGAGCGCTCCCGGCGGGCAGCGATCGCGGAGGCCGTACGGCTGGAGGGCGAGGCCGAGGCGGCGGCCATCGGCGCGAAGGGGGCGGCCGAGGCGGAGGCGATGCGGCAGAAGGCGGACGCCTTCGGGCAGTACGGCGACGCGGCCGTCCTCCAGATGCTCGTCGAGGTGCTGCCCGACGTCGTCGCCAAGGCGTCCGAGCCGCTCAGCGCCGTGGAGAAGATGACGGTGATCTCCACGGACGGGGCGGCCCGTATCCCGCGGGCGGTCGCCGACAACGTCGCCCAGGGACTGGAGCTCCTCGGTTCCACCACCGGCATCGACCTCGCCGAACTCCTCAAGGGCATCACCCACCGCGACTCCACGGCGCAGGAGCGGCCGGCGCCGGTCCCGGCACCGGCGTCCCCCAACGGAAAGGTGGAGATCACCGGTTGACGGTGCCACCCGGCCGACGCCCCGGTCCGAGCCGCACCGCGACGGGCGCGGACAACGCCCGCCGGTGGTGGCGTTTGCCCCTACTTCCCTCGGAAATAACCCTGTTGGGCCTCGAATCGGGAGCCGCTGGAACATGTCGGCAGGCCGGACCGATGCCCCGCGGACGACCGGACGCCGGAAGGGCCGCGCTCCGGGTCGCCCTCGGAGGGGAGGAGCGTCGTGCCGCAGTCCGACGACGAGTGCCCGGCCGTCCTCGAAGGACGGCGCGCGCCAGACCGTCCTCGCGCCGCATGTCCTCGCGGACGCCGCCGTACCGGGGCATGGTGGACGCTGGCGGCCGGGGTGGCTGCCCTGGTCACCGGTGTCGTTCTGGCCCAGGGCCTGCTCATCGCCACCGGACTGGTCCTGGCCGGCGTCGGTGTGCAGCTGTTCGACGCCCAGGGCGCGTCGGCTGGACGCCCTGACCGGCCCTCCGACTGAGACCCACCGGTTGGGTCACCCACCGACCGACTTACCGTCAGGGCGTCTCTGCCAGGGCCCCTCCGACTGAAACCTACCGGTCGGGAGACCCACCGACTGAACCCACCCTGAGCGTCCACCGGTTGGGTCACCCACCGACTGAACCCGCCGTCAGGGTCGCACTGACAGAGGGGACTCCCGCGTAGGGGGTCTGCGCGCCGTCGGCGAGGATGGGGGACGAGTCCGCCGCGCCGTTCCGGCTGTCGGACCGACCGGCTCGTTACACACCCTTTCGCCTACCCTTTCGCCCACCCTTTTGGCCCGCGCCCTTTTGCCCCGGACACCGTACGACCTGGCCCCATGGGAAGGACATGACCATCCACACCACATCCGCCGAGCCGTTCCTCGACGGCTTCGGGAAGATCCTCGCCGAGGCCGCGACCACGGGCCGTCGTCTGACCCGCGACGAGATCGAGACGCGCCGGGCCCTCGGCGCAAAGGCGGCGGAGGCCGGACACGGCTGGCGGGCCCTGGTCCGCGCGCATCTGGCCGCGAGCCGGGAGGACTGGCCGCGGGCGGCCGACCCGGACAGGGTGCTCGCCGTCGTCGAGCAGGCGGTGGACGCCTTCGCCGACGGCTACGAGCGGGCGCAACGGCTCGTGGTGCGCAAGGAGGAGGCCGCACGCCGAGAGTTCATCGACGACCTGCTCCACGGCCGCGGCGATCCGGGCCGGCTCGCGGCCGGCTCCGAGCGGTTCGGGCTGCGTCTGTCGCGCGCCCACGCGGTCGCCGTGGCCGAAGGCCCGGAGAAGTACGACGAGACGGATCCGGTGCCCCGGCTGGTGGCCGACGAACTGTTCGGCCGCTTCGAGAACCGGCGCATCCTGTTCACCACCAAGGACGGGCGGATGGTGTGCATCGCCCCAGGCGACCAGGACGAGGTCCTCTCCCACTTCGCCCGGTACGCGCACACCGTCACCGGCCGGGGGCAGGTCGCCATCGGCCGGGCGAGACGGGGCCCGACGGGCATCGGACACAGCTACGAGGAGGCCCTCAACGCCCTCGACGTGGCCCAGCGCATGGGCTTCGACGAGCCTCTGCTGCGCGCCGCAGACCTGCTGGTCTTCCCCGTGCTGGCGCGCGACCGGCAGGCCCTGATGGACCTGGTGCACAGCGCCCTCGGCCCGCTGGAGCGGGCCCGCGGGGGAGCGGGGCCGCTGGTGGAGACCCTGGTCGCCTACTTCGACTCCGGCTGCGTGGCCGCCGCGACGGCCCGGCGCCTGTCCCTCAGCGTGCGGGCGCTCACCTATCGGCTGGCCCGCATCCACACCCTGACCGGCA
This sequence comes from Streptomyces sp. NPDC033216, assembly GCF_055577115.1. NCBI lineage: Bacteria > Bacillati > Actinomycetota > Actinomycetes > Kitasatosporales > Streptomycetaceae > Streptomyces > Streptomyces sp. NPDC033216. The sequence continues at coordinate 223,786 of NZ_JBVIQK010000004.1, read as the reverse complement.
CGGATCCCACCGACCCGGCTCACCGCTACACCCTTCAGACGGCTGCCATCGGCGCCCGTCTGCTCGACTGGCCGGCGCGGCCCCTGCTCCCCGGCGAGGCCGCGCCGTAGCGGGCGTACGGCCGTGGGGTCGGCGCGCCCACGGCCGCTCCTCGCCGGTGCCGGGAACGGCCAACGGGTCTGCTCCCGTGGGCCGGTGGGAGAATTCCGTGTCCTGGGACCTACGCCGTCGCGGCGGTCGGCGGTCCAAGTGGGCGGGGGAGGAATGGAGGAGGCCGGGCATGGTCGAGTGGGTGTTCCTCAGGGCGGGTGCCAGGCCCGTTCCGCGGCCGGTGGCCACACCGCTGGTGTGGGCCACGGCCTTCGGCGGCGCGCTCTCGCTCGTCGCCCTGCTCAACGTTGTCGTGGGCACGGACCGCCCCGGCCTCGCCCTGGGTGCCCTGTCCCTGCTGGCGGCCCTGCTGGGCCTGTGCGCCCGCTTCACCGCGGCGCCCGGCACGGCCGCGCTGTGCTGGCTGACCCTGAACGCGTTCGCCGTCCCGCCCATGGGGACCCTCACCTGGGCCGGACACCGCGACACCTTCTGGCTGACCTGCCTGTGCGTCGCCACCCTCGTCGGGACCGTGGCGGCCCGGATCGGTCACGCACGTGCCGCCTACCGGCGCACGGCCATGGAAACGGCCCCGACGCCGGCGGATCCGGGGAACCGGCCGGGCGGCTCGGGGCCGTCCGCGTGAGGTGACTCCGAGCGCCGCGCGCCTGGGGTGTCGGCGCGGCCGCCGGCTCGGGGGCGTGTGGCGGGGCCGACCGGCGGGGTGCCGGCCGTGGTCCTTGCGCCTGGTTCCCCCGACCGCGTGAGTGGGGTGGGACCCGGTGTCAGCCCCACCCGAAGCGGCGGTCCACGACCGCCGTGAACTCCTCCAGGGTGAGCACCGCGTCCCCGTTCTGGTCGGCGGCGTCGAAGAGGGCGGAGGAGGCGTCGGCGTCCCCCAGCGCCCAGGACGGCAGGTCCCCGCGCGCGGCCAGGGTCGGCCCCTTGGTCCGCAGCGCGGTGATCACCTCTTCGCGGGTCAGCGTCCCGTCGGCGTCGAGGTCCAGTGCCTCGAACAGCTTGCGTGCCTTGTCGCTCATGAAGCTTCCCCGTTCGGGATGCGTGTTCGTTCCCCGTCGCCGGCGGGCGGGGAGGGTCCCGCCCGCTCCCGGAAGACGCTCGCGCTGCCGTCCCGGTTCCCCGCCGTCGGCACCGTAGCGGTCACGGTTTGCGCGCGAGGCCTCCGTGCTCGGCGATGACCTCCGGGTGGGGCGTGGAGGGGTCCGGACGCCACAGGGGCACCGAGACGACGCCGGGCTCGATCAGCTCCAGTCCGTCGAAGAACGAGGTGATCTCTTCGACGGTCCGCAGGTTGTACGGGACCGCGCCACTGGTGTTGTAGGCGTCCTGGGCCGCCTCGAAGACGGGGTCGACGCCTCGGGAGCCGTCGTTGATCGAGAGGTAACTGCCCGACGGCAGGGCCCCCATGAGCCGGGTCACCAGGTCGCGGCACCGGTCGGGGTCGGCGACGTGGCCGAGGATGTTGCTCAGGATGAGGGCGGTGGGTCGGCTGAGGTCCAGCGTCTCGGCCGCCGCCGCCAGGATGCGGTCCGGGTCGAGGACGTCGGCGTCGATGTAGGCGGTGGCGCCCTCGACGGTGGAGTAGAGCAGGGCGCGGGCGTGCGCCAGGACCATCGGGTCGTTGTCGACGTAGACGATCCGGGCCTCCGGTGCGATCCGCTGGGCGACCTCGTGGGTGTTCTCGGCCGTCGGCAGGCCGGTGCCGATGTCCAGGAACTGCCGGATGCCCGCCTCGGACACCAGGTAGGTGATGTTGCGGCGCAGGAAGGCCCGGCTGCTGCGGGCGATGGTGACGATGCCGGGGAAGACGGCGGTGTAGGCGTCACCGGCCTCCTCGTCGACGGGGTAGTTGTCCTTCCCGCCGAGCCAGTAGTTCCAGATCCGGGCCGAGTGCGGCACCGAGGTGTCGATCTTCTGGTGCACCGACGATCCGGGCGTCGTCGCTGAGTCGCTCATGGGTGGCGTCCGTCTTTCAGCCGAGGCGTGCAGGTTCCACCGCACAACGTACGTCTCAACGACCTCGCCTTGCACGCCAGTTCACCTCTTCGAACGACCCGGTCACGTGAGAGCCCCTGTTTCGTGCGCGGCGCGCGTGCCGTGCGGTCAGGTCGCGGTCAGGGTCGCCGGACCGGGAGCGGCCGCGCTGGACTGCTCGCGGGGAGGCGCGGGTGGTCGGGATCGACCTCGGTCCGGTGGCGCGGGTCGCGTCGTCGGGCGACGGGGCGCAGTCGACGGCCGGGCGGGGCCCGCGGCCCCGGCCGTGCCGCGCGCCGGCCTGCCGGGCTCCGTGCGGGGCCGCGAGGCCGTGCTAGCCGACCCCCGTGCACACGGGTCAGCCCCGCCCGTCCTGCCCCATCAGGTCGGTCGTCCCGGACCCTTGACTGGTAACCCGCCAGTAGCGATCCTCGTCGCATATCTTGCGCGGTCATGACAATCCCGTGCGGGTCGCGGGCGTCCCCGGACACCCTGGCGTCCCGGCTCGTCGACCGCGCGCTCCCCCGACCGAGGGACGTGGGCAGTGACCGACACTGGACGCCCGTACCGCAGACGACGGCAGATCACCGTCGCGTCGTTGCTCCTTCTCGTGCTCTCCATGACCTTCGGACCGACGCCGAGTTCGGCAGCCGGCGCCGACTGGTGGAACCCGACCGCCCGGCCCACGCCCGACTCCCGGATCAATGTCACCGGCGAGCCGTTCACCGGCACCGACGCCCAGGGGCAGGTGCGCGGCTTCGTCGACGCGCACGACCATCTGTTCGCCAACGAGGCCTTCGGCGGCCGGCTCATCTGCGGCAAGGTCTTCTCCGAGGCGGGCGTCGCCGACGCGCTCAAGGACTGTCCCGAGCACTACCCCGACGGCTCCCTCGCCGTCTTCGACTACATCACCAGGGGCGGCGACGGCAAGCACGACCCGGTCGGCTGGCCGACCTTCAAGGACTGGCCCGCGCACGACTCGCTGACCCACCAGCAGAACTACTACGCCTGGGTGGAGCGCGCCTGGCGCGGCGGGCAGCGGGTGCTCGTCAACGACCTCGTCACCAACGGCGTGATCTGCTCGGTGTACTTCTTCAAGGACCGCGGCTGCGACGAGATGACGTCGATCCGCCTCCAGGCGAAGCTGACGTACGACCTCCAGGCCTACGTCGACAGGATGTACGGCGGCACCGGCAAGGGCTGGTTCCGGATCGTCACCGACAGCGCCCAGGCCCGCCAGGTGATCGCGCAGGGCAAACTCGCGGTCGTCCTCGGCGTCGAGACCTCGGAGCCGTTCGGCTGCAAGCAGGTCCTCGACATCGCGCAGTGCGACAAGGAGGACATCGACAAGGGCCTGGACGAGCTGTACGCGCTCGGCGTGCGCAGCATGTTCCTGTGCCACAAGTTCGACAACGCGCTGTGCGGCGTCCGCTTCGACGAGGGCGGCCTCGGAACGGCCATCAACGTCGGCCAGTTCCTGTCCACGGGCACCTTCTGGAAGACGGAGAAGTGCACCGGCCCGCAGCACGACAACCCCATCGGCACCGCTGCCTCCGCGGCCGAGGACGACCTGCCGGCGGGCGTCGAGGTCCCCGCCTACGACCAGAACGCCCGGTGCAACGTCCGCGGGCTCAGCGCCCTCGGCGAGTACGCCGTGCGCGGCATGATGAAACGCAAGATGATGCTCGAGATCGACCACATGAGCGTCAAGGCCACCGGCCGCGTCCTCGACATCTTCGACTCCGCCTCCTACCCCGGCGTGCTCTCCTCGCACAGCTGGATGGACCTCGACTGGACCGAGCGGGTCTACGGCCTCGGCGGTTTCGTCGCCCAGTACATGCACGGCTCCGAAGGGTTCAGTGCGGAGGCGAAGCGCACGGACGCCCTGCGCGACAAGTACGGCGTGGGCTACGGCTACGGCACCGACATGAACGGCGTCGGCGGCTGGCCGGCCCCGCGCGGCGCGGGCGCCGCCGACCCGGTCACCTACCCCTTCCGCAGTGTCGACGGCGGGTCCGTCATCGACAGGCAGACCACCGGCGACCGCACCTGGGACCTCAACACCGACGGAGCCGCCCACTACGGCATGGTCCCCGACTGGATCGAGGACATCCGGCTGGTCGGCGGACAGGACGTGGTCGACGACCTCTTCCGGGGCGCCGAATCCTACCTCGACACCTGGGGCGGCACCGAGGGCCACCAGGCGGGCGTCAACCTCGCCAAGGGTGCCGCGGCGACAGCCAGTTCGCAGGAGTGGAGCCTCTTCACGAGCTACGCGGCGGGCCGCGCCGTGGACGGCGACCCCGGCACCCGATGGGCCGGCGACTGGAACGACGACCAGTGGCTGCGGATCGACCTGGGCGCCACGAATTTGGTCGGACGCGTCACCCTCGACTGGGAACGCGCGTACGGCAAGTCGTACCGGATCCAGCTCTCCGCCGACGGTGAGCACTGGCGGACGGCCTGGTCCACGACATCCGGTGACGGCGGCCTGGACACGGCCCGCTTCACCGGCGCCCCCGCCCGCTACGTCCGCGTCCAGGGTGTGGAGCGCGGCACGGAGTGGGGGTACTCACTGCACGAGGTCGGCGTGCACAGCCGCTGACCTCCTCCCGCCGGCCCGCCCGTGCGCGGGCGGGCCGCCACGAGCACCGAGGACACGCACATGGCACGGATGCCGTCGGCCGAACGGCGCCGGCAGTTGACGGAGGCGGCGATCCGCGCGATGGCCCGCGACGGTGTCGCCAGGACGACGACCCGGTCCATCGCCGCCGAGGCCGGCGTGTCCCTGAGCGTCTTCCACTACTGCTTCGACTCCAAGCAGGCCCTCGTCGAGTCCGTCATCACGGCGATCACCGACCACTACGTCACGGTCGTCCGGGAGGCCGTCCGGCCGTGCGGGACGCTGGAGGAGACCGTCCGGGCCGGCTTCCAGGCGTACTGGGACCACGTCCGGGCCCACCCCGACGAACACACGCTCACGTACGAACTGACCCAGTACGCCCTGCGCCGCCCGGGATTCGAGCATCTCGCGCGACGCCAGTACGAGCTGTACGCCGACACCTACGCCGACCTCATCGAGCAACTGCGCGCGAGCATGGACCTGCGGCTGGCCGTACCCGTCCCCGTCCTGGCCCGCTATCTGGCCGCCATGACCGACGGGCTGACCCTCAACTACCTGGTGCTCGGCGACGAAGCCGTCTGGAACGACATCCTCGACACCGTCACCGCCCACGTCGCGGGCCTGGTGCGCGCGCCGTGACGGAGCATCACCCGTGAGAGGGACGGGCGCTGCGGTGCAGATGGTCGAGGGCGTCGGCCACGACGCTCCGCCGGTACCACTCGTGCCAGGTCGCCACATCGCGGGCCAGCGCCTCCAGGGCCCGCTCCTGAGGGCCGGACAGCCATCGCCCGGCCGCCGGCCAGTGCGCGGAGACCACCCCGACACTGGCGCCCGTCGCACCGATCAGCGGCGCGCAGTACAGGGCCCTCGTCCCCTCGGCCAGCAGCACCTCCCGCATCCGCGCGCCGTCGAGGGCCGGATCGGTCGCCACGCTCTCCACCACCACGCGGCGCAGCGTCGTGTGGGCGACCGTGCACGGCGCCCGGACGAGGGACACCTCGGCGAACTCGTCGGCGAACGCCTCGCCCAGGTTGCACCGGGCCTCCAGCACCAGCGTCTCCCGGGCGGTCTCCACGCACAGCAGGTCCACGGCGCGCGCGCCGGTCACCGCCAGCGCCTCGCGGGCCGCGGCGTCCAGCACCCGGCGCCGTTCCACGGGTGACACGTCGGCGCGTGCGAGGAACGGCGCGGTGGGCACGGGAGGGAGGTCCGACCGGACGGGCGCCCGGCCCGGCGCTGGGGTGGTCACCACCGCCGAGGCGAGCACCCGGACCGGCACATTGCGGTGCTGGGAGGCGCTGCTCAGCAGGTCGAAGGCGACGGACGCCGTCGGCAGCCCGTAGCGCTCCACGAGGATTCCCTGAGCCACTCCGATCAGCGCGGAGCTGCGCAGCTTGGCCCGCAGCCCGCGCAGTTCCGCGTGCGGGTCCCCGCCCGCCGGGGGGAGCGCGGGATCGGCCGGGGCCGTCGGACCGCCCGTGTCCGGAGCGGCCCTGAGGCCCTGGAGCGCCGACTCCACCGTGGCGTGCGGCCGGATGCCGGGCAGCCCCGCCAGCCGCAGCGCCTCCCGCACATGCGGTCGCGGCTGCACGATCGGCAGCGGCCGGCCCGCCGCCGCCAGTGGCCGGGTGACCTGGTCGAGGGCGCGCACGGCGGCCGCGCTCGACAGATGGACGTCCGTCATGTCGAGGACGGCGTGCGTGCGCGTGACCTCCGCGCGCGCCAGATGCGAGGCGAGCGCATGGGAGAAGTCGTCGGCGTTGGAGGCGTCCAGGGTGCCGCGTACGTGCAGGAACGTGACCTGCCCCAGGCTCTCGCCGTCCAGCGGCGAGGCCTTCATCATCAGCGGGGCGGGCGGTTCGCCGGCCCGGCGGGGCTGATCGGACATCATGAGGAGCGGTGCCTCCCGATACGGATGGATCACCAGCCGGCCGCGCCCTGACCGAGGACGTCCACCATGCCCGCCGCCGGCGGCCGGATGCAACGACCGCCGGCGCCGTGTCAGCGCCCGCGGGCCCGCACGCGCCGTCACCGTCATCCGGCCGTCACGGGCGGGCCGAGGCGACGCTCTCCGCTCCCCGCCCCGCTGCGGTGCGGCCACGCTCCAGGAGCGTTCGCGCCGCGGTGGCGGTCTCGTGGACCTCGATGCGCAGGAGCCGGGCGTCGGGCACGTCGGCGTGCGGGTCGCCCGGCGGCCCCGGCTTCCACAGGGCGAGATGGCGCGGCGAACGCGGCGGTCCCCACAGATGCGGCGCCACCGGCCCGCAGAGCGTGACGGACGGCGTCGCGTGCGCCACGGCGAGATGCGCCAGCCCCGTGTCACCGCTGACGAGGAGCGCGGCCCCGGCGACGAGCGCCGACAGTTCGCCGAACGGCAGGCCGCCGCGCAACACGTCCCGCTCCGGCAGGCCCGCCCGGCCGGCGACGTCCAGAACCAGCGCGTCCTCCGCCGGGCCCCCGGTGACGACGACCCGGTGGCCCTCCGCGCGCAGCGCCCGCGCGAGGGCGGCGTAGCGCTCGGCGGGCCAGCGGCGGGCCGCGGACTCCGCTCCGGGATGCACGACGACGGCCCCCGGCGCGGGCGAGTCCCCGGCCGGCGGCGGCAGCCGTACGTCGGCGGGGTCGGCGGGGATGCCGTAGGCCGCCAGGAAGCGGCACCAGCGGTCGCGTTCGTGCTCGTCCGGCCGCCACTCGGGCGGTGGCGGATCGGGCTGGGCGAAGGCCAGCAGCCGGCCGGGGGAGAGGGCGGCCAGCGCGTCACGGCTCTCCGGGCCCCTGCCGTGCAGGTCGACGGCGATCTGCGGCGGCGGTCCCGTCCAGTGCGTCAGGGACGGCACGCCCCGCCGCGGCGCCTGCGCCGGCAGGACGCTGTCCACCGTCCCGGTGGACAGCGCGGCCTCGCGCAGCGCCGGCGGCACCGCCAGCACCACCTCGTGCCCGGGGAAGGCCCGGCGGACACCGCGCAGCGCGGGCACCCCGGCGAGCAGATCGCCCAGACCCAGCGCCCGCAGCACCAGAACCCGAGGTGTCACCGGTTCCCCCGTCCGTGCGCCAGCCCCACCGGCCGCGGGGACAGCGCCGCCTTCTCGGCGATGCCGGTCGTGGAGCGGCCGTCCAGATAGGGGAAGAGGACGACCTGCCCGCCCCAGCTCTCCACCAGCGGCGCCTCCGGCAGCCGCTCCAGGGCGTAGTCGCCGCCCTTGGCCCAGATGTGCGGGCGCAGTTCGGCGAGCAGCCGCTCCGGGGTGTCCTCGTCGAACACGGCGACCGCGTCCACGCACTCCAGCGCGCGCAGCACCCTGATCCGGTCCGCGACCGGCACCAGCGGTCGTCCATCGCCCTTGCGGCGGCGCACCGACGCGTCCGAGTTCACGCACACCACCAGGCAGTCCCCGGTACGGCGGGCCGCCTGGAGCAGAGCGACATGGCCGGCGTGCAGCAGGTCGAAGCAGCCGCCGGCGGCCACGACGGTGCCGCCCGCGGCCCGCACCCGGGCGGCCGTGCGCAGGGCGTCGTCCGTCGGCTCGGCGTCCACCGCCGGCGGTGCGGGCACCGGCGGCGCGGACACCGCGCGGGCGCCGCCCTCGGCGACGTACCGGGTCGCGGCGTGCACGGCTCCCCGCACCGCGGACTCGGTGAGTTCGCCGTCGGCGAGCAGTCCGGCCGCGGTCGCGGCGAACCGGTCCCCGGCACCGCAGGCGTCACCGTCGGCCGTCACCGGCGATGGCACCAGCAGCGGCGTGTCGCCGTGCGACAGCAGCGCGCCACGGCCGCCCAGGGTCACGGCCACCGAGGCGGCCCGCCAGGCGCGGACGAGAGTGTCCGCGTCGCGGGCCGCCGTCTGGAGGGCGCCCGCGCCCTCGGGCCGTTCGTCGCCGGTGAAGCCGCGCGCCTCGCTCGCCGACGGGGTGACCAGCCGTACGCCGGGCACCGGTCGCTCGCCGCGCGGATGCGGGTCCCAGACGACCGGTACCCGCGCGGCCGCCGCCGTCAGCTCCTCCCGCAGCACCTCGGCGGTGCCGCGGCCGTAGTCGGCGACGAGGATCGCGCCGGCCTCGGCGACCGCCCGGCGCGCCTCGTCGGTCGCCTCGCGGGCCCGGCCGTCGCCGTCGTCCAGCCGCAGCAGCGGTGTGCCCTCGGCGAGGACCCGCGTCTTGCTGGACAGGTCGCCGGTCAGCGGCAGCCGCACCAGGCGCACCCGGTCGCCCAGCGCCCGCACCAGACAGGCGCTGGACTCGTCGTCGCCGAGCGCGGTCACCAGGGTGACGGGCCTGCCGTCGCCCGCGGCGAGCCAGGCCGCGAGGGCCGCACCGCCCGGCCGGGTGACGCGCCGGGCCGCGCTGACCACCGGCACGGGTGCGTCCGGCGCCAGCCGCTCGGCCCGTCCGCACAGGTCGTGGTCGAGGAGCGCGTCCCCGACGACGAGCAACGGGGCCGGGGCGCTCATACCCCGTCCCCCCTCGCCGCGTCCGCCCCGCGGCCCGCGCGCGATCGCCTCCGTTCGACGGCCAGGCGCCGTGCCACGGTCCGGTCGAAGGACTCGCAGAGCATGTGCACGGCCACCAGGTGCAGTTCCTGCACCGTGGCGGACGTCGCCGCCTCCACGCAGAGGGCGGCGTCGGCCGCGCCTTCCAGGGGGTTGGGCGCCGGGCCGGTCAGCGCCCAGACCGTCATGCCGATGCGGGCCGCCTCCTTCGCCGCGACGAGCAGGTTCTCGCTGGCGCCGCTGGTGGACAGCAGCATCAGCACGTCCGCGTCCCGGCCGTGGGCGGCGACCTGCCGGGCGAAGATCTCCTGCACGCCGTAGTCGTTGGCGATCGCCGTGGTGGAGGACGTGTCGGCATGCAGGGCGAGCGCCGAGAACGGTGGGCGGTCGTCGCGGTAGCGGCCGACCAGTTCGGCGGTCAGGTGCTGGGCCTGTGCGGCGCTGCCGCCGTTGCCCGCGACCAGCAGCCGGGAACCCGACGCGAGCCGGTCGGCGAGGGTGGCGCCCCACCGCTCGACCACGGGTGCGGCGTACTCGCGAAACCCTCCGAGGGCCTTCATCAGGTCGTCGCAGTGAGCGACGTCGGCGGCGCTTTTCATCGGACGACTCCCGAGAGCGAGGGGACGGAGGAGACGGCGCCGTAGACCTGGATCACCCCGTCGGCGACGCGGTCCCAGGTGTAGCGGGCGAGGACGCGGCGTCGGCCCGCGGCACCGTACCGGGCGAGCCGGGCCGGGTCGTCGAGCAGGTCGCGGATCGTCGCGCTGAGGTCGTGGTCCTCGTCGGGAGGCACGAGGACGCCCGTGACGTCGTCGACGACCGTGTCGAGCTGGCCGCCGACGGCGGTGGCGACGACGGGTGCGCAGCAGGCCATGGCCTCGACGGGCACGATGCCGAACGGCTCGTAGCGCGGCAGCGACAGCACCAGGTCGGCGCCGGACATCAGCTGGGGCATCCGGTCCGGGCCGACTCCGCCGAGGAGGGTCACCCGGTCGCCCACTCCGCAGTCCTCGGCGAGCGTTCGCAGCCGCTCCGCCTCGGGTTCGGCACCGAGCAGGGCGGGCTCGGGTCCGCCGGCGATGAGGAGTTCGGCGTCGGGGACGCCGGCCAGGGCGCGGATCGCCCGGTCGAACCCCTTGCGGGGGACGAGCCGGCCGACCGAGAGCAGCCGGCGGGGCGCGGCCGGGGAGCGCCGGGCCCCGGCGACGGGCGCGAACCGTACCGGGTCGACGCCGCAGGGGACGACGGAGATGCGCTCGCGCGGCAGCCCCATGGCGATCAGCTCCGCCACCTCGTCCTCACAGGTGGCGATGATGCCGCCGCACTCCCGTCCGACCGCCGACTCGATCGCGACGCGCTGCGGCGGGCTGGTGTCCGCGGCGCCCTGGTGACGCTTCTTCACGGTGCCCAGCGCGTGGTAGGTCTGCACCACCGGCACCCCCAGGGCGCGGGCCCCGGCCACCGCCGCCATGCCGGACATCCAGAAGTGCGCGTGCACCACGTCGGGGGGTCCGGCCGCCCACTCCTGAGCCAGCCACGCGCCGAACTCCGGCATGTACGGCAGGAGGTGATCCTTGGGTATGGGCGCCGCAGGTCCGGCGGGCACATGAACCACGGTCACCCCGTCCGATGTGGTGACGCGCTCGGGCAGAGCGGGGTCGTCTCGGCGCGTGTACACGACGACCTCGTGGCCCCGGCGGGCCAGCTGTCCGGCGAGCTGGGCCACGTACACGTTCTGTCCGCCCGCGTCCGGGCCGCCGAGTGGAGCCAGGGGGCTGGCGTGCTCGGAGACCATGGCGACGCGTCCGGCGGTCGGGTGACTGGCGCTCATCGGGTGACCTCCTTGATCAGGCGTTCCCAGTCGTCGCGGAAACGCCGCTCTCCGTAGCGGGCCTGAACCGCGGCCCGGCCGGCCTCCCCTGTCGCGCGGGCGTACGCGGGGTCCGCGGCCAGGCGGCGGACCGCGTCCTCCAGCACGTCGAACCGGTTGGAGACCACCCCCGCCCCCTCGGGCACGGCCTCGCGGACCTCGGTGGTGTCCAGCGCCACCACGGGCATCCCCAGGAACATGGCCTCCAGCAGGGACAGCCCGAGTGACGTCCAGCGGACCGGGTGCAGGTAGAGGCGGCAGCGGGCCATCGCCGGGTGCAGTTCGCCCTGCGGCAGGTCCCGGCCGCGGCAGCGGTCGGGCGGCAGCCCGAGGTGCTCGGCGAGTCCCTCGGTGCGCATGCCGAAGACGTCCAGCGGCGCCCATCGGGCGAACCGGGGCAGCAGATCCGTTCCGGTGGTACGGCCCCGCCGCACGGGCTCGTTGACCACGACCGCGGCGCGTTCCTCCTCGCCGGTCCACAGTGCGCCCGGGTCGATGATGCCGTGCTCGACCACCGTCGTCGGCGCCCGACCGTTGTCCCACATCAGACGGTTGAAGTGGGTGACGTGCACGACCGGTATGTCGGTCCGGTCGGCGAGGGGGTGGCGGGTGCCGACGGCCGACTCGTGCGGACTGTTGTGCTCGACGTACACGGCCGGGACGTCGATTCCGGGGCGGCGGCCCGTCCACGCGTGGGCCAGTTCCAGCTCGTGCGGGCGTTGCAGCACCATCAGGTCGATGCCGGCGTCGTGCAGCGCGTCGGGCCGCACCTCACGGACCGTGGGAGGCCAGTCCCACGTCAGGGCCCGGCCCAGGCCGTCCGGCCCGCGGTCCGGGGTGACCGGGACGAGGAAGGTGTACGGGCCCTGGACGAACGACGTCAGCCACGATCCGTGCACATGCCAGACAAGAATGTTCATGCGTGCTCCTTGAGCAGTTTCCGCACCGCCTGCACCACGTCCTGGCCGGTGACCTCGTCCAGACAGGGATGGCCCGCGACGGGACAGTGCCGGGCCCTGCTGTCCGCGCACGGCGCCTTCTGGTCCCCGAGCAGCACACACGGCACCCCGTACGGCCCCCACCGCTCCGCCGGTACGACGGGCGCGAACAGGGAAACGACCGGGGTGCCGACCGCCGCCGCCAGGTGCGCCGGGCCGGTGTTGCCGCAGACCACGACCTCGGCGGTGCGCAGCACGCCCGCCAGGGTGCGCGGCTCGGTCCGCCCGCCGAGGTCCACCGCCGTCCCCCCGCTGACCCGCCGGGTGAGGTCCGTCTCGTCGGGCCCGCCGGTGACGATCACCCGGTGACCCGCGTCGGTGAGCAGCGCCACCGCCTCGGCGCAGCGTCCCGGACTCCAGGCGCGGGCGGGCGCGCTGGCACCGGGGTGGACGACGACGTACGGGCCGTTGCCGGTCAGCGCGACCGTGTCCGGCGGCGGCAGGACGCGCAGCCGCCCGTCGTCGCCGGGGGGCGCGGGGAAACCCAGCGCGGCGGCGGTGTCGAGCGCCGCCTCGGCCTCGTGCCGGCCGGGCAGCCGGCGGTGCCGTACGTCGAGGAGGCTGCCGGGATGGTCGACGCTGTCGGCGCCGATCCGGCCGATCCCGGCCAGCCGCAGCACCAGGGCGGTGGGCAGGGGACTCTGGTGGAACGAGGTCAGGACGAGGGCGACGTCGAACGCGGCCTCGCGCAGCCGCCGTACCAGCCCGTAGAGGTCCGCAGCCCGCACCGGGGGCGGGTCCACGCCCTCCCACGGCGCCGACCAGACAAGAACCTCATCGACACCGGGCAGCAGCCGGGCGGCCGGTTCGCCGCGCGGCCCGCACAGCATCGTCACGTGCGCGCTGCGGGCGGCGACCGCGCGGACGGCGGGCCCGGCGAGCAGCACGTCGCCGAAGCTGTCGAGCCGTACGACCAGTGCCCTCACAGCCGTCCTCCCGGTGGCCGCGCCAGCAGCCGGTTGACCGCCGTGAGCAGGTCGGGGGCGGTGGTGGGCGCCGACTCGACCTCCTCGGGCAGGGTCACCGCCGTCGGGATCAGCACGCCCCGGGCGCCCGCCGCGCGGGCGGCCAGCACGTCGGCCCCGATGTCGCCGATCACCACACAGTCCTCGGGCGCCACGTCCAGCCGGCGGGCCGCCTCGATCACCAGGCCGGGACGGGGCTTGCGGCAGGGGCAGCCGTCGTCGGGCGCGTGCGGGCAGTACACCCACGTGCCCAGACCGCCGAGCAGGGTGTCCACCCGGTCGTTGACCCGGCGCACGTCGGCGTGTGTGAGCAGGCCGCGGCCGATGCCGGACTGATTGCTGATCACACCGGTCGCGATGCCCCCGGCCCGCAGCAGGTCCAGTGCCCGCCTCGCGCCGGGCAGCAGGCGTACCCGGTCGGGGTCGCCGTTGTAGGGGACGTCCTCGACGAGGGTGCCGTCGCGGTCGAAGAGGACAGCGGCGACCCGCACGCGGTCCGCGGTCCGGCGGCTCACGGCCGGCCTCCCATCGGCAGCGCCCGGCGATGACGTACCAGGCCGTCCAGCCAGTGGCGCACCGCGAGCGGTGGGATGAGCACGCTGGTCACCGCCATCGTGGCGACCTCGTCCGCGGTCCGCGGGCCGGGCCCGATCCGGGCCGCGGCGAACTCGGCGGTGCCCAGCAGCCACAGGGCACCGGCGGCCGCGGCGGCACGGCGCCGACCGCCCAGTGCGCACACAGACGCGGTGAGCGCGGCGGACGTCACCAGGACGTGCCGGGGGAGCCGTCCGCGGGGCGCCTCGGCGCGGGTCCACCAGTCGCGGCCGTGCAGCCGGTTCATCAGGACGTCGTCGGCGTTGCCCCGCTGGGCCCGCACCGACCCCCAGCGGTCGGCCGGCCGTACCGGGTGCCGGGTCGTCCGCAGGCCGCGCCGCAGCGTCCAGCCGGCCTCCAGCACGCGCAGCGCCAGGTCGGCGTCCTCCCGGAACGCCCGGCGGAACCGCTCGTCGAAGCCGCCCACGCCGGCCAGCGCGGCTGTCCGGTAGGCCATGTCGGCGGTCGCCCAGGCCGCCTGCTCCAGCCCGGCGGTGCCGCGTTCCCAGTCGGTGGGCCTGCGGTCCTCGGGGAGCGGGACGGTCAGCCGTCCCTGGACGCCGCCCGTGTCCGGGCCGGCCGCGTCGAGATCGTCCGCGAGGAGCCGGGACCACTTCGGCAGCACCTGCACGTCGTCGTCGAGGAACACCGTCCAGGGCGTGCCGACCGTGCGCCAGCCGGCGTTGCGGGCGGCGGCGGGTCCGCGCCCGCCGCTGCGCAGGGTGCGCACCCGCCCGCGCAGCACGCCGGCCGCCTCCAGCGGCAGCTCCCCGGCGGGCCCGGGCCGGTCGTCGACCATGACGACCTCCTCGGGCGGGTGGTCCCCGGCCGCTGCGGCGAGGGCGCGCAGACAGGCGGCGAGGCAGGGCCGCCCGATCGTGGGGATCACCACGGAGTAGGCGGGCACGCCCGTCATGCGAACACCTTCTTCCGCCGGACCGCGAAGGGGCCGAGGGCGAGCAGGTCCACAGGCGCGGACCCGAAGCACTCCAGGGCGTCGCGAGGGTCGTCGACCATCGGCCGTCCCGCCGTGTTCAGGCTGGTGTTGACCACGACGGGCAGCCCGGTCCGCCGCTCGAAGCCATCGATCATCCGCGCCACCAGCGGTTCCGCCGTCCGGTCCACGGTCTGGATGCGGGCCGTGCCGTCCACGTGGACGACGGCCGGGATCCGGTCCCGCCATGCGGCGGCGACCTCGTGCACGAACAGCATGTACGGGCTGGGCAGCGGCCCGTCGAACAGGTCCGGCGCGCGCTCGGCCAGCACCATCGGGGCGACCGGACGGAACTCCTCCCGCCCCTTGACCGCGTTGAGCCGCTCCAGGTTCTCCGCCCGCCCCGGATGGGCCAGCAGCGAGCGATGGCCGAGCGCCCGCGGCCCGTACTCGCTGCGGCCCTGGAACCAGGCCACGACACCGTCCCGCGCCAGTTCCTCGGCGACGGTCTCGGCGATGTCGGCGGGCTCCTCGTACGGTACGGCCGCCCGCTCCAGCCAGTCGCGCAGCTCGGCGTCGCTCCAGCCGCGGCCCAGGGCGGCCGTCGGCATGGCCTCCACGGTCTCCTTCTGGTGGGCGACGTGCAGCGCGGCACCGAGCGCCGTTCCGGCGTCACCGGCCGCGGGCTGCACCCAGACCCGCTCGAACGGTCCCTCCCGGTGCAGCCGGGTGTTGGCCACGCAGTTCAGCGCCACCCCGCCCGCCAGTGTCAGCACGTCCTCACCGGTGCGCCGGTGCAGCCACCGGACCAGTGCGAGCAGCACCTCCTCCAGGCAGGCCTGCGCGCTCGCCGCGACGTCTGCGTGGTCCTGTGTCCAGGCAGCGCCCGCGGCACGCGGCGCGACCAGCGACGCCCACGGCACGGGGCGGGCCCGGAAACCGCCCTCGTCGTCCGCGCGGACGTACTCGCGCAACCGGTCGAGGAAGCGCGGGGTGCCGTACGAGGCCAGCGCCATCACCTTGAACTCGTCGCTGCTGCGCAGGAATCCGAGGTGCTGGGTGAGGTCCTCGTAGAACAGGCCCACCGAGTCGGGCAGCGACTGCAAGCCCAGCACGGTGAGTTCACGGTTGGCGTAGCGGCCCGCGAGGTGGGAGCCGCACTCGCCGCGGCCGTCGAGCACGAGGACGGCGCAGTCGGGGTACGGGGACGCCTGCCCGGCCGAGGCGGCGTGGGCGACGTGGTGGGGCACGAAGCGGACCTTGGCCGGGTCGAGGCCGGGCAGCGCCTCCGCCAGGAACTCGGGAGCGCGGCGCGCGTACTCCTGCCGCAGGTGGTCCCACGGGTCGTTCAGGCCGAGTTGGTCCGCGGGGCGTGCGAGGTCGGGATCGTAGGAATAGGCGACCGCGTCCAGCTCGGCCGGGTCGAGCCCGGCCTGCTCCAGGCACCAGCGGGCGGACAGTTCGGGAAGTTCCCAGGCGGAGAAGGGAAGGGGGCGCTTGCCGTGCTTGCGCCGGCTGAAGCGCTCCTCCTCCGTCGCCGCCACGATCCGGCCGTCCATGACGAGCGCGGCGGCGGGATCGTGGAAGAGGGCGTTGATTCCCAGTACGCGCATGCGATGCCTCCGTGGCGGGGGTGGGGGACGAGTCTCAGAGCTGCGGCTCCCGCGTCGGCTGGGTCGCGGCGAAGTAGGCGATCGTGTGCTTGATGCCCTCCTCCCAGGGCATCCTCGGGGCCCAGCCCAGCAGCTCCCGGGCCAGCGTCGTGTCCGGGCGACGCCGCTGGGGATCGTCGACGGGACGGTCGACGAACTCGATCCGCGAGCCCGATCCCGTCAGCTCCACCACCCGGCGCGCGATGTCCCGCACCGCGACCTCGTCGGTTCCGCCGATGTTGACCGGTCGCACCGAGTGGCTCGCGGCCACCAGCAGGACCCCGTCGACCGTGTCGTCGACGTAGCACAGCGACCGCGTCTGAGCGCCGTCGCCCGCCACCGTCAGCGGCTCACCGGCCAGCGCCTGACACACGAAGGTGGGGACCGCACGCCCGTCGTGGGCCCGCATCCGCGGCCCGTAGGTGTTGAACAGCCGGACGATGCCGGCGTCGGTGTTCCGGGCCCGGACATGGGCCGTGACCAGCGCCTCCGAGAAGCGCTTGGCCTCGTCGTACACGCTCCGCGGCCCGACGGGATTGACGTTGCCCCAGTAGTCCTCGCGCTGCGGGTGCTCCAGGGGATCGCCGTACACCTCGGACGTCGAGGCGAGCAGGAACCTGGCCCGGTCACGTTCCGTGACGGCCAGCATGTTGCGGGTGCCCAGACTGCCCACGTCGAGAGTCTCCAGCGGCAGCCGCAGATAGTCGGCCGGTGAGGCCGGACACGCGAAGTGCAGGACCAGGTCGTACGGCCCTTCCAGGCGCTCCGGACAGTCCGGCGCGGACACGTCGCACTCGACGAACCGGAAGCCGGGGTGCCCCTCGAGATGGACGATGTTCGCCCGTGAACCGGACACCAGGTTGTCCGCGCAGTCGACTTCGGTACCTGAAGCCAACAGCCGCTCGCAGAGGTGACTGCCGAGGAAGCCGGCGCCGCCGGTCACCACGGCACGGCGCCAGGGCGGGCTGGGGGTCGCATCATTCATGGGACGTCCTTCAGTCGCGTCCGGAAGCGCCAGACCGAGGTCGGCGCACTGATCCGGTGCGGCACGGGAGTGTGGGGAGGGGTGAAGGAGCAGGACGCGCGGAGCGCCGCGCAGCGGTGCCGCCCTGGTCGGCCGCCGTTTTCCCGACGGCACTGGCTCGGAGTTCTCGTGCCAGTAGCTTTCAGACGTTGATCCCTATTGTGCGGAGGGACCGACTGTCCCGCGACTGCGGCGCGGCGGCACCAGCCGCATCGCCTGTCCCGGCGGCACCACCCACCTTGCCTCGGGCGACGTCACGCCTGCCCCCGGCGTCACCCGATCGGACCCGTGTCGGCCCAGAGGCGCGGGGCACTCGGGCCGAGGCGGGTCCCCGTCCAGGGGCCGCTGTGCCGAGGCTGGAGGCGAAGGACATGGGTCATGGTGGGAACGTCATCGACGAGCTGATGACCGATCATCGTGAGGTCGAGGAGCTGTTCGGCAGGATCGAGGCGCTGCCGTCCGGCAACAAGGACCGCAAGATGTACGCCGACCAGGTCACGATGGAGCTGGTCAGGCACTCGGTGGCCGAGGAGGCCTACCTCTACCCGGCGGTGCGCGAGCACGTGACGGGTGGGGACACGCTGGCCGACAAGGAACTGCGGGACCACGCCGAGGCCGAACAGATCATGAAGGACCTGGAGGGCTGCGAGGCGGACGACCCGGAGTTCGACCGGCTCGTCGGCATGCTGATGCGTGAGATCCGGGAGCACGTCGCCGACGAAGAAGGCAACCTCTTCCCGCGGCTGCGCGCGGCCTGTCCCTCGGACGCCCTCGACGACCTGGGCGACAAGGTCCGCATGGCGAAGAAGACCGCCCCGACGCGTCCCCATCCGTCGGCCCCGGACAAGCCGCCCGCCAACAAGATCCTGGCACCGGGAGCAGGCCTGGTCGACCGGGTGCGTGACGCGCTGAGCGGGCGGGGCAAGAAGGGCTGACGCCCCGGACGCCCGAGCACGCGGTGCCGGGTCCGTCGCCGACGGCGACGGACCCGGCGGCATGTTCACCGACGCCTGTGAGCAACCACACTTGGCGCGTCAAGTATCGGACAGGCAGGCCTGTTTGGCCTCCCGAAGGCACCACGGCGCGGCGGTCCCGCGTCGACGCGCCCGTCCCGTCTGCCACGATGGTCCGCGCCGTAACCGATCAGGTGGAGTGGCCGCGCAGCGCAGCCGGTGTTCCCCGGTTCCGCCGCTCCGTGACCTCCCCCTCGCACCATCGGGTACCGCACTGTGTCCTCCCCGTCCGTCTCCGCGCCCACCCCTGTCCCCGGCGCCCCCTGCCGGAGCGCCTCACGTTCGCCGTGGCGGTCCCTGAGGCACCGCGGCATGCGCTGGTGGTCCGTCGCGAACTTCGTTTCCAACGCCGGCACCTGGATGCAGCTCACCGTCCAGAACCTGCTCGTCCTTCAGATCACCGGGTCCGCCGCCGCCACCGGTCTGTCCATGTCCGTGCAGGCCGCCCCCGCGCTGTTCATGAGCCTCCTGGGCGGCGCCGCCGTCGACCGCTGGCCGCGCAGGGTGACGGCCGCCGTCAGCCAGGCACTGCTGGGTACGGTCGCCTTCACCACGGCCGTACTCGTCGCCCTGGACATGCTCGACATGACCTCCCTGATGGTGCTGGCCGCCGTGACCGGCACCGTCGCCACCGTCGACGGCCCTGCCTGTGCCCTGCTCGGCAACGACCTCGTGCCGGAGGAGGACGTGCCCTCCGCGATCGGCGTGGGCGCGCTGGTCCACAACGCCGGCCGGCTCGCGGGTGCGGCGCTGGCCGGTGTCACGGTGGGCTTCCTCGGCACTGCCGCCGCCTACGCGGCCAACGGGCTGTCCTTCCTCTTCGTCACCGCGGTCGTCCCGTTCCTGCGCCCGGCGGCCGGCGCCGCCGCACGCGCCGCCGGTCCCCGCGGCGGGAGAAGCGACGACATGACCATCCGCGAAGGACTGGCCTTCTTCGCCCGCCGACCCCGCCTGGTCGCCCTCGCCGCAATCACCGGCCTCAGCGCCGTCTTCGGCCGGAACTACGGACTCACCCTCGCGGTGCTCGTCACCGGCCCGCTGGCCGGAGGGCCGGGCGCCTTCGGCACGGTCTCGACCGTCCTCGCCGTCGGCGGCATCCTGGGGGCCGTGCTGGGCGCCCGGCTGCGCCGGCCCTCGGTCCGCGTCGTGGGCACCCTCGCGGCGGCGGGCGCGCTGCTCCAGGTGGTGGCCGGGCTGTCACCCTCGCTGGCCGTCCTGCTGGTGCTCGTGCTCCCCATGGCCGTCGTCGAGTCCGTCTCCGACACGGCCGGAACCGCGGTTCTCCAGACCGACCCGCCCTCTCACCTGCGGGGACGCGTACTGGGCGTGTGGAGCAGCATCGGCACCGTGTGGAGCCTCGGCGGACCGCCGGCCCTGGGCCTGCTGATGGAACTCGCGGGCCCCCGCGGCGCCCTGGTGACCGGCGGCATCATCGTCGCGGCCGGCATCACGGCCGGCCACGCCCTGCGCACCCGCCGCACCCGCCGCACGCCACGACCGGTGCGGCTCCCGACGAGGCCGGGGGAGGAGATCCCGGGCCGCGAGGCACTGGGGACGGCTGCCTGAGGGGACGCCCCAGGGCGGACCGTGCCGGGGCGTCGGCCGGGGCGCCGACCGCTCTCAGGCGATCAGCGCCCGCCCAGGTCCCAGCAGCTCCATCAGTTGCGTGCCGTGCAGGTCGGTCAGGGGGGCGAGGAGATCGGGGTGGCGCAGGAGGGCCGCCGCCTCGCGGTCGTGGGCGTCCGGAGCGAGCAGGCGGCGGAACTCCAGCGGTACGCCCGTCGTGTGATCCCCGCCGTCCAGGCCGACGACCGCCAGCGAGGCCAGCTCCGGGTCGGCGAGCAGGCAGGCCGCCCAGCTCGCCACCACCTCGTCCACCCAGCTGCGCCAGGCATCCGTACCGCCGTCGGCCCCCGTACTGTCCGGGCCCGTACCGCCCGCCTCCGTGCCGCTGATCCAGTCCAGCCTCGCCGAGCCGCCCGGCCCCGCCATGCCGACCAGCGCGGCGTCCATCACCGTCGGATAGCGCAGCCATGCCGCGACGGTCACCGCCTGGCGGGCCTGCACCTCGCACAGGGCGGACGCGAGCGCGCCGCCGCAGGCCGGGTAGGCCCGCGTCAGCCACTGGGCGGTCGCCGCTATGAGAGGGGAGAGGTCTGCGCGCACTGATGGCCGTCCGAGCTGCGTACGAGGGAAGGGACCGGGGAAACCGTAGCCCGCGTCCCCCTCGCCAGGACATGGCCGGGCCCCCCGGGACGGCGTGGCTTCTGCCACAGTGAGCACTCGACCTCGTGGTCAGTGGCGCAGCAGGTAGCGGGTGAGCAGGGAACGGGCCCGGTCCGGGCTGACGCCCAGCGCCGTGCCGACGGACTCCCAGGACAGGTCGTCGTCGCGCACCGCCTGAGCCGCCTCCTGCCCGATGTCGGGAAGCAGCCGTTCCAGCGTGGTCACGGCCTTGAGGGCCGCCACCGGGGCCCGCTCGCTCAGCGAGGTCAGCTGTTCCTCCAGTTGGTGGATCAGGTACGTGAGCTGCTCGGGAAGCGGCACGGTCCGGCGTTCGACGGCACGGATGTGCACCCGCCAGTCGCTGCGCGCGCCGGACACGTCCAGGTCGTACAGTCGGCCGTCCGGCACCCACACCCCGACGATCGGGTGGGTCTCGCCCCGCCACCCGCACGCGCAGGCCGCGCGGAAGCCGGCCGCTCTCGGGCGGCGCAGCCTCCCGTCGTAGGCCCACCACTCGCTGGTCTCCACCACGCCGTCGGCGCTGCTGCCGAAGTCCAGATACACCGGTTTGGGTTCGCTGCCGTCGGCCAGGACCGCGCCCGCGATGCCCTCGTGGGACTCCCCGAACTCCTCAGTCGTCCAACTCACGCATCTCCCCCTTGTGCGTCGCCCGCCCCGAGCGGGCGGCAACCGCACGGCGACGGCCGCCCCGCAGACGAACATGCCCAGGGCAAGCCACCGGTGAACCGCTCGCCCGGGGCGTTCACCAGCTGGTCAGCAACCCGGGACGTCCACCTCGCCCGGTGAATTGTGTCGCCCGGGCAGACGGTGGCCGTCGCGGCTGAGGGGAAAGGCGTTGCCCGGACGCGAACCGCCGCGCTACCTTCGGCCCACTTCGAACAGAACGACGCTCTCTCGAATCACGCCGCAGAACGGGAGCGAGCCCGCGCGTCGCCGCGCGGAGCCACGGAGGGGCGGCACCGGTATTCGGCCTGCCCTCCTGAGGAGCGTTCCCATGAAGTTCGGCCTCGGCCTGCCCATCGACGACCCCGCCCGGCTCACGCACTGGGCGCGGCGCGCCGACGCGGGCCCGTTCAGCACCATCGGCCTGCTCGACCGGCTCGCCTACGACAACCCCGAGCCCCTCGTGACCCTCGCCCTGCTCGCCGGCGCCACGTCCCGCGTCCGCGTCCAGACCGAGGTGCTGCTCGCGCCTCTGCACGGCACGGCCCTGCTCGCCAAGCAGACGGCGACCCTCGACCGTCTGTCGGGCGGCCGCTTCACGCTCGGCATCGGCGTCGGCGGCCGTGAGGACGACTGCCGGGCCGCCGGCGTCGACCTCCACCGCCGGGGCCGCCGCCTCGACGAACAGATGACCCTGCTGCGCCGCACCTGGTCCGGCGAGCCGTACGGCGACGGCGTCGGCCCCATCGGTCCGCTGCCCGCCCGCCCCGGCGGGCCGGAGGTGCTGTTCGGCGGCTTCGCCCCGGCCGCGCTCGACCGCGTCGGCAGGTTCGGTGACGGCTTCCTCGGTGCCGCGCTGCCGCCGCACCACATGACCGGCATGTTCCGGGCCGTCGAAGCCGCGTGGAAGAAGTGGGACCGCTCCGGCAGCCCCCGCCTGCTCGCCCAGGTGAACATCGCCCTCGGCCCGGACGACACGGTGGACCGGGCCCGCCGTCAGATGCGCGATTACTACGCCTTCACCGGACGCGCCGACTACATGGTCGACGGCATGCTCACCACCGTCCACGCCGTCCGGGAGACGGCGGCCGCCTTCGCCGACATCGGCACCGACGAGCTGATGTTCTACTGCTGGACCTCGGACCCGGACCAGATCGACCGCATCGCGGACGCGATGAACTGACAGCGCGAACGGCCGCTCTCCCGGACCGCTCCGGGAGAGCGGCCGGCGCTCGCCGGCTCCCGGCTCGGACCGGCTCCGGGCTCGCGACAACGCGCCCGCCGGCTTCGGGGTTGCCGGCAACGGGCTCGGGTCGGCCAGGGCCCTCCGCCGTCATGCCCGCTCGCTCCGCGCTCTCCGCCGTCATGCCCGCTCGCTCCCGCGCCCGTCGGCTCCGGGCGCTCCGCCTCGGCGCCGGCCGGCCCCGCCAGCCATCGAGAGGATCGGGCCGCCCAGCCGCATCTGGGGGCACGAGGGGCCGTGCGCGCCAGGGCACCGACGCCCAGGTGCCCTGGCGGGACACGTGACCTCCGCGGCCCGCCGGGGCATCGCGGTCCCCGCGTTCTCCGCGGCCCAGACGCCCTACGACACCCCGCGCGCCGGCCGCACCGCCCGCCGCCCTGCTCCAGGGCCGGCGCGGCTGCTCCGGCGCGCACAGCTGCCGCCGCACCGACCGCCCCGGCGTCTTCCCCACCCACTGGGCCGGGCCGCCCGTCGTCGGCCTCGGCCTGAAAGCTCGGGGCGCACCGCCGCGTCCGGCCCGGCGGGACCGGGCCGGACCGCGGCTCAGGCGCGCGGTGCCGGGAACGTCGGGTACTCGACGCCCGACACGTGCTGGACGACGCGGACGACCTGGCAGGAGTAGCCGAACTCGTTGTCGTACCAGAGGTAGAGGATCGCGTTGTCGCCCTCCACCTTCAGGGCACCGGCGTCGACGATCGAGGCGTGGCGTGAGCCGATGAAGTCGCTGGAGACCGCGTCGGGGGCGCTGATGAAGTCGATCTGACGCTTCAGCGGCGAGGTGAGCGACACGTCGCGCAGGTAGTCGAGGACCTCCTCGCGGTCGGCCTCACGGGCCAACTGGAGGTTGAGGATCGCGATCGACACGTCCGGTACCGGCACCCGGATCGAGCTGCCGGTGATCCGCGCCTCGAGGTCGGGCAGTGCCTTGGCGACGGCGGAGGCGGCGCCCGTCTCGGTGATCACCATGTTGAGCGGCGCGGAACGGCCCCGGCGGTCGGACTTGTGGTAGTTGTCCAGCAGGTTCTGGTCGTTGGTGAACGAGTGGACCGTCTCCACATGGCCACGCAGCACGCCGTACTCGTCGGCCATCGCCTTCAGCGGCGGGACGATCGCGTTGGTGGTGCAGGACGCGCAGGACAGGATCCGCTCGTCCGGCTTGATCGTGTCGTGGTTGACGCCGTGCACGATGTTGGGGACGTCTCCCTTGCCGGGCGCGGTCAGCACGACCTTGTCGATGCCCGGACGCAGGTGTTTCGAGAGCCCTTCGCGGTCGCGCCACTTGCCGGTGTTGTCGATGAGGATCGCGTCGGTGATGCCGTACGCCGTGTAGTCGACCTCGCTCGGGTCGTCGGCGTAGATCACCTTGATCTCGTTGCCGTTGGCGACGATCGTGCTGTTGGCCTCGTCGACGGTGATCGTGCCCTGGAACTGACCGTGGACGGAGTCGCGGCGCAGCAGTGACGCCCGCTTGACGAGGTCCTGCTCGCCGCCCCCGCGCACGACGACGGCGCGCAGCCGCAGGCCGTTGCCGGACCCGGACTTCTCGATGAGCAGGCGGGCGACGAGACGGCCGATGCGGCCGAAGCCGTA
The DNA here is from genome assembly GCF_055577115.1 of Streptomyces sp. NPDC033216. Taxonomy (NCBI): domain Bacteria; kingdom Bacillati; phylum Actinomycetota; class Actinomycetes; order Kitasatosporales; family Streptomycetaceae; genus Streptomyces; species Streptomyces sp. NPDC033216. The sequence continues at coordinate 199,799 of NZ_JBVIQK010000004.1, read as the reverse complement.
CAGCACGACGTCGCGCGGCTCGCTGCGTTCGATCTTGTGGGCGCCGGTGGCGCCGGCGACGGCCTCGGCGGTGAACTCGGGCACCGACAGGCCGTGGTCGTCCGACCGGTAGTGCTCCGCGAGCAGGCCGATGTCGATCTGGGACGGGCCGAGGTCGAGCGCGGTGAGGGCCTGGAGGAACGGCAGGGTCTCGGTGACCGAGAGTTCCTCACCGGCTATCTGCCGGGCGAAGCGGTGGGTCTTGAGGATGCTCACCACCGACTTGTTCACCAGGGAGCGGCTGTGCAGCAGGACGGTGACGTCCCGCTCCCGGTGGAGCTTCCCGATCATCGGGATCATCGACTCCGCGATCTCCTCGCGGTTCTTCCAGTTGGTGAACGAGTCGTCGTTGACAGTCACAGGATTCTCTTTCGAGCTAGGTGGCGCTCATATGCTAACCACCTCCTGTGTCGATCATTCAAGCGGCCCCCGGCTCAGGTGAGTGCGACGCTCCCGAGCCGGCCGGCGCCCCGCCTTCCCGCGCCCGGTCCGGCGAGGTCGCCGTGACCGGCCGGGCGGTCGCCACCGTCGGCGCCGGGCCTGTGCGGCCGTCGCCCCGCGGGCCGCACGCGCCCCGGGACCTGCGCCTGCCTGGGGGGACCGAGAAGGCCGACGCGCGGGAACGCGGGCGCCGGCATCCACGGCGTGGCCCCCTCCCGGGGACCTGCTCCCCGCGTTCCGTCGCCCGCCCCTGCGGGGTCTTCGAGGGTCGGCCGCTACGGACGGCGACGGGGGCCGAGGCGGATGCGGGCGGCGAAGTCCAGGGGCTGGGCGTACGGCGAGCCGGCGGTCGAGCCTGACGCGCCCTCACGCCTCTTCGGCGGCTCCGGCCCTGGCCTCGGCGCGCGGCCGACGCGGGATCCCCAGGGCGCACAGCGCCCCCAGGAACACCACGGCGACACCGACCCACACCGCCGGGCGCAGCCCGTCGACGAACTCCTGCGGCTCCCGCATGCCGCCTTGCGCCACGAACACCGTGCTCAGTACGGCGATGCCGAGCGCGCCGCCGATCTCGCGGACCGTGGTGTTGGCTCCGGACGCCTTGCCCGCGTGCTCCGCCGGGACCGATCCGAGGACGACCGCGGCCGTGGGCGCGAACACGAAGCCCATGCCGACGCCGGCCACGACCATCGGCGCGACCAGGGCGGAGTAGGCGGTGTCGATGCCGGTCAGGAGGTTGCTCCAGCCCAGACCGACGCCTTGGAGGAACAGTCCGAGGGCCATCAGCCGGCCGCCGCCGACCTTGTCGATGAGCAGCCCGGCCACGGGGGCGACGAACATCGGCATGAGGGTCCAGGGCAGGGTGCGCACCCCGGCCTCCAGCGGGGTGCGCGGCGGCACGATCTGGAGGTACTGGGCCAGCAGGAACAGAGAGCCGAAGACGCCGAAGTACATCGCCGCCGAGACGAGGTTGGTGAGGGTGAACGCGCGCACCCGGTAGAAGGACAGCGGCAGCATCGGCTGCGGAACGCGGGCCTCCCAGGCCACGAAGGCGGCCAACAGCGCCAGGCCGGCCGCGAACGCGCCCAGCACCGTGGCCGAGGTCCAGCCGTCCGGCTCGCCGTGCACGATCGCCCACACCACGGCGCACAGCCCGGCCGCCGCGAGGACCATGCCGACCAGGTCGAGGCGGGCGGCGGGCAGGGAACTCTCCCGCAGGGCGAACAGCACGAGCGGAATCGCGATCAGGCACACCGGCACGTTGATCCAGAAGATCCACCGCCAGTCCAGTCCCTCGACCACCGCGCCACCCACCACCGGGCCCATCGCGACGGCGAGTCCGCTCACGCCGGACCACACCCCCAGAGCCATGCCCCGCAGCCGCTCGGGCACCGCCTGGGACAGCAGGGTCAGCGACAGCGGCATCACAGCCGCCGCGCCGAGACCCTGGACCGCGCGGAAGGCGATCAGCTGGGCGCTGGTGTCGGCCAGGCCGCAGCCGACGGAGGCGAGGGTGAACAGGGCGATGCCGACCACGAAGACCATGCGCCGCCCGAACCGGTCACCGAGCGCGGCGCCCGTCATGAGCAGGCAGGCGAAGCTGAGGACGTAGGCGTTGACGAACCACTGGAGTTCCTGGGTGTCGGCCCGCAGGTCGACGGCCAGGGTGTGCAGCGCCGTGGACACGACGAGGTTGTCGAGCGCGACCATGAACATGGGCACGCTGGCGGCGACGACGGTGAGCCACAGCGGCACGCGCCGTCGCTCTCCGGCGGGGGCGGCGACGGGGGGTCCGTCGAGGACGGGCTGGGGGACGGGCATGGTCGGGCTCTCTCCTCGGGAGGTCGGGACGGGTTCTCAGGCGCCTGCGCGTTCCTGCTCGGCGAGCCGGCGGCGGGCATCGGCCCAGTCGAGGGGCAGCCCGGCGGCCGGGACCTGCCAGAACGTGAACGCCGAGCTCTTGGTCGTGGAGCGCAGCCCGGTCATGATCGACCGGTGCGGTTCGGTCCTCGCGTACCGGTACAAGGCCTCCTCGCTCTCCCAGGCCGACAGGGTCCAGAAGGTGCGCTCGAGGGGCTGGGCGACGAGCGAGGCGCCGTACGCGCCCGGCGCTCGGGTGACCTGTTTCCAGGCGCTGAGGGACTTGAGGAAGAAGCGCGGCACGTCCTTGAGGGAGCGGACCTCGAAGCGGGAGACCATGACGAAGGCCTCGGCGTCCGGGGCGGGCTCGTCGACCGTCGTCCAGGGCAGGGTGGGCATGGCTGTGCCCTTCTGTGAGAGAGGCAGGACGAAGGAGAGGGATCCACGGCAGATCGATTGGATACCTTCACTATCCATGTTAGACAGTGAAGGTATCCAATTTCCAGAGCGGAGCCGTCCCGATGCGCATTTCCGAGCTGAGCCGCCGCAGTGGCGTCTCCGTGACGACGATCAAGTACTACCTCCGCGAGGGTCTCCTGGGCCCCGGCCGGCAGACGTCGGCGACCCAGGCCGAGTACGACGACCGGCACCTGCGCCGACTGCGCCTGATCCGCGCGCTGACCGGCGTACGAGGGCTGTCCGTCACCACCACCCGTGAGGTGCTGGACGCCCTGGCGGCGCGCACCGACGACATCCACTGCCTGCTCGGCCTCACCCTGGGCTCCGTCTCCCTGCCCGGCCCCTCCTCCGAACCGGACCCGGCGGCCGGTGAGGTGGACGCGCTCGTCGACGAGCTGGGCTGGCGCGTGCACGAGTCGGCGCCCGCTCGCGCCACCCTCGCCGAGGCCCTGACCTCGCTGCATTCGCTCGGTGTCCCCGTGGACCGGCGGACACTGCTGCCCTACGCCCTCCTCGCCGAACGGATCGCCGCCTTGGACCTCGATCAACTGGACGGCCTCACCGACCCGTGGGAGGCGGCCGAGCGAGCCCTGCTGCTGACCGTCCTCCTGGAGCCCGCTCTGATGGCCCTGCGCCGCATGGCCCAGGAGAACGAGTCGGCCCGGCGCCACGCGCCGTAGCGGCGTAGGTCCGGGGCGTGTGCGGACGGCGGACGACGAGGGGCGGGTGGCCGAAAACCCGATTGTCCGTCTTCGGAGCGGGTACGCGAGGCCGAACCCGTCAACCACCACAACCCTGGGGAGCTGCCATGGAGACGCCCGCCCACGACCCCACCGCCGCCACGAGGGCGCTGGACGCGCTGGCCAGGGACACCGGGGACACGGCCGCACTGGACACCCTCGCGCACTGCGAGGTCCTGGTGCCCGTGCCCGAGGACGCCACCGACGAGGACGTGACCAACCCCAGCATGCTGGCGCTGCCCGTCCTGGAGCAGCCGGGAACAGTGCCCGTCGTCCCCGTGTTCACCTCCGAACCCGAGATGGTCGATCTGCTTCCCGGGGTCGACCGTTACCGCGTCGTACCCCTCGGAGCACTCGCCCACCAGTGGCCGGAGGGCGACCTCTCGCTCTCCATCGACGCCGCCGGCGACCACCCGCTGACACTCACCTCGGAGGGGGTGCGCACGCTGCTGGCCCGGTAGTCATCGGGCACCCGCTTCCGTTCCGCGGCAACCGACAGGCCCACCCGCTGCCGGTCGGGCCACTGTGCCGCACCCGCGGCCGCTGCGACGCGATCTCCCCGCGCTCGAGGAACGAGCGTGGTCTTCGGTCATGGGGGGCCATGAGACCTACCCGCACCGCATTCGTCGTGGCCGTGGGCACGGCCCGGTTCCTGGAGACCGGACTCCGGCTCGCGCGGGCCGAGGGCGACCGCGTGGCCATCTTCAGGATCCTCGCCCGAGCGGACACCGGTGCCGCCCTGCGCGCCGCGACGGAGCGGGCGTGGAAGTGGGCAACAAGAGGTGAGACCGGCCAGTGCGAGGTGGTCTAGAGCGGCGCGTCGCTCAGTGTCCGGGCCAGCACCTCGCGCTGGAGCGGCAGCACCTCCTGGTGCAGGTCGCGGCCCTTTCGGGTGAGGGCGACCCATACTCCGCGCCGGTCCTCCGCGCAGACGGAACGCTCCACGAGACCGTCCTTCTCCAGCCGCGCTATGAGGCGGGAGAGAGCGCTCTGACTGAGGTGGACGCGCCCGACGAGGTTCTGGACCCGGCACTGGTCACCCGGCCGGGGTGCCTCGGTGGCGAGGATGTCGAGTACCTCGAAGTCGCTCGCGCCGAGGCCGTGCGGATGCAGCACGCGGTCGATCTCGCACGTGGTGCGCGCGTGCACCGAGAGAATGCCCCGCCACCGGTCCTCGAGGTCCGTTCCGGCCGTCTTCGCTGCCATACCTGCACGGTAACACCGATTTCCCTTTTATTTACCGTGCAACTAGTGCGGGTGCAACGGAAGCCCCTGGCCGGAACGGCAGGCGGACGGGGGCTCAGGAGCCGGCCGGGTCCTGAGTCAGGCCGACGAGGTTTCCGTCGGCGTCCTTCACGAAGGCGATCAGCTTGCCGCCGCCGACGTCCTGCACGTCCTGGAGCACGTCGGCCCCCGCCTCCACCAGAGCCGCCAGCCGGGCCCGGATGTCACTGACGTGCCAGTACGGCACCGGGCCGGTCATGCCCCTCGCGTGCCCGTTCGGGTCGAGCCCGACGTCCTGCCCGGCGGCCTTGAAGCCGACGTAGTAGCTCTCGTCGGCGTACGGCTCGACCTCGAGCAGCGCCCGGAACAGGGCCTTCGCCCGGTCGAGGTCCTTGACGGGGTAGATGATGGTCTGGAGACCGGCGGTCATGACGCACTCCTCGCTGACAGGGGGACCGACGGATGCCGTCGGAGGGTCCACGCTAGGCGCGGGCCGGGCCGGGCGCTTCTCCGATCCTGACCGTTCGGCGACGCGCGATCACCGGCGCGGGCACCCCGGACGTCCTCACGCCCGCCCGCGGTGGGCCCACCCGGCCGGGTCCGGCGAGGTGCGCGCACCACGTGAGCGCGCCGACGGCCGGACCGCCGGGCACCGCTCCGCGCGGCAGTGCCTTCGCTGCCTGAAGCAGTACCGCCCACCGCGCCGTGACGAGCCGGTGGCTCCGGACGGGTGACGTCGAGACCGCCCCCTCGCCGCACGGGACCCCGCGGGCTCCCGCGCTCAGGACCCCGCGAGCCTCCGCCCCGCCGGTCTGCACCGGTCCTCGCCCCTGCCCCCGCCCCGCCCGGTCGTCACGTCGACTCGCGTTTGACCAGTTCCGTCGGAAGGATCACCGCGGCCGGTTCATCGCCGCCGATCTGGGCCAGGAGGACGCGGACCATCTCGCTGCTGATCCGGTCCCACGGCTGGCGGATCGTGGTGAGCGCCGGACTGGCGGACGTGGCCGCGGGGGAGTCGTCGAAGCCGCCGACGGCGACGTCCTCCGGCACCCGGCGGCCCGCCTGCCGCAGGGCGGTGAGCACGCCCTGTGCCATCAGGTCGGAGGCGACGAACACCGCGTCCAGGTCGGGGACCCGCGCCAGCAGCCGCTCGGCGCCCGCCTCACCGCTGGCCCGGCTGTAGTCCCCGGACACGATCAGCCGCTCGTCCGCCTCGATGCCCGCCTCGGCGAGCACCTCCTTGTAACCGGCGAGCCGCTCCACGCCACCGGGGGTGTCCAGCGGGCCGGTGACCACGCCGACCCGGCGGCGGCCCTGGGCGAGCAGATGGCGCACCATGTCCCGCGCGCCGTCCCGGTCGTCGGCGGCGACGTAGCTCACCTTCGAACCGATCCCGATCGGTTTGCCGCAGGCGACGAGCGGCACGCCGGCCTCGCGCAGCTCGGTCGCGATCGGGTCTCCCGAGTGGCTGGACACCAGCAGCACCCCGTCGACGTGGCCGGCGGTGATGTACCGCGTGATGCGCCGCCGTTCGTCCTCGGTACCGGCCAGCATCAGCAGCAGCGGCACGTCGTGCGCGGCCAGCGCCTGCGTGCAACCCCGCAGCAGCACGTTGAAGTTGGGGTCCTCGAAGAACCGCTCCTGAGGCTCCGTCAGCAGGAAGCCGACGGAGTCGGAACGGCCCGTGATCAGGGAGCGGGCGTGCCGGTTCACGACGTAACCCGTCCTGCGGATGGCGGCGTCGACCGCCTCCTGGGCGGCCGGGCTGACGTAGTGGCCGCCGTTGAGCACGCGCGAGACGGTCCCCCGTGAGACTCCCGCCTCACGCGCCACGTCGTGGATCGTCGGCGGCTTGCGCCTGCCCCCGGTGTTGCTCATGGTCATGACTTTACGGCTCCGGACAGCAGGTCGAGGCTCCAGAACCGCTGAATGACCAGGAACAGGGCCACCAGCGGGAGCACGGCGAGGAACGCGCCGGTGATCACCAGCGTGTACAGCGCCGGGGTGTTGGCGCCCTGCTCCAGCAGCGTGAACAGACCGAGCGTGATCGGGAACTTCTCGTCGTCGCTGAGCATGATGTACGGCAGCAGGAAGTTGTTCCACACGGCGACGAACTGGAACAGGAACACCGTCACCATGCCGGGGATCATCATCGGCAACGCGATCCGGGTGAAGATCCGCCACTCGCCGGCCCCGTCCATGCGGCCGGCCTCCACCACGTCGCCCGGCACGGCGGCGGCCGCGTAGACGCGCGAGAGGTAGACGCCGTAGGGGGAGAGGATCTGCGGCAGCAGCACGGACCAGTAGGAGTCCGTGAGATCGGCCTCGGCCAGCAGCAGGTACTGGGGGACGGCCAGGATGATCGGCGGCATCAGCACGCCCGCCAGCAACACGTTGAAGATCGTCTCGCGGCCGCGGAAGCGGTACGTCGCGAGCGCGTAGCCGCTGAACGCGGACACGCACGTCGACAGCAGGGCGCCGAGGCCGGCGTAGAGGGCGGAGTTGCCCATCCACTTCCAGTAGACGCCGTCGCGGTAGGCGTTCAGGTCCTTGAGGTTGTCCGCCAGGCCGCTGCCGGGCAGGAACGTGAAGGTGGAGAACAGTTCGCTGCCCGACTTGGTGGACGCGATCACCACCCACGCCACCGGCAGCAGGCAGTACAGCGCCCCCAGCAGCAGCGTGATCGTCGGGACCAGGGCGATGCGGCGGCGCAGCGGCGGACGGGTGTGGCCGGCACCCGTGGCGCCGGCCGCCGGCGTGGCCTTGCGGACGGCGAGAGAACTCACTGGGCTGCCCCCTGCTTGTGACGACGGTTCGCGGCCCGCAGGAAGCCGAAGGACAGCAGCAGCGTGGCGATGGCGATGATCACGGCCTGGGCGGCCGCCGAGTGGATGTCACCGGTGCCGAACGCGTCCCGGTACACCTTCATCAGCGGACTCCACGTCGTGGACACGGAGTTGGTGAGCGGTTTGAGGGTGGTCGGCTCGTTGAACACCTGGAGCGTCGCGATGATCGAGAAGAAGAAGGTCAGCACCAGTGAGGGCGCCACCATGGGGATCTTGATCCTGACCGCGATCTGCAGCGGGGTGGCGCCGTCCAGCCTGGCCGCCTCGTACACCTCGGCAGGGATGGCCTGGAGCGAGGTATAGATGACGATCATGTTGAAGCCGGTGCCGCCCCACACCGCGATGTTCGACAGGGCGAGGTAGAGCGGGCCGCCGTCCAGCAGGTCCGGCTGCGGCAGGCCCAGCCGGTCGAGCACGAAGTAGAAGGGGCTGACGTCCGGCAGGTACAGGAAACCCCACAGCAGCGCCGCCACGACACCGGGGATGGCGTACGGCAGGAAGATCGCGAGGCGGGTCAACGGGGCGAGCCGCACCTTGTCGGAGTCGAGCATCAGCGCGAACACCAGGGCGAGGCCGAGCATCACCGGGACGACGATGCAGCCGTAGCCGAGGACGCGCAGGGTGCCGTCGAGCAGCTCGCTGTCGGTGAAGGCGGCGGTGTAGTTCTCCAGGCCGGCCCAGACCTCCTGGCGGGCGCCGGAGCCCAGGCCGAGGCCGGACACCTTCACCTTGCGGAAGCTCAGCCAGAGCGCGTAGCCGATGGGCAGCGCGAAGAACAGGGCGAAGAGGACCGTGGCGGGAAGGAGGAAGAAGTAGGGGGCGCTTCGCGCTCGTTCGACGGTGGTGATGGGGGACTGGTGGGCGTGCGGGGCCCCCTTGACCCCGTACGGCTTCCGGAGCGTGCTGGTCACTCGGAGACCTCGAAGCCCTGCTTCTTCATGTCGGCGACCGTGTCCGCCTGCATCTTGTCCAGGGCGGCGGAGAAGTCCGACTTGTTCTTCGCGGCGGCGCCGAAGGCGTCCTTGAAGGTCGTGTAGGCGACGTTCACGTTGGGGCCCCAGGCCGAGGGCGCCGTGGTCTTCGCGATCTTGGCGGCGGTGGTGTAGAAGTCCGCCTGGTTCGAGAAGTACTCCGGCGGGTTGATGAAGGCACCGCTGAGCTGGGCGGAGGTGGAGGCCGGGTAGACGCCGCTCTCCTTGGCCAGCGCGTTGAGCGCGTCACCGTCGGTGTTCAGCCAGGCGGCGAACTTCGCGGCGGCGTCCTTGTTCCTGGAGTCCGTCGTCACGGCGGTGGAGGACCCGCCCCAGCTGCCCGTGACGTCGTCGGTCTGCGACCACTGGGGGAGCGGGGCCATGGCCCACTTGCCCTTGGTGTCCGGGGCGGCGGTGGTCAGGGTGCCCGGCGCCCACACGGCGCTGACCCAGGCGATCTGCTTGCCGGTGTTGAGCGCCTTGTTCCAGGCCGGGGTGTACATCGGCTGGTTGTCGACGGCGCCCTCCTCGACGAGGCCGCCCCAGAAGTCGGCGACCTTCTTGGTCGCCTCGTCGTCGATGCCGACCCGCCACTTGTCGCCCGAGGTGGTCCACCACTTGGCGCCGGCCTGCTGGGCGAGGCCCGCGAAGAGACCGGAGTCGTTGGCCGAGAAGGTGGTCAGGTCCGTCTCGGGGGACTTCTTCTTCAGCGCGCGGGCGGTCTCCGCGAACTGCTCCCAGGTGGTGGGGACGGTCAGGCCGTACTTCTCGAACAGGTCCTCGCGGTAGTAGAACATCATCGGGCCGATGTCCTGCGGCACCGCGTAGACCGCGTCCGTGCCCAGCGTCGTCTGCTGCCAGACGCCGTCGGCGAACTTGCTCTTCGCGTCGCCGACGTTCTTCGATATGTCCGCCAGCGCGTCATTGCTGACGAGCGTCGGCAGCGCCTGGTACTCGGCCTGGACCAGGTCGGGGGCCTTGCCCGCCTTGTGCGCGGTAAGGATCTTGGTGACCAGGGTGTCGCCGGACGCCTGCTTCTTCACCGTGACCGTGATCCGGTCCTTCTTGCCCGGCCCCTTGTTCCACAGGTCCACGACCTTGTCCATGCCGGGCGTCCACGTCCAGTACGTGAGCGAGACCGGCCCCGACTGGGCCTCGCTGTCGTCGTCGGACGAACCGCATGCGGCGAGGGCGGTGGCGCCGAGCGAGACGGCGACGGCGGAGGCCGCGACCTTGAACAGCCGCCGGCGCTGGGTGTTGGGCATGGGTTTCTCCCCTGACCTGGGTTCTCGCCTGCTGCGAGAACCTGCCATGCATCACATGAACCGGTGTCCTCGCCCGTCGCGAGACCCTGCCATGCTTCTGTGAGCGTTCACAGTAGAGAAACATCCCGGACACTTGTCAATGGTTGTTGCTGTGCGGTTATGTTGGCCTCGGACCACCGAGAACGTGTGTGCACGTTCCCAAATGATCGATAAAACGGGAGAAGATCCATGCCGGAGACCACCCCCAAGGGCCTCACCGGGCTCGCCTTCGGTGGGGACTACAACCCCGAGCAGTGGCCGGAAAGCGTCTGGCAGGAGGACGTCCGGCTGATGCGCGAGGCCGGCGTCACCATGGTGAGTGTCGGGATCTTCTCCTGGGCACTCCTGGAACCAGCCCCCGGCGTCCACGACTTCGGCTGGCTGGACCGGATCATCGGCCTGCTGCACGAGAACGGCATCCGCGTCGACCTGGCCACGCCCACCGCGGCCCCGCCCGCCTGGTTCTACCGCGAACACCCCGAGGCCCTGCCCGTCACGGCGGACGGCGTCCGGTACGAGTTCGGCTCCCGCGCGGCGATCTGCCACAGCAACGCCCACTACCGCGCGGCCGCGGCGGACATCGTCACGCGGCTCGCCGAGCGGTACGGCGATCACCCGGCGCTCGCGATGTGGCACGTGCACAACGAGTACGGCGTCCCCGTCTCGGCCTGCTACTGCGAGTCCTGCGCCACCCACTTCCGCCGCTGGCTGGAGACGACGTACGGCACGGTCGACGCGGTGAACGAGGCCTGGGGCACGGCCTTCTGGGGTCAGCGCTACGGGGCCTTCGGCGACATCAACCCGCCGCGCACCACCCCGACCGTCGGCAACCCCGGCCAGGCACTCGACTACCGGCGCTTCGCCGACGCCACCATGCGCGAGAACTTCCGCATGGAGCGCGACATCCTGCACCGTCTGGCGCCCGGCGTCCCGGTCACCACGAACTTCATGACCGCGCTCAGCCAGTGCGACTCGGTCGACTACTGGGCCTGGGGCCGCGAGGTCGACATCGTCACCAACGACCACTACCTGATCACCGACGGCCGCCGCACCCACGTCAACCTGGCGATGGCCGCCGACCTCACCCGCTCCGTCGCCGGCGGCGCCCCCTGGATCCTCCTGGAACACTCCACCTCCGGCGTCAACTGGCAGCCGCGCAACCCGGCCAAGGCCCCCGGCCAGATGGCCCGCAACTCCCTCGGACACGTGGCCCGCGGCTCCGAGGGGGCCATGTTCTTCCAGTGGCGGCAGTCCCGGCGCGGCGCCGAGAAGTTCCACTCCGCGATGGTCCCGCACGGGGGCACCGGCACACGCGTGTGGCGGGAGGTCGTCGAACTCGGCGCCTCCCTCGACTCCCTGAACCCGATCCGGGGCACCCGCACGGAGGCCGACGTCGCCGTCCTGTGGGACTGGCACTCCTGGTGGGCGCAGACCCTCGCCTGGCGCCCCAGTGAGGACCACGACCCGCGCGAGCGCGCCGACGCCTTCTACGAGGCCCTCTACGACCGCCACCTCACCGTCGACTTCGCCCACCCCGAGGCCGACCTCGCGGCGTACCCGCTGGTCGTGGTGCCCGCGCTGTACCTCATGACGGAGGCGGCGGGGAACAACCTGAGGGAGTACGTCGAGAACGGCGGCACGCTCGTCGTGTCGTACTTCTCCGGCATCGTCGACGCGCACGACGCCGTCCACGACGGTGCCTATCCGGGCGCGCTGCGAGACGTCCTCGGCCTCAGCGTCGAGGAGTTCTCGCCGCTGCTCCAGGGCGAGCACGTGCGGATCGCCGGTCCGGACGGCTCGGAGCTGAGCGGCGACGTGTGGACCGAGTTCGTCGAGCCACGCGGCGCCGAGACCGTCTGGACGTACGCCGACGGCCTCACCGCCGGCCGCCCGGCCGTCACCCGGCACCGCCTCGGGGAGGGCACCGCCTGGTACGTCTCCACCCGGCTCGGCGCCGAGGGCCTGGACGCCCTGCTGGGCCGGGCGGCCGCCGACGCGCGCGTCGCCCCGCGTGCCGACCTGCCCCGCGACGTCGAGGTCGTGCGCCGCTCCGGCGAGACGGGCAGCTACCTGTTCGCCATCAACCACACCGCCGCCGACGCCAAGGTGCCGCTGGAGGTGTCCGGCGCCGAGCTGCTGACGGGCGAACGCGCCGCCGGCCGCCTCGTGGTCCCGGCGGGAGCCGTGCGGGTCGTACGACTCGACGGCTGAGCCGATCTCCTCCTCCGCCCGCGGAGCCGCGAGCCGCGGGCGGAGGGGGTTCCCCATTCCGAGGGAGACCCACCCCCATCACGTCGAAGGGACGACGGACGAAGATGTTCCATCCCAGACGCACTCTCAGAGCCCTGCTGCTGCCGCTCACCGCGGGGCTCGCGCTCACCGCCCTGCCCGCGCAGACCGCACAGGCGGCCGCCACGCTCACCAACGCCGGCTTCGAGGCCGACGGCGCCGGGGCGGCCGTCCCCAGCGGCTGGTCCGAGTACGGCGACACGGGCGCCTCGTTCACCGAGTCCGGCGGGCACGGCGGCAGTCACCGCCTGTCCCACTGGGCGTCCACCGCCTACAAGGTGGAGACGTACCAGTACCTGTCGGGGCTGACCAACGGCAGCTACAGGCTCACCGCACGGGTGCGCTCCGGCGGCGGTCAGAAGTCGGCCTACCTGGCGCTGAAGAACTGCGGCGGCGCCGAACAGCGCACCGACCTGCCCGTCTCGGCGAGCGGATGGCTCCGTGTCGTCGTCCCGGTCGACGTGACGAACAACCAGTGCACCGTCAGCGTCAACAGTGACGCGAACGCGGGCAACTGGATCAACGTCGACGACCTGACCTTCACGTCCGGCACGAGCGGACTGTCGATCAAGGGTGCCGACATCTCGTCCCTCGCCAAGAGCGAGGCCAAGGGCGGTGTCTACAAGACCGCTTCGGGCACCACCGGCGACCCCGTGACCATCCTGAAGAACGCCGGCATGAACTACGCGCGCCTGAAGGTGTGGGTCGACCCCGCCGACGGCTACAACAACAAGGCGCGTGTGCTGGCCACCGCCAAGCGGGTCAAGGCCGCCGGCCAGAAGCTCCTGGTCGACTTCCACTACTCGGACACCTGGGCCGACCCGGGCGCCCAGACCAAGCCGAGCGCCTGGGCGGGCCACTCGTACAGCCGGCTCCAGACGGACGTGTACAACCACACGTACGACGTGCTGAACGCCCTCAAGGCCCAGGGCACCACCGCCGACATGGTCCAGGTGGGCAACGAGATCAACGGCGGCATGCTGTGGAGCGAGGGTTCCACCGACAACTGGGGCCGGCTCGCCGGCCTGCTCAACTCCGGCTACGACGCCGTCAAGGCGGTCAACTCGTCCACCCCGGTCGCCCTGCACCTCGCCAAGGGCGGTGACCTGACCGGCACCCGCTGGTGGTTCGACAGCGCGGTCGCGGGCGGCGTGAAGTTCGACGCCATCGGCCTGTCCTTCTACGGCTACTGGCACGGCACCCTCGCCGACTTCCAGACCACACTGGACGACGCGGCCTCCCGCTACGGCAAGCCGGTCTTCGTCGCCGAGACGGCCTACCCGTTCCGCCTCGACAGCGACGACTCGTTCGAGAACATCATCGATGTGCCGAGCGAACTGGTTGCCGGTTACCCGGCGACCGCGGCCGGACAGCTGGCGTGGATGAACGCGGTGGCCAACATCGTGGAGGCCGTCCCGAACGGCCGCGGTCTCGGCGTCTTCTACTGGGAGGCGACCTGGACCGCCGTGAACGGCAACGGCTGGGACCCGACCGACGCCGGCTCCGGCAACGGCTGGGAGAACCAGGCCCTGTTCGGCTACGACGACCGGGCGCTGTCCTCGATGGCGTGGTTCAGCCACCGCTGACTCGTGTTCACCTGACCTCGTGACAGTGGGGTCCCGGCCGCGACCCGGCGGCCGGGCCTCGCTCGGTCCCGCTCGTTCTCGCATCAACTTCCGTACTCGGTAAGGCGGTTGCATCCCGGCCAAGGGTCGGGGAGTGAGGGACACGGCGGCCTCGGCTGCGAAACAGTGGGAGGACGCGGTACGAGGGGCCTCGACCGAGGGACGGAGGGGACGAGCATGCTGAGGACTCCCGTGAACGAACGGCGTCTGCACATCATGGAGTGGCTGAAGGAACCGGCGCGGCACTTCCCGCCGCAGCGGCGTACGGACCTCGTCGAGGACGGCGTCACCGCGGACAGCGTTGCGGCGAAGCTGGGCGTGCACCGCAGGGTGGCGGGCGCCCACCTGGCCCTCCTGGCCGACCTGGGCCTCCTGCGCGCCAAGCGGATCCGGCTCCGCACCTACTATCGGCGCGACGAGATGCGCATCGCCGAGGTGGCCCGCATGTTCGAGAAGGGATGGTGAGGACGGCGCGCGGACGGCCCACCGCCCGGCGTTCCGCCCCCGGCGCCGAATGATCCGGAGTTACCCTGTTCACCAGCCGTGATCACCGCGAGAGCCGGGGCGATCAGGGGGCGAGGCAGGAGACGTACGACGATGACAGCCCCGCAGACCGACAGCCTCGGCGGCAGAACCCGGCGCGGGTCCGCAGCGGCGGGGCAGCTGCCGGTGGTCGCCGTGGTCGCCGTCGGCGGCGGGCTGGGCGCCGCCGCCCGCTACGGGGCCTCGCTGTGGTGGCCCTCGGCGGCCGACGGGTTCCCCTGGACGACGTTCTGCGTCAACGTCGTCGGCTGCGCCGTGATCGGTGTGTTCCTGGTGCTGATCACCGAGGCGCTGACCGTGCACCGGCTCGTGCGCCCCTTCTTCGGCACCGGCGTGCTCGGCGGCTTCACCACCTTCTCGACCTACGCCGTCGACCTTCAGCGCCTGTTCGACGCCGGGCATCTCCGTACCGCGTCGGCCTACCTGGCCGCGACCCCGCTCGCGGCGCTCGCGGCGGTGTGGGTCGCGGCCACCGCGACCCGTCGCGTCCTGACCCGGAGGCAGCGATGACGAGGCTCACCGGCAGTGCCCTGCGCGTGACCGTCCTCGTCGGCGAGAACGACACCTGGCACCACAAGCCCCTGTACACCGAGATAGTGCACCGCGCCCATAGGGCGGGCCTGGCGGGGGCCAGTGTCTTCCGCGGCGTCGAGGGTTTCGGCGCCTCCTCGCTGATCCACACCTCGCGGCTGCTCTCCCTGAGCGAGGACCTCCCGGTCGCCGTCGTGATCGTCGACACGGAGGAACGCGTGCGGGCCTTCCTGCCGCAGCTCGACGAGCTGGTCACCGAGGGGCTCGTCATCCTCGATCCGTGCGAGGTCATCAGGTACGTCGGTCGCGACGGGAGCCGGGGCGAACCGGACACGAAGGGTAAGAGGTCGTTGTGAACTGGCTGCTGGTCGTCGCCGGCGGCATGGTCGGCGCGCCCCTGCGGTATCTGACCGACCGCGCGGTGCAGGCCCGGCACGCCTCCGTCTTCCCCTGGGGCACCTTCGTCGTCAACGTCGTCGGCTGCGCGGTCCTCGGCCTGGTGACCGGCGCGGCCACCGCCGGAGTCGCCGACCCCCACCTGCGGCTTCTCCTCGGCACCGGCTTCTGCGGGGCCCTGACCACCTACTCCACCTTCTCGTACGAGACCCTGCGCCTGACGGAGACCGGAGCGGGACCGCACGCCGTGGCGAATGTGGTCGCCGGCGTCGCGGCGGGCGTCGGGGCCGCCTTCGCGGGGGTGTGGATCGCGCAGGTGGTGTGGTCATGACCGGGGGACACACCTCCGGCTGGTAGGACTGGGCACCGCACCGTCGACCCACCCGCAGAACTGGATCCCATGAGCGCCATCTCCGTCGGCCAGGCCGTCGTCCTCGGAGCCGTCGAGGGAGTGACCGAGTTCCTCCCTGTCTCCTCCACCGGACATCTGAAGATCACCGAGGGCCTGATGGGCATCCCGGTCGACGACGACGCGGTCGTCGGGTTCTCCGCCGTCATCCAGGTCGGCGCGATCGCCGCGGTACTCGTGTACTTCCGCAAGGACATCGTGCGGATCGTCTCCGCCTGGTTCCGCGGTCTCGGCGACAAGGGCGAACGCCACCACCACGACTACCGGTTCGCGTGGTGGGTGATCTGCGCGACGATCCCGATCGTCGTCGTCGGGCTGGCCGCCAAACCGCTCATCGAAGGCCCACTGGCCTCGCTCTGGGTGGTCGCGGGTTCGCTCATCGCCGGCAGCGGTGTGATGTGGGCGGCCGACCGGACGGGCCGCCACAAGCGGGGCGAGGACGACACCTCGTTCAAGGACGCCATGCTGGTCGGCAGCTCCCAGATCCTCGCGCTGATCTTCCCCGGCTTCTCCCGTTCCGGCGCAACCATGTCGACCGCGCTGATGCTCGACCTGGACCGGGTCGCCGCCACCCGCCTGTCCTTCTTCCTCGGCATCCCGGCCCTCACCGGCGCCGGCCTGTACGAGCTGAAGGACGCCCTGGGCGCCGGGTCCGGGGCGGCGCCGCTGGTCGTCGGCACGGCAGTGTCCTTCGCGGTCGCCTACGCCTCCATCGCCTGGCTGCTGAAGTTCGTCGCCAGGCACTCCTTCAACGCGTTCGTCATCTACCGGATCGTCGTGGGCGTGCTGCTGTTCGGCCTGCTGGCGGCGGGCGTCCTGGACAGCTGACCCGAGGGCGGCGGGAGTCCTCCACCGCTGCCGCCCGGGAGGCGACCGGCGCTCGGCGGAGGCCGGAATCCGCCTTTCACGACGAGTGCTCGCTGAATCCCTCCTTTCACCCGCCTTGACAGGGGCCTCGAGCCACCCGGAGTATCACTCCCGTGAACCTGTCAGACAGCCAGACAGGTGGCCGGGCGCCCCGTCGCATCAGCGCGATGGAAGCGGTGCTCGCCCACCTCCGCGACGCCATCGAGCGCGGTCAGTACGCCATCGGGGACAAGCTCCCCTCCGAGGCCGAACTGTGCCGCACCCTGGAGGTCTCCCGGCCTGTCCTGCGGGAGGCGCTGCGCGCCCTCCAGACCATGGGCCTGACGGTCTCCCGCACCGGCAAGGGCACCTTCGTCGTCGCCAACACCGTCGAGGACCCCACCTTCGGCGACTACGCGGCCAGCGATCTGCTCGAGGTGCGCCGCCACATCGAGATCCCCGTCGCCGGGTACGCGGCGACGCGTCGTACCCCGGAGAACCTGGACCACCTGGCCCACCTCCTGGACCGGATGGAACGGGAGACCGACACCACCGCCTGGGTCGCGATGGACACCCTCTTCCACCTCGCCGTCGCCGAGGCCGCCCAGAACCCGGTCTTCCGCCGGGTCATCGAGGAGATCCGCGACGCACTGGCGCGTCAGTCGGCGTTCCTCAACGAACTGGGCGGACGGCGCGAGCAGTCCAACCGCGAACACCGGGCCATCGTCGAGGCGCTGGTCGAGGGTTCCGAGTCCGACGCGGTGGCGGCCATGAGCCACCACCTCGACCGGGTCGAGACGACCCTCACCGACATCGTGCGCCCCCCGCGCACGGACCCCAGTGCGGAAGGCGGACCCGAGCGGTGAGCGAACGGCACCTCGAGGACGAGACGCGTCCCCCCGCCCGTCACGTCGACGCCCCGGACACGGGCTGCAACAGGTCTCCGAAGCGCAGGCACGGGCACGCCATCGGCGTCCGTCGTGCGCGCACCTCGCCCGACGCCGACGCGTGAACCCGCCGTCGGTCCCCACCCCCTCACCAGTGATCAGGCAGTGATGTACAGCAGTGTCCTCGCCGACGCCCCCGCGATCCGCGAACCCCTCCACGTCCCCGTCGCCCACCTCGTTCGAGGCGGGGTGACCGAGGGCGTCCACTACGGCTCCGTCGTCGTCCTCGGCCCGGACGCCGAGATCGACCTCCAGCTCGGCGACATCGAGGTCGCCTTCCACCCGCGCTCCGCGCTCAAGCCCGTGCAGGCCGTCGCCATGGTGCGCGCCGGGCTCCCGCTCGACGGCGAGCTGCTCTCGCTCGCCGCCGCCAGCCACTCCGGCGAGGAGCGTCACCTCGCAGGGACCCGGCGGATCCTCGAACTGGCCGGCGTCACCGAGGACGACCTGCGCAACGTCACGGACCTGCCGTACGACCCGGTCGTCCGCGACACCTGGATACGCGAGGGCCGCCTGCCCTCCCGCCTCGCCCAGAACTGTTCCGGCAAGCACGCGGCCATGCTGTACACCTGCAAGCTCAACGGCTGGTCCCTCGACGACTACCTCGACCCCGGGCACCCGCTCCAGCAGGCGATCGCCGAGATCGTCGAGGACCTCACCGGGCAGCGGATCGCCCGGGTCACCGTCGACGGGTGCGGCGCGCCGCTGTTCTCCGTCTCCCTCAACGGTCTGGCGCGTGCCGCCGCGCGCATCACCACCGCCGCGCCCGGCACCCCGGAGGCCAGGGTCGCGGACGCCATGCGCGAGCACGCCGAGATGGCCTCCGGCTCCGGCAGGGACGTCGCCGCCCTGATGCGGGCCGTCCCCGGTCTGCTCGCCAAGGACGGCTTCGAGGGCGTCGAGGTCGCCGCACTCCCCGACGGCCGTGCCGTGGCCGTCAAGATCTCCGACGGTGCGAACCGGGCCCGCGTACCCGTCACCGCGGCCGCCCTCGTCCGCGCCGGCGTGGACCCCGCCCGCCTGACGCCCTTCGGGGGCGAACTCCTCCTCGGCGGTGGCGAACCCGTCGGCAGTGTCCGCACGGTGGGCGCCCTGGACCCGGTCACCCAGCCGGCCCGCGCCTGACACGCGATGCGGGGACCCGGGGTGCGGCGGCCGTCGAGGCCGGGTACCGGTTCTGCCCCTACGCCGGGGTCGTGCGGGCGGGATGTCCGCATGCCGCTCGCCGGGTCGGCCGCCCCGTTCCCCGTCCGCGTCCCCGTTCGCGCCACGGCTGTACGACAGTCCGTCCCGTGCCGACCGGCTCGGACGGCCGGGGCGGGTCGGCCGTCGAGGGCCCGCCCGCGGCCGCCCATCGGTTCCGTCCGCCGACGGCCCACCCCGCCCGGCCGGAGCGAAACCCCCGTCGCGGGCCGACGACGACCGGCCCGCCGGTCCGCGCGGCCGTCCGGCGGCCCCTCGTCCGTCACCGCCGCACCCTGTCCTTCCCCGTCCTGCCCCGACGCGCCAGGACCGGTCCGGAGGACAATGGTGATCATGGCAACGACGTCGTCCCTCACCTTCCAGCCGGTCCTGGAGCGCATCGCCGAGGAGATGGCCCGCACTCCCGGCCGCGGCCGGCCCGCCGACTACATCCCGGCGCTCGCCGCCCGTGACGCCCGGAGCTTCGGCATGGCCGTGGCCGAGCTGGACGGCACGGTGTACGGGGTGGGCGAGTGGCGTGAGCCCTTCTCGGCGCAGTCCATCACCAAGGTCTTCACCCTCGCCCTCGGCCTCGCCCGCGAGGGCGACGAACTCTGGGAGCACGTCGGCCGCGAACCCTCCGGCAACCCCTTCAACTCGCTGGTCCAGTTGGAGTACGAGAACGGCATCCCCCGCAACCCGTTCATCAACGCGGGCGCGCTCGTCGTCACCGACCGCCTCCAGACCCGTACCGGCGACGCGGCGGGCGAACTGCGCGAGTTCCTGCGGGCCGAGAGCGGCAGCGAGGCGCTCGACTTCGACCTGGAGGTCGCCGCCTCCGAGTCCACGCACGGCGACCGCAACGCCGCCCTCGCCCACTTCATGGCGTCCTACGGCAACATCGACAACCCGGTGCCGGCCCTCCTGGACCAGTACTTCCGTCAGTGCTCGATCACCGCCTCCTGCGCCGACCTCGCCCTGGCCACCGGCTTCCTCGCCCGGCACGGCGTCCGTGCCGACGGCACCCGGCTGCTCAGCCGAAGCCAGGCCAAGCAGGTCAACGCCGTCATGCTGACCTGCGGCACCTACGACGCGGCGGGTGACTTCGCCTACCGCGTGGGTCTGCCCGGCAAGAGCGGTGTCGGCGGCGGCATCATCGCGGTCGTACCGGGCCGCTGCACACTGTGCGTGTGGAGTCCGGGCCTGGACGAGCGCGGGAACTCGGTGGCGGGCGTGGCCGCCCTGGACCGCTTCACGACGTTGACGGGCCTGTCGGTGTTCTGAGTGGCCGTGCCACGAGCCGGTCGTCCGAGCGGCCTTCTCCACGAGCCGTGGCAACCGGTCTGCTGCTACGGCTGCCGGTCGGTCAACTCCTCCAGCCGCGGCGGTCCATGAGCCTCAGCACGAGGGCGACGCCGACACCGCCCAGCACAGCGGCGCCGGCGATGACGGCCGCCTCCGACCAGCCGGGCCCGTCGTCGTCCACGGCGAGCGCGGCGACGGCCACGGGCGTCGCCTCCGGCCCCGGCCCCGGCCCCACTCCGGGCCTCGGCCGCGCCCGCAGCGCGTCCAGCGAGCCCACGGGGTCGACCCGCCCGGCGGCCCCGAACCCCCAGTCCAGCAGCTCGCGCGCCTCCTCGTAGACGGCGAGGCCGCCGCCGGCCTGGGGGTTGAGCACCGTCACGAGGAGGGTGCGCTCCCCGCGCCGGGCGGCGGCCACGAGGGTGTTGCCCGCGTTGCTGGTGTAGCCGTTCTTGACGCCGATCAGCCCCGGATACGGCTCGACCCCGTTCGTCCCGCTGAGCAGGCGGTTGGTGTTGACGATGCCGTACGTGCCCCCGTCACGCGCCGGGAACCGGGCCTCGACGGTGGCGCAGTACCGGGCGAAGTCCGGGTTGCGCAGTCCCGCCCGCCCGAACACCGCGAGGTCGTACGCGGAGGACACCTGGCCAGGGGCGTCGTACCCGTCCGGGGACAGCACGTGGGTGTCCAGGGCGCCCAGGGAGCGGGCCTTGGCCTGCATCCGGGCGGCCGTGCTGCGCCAGCCGCCGCTGAGCGCGGCCAGTACGCGCACGGCGTCGTTGCCCGAATTGAGGAACACTCCGCGCCACAGGTCGGAGACCCGGTACGACCGTCCCTCGGCGACTCCCACGAGACTGCTGCCGGCTCCGATCCCGGACAGTTCCTCCTCGGTGACCCGGTGCCGGATGCCGCCGGGCAGGACGGGCAGCACCGTGAGGGCGAACAGGGTCTTCAGGGTGCTGGCGGGGGGCAGCCTGCGGTGCGCGTTCGACGCGGCGAGCACCTCGCCGGTGTCCGCGTCGGCGACCAGCCACGACAGTGCGGAGACGGGCGGGACCTCGGGTGCTCCGGGGCGTGGCCGGATGTGCGTACCGGAGCGGTACAGCAGGGCGGGCCCCGGTGCCGCCGCGCGCCCTCCGCCCGCCGCAGCGGTGTCCGCCCCGGCGGGGGCGGCGGGTGCCGCGGGCCCGAGGACCACGACGGCCGCCACGCACAGCGCGCAGGCCGACGCGGCGACCCGAGGAGAGAATCCGATTGTCATATGATCAACGTAAGAATGAACCGGGCCTTCCCCGCGCTGCCCGTGCCGCACACCGGGGCGCGTGCACCCGGATGCCGCACGCCGCGGCCCCTGGAGACGACGACGTGGGCCGTCGCGAAGGTGACGGCGACCAGAAGGCCACTTCGGTGACCGGTGCGCCACCGTGCGGTCGGTGACGCTCCCCGTGGCATTCCAACCCCACCGCCCGGCCCGCTTCGCGCGCCGGACCGCCTCGCCGCGGCCGCTGGCGTCGTACCGGTCCCGCTCCACCGCGGCACCCCCTGGGCGGGACCTCGCACGGCCGAGGAGATCAGGCGGCCGGGAGGGTCGGCTGGATACGGCGGATGAAGGTCGCGTTGTCCGGGGTCGCGCGCATCCGCTCCAGGAGGGTTTCCAGGTTCGCCTGGCCGTCGCGGGTGTGGAGGGCGCGGCGCAGGCCGCGGGCGGCGGTCAACTCGGCGGGGGAGAGGAGGAGTTCCTCGCGGCGGGTGCCGGAGGTGTTGATGTCGACGGCCGGGTGGACGCGGCGCGAGGCTGATTCGCGGTCGAGGCGCAGCTCCATGTTGCCGGTGCCCTTCAGCTCCTCGAAGTAGAAGTCGTCGGCACGGGAGCCGGTCTCCACCAGCGCGCTGGCGAGGATGGTGAGCGAGCCACCCTCCTCGGCGGTTCGCGCGGCGCCGAAGAACCGCTTGGGGCCGATGAGCGCGGTGGCGTCGACGCCACCGCTGAGGGTGCGGCCACCGGCGGCGGCCGCGTTGTTGTGGGCCCGGCACAGCCGCGTCAGGGAGTCCAGCAGGATCACGACGTCCTCGCCCGCCTCCACGAGCCGCTTGGCGCGTTCGACGACCAGATCGGCGAGGGCGATGTGCTGCCTGGGCGCCTGGTCGAACGTGGAGGCGTAGACCTCGCCGCGCACCGAGCGCCGCATGTCGGTGACTTCCTCGGGGCGTTCGTCGAGCAGCAGCACCATCAGCCGGACCCGCGGGTGGTTCCCGGCGACGGCGGCGGCGAGCTGCTGGATGAGGACGGTCTTGCCGGTCTTGGGCGGTGCCACGATCAGTCCGCGCTGACCCTTGCCGACGGGCGCGAGCAGGTCGACGACCCGTCCGGCGAGCCCGGCCGCCGGATGTTCGAGACGGAGCCGCTCGTGCGGGTGCAGGGGCGTCAGGTCACGGAAGTGACGGCGGCCGCGCAGGGCGTCGGGCGTGCGTCCGTTGACCCGCGCCACGTCGGTCAGAGTGCGCCGGTCGTCGCACGGTCCTTCGACGAAGTCGCCCTTGCGCAGGCCGAGCCGGCGGATCGACGCGGGCGTGACCTGGACGTCGTCGGCGGTGGGCAGGCAGTTCGCCGCGCGCAGCCGCCCCATTCCGTTGCCGTCGGTGTCGAGGACACCGGTGACGAGCTGAGCCGGGGGCTGATGCCGGACAGAGGGTTGTTCGAGTGTGGTGGTCACGGTGGTCGGTCCTTTCGAGGACGGAAGGCATGAGGCGTGCGAAGGAAGGGGGTGGATCCGCGAGGGGCAGGGCGGTGTACGCGCACCTGCGGCGGGGGGAAGCAGAACCTCGGACACGACGGAACCGCTGCTCACGAGGTTTCTGCGGAAGAAGCCGGCGCACCGACCGGGATCGGCGGGCGCAACAGCGAACTGAGAGAGGGACCGCACCGGCGCCCCGAATGGGGCGTACACAAGTGCTCGGTAGAGCCTACCACCTGTGTCGGCGCCATGGCGAGGCAGGCTCTGAGTCCCTCTCCTCGACCGAGAGCGGTCCCGGCTGTTCCGGGGCTTCTCCCTTGGTTCGGACCGCAGTGTCATCGGTCGGCACCAGATGTCCCCAGACCATAACGATCCGGGACGACAGGGGACTTGACCTCCTACGCTGCACTATCTTCACGCCATGTCCACGCCGCCCAAGCCTCCGCAGGAGCCCGAGCAGCCGTCCGGGGCGCCGGCTCCCCCGAGTGTGTATCCGTATCCGCATCCGCAGTCGCCGGTTCCGGAGGCGGCGGGTGGCTTCCCGCCGCCCGCGCCCGTGCCGGCCCAGCCGAACTTCTACGCCACCCCGACCCTGGTCGGTCAGCCGAGCCAGGCCGGCGGGCCGGGGCAGCCGGCGGCCGCCCATCCGTACGGCCCGCCGGGCCCGTATCCGGCCGTTCCTCCGCCGCCGTCCGGCGGGGGTGCGGGACGGGCGGTGCTGTGGGTGGCCGTGGGTGCCGTCGTCGCCTCGGCGGCCTGGGCGGCGGGTGTCCTCCTGATCGGTGGGGAGAGTGCCGACGCGGACCTGCGCGGCTACACGGCGCCGGCCAACCTCTGCTCCAGCACGGACTACTCCTCCTTCGAGACGGAGTACCCGGACGACGACGGCTCCCCGACGCACCACGCCCTCAAGGACGCCGCTCTCGACGAGAGTCACTGCAGCATCAACCTGAAGAAGACCGGGTCGAGCTACGCCGACGCCTACCTCTCCACCCAGGTGGACCTGCACAAAGAGTCCGACCCCGGCCCGGAGTTCACGGCCCTGTGGAAGCACTACGAGGAGAGATACCCCGGTTACGACGTGGAGACCGTCGATGACATCGGTGAAGAGGCCTACCTGGTCAGCGAGGACACCACCAGTGGTTCCACCAGCGGCTCGCTCTACGCGACGCTCGCCGTGCGGGACGGCTGGACGACGTACACGATGAGCTACAGCACCTACCTGTCCTCCTACGACGACGACAAGGCTCCGCCGTCGCTCGACGATGTGAAGGACTGGCTCAAGGCGGACTCCAAGGCCACGCTGGGCCAGCTCAAGGACTGACGCTCGCGCGACACATGGCGGCCGGCCCGCGGGGTTCGCCCCGCGTGCCGGCCACCGGCGTGTTCAGCGGGCGCGCGCCTCGGCCTCCCGCGCGATCTCGTCGAACCTTGCCCCCATCGCCTCGGCCAGCGCCCGCGCGCCCGACATGGGCCGCACCATCACCGTCAGGCGGTCGATGAGGCCGTCCTCGTCGACATGGATGAAGTCGCAGCCGCTCAGCTCGCGCTCGCCGACCCGCGCGCTGAACACCAGCGCGTGGTCGCGGCCGTCGGCCCCGGCGAGTTCCCGCTCGTACCGGAAGTCCTCGAAGACCCGCGCCACCGCGCGCAGGATGGCCGCGGTGATGGCCTTGCCGGGGTAGGGCTTGAAGACGACCGGGCTGGTGAACACCACGTCGTCGGCGAGCAGGGCCTCCACCGCATCGAGGTCGCCGGCCTCGACCGCCTCTCGGAACGCGCGCATACGGCCACCCCTTACTCACTTAGTTGACTATGTGCGGATGACAGTAATCACCTGCTGTTACCGTGTCCACATGTCGCTGAAGTACGCCGTCCTGGCCGCCCTCCTGGAAGGCGAGGCGTCGGGCTACGAACTGTCCAAGATCTTCGACGTCTCCCTGGCGAACTTCTGGCCCGCGACCCCGCAGCAGCTCTACCGAGAGCTGGAGCGTCTCGCGCAGGACGGCATGATCGAGGCACGGGTCGTGCGGCAGGAGCGCCGGCCCGACAAGCGGATGTTCACCCTCACCGAGGCCGGCCGCGAAAACCTGCGCGCGTTCGCCGCCGTACCCCCGCGCCGGCCCACCGCCATCCGCGACGAACTCCTCATCAAGATCCAGGCGATGGACGGCGTCGGCGTCGATCCCGGGACGGCCCGCGCGCTGATCGAGGAGCGGATGAGCTGGGCGCGCGGCAAGCTCGACCGCTACAGGAGGGTGCGTGAACGGCTCCTCGCCGGCCGCACGGAGGAGGAGTTCCTGCGCGAGGCCGACCGGATCGGCCCCTACCTGACACTGATGGCCGGCATCGGCTTCGAGGAGGAGAACCTGCGCTGGTGCGAGCGGGTACTGGTGCACCTGCGGCGGCGGACCGCCGTAGGCTGACGCCGATGTTCAGCCCCGAAGGCCCCACGCTGCGCGAACTCGCCGTCCAGGCCCTGTCGTCCGTCGAGCACGGCTACGACCTCCTCGCGCCGAAGTTCGACCACACGCCGTTCCGCACCCCCGTGCCCGTCCTCGACGCGGTCATGTCGGCCCTGCGCCGGACCGGCCCCTACGACGACGGCCTCGACCTGTGCTGCGGCACCGGTGCCGGCGTCGACGCGCTGTCCACGCTCTGCCGCGGCAGCGTCACCGGAGTCGATTTCAGCGCCGGGATGCTCGACATCGCCCGCGGGCGCGCCCGCCCGCCGGAGCCGCGGGTGTCCTGGGTGCGGGCGGACGCGCGCGCCCTGCCGTTCACGAACGCCTTCGACCTCGTCGTCAGCTTCGGCGCGTTCGGGCACTTCCTGCCGACGGAACTGCCCGGCCTCTTCGCCCAGGTGCACGGCGCGCTGCGGCCGGGCGGCCGGTTCGCGTTCCCGGTGCTCGCGCCGCCCCGGCCGTCCTCCCGCGCGTTCTGGACGCTCCTCGCCTTCGACGCGGTGATGCGGGTCCGCAACGCCGTGTGGCGCCCCCCGTTCGTCATGTACTACCGGGCCTTCCGGCTGGGTGAGGTCCGCCGGGAGCTGGAGCGCGCCGGCTTCCGGGTGGACCTGCACGCCCTGCCCGAGTTCGGGACGCGGGGCGACGGAAGTCCGCGGGTGCGGATGGTCGAGGCGCGCCGGACGGGCTGAGGCGGGCGGACGCGGTCCGGGTCAGTCGGCGGCGGGCAGGGTGAACGTGTACACCAGCGCCTCCTGACGGGTCTCCACCACGAGGTCGGTGATCTCCAGCGGTCGCGCGTACTGGTCGTGCACGTGCCGGGTCACCCGCATCGACGGGGCGCCGTCCGGCCGGGTGATGGCGTCCCGGTGGTGAAGGGTCAGCCCGGCCCGGCGCATCCAGTCGTAGACGCGCCGCAGCTGCGGGGAGCCGGCGGTGTCGGCGCGGTCGCGGTAGCGGGCGAGTTCCTCGACCTCGGCCAGGGCCACCGCGGAGAAGGACGTCACGGCCGTCCGCAGGGTACGGCCGTCCGCGCCCGTCGACTCGTAGCGGTGGACCAGCGTCGGCCGGTGCGGGGCGAGGTCGAGCGCGGTGGCGTGCTCGGGCGGGGGCGGCTCCCAGCTCAGCGCGGTGCGGTCCCCCGCGCGGGGGTCGTCCGCGCCACGCGAACCGACCGGGAAGGCGAGCCAGGCCGGGTCGGCTACCGGCGGCCCCGGCAGGACGGCGTGGCTGCCGCGCCGGTCGGTGGCGACCAGTCCGTCACGGCGCAGCACCTCCAGCGCCTGCCGGACGGTCACCCGGCTGACCCCGAAGTGCTCGGCCAGGTGCCGCTCCGCGGGCAGGCGTTCGCCGGGTGGGATGGTGCCGTCGCGCAGTTCGCCGACCAACTCGCTCGCTATGCGCCGGTAGAGGGGCTGAAGATGGGGGATGGGGCGGGCCATGCCGCGCGCCTCCTGTGGTGACGTGCCGTGCGGGCTTGTGCACCACCAGATCTAGCATTGGTCTAAACCACTAGGGAAGGGTGGACGGGCCGAACGGCCGAAACCGGACCGCCCGCCGCCCCCGCACAGAGCGCTTTACGCGGCCTTCACCAGCGCCGTCTTCCGCGGCACATCCGCGATCCGAGGCCCCATGCGGTTCTTCACGCACCCCAGGGGCAGCCCGGCCTCGGGGTCGGCGAGACCGCACGAGCCGCCGAAGCCGTCGTGTCCGAAAGCGCGCGGGTTGGTTCCGTAGGAGCCGTTCGGACCGCTCCGTCCCGGATCGAGCCCGATCTCCGAGTGGTGCGGGAGGCCAGCGCCCGGCGCCAGATCCCGGCGGCCCCCTGCCCCTCGCGGACCCGCTCGGGCGGCCTCGGGGCACAGGACGCGCCGGCCGCCGCGGGGACCGTGGTTCGCGAGGACGCCGTACGGGGCGGCGACCGCCCGCGCCGTGTCGTGGCCGTTGGCCGACCGCGCCGTCGGCCCCTTCGAGGGCGACCACGCGTCGACCTGCGTGCCCCGCTCCCGGCGCGCGTGCGTGCCACGCCGGCCCAGCCGCCCCACGGGTCGGCCACGATCGCACCGTCGACCGTGACGGTCACCCCGGCGGGCGGTTCGCCCCGCTCTCGGACCTTCTCCTCGTACGCGGCGCACCACCGCGAAGCGCCCGTCGCAGTGGCCGTGAACCCGCGGCAGGTGATCGGACCTGGGCCCTCCGTGATCCGCCGGGACCCCGGACCGCGACCGCGCGGTCCGGGGTCCACCGAACACACCGACCGGTCGGAGCAGGGGGGAGGCGCGATCAGGGGCTCACGCGTAGGACCGCAGCCAGCGCACCTTGGCCGCTTCGTGGTAAGGGCCGCCGCCCTCGTGGTCGTTGAAGTCGTACACCTCGATCGTCCGGTCGTCGTGCGCCCACGCGTTGAAGGCCGCGAACACCGTCGACGGCGGGCACGTCTGGTCCTCCAGGGCCACCGAGAACAGGGCGGGCGCCGAGCCGCGGGACGCGAAGTGCACGCCGTCGAAGTAGGACAGGGTGCGCAGCGCGTCCTGCGTGCGACCGCGGTGCGTCTTGAGGAACAGGCCGATCTCCCGGTAGGGGTGACGATCCGTCAGCGTCGCCGCGCGGGGGAAGTCGCACAGGAACGGGACGTCCGGCGCGACCGCCACCAGGTCCGGCACCAGGCCGCCCACGGCGATCGTGATGCCGCCGCCCTGGCTCGCGCCGAGCGCCACGGTGCGCGCCGAGTCCGTCAGCGGGTGCGAACGGGCCGCCTCGACGGCACGCACCGCGTCGGTGAACACCCGGCGGTAGTAGTAGTTCTCTGGGGCGTCGATGCCCCGCGTCATGAAGCCGGGGAACGCCGGTCCCGCGCCCACCGGGTCGGCGGTGCCGCCACCGCCGCCCCAGGCGCTGCCCTGGCCGCGGGTGTCCATGATGAAGTGCGCGCGGCCCGTCGACGCCCACAGCAGGTGCTCGTGCGGCAACCCGCGGCCCCCGCCGTAGCCGACGAACTCCACGACCAGCGGCACCGGTTCCGTCGCCGTCGTGGGCAAGGTCAGCCAGGCCTTGACCGGATGGCCGCCGTATCCGGCGAACGTCACGTCGAACACGCGCACCGTGGCCAGCCCCGTGTCGACCGGCTCGAAGCGGACGTCCAAATCGTGCTCGCGGGCCTGTTGCAGGGTCTTGGACCAGAACGCGTCGAAATCCTCAGGCTCGGCGGATCCACTGCGGTACTCGTGGAGCTCCTCCAGGGACAGGTCGAACAGGGCCATGAGCAACCGCCTTGTGATGAGTGGCCGTACGGATGATCACACCGTACGTGGACGCTGGGAGCGCTTACCAGACCCCGGGACCAGGCCCGATGCCGTCCGGGACACCTCCGTCAGGCGCTGCGCCGACTCCACTCGGGCCCGGTGCGCGCCCACTCCCGGTCCCACTCCGCCAGCCGGTGCCGCAGGGCCACCCTGCGCAGGGCCACGTGCCCCAGGAGCACCGCTGCCGCCGTGCCGCCCGTCGTGGCCACGCCGAGCGTCAGCGTGTGCTGCCACACCACCGTGCCGTCGGGCGGCGGCGGGACGCTCCGGCCCCGCGCGTCGAACCACACATCGACCAGATCTCCCCGGTGGGTGCCGGCGGGCACGAGCGCGATGGTCCGGTGCGGGGCCTCGCCGGGTTCCGTCCAGCGCACGGCGACCCGGTGGTGCCGGCCCCGGGTGCCGTCCGCCGTCGGCAGCGCGTCGGGCGGTCGGCCCACGACCTCCGCCCGCACATGACGGCGCTCGGCCCGCTGCTCGGCCGCCACGCTCACCGCGTCCTCATGGGCCCACCGGCCGGCGAACGCCCCCGCCAGCGGCGCGCCGAGCAGGACGAGCACCGTGACCACCAGCACCGTCCACGCCTCCACGACATCCGACCGACGCCGCAGCGGATTCTGCCGCCAGCGCCAGCCGCGCAGCCCGCTTCGCATGTCGACCTCCTCGCCGTCAGGCGGACGAGTGCCCACAAGGAAGGGGTACCCCGTACGAGGGAGTCGTCCCACCCCTTCGGGCGAGCCGGACATGCCGGCGGTGCGGGAGATGCCGGCAGCGGCGCCCGGGACCGGGCGCCTGTCGAAGGGAGCGTCAGCCGAATCGCTCGATCCGGATCCGGTCCACCGGCTGCCCCGCCTCCACCAGCAGCCGTGAGGCATGCTCGGCGAACCCGTTCGACCCGCACACGTACGCCTCCCAGCCGCCCTCCGGCCGCTCCGCGAGCAGTGGTGCCAGATGGGCGCCCGTGAGCCGGCCCACGGGCGTGCCCTCCGGCGCGGTCCGCGTGAACACGGGCGTCGTCTCCGCGCCGTACTCGCGCGCGTAGATCAGTTCCCCGGGGCCGCGCGCGGACACCAGCAGCCGCAGCGGGACCGTGAGGCGCCGGGCCCGATGGTGGCGCACCATCGACATCAGCGGTACCACTCCGGAGCCGGCGCCGACCAGCAGCGCGGGGCGGTCTCCGGGCCAGGCGAAGAAGCCGCTCAGCGGCCCGCGGACCTCGATCTCGTCCCCGGGCACGGCCACGGTGTGGAACCAGCCCGACACCTCGCCGCCCTCGACACGGTCCAAGGTCAGCTCGATGTGCCCCGCGTCGTGGGGCGCCGACGCGATCGAGTAGTGCCGCTGGGCGAGATAGCCGTCCTGCGCCCGGAGCCGCAGCATCAGGTGCTGCCCCGGCAGGTGTCCCTCCCACTCGGGCACGGCGAGACGGAAGGTGGCCGCGTACGGCGTCTCGCGGCGGATCTCGGTGATCGTGGCCGTCTGCCACAGCGACGCCGCCCGGCTGCTGACGGCGATGCGGCCGGGCACCGCGAACCGGGTCGGGGGAGTGAACGACTCAGTCACTGTCACCGGAGTACCTCTGCTCCTCCCAGGGGTTGCCCCGCGCGTGGTAGCCGTTCTGCTCCCAGAAACCCGGCTCGTCGTGGTCGAGGAGCCGCAGGCCGGCGATCCACTTGGCGCTCTTCCAGAAGTACAGGTGCGGCACCAGCAGCCGCGCGGGGCCGCCGTGCTCGGGGGAGAGCGGCTCGCCGCCGTACTCGAAGGCGACCCAGGCCCGGCCGCCGGTGAGGTCGGCGAGGGGCAGGCTGGTGGTGTACCCGGTGTGCGAGTACGCGACGGCGTGGGTCGCGGACGCCTGCGGCCGAACCGCCTCCAGGAACGTGTCGAGCGACACGCCCCCGAACCGCGCCCCGAACTTCGACCAGCCGGTCACGCAGTGGATGTCGCCCTCGTACCCGGAGGCGGGCAGGGCGTGGGCCTGCTCCCAGGTCCAGGTGCGGGGTGCGCCCACCAGCCCGTCGACCCGGAAGCTCCAGTCGGCGGGCGTGAGGCTGGGCGTGACCTCGGCGGACAGTACGGGCCAGTCGTCGCCCGCGTCGTACTGGCCCGGGGGCAGGCCCGGGTTGTCGACGCGCGGGCGTCCGGTGAAGCCTCTGGTGACGTTCATGGAGTTCCAGCGTGAGGGCGGCGATTGCTTACGCATTCAACCGTACGGGCGAGTCAGCCGGGCGCGGGCCCCCGTCCGGCCGCCGGTCATGAAGCGCGTGTGAACACTTCGGCGGCCGGGGAATAGCCGTCCCGCGTTCCCCCTTGCACGTGTCGTTCCGTTCCGGATCCAGCGGTCCGGCGGCAGCGAAGGAGAGTGGGAGCAATGCCGAAGGCGTACGTCTTCACGCGGTACGGCGGCCCGGGGACCGTCGCCGCGGGCCGGCCCCGTCCGGGCCCCGGTCAGGTGCTCGTCGCGGTGCGGCCGACGGGCGTCGACCCCGTCGGCCGCACGCAGCGCACGGCGTACCGGGCGCAGGACGGCCACGCCCGCGCCAAGGTCGCGAGCGAGATCGGAGCCGCGATATGAGCCAGGCCCAGGTCCGACATGTCCTGGACAATCCCGCCCTCGCCTCCCTCACCGGCCCGCACGCCCGCTTCGCCGAACACCGCGGCCGGGTCCTGCGCTACCCCGTCGACATGTCGCCCTGGCTCGCCCTGCCCGACGACCCGCACGCCGACGACTGGGCGGACCTCGCCGCGCTCGCCGGCCCCGGCGGGGAGGTACCGCTGCCGGGGTTCCGCGGCGAGGTGCCGGCCGGCTGGGAGATCACCCAGCGCATCGAGGGTGTGCAGTTCGTCGACGACGGGCTGGCCGCCGCGCCGGACGCGGAGGCGATCCGCCTCGGCCCCGCCGACGTCCCCGACATGCTCGACCTCGTCGCCCGCACCCGGCCCGGCCCCTTCGAGCGCCGCACCATCGAACTCGGCACGTATCTCGGCGTCCGCCGCGAGGGCGCCCTCGTCGCCATGGCGGGCGAGCGCCTGCGTCCGCCCGGCTGGACCGAGATCAGCGCGGTCTGCACCGATCCCGTCGTCCGGGGCCAGGGCCTCGCCACCCGGCTGATCCTGGCCGTCGCCCACGGCATCCGTGAACGCGGCGAGACCCCCTTCCTCCACACCAGCGCCGCCAACACCGGTGCCATCCGTCTCTACGAGTCCCTCGGGTTCCGGCTGCGCCGCAGGACGGCGTTCCTGGCGGCTCGGGCACCCGAGCGGGAGGCGGTGCCGGCGGCGTGACCGCGCCGGGGCGCGGCGCCGGCACGGGGTCAGCCTTCGTCCGGCGCCCCGCTCCCGCCCCACGCGTTGTACCGCACGAGACAGTCCGCGAACCGCTCAAGATCTCCCTGCGGCCAACCCGGCGAGCCGCTCGCGGAAGGCCGCGCGGCGGCTCTCGGTGACCTGGCCGAGGATGTTGCGGCCCGCGTCGGTGAGGTGCAGAACGTGCACGCGGTGGTCGGTGGGGTCCTGGCGCCGCTCGATCAGCCCGGACCGTTCCGGCGCGGAGACCTGGCGGCTGACGGTGGACCTGTCCAGGGCGTGGTGCGCGGCCAGGTCGGTGGCCCGGCAGCCGCCGCTGTCCTCCAGGTGGCAGAGCAGGGTGTACGACACCAGCGACAGCTCGGGATGCAGTCGCCGGCCGAGGCAGGGGCGCGCCGGGCGAAGACCGAAGTCTCGCGCTGGACGGTCTCCACCGCCTCGCCCGCCTCCACCCGGTCTCCCTCACGTCTCCCTGACCCATCGCGTTTCGTCTGCACGGTACGACTCGCCGTCGCCGTCGGCGTCCGCGGGCGCGGCCGGCCGAGCGGGGTTTCGGCGGGCGGCAGTTGGGATAGGGTGGCCGTCGGCTGCGGACGACCCCGGCCATGAGCGACCGAGGAGGTGGGACCCATTACCGCAGTGTCAGGTCGGGTGCTCTCTCCTCGGAACGGCGCGGACCGCCGGTAGGCGACCGCGAGAGCGCCCCCTTCGGTCTCCGAAAGGCTCTCGGCTTCCATGCCCCCTCTTTCCTCTCCTTCCGCTCCCTCGTCCCCCTCGCCGTACCCGTCCCGTGAGGCCGTCGTCGCGGCGCTGCGCGCCGCCGGATGCGTCTTCGCCGAGGACGAGGCGGAGCTGATCCTCGCCGCCGCCCGCGCACCCGACGAACTCACCGCGGCGGTGGAGCGCCGTGTGGCCGGTCTGCCCCTCGAACTCGTCCTCGGCTGGGCCGAGTTCGCCGGCCGGCGTGTCGTCGTCGAACCGGGCGTCTTCGTGCCCCGTCGCCGTACCGAGTTCCTCGTCGGCCAGGCACTGGCCGGGGCGCCGCACGCGTCCGTCGTCGTGGACCTGTGCTGTGGCTCGGGCGCGGTCGGCGCCGCCCTCGCCTCGGCGCTCGGCGGGGTGGAACTGCACGCGGCCGACATCGACCCGGCCGCCGTGCGCTGCGCCCGCCGCAATGTCGCCGCCCTCGGCGGACACGTCCACACCGGTGACCTGTTCGACGCGCTCCCCGGTCAACTGCGCGGCCGTGTCGACATCCTGGCGGCGAACGTGCCGTACGTCCCCACCCGGGAGGTTCCCCTGCTGCCCGCGGAGGCCCGCGAGCACGAGCCCCTCACCGCCCTCGACGGCGGCGCCGACGGGCTCGACGTGCTGCGCCGGGTCGCCGCCGAGGCGGCCGGCTGGCTCGCGCCCGGCGGCTGCGTCCTCGTCGAGACGAGCGAACTCCAGGCGGCGGACGCCGTCGAGGCGTTCCGGCGGGGCGGCCTCAGGGCGCGTCCGGCCGTCGACGAGGAGCTGTACGCCCACGTGGTGATCGGGACGAAGGAGTAGCGGTTCAGGCCGCGGCGCCGCTGCCCCCGGGTTGTCGGGCGGTGCGCCGCGGTCACGTGCGGGGCGCCGTCACAGTGGCCGTGCGCGTGCCACGAGCAGGGCCACGTCGTCGTGGTTGTCCGGGTGGTGCAGCGCCCGCAGCAGCAGGTCGCACAGCTCCTCCAGCGGACGTGCCGGGTCGTCGAGGAGCGCCAGCAGCGCGTCCAGGCGCTCGTCGAGGGAGTGGCTGCGCGTCTCCACCAGCCCGTCGGTGTACAGCACGAGCTGGTCGCCGGGGGCGAAGTCGACGTCGGTCGAGGAGAAGGCCACGCCGCCCACTCCGAGCGGAGCCCCGGTGGGCAGGTCGAGCAGCTCCGGCGGGTGTCCGGGCCGTACGCGCGCGGGCGGCAGGTGCCCGGCGTTGGCTATCCGGCACCGGCCGAGGCGCGGGTCGTGGACGACGTACACGCAGGTCGCTATGAAGTGGTCCAGGCCCAGGGTGATCCGGTCGAGGTGTTCCAGGAGCACCGCCGGATCGAGGTCGAGCGAGGCCAGCGTGGTCGTGGCGGTGCGCAGCCGGCCCATCGTGGCGGCGGCGTCGATGCCGCTGCCCATGACGTCGCCGACGACGAGGGCGGTCTTGCCGTCCTCCAGCGGGATGACGTCGAACCAGTCGCCGCCCACCTCCGTGGTCGCCCCGGCCGGCTGGTAGCGCGAGGCCACCTCCAGGCCGCCGGTGACCGGCGGGTGGCTCGGCAGCAGGCTGCGCTGGAGGGTCAGCGCGGTGCTGCGGACGTTCTGGTACCAGCGCGCGTTGTCGATCTGCACGGCCGCGCGGGCCGCCAGCTCCCGGGCGAGCAGAAGATCGTCGCGGCCGAACGGCAGGGGATTGCGGGTCCGTTTCAGATCCAGGGAGCCCAGCACCTCACCGCGCGCGATGAGCGGCACCGCCAGATAGGAGTGGACGCCCGCCCGCGCCAACAGGCCCGCGGCCTCCGGGGAGCGGGCGATCCGCGCCAGGTCCTCGTCCTTGACCTGGGCCACCAGGATGGGCCGACCGGTGCGCACGCACTCGGTGACCAGCCGGTCGGGTGCGTAGCGGGCGATCTGGCCGGGCGGATCGGCCGCGCTCAGGGCTTCCGGGGCGTCGGCGGCGCGGACGGCCAGGGCGCGGATCACGGCGGGTTCCGACGGCCTCAGGCTGGTGCGCCTGCCCGCCACGACCGCGTCGAGCAGGTCCACGGCGGCGATGTCGGCCAACTCCGGCACGGCCACGTCGGCCAGCTCGTCGGCGGTGCGTTCCAGGTCGAGGGTGGTGCCGATGCGGGCGGAGGCGTCGGCGATCAGGGCGAGGCGGCGTCGCGCGGTCTCGGCCTCGATGCCCGCCCGGTACTGGTCGGTGACGTCGACGACGGAGATCGCGACGCCCAGCACGGTGCCTCGGGCGTCCTCCAGCCGGTACAGCGAGATGGACCAGGCGTGGTCCTGGTCCGGGTCCGCCGGCGTACGGCCGATCGTGGACCTGTCGACCAGCGGCACCCCGGTG
The DNA here is from genome assembly GCF_055577115.1 of Streptomyces sp. NPDC033216. NCBI lineage: Bacteria > Bacillati > Actinomycetota > Actinomycetes > Kitasatosporales > Streptomycetaceae > Streptomyces > Streptomyces sp. NPDC033216. The sequence goes on along the minus strand of NZ_JBVIQK010000004.1, from coordinate 164,961 downwards.
CGCAGCACCTCGCCGACCGCCGACTCCAGGGCCTCGGTGTCCAGCAGCGGGAGCACCTCGCGCATGGTCCGGCCCAGGTGCTCCCCGGCGGGGACGCCGTTGATGCGCTCCAGTGCCGGGTTGACCGACACGTACCGCAGCCCGGTGTCCAGCACGGCGAAGCCGATGGGGGACTGGGTGACCATGCGCGCCGAGAGGGCCACGTCCCGTTCCAGGCGGCGCACCGTGGACTGGTCGGCGGCGAGGCCGAGGGCGTAGACCTGTCCCTGGTCGTCGATGAGCCGCATGTTGCGGAACTCCACCAGGCGGGTGCTGCCGTCCTTGCGCCGGATGGGGAAGGCGCCCTCCCAGGTGCGGCCGGTCGCCATGACGTCGGAGAACAGCTTCACGACCAGCTCGACGTGCTGTTCGTGGACCATCACGTGCGCCGCGTACCGCCCCAGCGCCTCCCCGGCCGGGTAACCGAACAACTCCTCGGCCTGCGGACTCCACAGCACGATGCGGCCCTCGGTGTCCAGGACGACCGAGGCCACGTTGAGCACGTCCAGCAGACCGCTGGGCCCTGTCGGGCCGCCTGCCTCGGCCGCGGTCGATCCGGCTGCACTCATGCCACGCACCGCCTCCGTACGTCGACGCGGCACGCCGTCCCCCGTGCCGACTCCACCAGTTGTACCGCGCTCAACCGCTTTATCCCACGCCTGGGGCGCTCTTCCATGCTCCTCCAGTACGGCGGCGCGCGCCGTTCTCCTCATGGTCCACGCCAGTCCATTCGATTGGTCTGTACATGACCATGGAAGTTGGCCACACTGTCCGCCGAGCGCGCACCCCCACCCTCCAACAGAGGAGACCCATGCCCCTGCGCCCCGGCCACGGACGCCGTCGCACCCTGCGCACCGCCCTGATCGCCCTGGCCACGGCCACCGCCGCGGCCCTCTGCGCCGCCCCGCCCGCCGCGGCCGCCGACACCTGGACCGAGGTCGGCTCCGACCGCGCCGACCCGCTGACCGAGAGCCAGGGCCTGGCCTCGATCGAGGTCCCGGCGAACAGCGCCAACCGCTACACGGGTATCGGGACGATCCCCGTCGGGGTGAGCATCCGCGGCTGGAACCACGTCGGCGACCCCGACGCCTCCTACGACGGTCACTACGTCGAGCCCTACCAGCGGGACTCGGGCACCGCGAAGATGTACCGCGTGCAGGCGCCGGGCGGCGCCTGGTCGGAGTACGTGCACGCGCTCAGCCCCGGCGAGGCCCTGAACAACTCCTGGGTGGCCATCGCACCCGGCGGCCGCTGGATGCTCACGGGCGAGTGGGGCACCATGACCCGGCTGCTCGTCCTTCCCACCCCCGGCGTCAACCCCAGCACCTCGCCCACGGCCGACCTCCCGCTGGCCTCCACCGTCCGCCTCGACCACCCGGTGCGCGACGTCCAAGGCTGCGACTTCACCGGCCCGACCACCCTCCTGTGCTCCTCCGACGACCCGGCGGGCACCCTCTTCGGCATCACCAAGCCGCTGCTCCGGATCGACCTGTCGGCCGAGCCGGGCGACTCCGGCGACGTGAACGGCCACGTCACCGCCCTGCGTCAGCTGCCCCTGCGCAGCTCCTGCTCGGGCTCCTTCGAGACCGAGGGCATCGACTACGACCGCCGCACCGGCACCCTGCGGGTGATCGTCGTATCACCCGGCTTCTGTGTGCTGACGGACAGCAAGACGTACCGCCTGACGCGGTGACCTGCGCCTCCCGGGTGGGGCGTCCAGGTGGTGCCCGCCCGGGAAAGTGGTGCTTTTCTTGGGATGTGGCGCGGTTCGCGGGGAACCCGCGACATCGCCCCACCGTCACGAGAGGAGCGATCACGATGGACCGCGAGCGACCCCATCAGGAGTCCGTCACCCTGGAGATCAGCGATTGCAGCAAGGAGGACGCCCGGATCGTGTTCGACACGCTGTGCGCCTGCTTCGCGTCCGACCGCTGTGCCGACGACGTGCCCGAACAGGTCGACGAGACCCGTCCGATGGTGTGGCTCGGCACCTTCGAGGTCAGCGACGTGCGCGACTGCGCCCGCCCCGCCCGGCTGTCGTCGTCCGTCACGGCCGACGTCCAGGGCGGCTACTGGGCGATCGAGCGGTTCCGTACGACGCTGGACTCCATGTTCCGGGTGAAGGACCTCTCCTCCGCCTCCGGCGACCAGGAGACGGAGCTGCACCTGCTGCTCGAAAGCCGGTGACGCGAGACCAGGTGAGAAGCCGGCACGGTGCGAGAAGTCGGCGACGTGAGAAAGGCGACGTCGGACCCATTGTGCAACTAGTTGCATAACCCGTACGCGGTCCTCTACAACTACAGGGGCACGACACCGCGCACGGAGGGGCCCCGATGAGCCGATACCCGCACCTGCTGAGCCCGCTCGACCTGGGCTTCACCACCCTGCCCAATCGCGTCCTCATGGGCTCGATGCACGTAGGCCTGGAGGAGGCCGAGCACGGCTTCGCGCGCATGGCGGAGTTCTACGCCGCCCGCGCCCGCGGGGGAGTGGGTCTGATCGTCACCGGCGGCATCGCCCCCAACGACGAGGGCCGCCCGTACGAGGGCGGCGCCAAGCTCACCACCGACGCGGAGGCCGAAGAGCACCGCACGATCACCGAGGCCGTGCACCGCGAGGGCGGGCGCATCGCCCTCCAGATCCTGCACTTCGGCCGTTACGCCTACCACGAGGACCTGGTGGCGCCGAGCGCGGTGCAGGCCCCGATCAGCCCGCACGTGCCCCGCGAACTCACCGACGCCGAGGTCGAGCGGACCATCGACGACTACGTCCGCGCCGCCCGCCTCGCCCGGCAGGCCGGCTACGACGGCGTCGAGATCATGGGCTCCGAGGGTTACCTCATCAACGAGTTCATCGCCCTCCAGACCAACCACCGCACCGACCGCTGGGGCGGTTCCTACGAGAACCGGACCCGCTTCCCCGTCGAGATCGTGCGGCGGGTGCGGGAGGCGGTCGGCGAGGACTTCATCGTCATCTACCGGCTGTCGATGCTCGACCTGGTCCCCGGCGGTTCGACGCTGGACGAGGTCGTCACCCTCGCCAAGGCCGTCGAGGCGGCCGGCGCCACCCTCATCAACACCGGCATCGGCTGGCACGAGGCCCGCATCCCCACCATCGCCACCTCCGTGCCCCGCGGCGCCTACACCTGGGTGACCAAGAAGCTCATGGGCGAGGTCTCGGTCCCGCTCGTCACCACCAACCGCATCAACACCCCCGAACTCGCCGAGCAGTTGCTCGCCGACGGCTGCGCGGACATGGTGTCGATGGCCCGCCCGATGCTCGCCGACCCCGACTTCGTCGGCAAGGCCGCGGCCGGCACGCCCGAGGCCATCAACACGTGCATCGGCTGCAACCAGGCCTGTCTCGACCACACCTTCAGCGGCAAGATCACCTCCTGCCTGGTCAACCCGCGCGCCTGCCACGAGACCGAGTTGGTGCTCACCCCGACCCGCCGACGCAAGCGCGTCGCGGTCGTCGGCGCCGGACCCGCCGGGCTGGCCTGCGCGGTCTCGGCGGCCGAACGCGGCCACACCGTCACGCTGTTCGACGCGGCGGCGGAGATCGGCGGGCAGCTCAACGTGGCCCGCAAGGTCCCCGGCAAGCAGGAGTTCGACGAGACGCTGCGCTACTTCCGCCACCAGCTCGACGCCCACGGCGTGGACGTCCGCCTCGACACCCGTGTTTCCGCGGGCGACTTGGCGGACCACGACGAGGTCGTCGTCGCGACCGGGGTGAGCCCGCGCGTCCCCGACATCCCCGGTGTCGACCACCCGAGCGTGGTCGGCTACCTCGACGTCCTGCGCGACGGCGCCCCCGTCGGCGACCGCGTCGCGATCCTCGGCGCCGGTGGCATCGGCTTCGACGTCGCCGAGTTCCTCACCGACGGCGGCGACAAGGCGAGCGAGGACCCGGCGGCGTACTTCCGGCAGTGGGGCGTCGACATGGACTACCGGGCACCCGGCGGTCTCGCCGCGCCGGAGCGGAGCGCCCCGCCGCGCACCGTCCACCTGCTCCAGCGCAAGACCGGCAAGGTCGGCGCGGGTCTGGGCAAGACCACCGGCTGGATCCACCGCACCGAACTCAAGCACCGCGGCGTGCGCATGGTCCCGGGCGTGCGCTACGACCGCATCGACGACGCCGGACTGCACGTCACCGTCGGCGGGCGGAGCACGGTCCTGGAGGTCGACACCATCGTGCTGTGCACGGGTCAGGACCCGCGCCGCGACCTGTACGAGGAGCTGGTCGCCGCCGGGGCGAGCGCGCACCTCATCGGCGGCGCCGACGTGGCCGCCGAACTGGACGCCAAGCGTGCCATCAAGCAGGGCACGGAGCTGGCCGCGGCCCTGTAGGGGCGGCCCGCCGTCCCTAGGATGAGCCCATGTCACTCCCGCACGCGATCCTCACCGCCCTCCTCGAGAAGCCGTCGTCGGGGCTGGATCTGACCCGCCGGTTCGACAAGTCGATCGGCTACTTCTGGTCGGCCACGCACCAGCAGATCTATCGCGAGCTGGGAAAGCTGGAGACCGAGGGACTCATCCGGGCCCAGCCCGCCGAACAGCCGGCCCGCGGGCAGCGCAAGAGCTACGAGGTCCTGCCCGCGGGCCGCGCCGAACTCCAGCGGTGGACGGCCGCGGCGCAGGACCCCAAGCCGCACCGCGACGCGCTGCTGCTGCGGCTGCGCGCCGCCGCCGTCGTCGGCACCGCGGGGCTCGAAGCCGACCTGCGCCGCCATCTCGACCTGCACCGACGGCAGTTGGCGGAGTACGAGGAGATCGAGGAGCGGGACTTCCCGCCCGGCGCCGACAGCGCGCAGGTCCGGCTCCAGCACCTGGTGCTGCGCGCGGGTATCGAGTTGGAGACCTTCTGGACGCAGTGGCTGACGGAGGCGTTGGAAGAACTGCCCGACCCCGTCGAACCGGCGCCGTAGCCCCTCGCTCGCCCCGTGCGCTACGGCACCTGGGCCGGGATCACCGCGCGGGCCTGGTGGCCGGCGCGTCTTCGCTGTCCAGACCCGCGCCGGATCGCTGTTGCGACCGGGGCCCTACAGGCGGTAGGGCTTCGTGCGTCGGCGAAGGAACCAGGCCGTCGCGATGACACCGGTGCCCACCAGGGCGCCACCCGCCACGAGGGTGACGGTGCCGTAGTCGCGCGTCGCGCCGCCCATGCCGCCCATCACCCCGCGGGTCGGCGAGGCCGTCGCGGAGATCGTCGGCCGGGAAGCGGGGGACACGATCACCGACTGGGTGCCGGCGGTGCTGCCGCTGGAGCACATCACCACGACCGTGTGGGTGCCCTGGGGGACGTTGGACCAGGCCGCGGACTGGCTGACGCTGGTGCCCGACAGGGCCACCTGGCGCCCCTGGGCGAAGTTCGCCTGGCTGCTGTCGAGCAGTGCCGCCGTGCCCCAGCTGCCGTTGATCTGGGCGCACGCGCTGGTCACCACGGACACCGTGGAGCCGGACGTGCTGACGGAGATGCCCGAGGCCCGCGCGGCGGCGGGCTCGGCGGACACGGCGAGGGGCAGTGCGGCGGCGGCCGCCAAGGTCAGTCCGCAGCGGGCGAGAAGAGGGGAAGTGCGCATCGGATGTCCTCCGGCTGCACGGTTGGCGACCTTGCGCCGCCGAGGGTCGGGTACGCCCGTGCTGCCTTCAGGGGCAGCCAACTTCCCCCCGGCCCGGCCCGCACCCCGGCCGCGGCCGGGCAGGTGACGGGTTCCTCCGGACGGCCCACGACGACGCCCCGCCCACTTGCGCCCCGATGGCCGAACCCCTCGTCGTCACGGGTCGTCCGCGCCCTCATGGGCCCTCCCGGCCGTCGCCGCTCGCCGGGTCCTGGTGACCGCGTGCCGGTCATGACCGCTGGTGCGCGTGCTGAGCCGCCTTCCGGTCGCCGGTCGCCGGTCGCGGTCGGCTGTGCGTGCGGCTGGAGCGGTTGTGGCGGAGTGCGTGTGCGTGTGCTGCTGGTGGCGGTTCTTCGTCGCCGGTCGGCTGTGCGCGTGCGGCTGGAGCGGGTCGTCGCCGCTCGCTCGTGTCCAGGCGACCGACCTGCGTCGCCGCGCGTGTCCTGGCGGCGGACCCTCGTCGCCGCGCGTGTGCTGCCGACGGACCCGCGTCGCCGCTCGCTTCGTCACGGTCGGCTGCCCGTCGTCACCGCCCGCTCCGTCGTGAACGCGCCCCAGGTCCCGTCCGGCAGCCGTGCGCGCAGCCGTACCCGGTACTCGGCACCGGCCTCGCGCCCCACGTAGAAGCTGTGGACTGCCTTGTCCCGCGGCGGGGTCCCACCCCAGACCAGCGAGGTGGCCGGCTGCCCGTCGAGCTGGATCTGGTACTCCGTGACCACCCCGTCCACCCGCGGCGGCACCCACGCCAGGTCGATGTAGTGAGCCCCGTCGGCGTGGTGGGTCGTCGCCCGGAAGTCCGCGGGCGCGGTGTCCTCTCCCTCGTCGGCGCCCGGCCCTGTGCTCAGGCGCACGGCCGCGCTGGCGGGCGAGAGGTTGTCGGCCGCGTCCCGCGCCCGGACCGTGAACGAGTACCGGGTGCCTGGCCGCAGTCCCGTGACGACGGTCGCCGTCTGCCCGCCGCCGACACTGTGGATCTTGGTGCCGCCCTGGAACACGTCGTACGACACCACCTTCCGGTCGTCCGTGGCCGCCGTCCAGGACAGGTGCACGGCCCGGCTCCCGGCGACCCGGCCCGTGGCGCCGCCGGGCCGGGTCGGGGCCGAGCGGTCCGCCGCGACCGCCGCCGGAGTCGTGGCCCGCACCTCGCGACTGTGCGGCCCGAGCCGGCCCGTGTCGTCACGGGCCCGGACGGTGAAGACATACGCGGTGGCGGGAGTGAGACGGGTGACGTCGAGCATGTGCTCGGAACCGGGCACGTCCCCGGCTTTGGTGGCGCCCCGGTACACCGCGTAGGCGCTGACACCGGGCAGCGCGTTCCACATCACGTGCACGCTGGTCGCGCTGCCCGCCTCGGCGGTGACGCCCGTCGGCACGCTCGGTGCCCGTCCCACGTCACCGCCGCCCGGCGCGGCGCAGCCGCAGCACAGGGCGAGCATCCATCCGCACAGCACAACGCGTCGCACGGCTTCGCCTCCCGGCCCGGTACGGCGGCAATGGTCCGGACCAATATGGCGCGCCGACGTGAGCACATCAAGAGGGTGCGGGGTGGAGGGTGCGGGGTGTGGGGTTGGTGGGCGGCACGGGGAGTTGCGTATGCTGAAGCCATCACGACCGAACTCGCCCTCTGGTGCGGGCAGTTCACGTCGGTGGCGCGGGCCGCTGTCGTCGCTGATCCCGCGTCGGCCGGGCGGCCGGGCGGCCGGCGCTGGAAAGGCGCCGGTCCCCGTCCCCTGTCGTATCGGTGGAACTACGGCTTGGCGCACATATCGTCATACTGCTGCTCCGTACGGCCCTCTCGGGCTGGACCCCGGAGACGATCCGGCCTCAGATTTGGCCGGGTGTCCGTCCCTGTCCCCGACGAGAGGCCCCTCAACGTGCGTGTCCAGTCGCTGACGCTGGCCGTGGCCGGTCTCGCCCTGCTGGCCCCGGTCCCACCGCCCGCCGCCGCGTCCCGAGGCTCGGAGGTGCCCCGGAGACCGACGGCACGGCAGCAGGAGTCCGTGAGCGCCGCCGCGCTGCTGGCCCGGGTGCGGGACTGTGCCCCCGTCTCCCGCGGCCTCTACCGCACGGATGCCGACGCCCCGGCGACGATCCCGGTGTGCGGGACCGACGGCGCGGTCTTCTGGACGGCCGACATGGACATCGACTGCGACGGCCGGCCGGGCCCGCGCTGCAACAGCACCACCGACCCCCTGTTCTGGCCCGCCACCGCCTTCCAGCAGTCCGACGGCCGCTACCTGAGCGCGGAGAGCCTGCCGTTCATCGTCGTACCGGGCGTGAGCGCCGTCTGGAACCACCGCGACCACGGAGTGCGCGGCGGGAGCGTCGCGGCCGTCGTGTACCGGAACCGCGTCCGCTACGCGGTCGTCGGTGACGTGGGGCCGCGCGAGATCATCGGCGAGGCCTCGTACGCCGCCGCCGAGGCGCTGGGCATCCGCCCCGACCCGCAGGACGGGGGCGTGGCGTCCGGCGTCACGTACATCGTCTTCGAGGACTCACGGGCGACACCCATCGAGAGCCGTGCGTCGGCGGCCGAGGTCGGCGAGCGGCTGGCGCGGACGTTCGTGGCCGTTCCGGCCGCCGCGCCGAGGACCGGCCGGAACGGGGGCACGGACGGGTGACGGTGCGTGTCGGGCGGTGGGCGCGCCTGGTCCGTCGTGCGCCCACCGCCGGACCGCGGTCAGACCTTCCGGTAGGTGTACGCCTCCGCGGCGGCCGCCTCCACCGCGTCGAGGTCGGCTCCGGTGGACGCCGTGACGACCGCGGCCACCGCGCCCTCCACGAAGGGCGCGTCCACGAGGCGCGTGCCGTCGGGGAGTTCGCCGCCCTCGGCGAGCAGCGCCTTCACGGTGAGGACGGCGCTGCCGAGGTCGGTGAGGACGGCGATCCCGGCGCCGCGGTCGACCGAGGAGGCAGCGGCGGCGATCAGTTCCGCGCTCGTCCCCAGCTCGCCCCCCTCCGTGCCGCCCGCCGGGGCGACGGGCACGGAGGTGCCGCCGCCCGCGAGACCCCGAGCCAGCTCGGCGACCGAGGCCGCCACCTGCGCGCTGTGCGACACGAGCACGATTCCCACCAGCCGGTCGTCGGCCATGGCTCCGCTCACTCCCCGTTCGCTTCCGCGAGACCCGCGACCAGCAGCGCCGCCGAGGTGGCGCCCGGGTCCTGGTGTCCGATGCTGCGCTCGCCCACATAGCTCGCCCGGCCCTTGCGGGCCTGGAGCGGGGTGGTGGCGAGGGCACCCTGCTCGGCCGCGGCCCGGGCCGCCCCGAAGCCGTCGCCGAGTGCGTCCACGGCGGGCACCAGCGCGTCGATCATCGTCTTGTCGCCGGGCGCGGCCCCGCCGAGTTGCATGACCCCGTCGACGCCGGCGCGGAACGCCTGCGCGAAATCCTCCTCGCTCACCTCCGTCGCGTCCCCCAGCGCCTTGCCGGTGCTCCGCAGCAGAGTGCCGTACAGCGGTCCGGACGCCCCGCCGACGGTCGAGATGAGCCGGCGTCCGGCGAGGACGAGGACGGCTCCCGGGGTCGCGGGGGCCTCCTTCTCCAGGACGGCGGTGACGGCGGCGAACCCCCGCTGGAGGTTGCTGCCGTGGTCGGCGTCGCCGATCGGCGAGTCGAGGGCGGTGAGCCGTTCCGCCTCTCGGTCGACGGACACGGCGGTCGCCGTCATCCAACGGCGGAAGAAGTCGGCGTCGAGCACGGGGTCTCCTTGCGTGGTCGGTACGTTGATCGCTTGCCTCCGCCTGCTCACATGCCCCAGCGCAGCCCCGGCGTCCGCACGGGCGCGTCCCACAGCCGCAGCAGCTCCTCGTCGGCCTGGCACACGGTCACCGAGGCGCCGGCCATGTCGAGGGAGGTCACGTAGTTGCCGACGAGCGTACGGGCGACGGCGACCCCGCGATCGCCCAGCACCCGCTGGACCTCGGCGTTGAATCCGTACAGCTCCAGCAGGGGCGTCGCGCCCATGCCGTTGACCAGGACGAGCACCGGGTTGCGCGGCGGGAGGTCCTCCAGCACGGCGTGGACCGCGAAGTCGGCGATCTCGCCGGAGGTCATCATGGCCCGCCGCTCCCGGCCCGGCTCGCCGTGGATGCCGATGCCCAGCTCCAGCTCGCCGACCGGCAGGTCGAAGGTGGGGCTGCCCTTGGCCGGCGTCGTGACGGCGCTGAGCGCGACGCCGAAGCTCCGCGAGTTCTCGTTGACCTGCCGGGCGATCGCCTGGACCTGCTCCAGCGGCCGGCCCTCGTCGGCGGCGGCGCCCGCGATCTTCTCCACGAACAGTGTCGCGCCGGTGCCGCGCCGCCCCGCCGTGTACAGGCTGTCGGTCACCGCGACGTCATCGTCGACGAGCACCTTCGCGACCTGGATGCCCTCGTCCTCGGCGAGTTCGGCGGCCATGTCGAAGTTCAGCACGTCACCCGTGTAGTTCTTCACGATGAACAGCACTCCCGCCCCGCTGTCCACGGCCGCGGCGGCACGCACCATCTGGTCGGGCACCGGAGAGGTGAACACCTCGCCCGGACAGGCGGCCGACAGCATCCCCGGCCCGACGAACCCGCCGTGCAACGGCTCGTGCCCGGACCCGCCCCCGGAGACCAGCCCTACTTTCCCGGCCACCGGAGCGTCCCGCCGCACGATCACCCGGTTCTCGACGTCCACGGTCAGTTCCGGATGCGCGGCGGCCATCCCGCGCAGCGCGTCGGCGACCACGGTCTCCGGGACGTTGATCAGCATCTTCATGGGTACCTCCTGGAAGTCTTGACAGACGGTCTCTGGTCTGTGCTCTTGCTGGTCAGGGAGGGTATGAACAGTGTGCGATCTGGGCGGTGCCTGGCGGTCGGGAGCGGGTTCGACGGTACTGACTCGACTGGATCTCGACTTCGGAGACGGCTCTCGGGTCTCGTGGGTAGGCGGGTCGGGGCGGGCTCAAGGCCCACTGTTCGAAGTATCGACCTTGCGGGAGCGAAGGTCACGTCCGGGGGCTCACGCGCGCCCGAGAGGTGGGACGGTGCGCGGGCCCGCGCCGTGCGGCGGGCCACGATTGCAGGGGGGCGCACGCGGACGCTCCCATGGGGCGGCGGGGAGACGGTGGTTGGTCCACCCCAGGTCCGCCGCGGGCTTGCCGGTTCCACGGACCGCACCTCGTCCCCCGGCTCACGGGCCTCGACGGACGGCGGGTCGAACACGCACGAGGTTCGCGGCCGCCGTGAGGGGAACGGCCCGCGCGCACGGGGAGAACGGAACCGGACGCACCGACACGGCTGTCGTGGACAACGGCGCCGACCGCCCCGCATCGTCGCGCGGCTCCCCCTCGGAACGGGGAGGGCGTGAAGGGTGAGCGAACGTTCAGGGGCCGGGGAGTCCGCCGAGCCGTTCGCGTGCCTCCGTGACGGCCCGCGGGTCCGCGTCGGAGCCCAGGGCCAGTACGCGGGAGAAGACGTCGCGGGCCTCCGCCGGTCGTCCGGCCTCGAGCAGCACGCCGCCCAGGTCGATCAGCCGACGGCTCTCCAGCGAGGTGTTGCCTGTGGCGCGACACATGCGGACCGCCGTCCACGAATGGGCGAGGGCTTCGTCCCACTGCTTCAACCGGGCATATGTCACCCCCATGTTGCTGTGCAGTTCGAGGCGGGTGATGTCGGCGATGTGCGGGTCGACGCGCTCGCCCGCCTCCTCCAGGAAGGCGTACGTGCGCCGGTAGGACACCAGGGCCTCCTCGGACCGCCCCTGTGCCATCAGGCTGAGGGCCTGGCCATGCATGCACTGGAGACTGCCGTGCACATCACCCGCGGCGTCGAAGAGCTCGGCGGCCCTGACGATGTCCGCACCGGACGTCACATGGTCACCGATCTTGCGGAGCGCCCAGGCGCGGTACTGGTACGCCCAGGCCTCCTGGAGCGGGTCGCCCGCGCGCCGCGCCGCGGCGAGGGCCCGATCGGCCTGGGCGACGCTGTCCTCGAACCGCCCCTCGCACACGAGAAGCGCCCACGCGTGGTAGTTGAGCTGGGTCGCTTCGAGCAGGGGATCTCCCAGCGCGTGCGCGGACTCGGAGGCGGTGCCGAAGACCTCCGGCCAGTGCACCCAGGAGATCCACTGGTCGGAGAACCAGTGCAGCGCCTCGGCGACCTCCACCACCGTCGAGTGTTCACCGGCGGTGGCGGCCCTGCGCAGCGCCGCGAGCCAGTTGGCACCCTCCGCCTTCAGCCACCGGCGGGCGAGGTCGGCCGAGGAGAGGTCGACCGTTCCGGCCCAGTCCGCCGGGGGAGCCCCGTGGTCGGGCTCGAACCAGCGGCCGGCCATGATCGTGGTCTTCAGCAGCCAGTCGTCGAGAGCTGCCGCCGCCAGGCGGGCGGCCTCGGCACTCTCGTCGGACATCAGACGGGTGCGCGCGAACAGGCACAGCAGGTCGTGCAGCCGGTAGCGTTCCCCGTCGGCGGCCAGCAGCCCCGCTTCGACCAGCTCTTCCAGTGTGTCCTCGGCGTCGAACAGTTCCTGTCCGGTCAGCCGGGCGGCAGCGGCGGCCCCGGTGTCCGGGCCCGCGACCAGCGCGAGCCGCCGGAACATCCGGGCGGCTGTGGGGGTGAGCTGGCGGTAGGAGAGGTCAAAGGCGGCGGAGACCCCCGTGTCGCCGGCGGACAGCGTGTCCAGCCGCCGGTCCTCCAGCGCCAGGCGGTCGGCGAGCCTGCGCACCGGCCAGCCCGTGCGGGTGGCCAGCCAGTTGCCCGCCACCCGCAGGGCCAGCGGCAGGTGTCCGCAGAGCTGGGCCACCTCCGCGAGCGACGCGGGGTCCGCCGCCGCCCGTTCCGCTCCGACCACGCGAGTGAGGAAGGCCGCGGCCTCCGTCGGCGTCAGCTCGCCCAACGGGAGCCGATACACGCTCTCCAGGCCCGTGAGCATGCGCCGACTGGTCACCACCACCATGCCCGCACCGGCTCCCGGCAGCAGCGGGCGGACCTGGCCCTCGTCGCGCGCGTTGTCCAGGACGAGCAGGCAGCGCCGTTCGGCCAGCAGCTGGCGGTACAGACCGGGATGCCCCTGCGGCCCCGCCTTCGCCAGGTCTCGGTCCGCCACCTGAAGAGCCTTGAGCACCGTGAGCATCAGCTCGGGCGGCTCCGGCGGCTCGTCGTCCGTGCCCCGCAGGTCGACCACCAGCTGTCCGTCCGGGAAACGGCCCGCCAGCTCACGCGCCGCATGCAGCGCGAGGGTGGTCTTCCCCGTCCCGGGCGGCCCGGAGACCGCCACGGCCACCTGACCCGCGTCCCCTTCGCCGCTGTGCCGGGCCGCGACCGTGTCCGCGAGTTCGGTGAGTGACGCCAGTTCCCGGGTGCGGCCCACGAAGTCGACGACGCCGCGAGGGAGGGCCCGAACCCCGGCAGGGCTGTAGGCCGTGCCGCGTCCGGCTCTGGCGGTCGCCAGCAGCCGCTCCCGGTCGGCCTCGCCCAGCCCCAGTCCGTCCGCGAGCGCCGCCACCGTCCGCCGCTGCGGCGCGGCCCGCCGCCCACGCTCAAGGTCACCGATGCCCCGAACACTGACGCCGGACGCCTCGGCCAGCCCTTCCAGGGTCAGTGAAGCGGCGATCCGCAGCTCGCGCAGCGTGGCTCCGAACGCTCCGTGATCATCAGTCACTCCGTGCTCCCCGTTCGCCGTGCTCCCGTCACTGCCCCCGAGCCCGGTCACCAGAAGTCTAGACAGCGTGGGTCCGCAGGTCACAGCCGGTGGGGACGTCTCAGCGCGCCCGGCTTCGCGGTGATCCGCACCGGGTGGACCGAGCCGATGCGGGAGCGGGCGCAGGCGCCGGGCCGACCGGTGTCCTGGGCGACACGGATCAGCCGGTCGGGCGTGAGCCGGACGTCGGCCGGGGACGCCAGGGGGCCGTGCGGCCCGGCGAGGCCGTCGTGCCCGGCTGCCCCCGCCCCGTCGCCATCACCCCGACGGCCCGCCGCCCGTGGAACGGACAGCCCGCTCGGTTCGACCTGTATCTCCTTGAGGTCGAACGAAGTTGACTCATTGTATCCGTTCCCTTACTCTCCGTAGAGTTTGCATGCCTTGGAAAGTGAAGGATCGCAATGCGCATCTTCCGTGCCCTCTCCGTCGCCGTAGCAGGAGCGCTCACGTTGGGGGGCGCGTTCGCCGCCCTCCCGTCCGCCGACGCCGCCACTCCCGGATCCCTGAACGGCACCCGATCCGCGACCGTGGCCAGGGCGAACCTCACCGTCATCACCGAAGTGCACAACGCCATGGACTATCCGGCGTGGCTGTACATCGCCGAGAACGACTCGTGGTTCGGCCCCATCGACGCCCACAGCACGAAGACCGGCGAGATCCGGGTTCCCTGGGTCGGCATCTCCGACGAGATGTCGAAGAGCATCAAGGTCTACAAGGATGGCCTCACCTGCCCGCCTGGTGAACCGTGCCGACCCCACAAATTCCACCTCTACCAGATCTTCCAGGACTACTGGCAGCCGAACGACCAGGTGAAGTACACCCCCTACGGCATCTACGAATATGCCCAGGCCGTGCCCGGCGCCAGCACCGGCGGCGGCACCAAGCGCCTCGTCGTCACCGCCGATCGGCCAAGCATGTAGGCAAGCGATACGGCACCCGCGGCCACCGACTCCTCGTTCGTCGTCAGAAACGACGATGATCGTCGGTGGCCGTTCTGCCGCCCGTTCCCTCTGACCGTCGCCGGTGCGACTGCCGTCTCGGCCATCACCGTCATCGGCTTCGACAACGGCGCGGTGAACACCAGCCGCACCAGCGCGGCAGCAGCAGCGACGACGGCGACACCGGACCCGCGCTGCCGGCCGCCGCACCGGCATCCTTCCTGGGTCGCCCCACCTGAACCCGCTCCGCCTCTGGTCCGTGGCGGCTTCGGTACCGGCGGTGCTCCAGCGGTGACACGGCCGGGCCATTTTTCCCGTTCCCGGTGGTGTACGTGATCGCGGTAGTCCTGCACACTGCGTGGGACGCGTTCCCGCCGGGCCTCCCGCCTGCCTCGCGCGGTGAGCAGCCTGCCCGTGCTGGTCCTCACCCCCACCTGCCGTCCGCCTTCGCGCGGCACGCGCGGCCGGCGGGAGGACGCTCCGGGAGGCGCCTCGTCGGCCCCGCATCGAGGGATGGTCTGCCTGCCGCCGTCACGTGCCACATTTCTGCCTACCTTCTGCCTGGAGTGCCGCAGGCCGGGCTGCTTGGCTGGTCGCAGCGGAGAACCGGGCCGCACCGCCGCCGCCCGGGCCGGTCGCGGGAGGCTTTTCCCACGGTGGGACATCCGCACTTGTCCGGGCACGAACGTCGCCTTCTCGAGGCGCCGAGCATCCGCCAGGCCCGTGCGGGCACGGGTGTCCGAGGCCTCCGCCGTTATCGCACGGATGAGAGGAGAGCCGGATGAGCCCGGTGCTGACGACCGCTTCGGTGCCCGACGAACACAGACTCACCTACTGGCGCCGGGCGGTGGAACAGGCGCTGGTGCCAGTGACCATCGCCCTGCGCGGCGACCGCTCCTTCGAAGGGCGCATCGTCACCCACCGGGTGGGAGCCCTGCGGGTCACCGCCGTCGAGGCCGACGCGTACCGCGTCAGCCGGACGGCCGCCCACATCACGCGCTCGCCGGAGCCGCTCGTGGCCGTCGCCTTGCAGATGTCGGGTACGACGGTGCTCACCCAGGACAGCCGACAGGTCGTCGCGAACCCCGGTGACCTCTTCGTGTGGGACACGACCCGCCCGTACTCCCTGGACTTTCCCGACCGCTTCTCCACCCGCGTCATCCACATGCCGCGCCACCTGCTGGGGCTTCCGGACGAGGATCTCCGCCGCGTCACCGGCGCCGTGTTCGGCACGGACCAGGGATGCGCGGCGGTCCTGATGCCGTTGCTCGCCACCGTCGCCGCCGCGGCGCACGCGTTCTCTCCGGCTGCCGCGAGCGGTCTGGCCAACGGCATCACCGACGTCTTCGCCGCCCTGGTCGCCGAACGCAACGCGGACGCGGAGACAGAGGGGTGGAACGCGCGGAATCATCTGGTGCGGCGCGTCCGTGACCACATCGACGAGAACCTTGCCGATCCCGCCCTGTCACCGGAATCCGTCGCCAAGGCGAACCACATCTCGGTGCGCTACCTCCACCGGCTCTTCGAGGGCGAAGGCATCACCGTCAGTCGGCTCATCCGGCGGCGCAGGCTCGAGGAGTGCGCTCGGGAACTGGCCCGCAGCGGCCGGACGGCGCCCACCGTCTCGTCCATCGCCCAACGCTGGGGTTTCGTCAACCCCACCCATTTCAGCCGGGTCTTCCGGGGGGCCTACGGCCTCCCGCCCCGCGAGTGGCGCACCATGCGCCTGACAGCCGGGGACAGCGGCCCCCGTGCTGCGCGTACTGTCGTCATGCCCCCTCCTCGACTCCTCGGCAAGCCCGCATAGCCGGCCGCCGCCAGCGGCCCTCCGCGCTTGCCGCACGTGTGCGGGAGCGGCTTCCGGTCACTCGCGTCACCCCACCCCGTCGGCACGGATGTGACACGGCTGAGCGGCGACACCGGCCTCGGGCGCGGCCCCCGGGAACGCGGCGCGGGATGACGAGGTCACTCCGCCCGCACGGCATGTTCCGCAGAGCCGACTCCTGTGGCGGACGCAGTCCTCACGGCCCGCACCGCCCCACCTTCCGTCGGCAGGCCGGAGTCGAGGGCAGGCACGGGAGTCGTCCACCCGACCCGCGACAACCGTCCGAACGATTCCGGCCGGGCTCCCCCCCCGGGGCGACCCGGTGCGGCGGGCGCGTGCCCTTCGGCGCGGTGCGCCGACCTCCGCCGTCGGCAGGGCCGGCGACGAGGATCCGCTTCGGCTTGCGCGCCGCATGGGTATCGCCCGGCCGTGACGGGCCGGACGGCCCGTCACGGCGTGCCCGCGAACGCGGCGGGACCGGCTCACGGGACGGGCTCACGGGCGCGGCACGACCAGGCGCGCCGCGCCCCGCGGGCTCACCCGACCGCGCGCACGGTCGCCGTACCGCCGTACCGCCGTACCGCCGTACCGCCGTACCGCCGTGCCGGTTGCGTTCCGCCCGATGGTCTCCGCCCGACGGTCAGCGAGCGGACCGAACGGCACGCGCCGCCTTGAGGATCAGCTCGCTCACCGCGCGCGGGTCACTCACCGCGACGGCGTGGGGCGCGTGGACGCTGACCGTGTGGGCCCTGGCACGCGCGGCCATCCAACGCTGCGCCGCCGGTGGGATGTTCCGGTCCTCCGTGGCGATCAGGTACCAGGACGGCAGCTTCTTCCACGCGGCGGCGGTGGCGGGTTCCCGGAGCGCGGACACGGTGATCGGCCGCTGTCCCACCGCCATCGTCCGCGCGGTGGTGACGGGGACGCCGGCCGCGAACTGCTGACGGAACAGGTCCTGGCGGATGACGAGTTCCTCACCCTGTCCGCCGCCGGGCAGCGGGTAGTGCTGCGTGGTCGTGGCCCGTGCGAGGGTGCTGCCCGGGTACCTGTCGGTCAGCGACAGCGCGCTCTCGCCCACCTCCGGGACGAACGCGGCCACGTAGACCAGTGCCTTGACCTGCGAGGCGCCCTCGGCGGCGTGGCTGATGACGGAACCGCCGTAAGAGTGTCCGACGAGCACGACGGGGCCCTCGACGCCGTCCAGGACGCTGCGCACGTAGGCGGCGTCGGTGGCCACTTCGCGCAGCGGGACCGGAGGGGCCACGACCCGGTGCCCCTGACGGAGGAGCCTCGTGACGACGCCGCTCCAGTGGGAGGCGTCGGAGAAGGCGCCGTGGACGAGCACGATGGTGGGCAGCGGACCCTTTTCCCCACCCTCGGCGTGGGAAGCGGGTCTCCCCGCCGCCGAAGCGGAGTGGGTGACGCCTGAGGCTCCCAGGGCCGCGGCCCCGGCCAGCATCGACACGGTCACAGTGCGGCGTGAAATCGATGAGTTCATGATCGGCTTTCTGCGCGGTACGCCTCCGCAGCCTCGCGGGCGCCTGCACGGGCACGGCCGCGAGCCGCCCCCGAGGACCTGCGAGCGGCGTGAGGACGAGGCGGGGAACTACTTGACGGTGGCCTTGACGGCTTCCTCGATGAAGGCGACGACCTTCTTGGGGTGGGCCAGCATGACCAGATGCGAGGAGTCCACCTCGATGGTGGTCATGCCGGCGCGCTCGTAGCCGAAGCGCTCGACGTCGGGGTTGATGGTGTGGTCGGAGGAGGACACCAGGCCGAAGGACGGCTTCGTCTTCCAGGCGGCGGCCGGAGCGGCTTCGGTGAAGGCCTGGGCTGCGAGGGGACGCTGGGAGACGGCGAGGACGGCGGCGACCTCGGGGTCGACGTCGGCGGCGAAGATGGCGGGGAACTTCTCGACGTCCACCGACACATCGGTGCCCGGCGTGTCGG
Organism: Streptomyces sp. NPDC033216; assembly: GCF_055577115.1. Taxonomy (NCBI): domain Bacteria; kingdom Bacillati; phylum Actinomycetota; class Actinomycetes; order Kitasatosporales; family Streptomycetaceae; genus Streptomyces; species Streptomyces sp. NPDC033216. Next base: position 146,928 of record NZ_JBVIQK010000004.1, on the reverse strand, counting down.
ATCCCTCGACGGGGAACGGGGTGTACACGAGGGCGGCGGCGAGGTCGGAGTCGGGGAACTGGCCCTGCAACTCGCCGAGGCTCTCACCCTCCTCGAGGGCGTAGCCGGACAGGTAGACCAGCGCCCTGACGTTCTCCTCCACACCCGCGACGGTGATCACGGCGCCGCCGTAGGAGTGGCCGACGAGGACGACCGGGCCCTCGATCTGGCGGATGACCGAGGCGACGTAGGCGGAGTCGCCGATCAGGCTGCGGTTGGGCACCGCCGGAGCGACGACCTTCAGGCCGCGCTGGAGCAGTTCGACAATGACGCTGTTGTAGCTGGAGGCATCGGCGAAGGCGCCGTGGACGAGCACGACGGTCGGGGACGCGGAGTGGGACATGGCGGGGCTCATCTCTGTGATGTAGCGAAAAATATGGCTGTATGCCGGGGTACGTGGGCCCAACCTAGGGGGCGTCGGTGAGCCGCGGTTTACTCTCTGCGCCCGGCCTGGGTCCGCGAGCGCACTGGTCCGAACGGCGCCGTGGCGGCAGCGCAAGAGGCTCCTGCTGCCGTCGTCGGACGGCGCTCTCCGGACCGTGGTGGCGACGGGTTGACGCCGGTCGGCGCGCCGCAGGTCGTCCTCGGCCGGCCGGGGCCGGGAGACCGCTCAGCCGGTCCAGCCCTCCGGAAGGGTCAGCGGCTCGGCGTTGACCACCGCGGGCTGCTCCTCCTGGCGGAGGTGCCCCATTCGACGATGGCGACGCCCCGGACGACGGGGGCGATGCCGTGTCCGCTTGCGCCAGCCGTACCAGGTCCGGGGAAAGCCGTGCAGCAGGTGGGCCCGCACCCCGCGCTGCCCCGAGCTGGTCGCCGCCGTTCGGTCCTGCCGAGTGGTGCGCGACATCGGAGTGCCGTGCGGTGCCGGAAAGCTGCCGGAGTCAGAGAACCGGACCGCTCTCGGCGGAGGTCAGGCGGGCGATCTGCGCGCGTGCCTCCTCGACACGACGGGGGTCGGCTTCGGAGCCGAGTTCGAGGCAGGCGAGGAACACCTCCCGCGCTTCGGTCGTTCGGCCGGCGGCAACGAGCATCTGCCCCAGGTGGACCAGCTGGATGCTCAGCACCGAGCGGTTGCCGAATTCCCGGCAGAGGCGGACCGCGCTCCGCACGTTCGTGACGGCGTCGTCCCACCGCTCCAGCAGAGCAAGGCTCCTGCCGGTCCCGGAGAGGATGCCGATGCGCGTCGTCGTGGCTATGTGGGGTTCGACCAGGTCGCCGGCCTCGTCGAGGAAGGCGCGGGTGCGCCGGTACGAGGCGAGAGCCGCCTCGCCGTCGCCGTCCACCAGCAGGTTCACGGACCGGGCGTGGTGGGCCTGGAGGCTGCCGTGGATGTCGCCCGTGGACGCGAAAAGGTCCGCCGCATGGTTGCAGTGACGTGCGGCTTCGGCGGGACGGTCCAGCTTGCGGTAGGCCCATGCGCGGTAGTAGTGCGCCCAGGCCTGCTGGGACACGTCACCGGCGTCCACCGCGATCTCCAACGCCTTTGCGGACAGGGGCAGACTCGCGGCGGGACGACTCTCGCAGATGAGAACGGCCCACGCGTAATAGTTGAGCTGAGTCGCTTCCACCACCGCGTCGCCCAGTGCTCCGGCGCTGCGCGCGGCCGTACGGAACACCTCGGGCCAGTGCCCCCAGAAGATCCACTGATCGGAGAACCAGTGGAGGGACTCGGCCACCTCCACCACCAGCCCATGATCGCCTGCTTCCGCCGCGGCGCGCAGAGCCGCCAGCCAGTTCACCCCTTGCGCCTGGAGCCAGGCGCGAGCCATGTCGGCGGAGGAGAGATCCACCAGCCCTCGCCAGTCCGCGGGCGGCGCCCCGTGGTCCGGTTCGAACCAGCGGCCGGCGACGACGGTGGTCTCCAGCAGCCAGCGGTACAGATCGGCCCGGACCTTCTCCGCCGCTCCGACGTCCTCGTCGGCCTCGAGACGGGCGTGCGCGTACAGGCGGAGCAGGTCGTGCAGCTTGAAGCGGTTTCCGTGCGTTCCCAGCAAGCCCGTCTCGACCAGTTCCTCCAGCGTGTCCTCCGCGGAAGCGAGATCCTTCCCGATCAGCCGGGCGGCGCAGGCCGACCCCGCGTCGGGGCCGGGCACCAGGGCAAGTCGTCTGAACAGGCGAGCGGCGTCGGGCGTGAGCTGGCGGTAGGAGAGGTCGAACGCGGCCGACACCCGCCTGTCGCCGGCGACCAGGGCGTCCAGGCGGCGCTCCGCCACGGCGAGCCGGTCGGCCAGTCTGCGCACCGTCCAGCCGGTCCGGGTCGCCAGCCAGCTTCCCGCCACGCGCAGGGCGAGGGGGAGATAGCCGCACTGCCGGGCCACGTCGTCGAGCGCGGACGGTTCTACGGACGCGCGTCGCGTCCCGATCATGGCGGTGAGGAAAGCGACCGCCTCGCACGGCGGAAGTTCTCCCAGGACGAGCCGGTGCGCACCGTGCAGCGCCGTGAGCATGCGCCGACTGGTCACCATCACCACGGCTCGCCCGTGCTCCGGAAGCAGTTGCCGCACCTGGGCCTCGTCCCGGGCGTTGTCGAGGATGAGCAGGCAGCGTTTCCTGGAGAGGAGATCCCGGTACGACGCGGCGTGCCCCTGGGGGCCGGCCGTCGCGAGTTCGTCGTCCGACACGCCGAAGGCCTTGCAGACGCTCAGTATCAGCTCGGCCGTCGAGGCCGGAGCCTCGTCCATGCCGCGCAGGTCCAGCACCATCCGGCCGTCGGGGAAGCGATCCGCCAGCTCCTGCGCCGAGTGCAGAGCGAGCGTGGTCTTTCCCGCGCCCGGCGGACCCGACACGGCCACCACCACCGGTCGGTGGCCCTCGGGGCCCGCCGTGGTTTCCGTCGGCCCCGACGCCAGCGCCATCAGCGAGGCCAGCTCCCGTCCGCGGCCGACGAAGTCGTTGATACCACGGGGAAAGGTGCGGACGGCGACGGATCCGTACGTGCCGGCGGTGCCTCTCCGAGCGGCCGCGAGGAGCTGATCGCTTCGGCCCTCGTCCAACTGGAGGCCGGCTGCGAGAGCGGCCACCGTCCGCCGTTGCGGCGCCGCACGCCGTCCTCGTTCCAGATCCCCGATCCCTCTGACGCTCACTCCCGAGGCCTCGGAAAGACCCTTTATGGTCATGTACGCATCCAGCCGGAGCCGGCGCAGCAACGTACCGAACTCCGGTTCCCTCCCGTTCACCATGGCCCCCTTCGTGTCGTACCGCGGCTGACCAGACCGCGCGCCACCGGCGCCGCCTCCCGGCGACACATTGTTGCCCCTCGGCGCACAATGGCCGAAATCGAGTGTCCGGTGCGCCGAGGGGCGAAGCTCACCTTCTCGGTCACCAGGTGGCCGACAGGCCCGGTCCGGCCGCCGCGCGCCACGCCACGGACGCGCGCCGGCGCCCTGCGGCGCGCACGGTCGCTCGGCGGGCTCGCCCAGGGCGGCGGGGCGGAGGCTTCCACTGATCGGCGCGATCGTCGTGTCCTCCTGCTCAGCCGGGGGCCGGTGCGGCGCGGAGGACCCGTAGGGTCGTCGACCCCGGACCCCGGACCCCGGACCCCGGACCGAGGCAGGCTTCCGGCCGGGGCGATGGGGGAGAGGTGGGTGCCGTCTCAGCGGCCGTCGGTCCGGGTCTCCAGCGCGTGCAGGACGGCCGCCATGTCCTCGTCGCCGTGGCCCTGCTCCACCGTCTCGCCGTAGAGGGCATGGCACACGTCGAGGAGCGGGGAGGCGAGGCCGGCCTTGCGGGCCGCCTCGGCGATCAGGCGGTTGTTCTTCAGGACGTCCGCGGCCGCCGCCTGGACGCTGAAGTCGCGGGCCAGCAGTTTGGGTGCCTTCCCGCGGGAGACCGCGCTGGCCATCGGGCCCGCGTCCAGGACGTCCCGCAGCAGTCGCCGGTCGAGCCCGTGCCGGTCGGCGAAGTGGAAGGCCTCGGCCAAGCCGGTGACCAGGGTGATGAGGAACAGGTTCACCGAGAACTTCATCAGCAGTGCGGCCGGGACCTGGCCGCACGCGAAGGTCTCGCGGCACAGCGGGGCGAGCAGCGGACGTACGGCCGCCACGGCGTCGTCGTCCCCTGCCAGCATGGCCACCAACTCTCCCCGCTCCGCCGGCACTCGGGAGCCGGACACCGGCGCCTCGACGTAGCGGCCGCCGGCGGCCCGGATGTCCTCCCGCAGGCCGCTGGAGTACTCGGGTGACGTCGTGCCCATGTGGACGACGGTGTGTCCGGCGACGCGCGCGGCGAAAACCGAAGTGCCGCGCCCGAGGACCGCGTCGACGGCGGTCTCGTCGGCCAACATGAGGATCACCGTGCCGGCCCGGTCGAACACCTCGGCGGGGCTCGCCGCGATCTCGGCCCCGGTGGCGCGCAGGGGTTCACAGCGGCCGGGGGTGCGGTTCCACGCCGTGAGGGGCGTCCCGGCGCGGGCGAGGTTGAGGGCCATGGGCAGCCCCATGACCCCGAGGCCGAGGAAACCGACGTACGTCATGTGGTGCCTTTCGGGGGACCGTTCCCGCCCCGTGCGGAGGCGGAGCCATCGCGTCGCCTGCCGACGACTATGACGGTCGTCATGGTAGGCGCAACTATGACGACGGTCATAGAGTGGCCGTCGGTCAATCGGGACAACGTGGAGGTCGACAGTGGCGCCGTCCGAACGGGGGCCGCGCGAGCGGATGGTCTTCAGCGCGGCCCAGCTCATCCGGCGTGACGGGGTCGGCGCCACCGGCATGCGCGAGGTGGCCGCGCACGCACGGGCGCCGCGAGGCTCGCTCCAGCACTACTTTCCCGGCGGCAAGGAACAGTTGGTCAACGAGGCGGTGGGCTGGGCCGGCCGTTACGCGGCCGACCGGGTGGCCCGCTTCCTGGCCGGGCTGCCCGAGCCGACGCCGAGCGGTCTGTTCGGCGAGATGGTGCGCCAGTGGACCGACGAGTACGCGTCGACCGGCTTCGCGGGCGGCTGCCCCGTCGCCGCGGCCACGGTGGACTGCGCGGAGTCCGTCGAGTCCACGCGGGAGGCCGCCTCCGCCGCGTTCGCCGCCTGGAACGAAGCGGTGGCCGACGCGCTCACCGGGATGGGCGTCCCGCGGGAGCGGACCGCACCGCTGGCCACCCTCATGATCGGAGCCCTGGAGGGGGCGATCCTCATCGCCCGCGCCGAGCAGGACGTGCGCGCCCTGACGAGCGTGGCCCGCGAACTCGGCTCGCTGCTCGACGCGGCGGTGAGCCACCGGGGCTGAAGCCGGAACGCTGGAGCCGCGCGCCCGCCGTGGCCGACGGTGCCCCGGGGTCCTCGCAGCTCGGCGCCCTGGGCGCGTCCTCGGCGTGCCGGGTCAGCGCGCAGACCGTGCGCAGCGCCACCTTCCAGGTGCCGCCCTGCCGGACCGCCGCCCCCGGCCCGCCGGTATCCAGCGGCCGGCCGTCACGGGTGAGGGTGTAGCCGACAGCGGCGTCCTGGGACGTCGTGTACGCCACGGACGTCACCGTGGCGCGCAGGCGGCTGCCCAGGCGGTCGGCGAAGAGGTTCTCGATCATCAGGGCGTTCTGGAAGCCGTCCTCGACCACCCCGCTGCGGTCGTCGACGGAGGATTCCGGGGCGAAGAGGGACCCCCACGCGGCCCGGATGTCCCGCTCGGCTCCTTCCGGGTCCTCCGGGGCGGTGCCGGTCGGGATGGGAGAGTGTGCCGTGGGCGGTGGGGAACCGCCGGCCGTGGTCGGCGCCGTCGAGCCGGTGGGCGGCGGTGCCGGCGTCGTCCGCACCGAGTCGTCGCCGGTGCCGCCGCCGTCACAGCCGCCGATGAGGAGGAGAGCGGCGGCGGTGGCCGCCCAGCGGGCCGCACGTCGTGTCGCAGGGGACATGGACTCCCTCCGGGTCGCCTGGGGCAGCCCTACCCGGAACGCGTCGGAACATCCCGGCCGTGACCCGCGTGCGGCCGCTACGACGGGGCGTGCGCCCCGTCCGCGACGCTGCCGTGACGGTGCCGCCAGCCGGACCGCACGCGTCGGGCGTCCGTCAGGTGCGGGTGTCCGGCGGGCAGGTCCGCGTGCACATGAGGCGGCGGCGCCGACCACAGCCGTACCGCCGACAGCGAGGCTGCCAGAGCGATCGAGCCCAGGACGGCCACCGCCCACCCCAGTCCGGCCGCCGCCCCGAGCCAGCCCGCCAGCGGGTACGTCAGCAGCCAGCAGCCGTGCGACAGGGAGAACTGCGCCGCGAACGCCGCCGTCCGCGCCTCGGCCGGTACCGAACGGCGGACGAGCCGCCCGGTGGGCGTCAGCACCATCGCGCAGGCGGCGCCGAAGAACGCCCACACGGCGAGCAGGGCCGGCCACCGCCAGCCGCCGCCCTCCGCCGCCGTGACGGCACCGAGTCCGGCGAAGACGGCGGCGAGCAGCCCGGCCCCGCGCAGCATCACCGTCCGGTCCGGCACCCGGTCCAGCAGTCGGGGCAGGAGCAGTGCCACGGTCATCGAGCCGGCGCCGTACGCGCCGAGCGCGAGGGGCACGGCCTCTGTCGGCCGGTCCAGGAAGTCCCTTACGTAGACGACGGAGTTGACGGTCACCATGGCGCTCGCCGCGGCCACCGCGAGGTTCAGTGCCAGCAGCGCCCGCAGGGCGGGGACGGTGCGGAACGGCCGGGTGCCCGCCGTGGCCCTGGCGTACACGCCGTGCGCCTTCGACGGGCGTGCCGGGGGCGGGGACACGGAGACCACCAGCGCCGCCGAGGCGAGGAAGCCCACGGTGGTGCCCGTGAACAGCCAGTTGTACGCGACGACGGACAGCAGGGCCGCGGCCAGTGCCGGTGAGAACAGGCTCTCCAGGTCGTAGGCGAGCCGGGACATCGACAGCGCCCGCGTGTAGTCACGCTCCTCCGGCAGCACGTCGGGGAGGACGGCCTGGAAGGCCGGGGTGAACGCGGCCGACGCGGACTGGAGCAGGAGGATCAGGACGTACACCTGCCACACCTGGTCGACGAAGGGAAGCAGCAGGGCCACCCCGGCACGGGTGAGGTCCGCCGACACCATGAGCGCCCGGCGCGGCAGACCGTCGGCCAGCGCGCCCACGGCCGGGGCGATCGCCACGTACGCCACCATCTTGATCGCGAGCGCGGTGCCGAGCACCGAACCGGCGTCGGCGCCAGCGATGTCGTACGCCAGCAGCCCGAGGGCGACGGTCGCCAGACCCGTGCCGACCAGGGCGACGACCTGGGCGGCGAAGAGGTGGCGGTAGGTGCGGTGGCGCAGGACGGCGAGCATGCGGGCGGCTCCCTCGGCGGCGCGATCCGTGTCGCCACGAGTCTAGCTGTCATGTGCGCATCTGTGCACATGATGAAGTGACCTCGGGGGAGACCACGCGCTCGATCGCCCACCACCGTCCGGCCGTACCCGGCGCGGATGGCCCTAGGCTGGCCCCATGCCCGACAGCCACCCCATCTCACCTGCGGCCGATGTGCATCTGCGGCCCCCCGACAGTGCGCGGCTCGCCGAGGCGACCGGGGTGTTCGCGATGCTGTCCGACGCCACCCGGCTGCATCTGCTGTGGCTGCTCGCGCAGGGCGAGTCGGACGTCGGCTCCCTCACCGAGCGCTGCGGCGCGTCCCGGACGGCAGTCAGCCAGCACCTCGGGAAGTTGCGGCTCGCCGGGCTGGTGGACACCCGCCGCGAGGGCCGGCACATCCACTACCGGCTCAGCGACGGCCATCTGCGCCGCCTGGTCCTGGAGGCGCTGAGCCACGCCGACCACCGGGTGAGCGGGCAGGCGCCGCACGGCTGACGCGCCGGGCGGCCGTGCCGGACGGCGACGCGACGCGCGAACGACAGGTCGAGGCTCGCGCCCAGCCGGGCGTGATGCCCCCCGGCCGTGCGCCCGCCGGCTTCCGGGCGGCGCCCCGATGGCGCACGGGGAACCCCATGCCGCGGCGGGGACGGCGACGGTGCCGGCCCAGGCGCCCGTGGACAGCCCGCCGCGGCGACGACATCGGCCGAGGCGCCCCTGGACAGCCCGCCGCCGTCTTCCTTCGCGTGGTCGGCCGCCCGCGCGGAGAAGGCGTGGGCCTCCTCCTCGACTCGACCGTCGGCGTCGGGCCGCCGAGCGGCTCGCCGGGCGCCGGGGGAGGCGCCGGCGCTGTCCGTGCCGGGGAGCGGCCGCCCCCACCGCCGGGACGGGCGCCTCGCCGGCGGGCCCGCCGGCGTCGTGGACCCGCCCGGGTCGGGCCGCCGGGCTTCCGGAGTGCGGGTCGTGAACACCCTCCGCGGACCGGCCGTACCCCTGGGCAGTCGTACGCCCGTTCGCCGACGCGGTCGGGCGCAGTCCGGGACCGGAAGACGGAGAGGCACGTGCCACAGCAACAGCGGCGAGTACACACGGTCCGCACCCCCACCACCGCAGACCGCCTCCGGCGAGGCGCCGCGCTCGTCGGAGGCCTGTTCTCGCTCTGCCTCGTAACGGCCTGCGGTGCGGGTGGGGACGGGGCCGTGGACGAGACAACGGTGAACAGCGACCCGGCGAGGATCTCCGCCGCCCCCGCGGCCGGGGTCGTGGCCCCGGCGAAGGTCGAGGTGATCGCCGGCCTCACCGGCTGCGAGGCCGACATCCGCATCGAGGCCGACGAACTGCGCCAGGGCGCGTGCACCACCGAGGACGGCGGCTACCTCATCACCACGTTCCCGGAGGAGAGGCTGAAGGAGACCTGGCTGGACTCCGCGAGCGTGTACGGCGGCACATACCTGGTGGGCACCCGCTGGGTCGTCAGCGCCCGGCCGGAGACGCTGGAGAGGTTCCGCGGCAGACTCGGCGGGACGATCAGGGAGTCGCAGGGCATCGGACCGGGACCCGGCGCCGCCGGTACGTCGTAGCGGCGGCTGCGGACGATCAGGCCCGCAGCGGATTGACGCGAGTCGCCGCCAGCAGGTACCAGGCGGTGGCGCCGGTGTGCCGGTAGGGGTAGTAGCCGAAGCCGAAACCGGTGTCGAGAGGGCTGCTCGCCGAGACGACACCGGAGCCGGCGGCGACCGGCGTGCCGCCGAGGGTCTGGTCGGGGCCGAGCATGTCCTGCGCCCGCTCGACGGAGGCGAGCAGCCGCCGGGCACGGGCCTCGTCGCCCGGGGCGCGCCGGTCCCGCAGGGCGAGCGCCAGGTGGGCGGTGCCCTCGAACCACACCCCGTTGCGGTCCGGCCTCGGCCGGCCGTCGGCGATCGGGGCGTCCTCCTTCGCCAGCAGACTCGCGGAACTGAAGGTGACGCCCTCGTACGACTGGCCCGCCGGCACCGTGCTGTTGCGGCGGTCCGCGGAGTCCAGGACGGCCAGTCCGGTCCGGGCCCAGTCCAGCGAGCGGCTGTGGGTGCGGGAGGAGAGGGCCAGGTGGGTCCAGGTCTGGGTGTCCTCCGGGACCGGGGACCTGTTGACCGTCACGCCGTCGTTGGTACCGGTGTAGAAGAAGCCGCCGGACGGCTCCCACATGGTCTCGACGAAGGCCACGGCCCGAGCCCGCCGCTCCCACCACACCCGGTTCCCGGTGAGCCGCGCGAGCCGCCCGAACAGGCAGACCAGGTCGGTGTTGTGCTCGGTCGAGCTGAACGGCAGGCGCTCGTCCGCCCCGTCGACGCCGAACGTGTAGCCGCCCAGCGGCTGGTCGGTGCGGGCGACACGCTCGATCCACTCGCCGATCCGTACGGAACCGGCGAGGAAACGGGCACGGCCGGTCCGAGCGGCGAGCGCGGCGAGCGCGATACCGGCCCAGGCCATGTCGCCCACGGCCGTCCCCGTGAAGCCGAACTGCGTGCCCACGTTGGCCGTGCCGTCCGCCCGCACGAATCCGTCCGGCTGCGGCGAACCGTCGTAGAACGTGTACGGCCCCACGTTGTACGCCTGCCGCAGCCGTCCGTCGTCGTACACCGGGTCGTGGCTCTGCGCGTACAGCAGCGCGTCGCCGAGAGCCACGGCACGGGACAGGCCGTCCGTGCCGCGGGAGGCGAGCGCCGCGAGGACGACCAGGGCGTTGTCGTAGGTGAAGGCGGTGCTGAACAGGCCCGCCTGGTCGGTGTAGCTCTGCGCCAGCCGCAGGGCGCCGTGCCGCGGATAGGCGTCCATGGCCGCGGCGAGGAAGGCGTGAGCCCGTCGCCGCGGTGAAGCCGACGGCGCCCCGTGGGCCACGCCGGACCCACCCGCGGTGAGCGCGGCGGCGCCGACCGCGACACCGGTCCCGATGAGCGCACGGCGACTGAGCGCCGGGCCTTGACTGCCGGTCATGGATCTCCTCGAGGACGCGGGGGGTGGGCTGTGCCGTGAAGCGCATGGCCTTGAGAGCGCTCTCAATGGCGCGGGCTCATTCTGCTGTGGGGTGCTGACACGGTCAACGCCTGGGATCGGAGGATCAGTTGAGTATCGAGGGGTGGCCTCGCGCGCCGCCGCGCCAGCCGTCGGCACCTCGTCGCCGCCCCCCACCGCCAGTCCCGGCGGGGCTTGTCCGCCGTGGCCGTCATGGCGCATGCTGCCTCCCGGCGGGCACGGGATCGGTGAGCCGGGAGGCACGGGGTGGGCGGCGGCGTCGTACGGACGATGTGGGAACGGTTCGAACTCGTGCATGACCTGGTCTACTTCGCCCCCGAGGCGCACCGGGCCGCCGACGACATCGGTATGCGCGGTTTCTGGATGGGCTACTTCGCGTTCCGCGCCGCGCCCCTGGGCCCCGTTCCGGCCTCCGTCGTCACCAGTTCCTTCTACGTCTTCCACCCCGACCGAGTGGCGCGGGCCGTCCCCGACGCATGGCGGTACGCCGATCCGGCCGACGTCCTCGCGGCACGCGAGCGGGCGATGGACGCCGCGATGACCCGTGTGTTCGGGCCGGACACGGTCGGGTCCGCCGCGATGGCCGAAGCGGCCGACCTCGCCTGGGACGCGGCGGGGGCCGCGGACACGGGCGGACGGGTCCTCGGTGCCGCCAACCAGGCCCTCCCGCGTCCGGCGCAGCCGCACGTCAGGCTCTGGCAGGCGGTCACCACGCTGCGCGAACACCGCGGCGACGGGCACATCGCCGTGCTGGTCGGCCAGGGCCTGGGCCCGGTCGAGGCCATGGCGCTGAAGTGCGCGGCGGGGGAGTCGGACGAGGAACTGCTCCGGCAGACGCGCAAATGGGATCTTCCGGCATGGCGGACGGCACAGGCCGCTCTGCGTGAGCGCGGCTTGCTCGCCGACGACGGCCGGCTCACCCCCGCCGGGACGGCCGTGCGCGCGGCCGTCGAGGCCGGGACGGACGCCGCCGCGACCGCCCCCTGGACGGCCCTGGGTCCCGACGCCACTGCCCGCCTCGGCGACCTCCTCGCGCCGCTGGCCCGCACCGTCCGCGAGTCGGGCCTGCTGCCGGACGGCAATCCGGTCGGGCTCCCCGACCCGACGGCGACGGCGGCGGAGCGGGAGGGGGACGGGCAGGGGGACCAGGTGGCGGTGGCGCCGGGGAACGCTCCCGTCTGACCACGCGGCGGTCATGTCGGTGCCGACCGCCGGTGGGCGGCGTTGACGTGGACTCGTGTCCCCGGCGCGACGCAGCCCGCCCCGCCTCAGTACCCTTCGGAGCATGCGGATCTCGGTGTCCTCCGACATGGACGAACCCGTCGCCCGATCGCTCGTCGCGGAGCTGCGCGGACGCGGGCACGACGTGCTGCCCCACGGCGCGCTGCGGCCCGGCGCGGACCCCCAGTGGGCGGCGTGCTCGGAAGCGGCGGCCCGGGAGGTGGCCGACGGGACCTCGGAGCAGGCCGTCGTGTGCTGCTGGACGGGCACGGGCGCGTCCATGGCCGCGAACAAGGTGCCCGGCGTCCGCGCGGCCCTGTGCACCGACGCCGCTACGTCCGAGGGCGCCCGCCGCTGGAACGACGCGAACGTCCTCGCCCTCAGCCTGCGTCTGACCTCCGAGCCGCTGCTGAAGGAGATCCTCGACGCCTGGTTCGCCGCCGAGGCCAGCGAGGACGCCGAGGACCGGGCCAACGTCCTGCACGTCGACCGCATCGGCCGGAGCGGCGACGGCACAGCTTCCTGACGGCCGCTCCCGGCGTCTGTACGGGAGCGGCCGCTGCCCGCGCCGGAGTCGTACGCCGTCCCCGTCGACAGGCCCGACACGACCCGGCACGAACCCCCGCGCGCGATCACGGGCGTCCACAACCCTCGTGATCAGTACACCTGGGCCGACGGCAGCCGCGCCAGCAGCAGGGTCACGTCGTCGTTGCGGCTCTCCGGGTCCGGCAGCAGGCCCGCGAGCACCTGGTCGGCCGCCGTCACAGGGCGCACCGGTGAACAACTCCGCTATCAGCGAGGAGAGTTCAGCGAGTCGTAGTTCGACGTCGCTGCCCGGTGTCTCTGTCGGGCCGTCCGTGTACAGCACGAGGGCGGCTCCCGGAGGTACGTGCGTGCGGGCCTGTTCGAACGGGACGCCGCCGACACCGAGAGGCATGGTGACCGGGCAGTCGAGCGCCCGCACGTCCTTGCTGCAACAGCAACTCGACGGGACGACCGAGGAGTTCGTCACGGCGGTAGCCGAACAGGGCCTCGGTCTGGGCGTTGACGAGCGTGACGGTGCCCCGGCCGTCGACGATGACCTCGCGTCCGGCGCCGCCTCCAGCAGCCCCCGGAACCGCTCCTCCGCCGCGCCCAGGGTCCTCTCCCGCACGGGGGCGCGGCAGCCGTACGGCAGTTCCGCCGGTTCCGCCTGCACCACGTCGGTCATTTCCACCTCACCTTGCGCGATGATCCAGCCCATCCCAGCGCCTTCACGATCTCCCCGTTCAGGGATGTCACTCACTGACCGCTCACGCCCGGAGGCGGCCGATCCGCGTCCGGGTGTGTGTGAGGGGCCGCTCCGACCGTGCTCCGCCGCCGGTCCGCCCGGTCCGGCACGATCCCGTACCCCGCGGCGGAGGAGGACGGACCCGTCCGATCACGAATCGAGAAGCGCCGGGCCCCGGGCAGCGCATAGCGTGGGAGCGATGCCCGGCAAGACGGATGGAGACAGTCGATGAGCCCCGCCAAGAGGACGGACACCCGATCGCCCGCGCCGCACGCTGCCGACACCCATGACGTGATCCGCGTGCACAGCGCGCGCGTGAACAACCTCAAGGACGTCAGCGTCGAGATCCCCAAGCGCCGGCTGACCGTGTTCACGGGGGTGTCCGGCTCGGGCAAGAGCTCTCTGGTCTTCAACACGATCGCCGCCGAGTCGCAGCGACTGATCAACGAGACGTACAGCGCCTTCGTGCAGGGCTTCATGCCCACGCTGGCGAGGCCCGACGTCGACGTGCTGGACGGGCTGACGACCGCGATCATCGTCGACCAGCAGCGGATGGGTGCCGACCCCCGTTCCACGGTCGGCACCGCCACCGACGCCAACGCGATGCTGCGCATCCTCTTCAGCCGGCTCGGCCGACCCCACATCGGGCCGCCCAGCGCCTACTCCTTCAACACCGCCTCGGTGCGGGCCAGCGGCGGCATCACCGTCGAGCGCGGCGCCAAGAAGACGGTGAAGGCGACCTACAACCGCACCGGCGGCATGTGCGTCCGCTGCGAGGGCCGGGGCACGGTCTCCGACATCGACCTCACCCAGCTCTACGACGACAGCAAGTCGCTCAACGAGGGCGCGCTCACGATCCCCGGCTACAGCATGGACGGCTGGTACGGCCGCATCTTCACCGGCTGCGGCTTCTTCGACCCGGACAAGCCGATCCGCAGGTACACGAAGAAGGAACTGCACGACCTCCTCCACAGGGAACCGACCAAGATCAAGGTCGACGGCATCAACCTGACGTACGAGGGCCTGATCCCGAAGATCCAGAAGTCGATGCTCGCCAAGGACATCGAGGCGCTCCAGCCGCATGTGCGCGCCTTCGTCGAGCGGGCCATGACGTTCAGCATCTGCCCCGACTGCGACGGCACCCGGCTCAGCGAGGGCGCCCGCTCGTCGAAGATCGACAAGGTCAGCATCGCCGACGCCTGCGCGATGCAGATCACCGACCTGGCCGAATGGGTCCGCAAGCTCGACGAGCCGTCGGTGGCACCGCTGCTCGCATCGTTGCAGCAGACCCTCGACTCGTTCGCGGAGATCGGCCTCGGCTACCTCTCGCTGGACCGGCCGGCGGGCACACTGTCGGGCGGTGAGGCGCAGCGCGTCAAGATGATCCGCCACCTCGGCTCCTCGCTCACGGACGTCACCTACGTCTTCGACGAGCCCACCGCGGGCCTGCACCCCCACGACATCCAGCGGATGAACGATCTGCTGCTGCGCCTGCGCGACAAGGGCAACACCGTCCTCGTGGTGGAGCACAAGCCGCAGACGATCGCGATCGCCGACCACGTCGTCGACCTCGGCCCCGGCGCGGGCACGGCGGGCGGCACCGTCTGCTTCGAGGGCACCGTCGAGGGGCTGCGGGCCGGCGACACCGTCACCGGCCGCCACCTCGACGACCGGGCCGCCCTGAAGGAGTCCGTGCGCAAGCCCACCGGGGCGCTGGAGATCCGCGGCGCGAGGGCACACAACCTCCAGGGCGTCGACGTGGACATCCCGCTCGGCGTGCTCGCCGTCATCACGGGTGTCGCCGGCTCCGGCAAGAGTTCGCTCGTCCACGGGTCGATCCCCACCGACGCGGGCGTGGTGTCGGTCGACCAGAGCCCGATCAGGGGCTCGCGGCGCAGCAACCCGGCCACCTACACCGGGCTGCTCGACCCGATCCGCAAGGCGTTCGCCAAGGCCAACGGGGTGAAGCCGGCCCTCTTCAGCGCCAATTCGGAAGGCGCCTGCCCCACCTGCAACGGCGCGGGTGTCATCTACACCGACCTGGCCATGATGGCCGGCGTGGCCAGCACCTGTGAGGACTGCGAGGGCAAGCGGTTCCAGGCGGCGGTGCTCGACTACCACCTCGGTGGCCGGGACATCAGCGAGGTGCTCGCGATGCCGGTGGCCAAGGCCGAGGAGTTCTTCGGCTCGGGGGAGGCGCACACCCCGGCCGCTCAGCGCATCCTCGGCCGGCTCGCCGACGTCGGGCTCGGCTATCTCACCCTCGGTCAGCCGCTCACCACGCTGTCCGGCGGCGAGCGGCAGCGGCTCAAGCTGGCCACCCACATGGGCGACAAGGGCGGTGTCTACGTCCTCGACGAGCCGACCACCGGACTGCACCTCGCCGACGTGGAGCAGCTGCTCGGCCTGCTCGACCGGCTGGTCGACGCCGGCAAGTCGGTCATCGTCGTCGAACACCACCTGGCGGTGATGGCGCACGCCGACTGGATCATCGACCTCGGCCCCGGCGCCGGCCACGACGGCGGCAGGGTCGTCTTCGAGGGCACCCCGGCCCAGCTCGTGGCCGCCCGTGCCACCCTCACGGGTGAGCACCTCGCGGCGTACGTCGGCGCCTGACGACCCGTTGAGCACTGAGGGCGCGCGTTCGGTGCCCGACGACCCGGTGAGCGGGGCACGTGGGCGCCCGACGACTGGCGCCGCCGTAGTCTGGGCGCCGTGAACCTGCCTGACGAACCGGGTGCCGTCGCGGCGCGGCTGACCGGTGTGGCCGTGGTCCGCGTGCGTCCGCTGTCGGGGAACCTCACCGAGGTCACCCTCGACGGCGGACGGACGGTGATGGTCAAGCAGGGCGAACCCCGGGCGACGCGGGCCGAGGCGGCCGGGCTGCGCTGGCTGGCCGACGCCCGCACGGTCCGAGTCCCGACCGTGCGCGGCAACGACGGGCGGTGGCTGGTGACCGACCGGGTGCCGAGGGGACGGTCGAGCCCCGAAGCGGCGCTGCGGTTCGGTCGCGAGCTGGCCGCCCTCCACCGCACCGGCGCCTCCGCCTTCGGCGCGCCGCCGCCGGACGGCCCGCGGGAGGCGTTCATCGGCCTCGCCCCGATGCGCGATGTCCCCGGCGACGACTGGCCGGTCTGGTACGCCGAGCACCGGTTGCTGCCGTATCTGCGCACGGCCGTCGACCAGGCAACCGTGCGCCCCGCCGAGGCGACCGTCGTCGAACGCGTCTGCGACCGGCTGCCCGACCTGGCCGGCCCCGCCGAAGCGCCCGCCCGGCTCCACGGCGACCTGTGGAACGGCAATGTGCTGTGGGCCCCCGACGGACACGTCTGGCTCGTCGACCCGGCCGCCCACGGCGGGCACCGCGAGACCGACCTGGCGATGCTGGACCTGTTCGGCTGCCCCCACCTGGACGAGGTGTTGGAGGGCTACCAGCGTGTGGCGCCCCTCAGCGACGGCTGGCAGGGTCGCGTCGGACTGCACCAGCTCTTCCCGCTGCTCGTCCACGCGGCGCTGTTCGGCCGGACGTACGCCGAGCAGGCGATCGCCGTGGCGACGCGGCTCCTTCGCGAGGACGGCGCCGTCGGGGACGCCGCTGCCCGAAAACGTCGGCCCGGACCCTGACCGGCACCGACGGCTCCGGGACCTGTTCCGGAAGCGGCGTCTCGCACGTGGCGTGGTCGGATCGCGGGACAGACGGGACGTCCCACGACGCGCCCTAAGCCCGGTCGCCCTTCGGTTTGCCGCGCTGGTCCGGGGTGCCGTGTGGCGGCGGACCGAAGGGCTGAGGGGAGGTCGTCGGCGACACCGGGGAGCCGGAGCGTCCCGTGGACTGCTCCGGGCGCAGCGCACCGGGGTCACCCGACGTCGGCTCCGCGCCCGCCTCCAGCTGCTGGAGGCGGGAGGTCAGGACCTCGGTGACCGGGAGGCGGTCGGCGTGCGTCCGTTCGTAGGCGAGCAGCTCCTCGACCTCCCCGGCGGTCAGCGACCGTACCCGGCTCTCCAGACCGCCGATGGGCAGGTGGTCGTAGTCGGGCAGCGGCAGGGCGCTGCGGCCTTCGTCAGCCATGGATCTCACTCCGTTCGCGCGTCGCGATGCCCTGGAGCGGGTTGAGGGCTCGTGGAGGTGGGGGCGCGGCTCAGTGGCCGCCCAGTCCGCCCCCACCGAACGAACCGCTGCTGCCCGAACTCCAGCGCGGCCGGGACTTCGAGGTACTCGGCCGGGTCCGCATGTTGGTCAGTTCGTACGGCGTGAGGGCGCGGCCGCCCTTCGGGGTCCGTGGCACCTCGTCGGGCTCCCGGATCTGCTGGAGCTCGTGCACCGGTCCCTCCGGGGGCAGATGCGGCTGCTCCTCGGGGCGTGGCCGGGGCAGCTCGCCCTGTTTGACGCGCGCGCCCAGCCAGAAGCTGCCGGCCAGCATGCCCACGAGGGCCGCACCGACCACGAACATGGCCACGCTGAGCAGGCCGCTCGCGGCGGCCAACTGCATGTCTGCGCTAGTCATATCGGCCGAATACCCCACATATCGCCGGTGAACCGTTTCGCGTCACCTCGTCGTTCGGTGCCCGGTCCGGTGTCCTGCCGCGCTCCGTGCCGGGCCCACGTGCCACCCCGCCCGGTCGGCTCCTTCGGCGCTCGGCGCTCCCGTTCGGCGCTCTTGTGCGGTCCCGGCCCACCTCTGCGTGCCGGACCGGGGCGCCGCCCGTCGCGGGCCCTTCGGGGCCCGGATGCGCGCATCCGCGGGGTTTGGCGCGGCTCGTCGCGGCTACCCGCGCTGTGTGACTTCGACGACATCCCAACAGGAACTCTTCCGGTTCCTGGAGGACCGCTTCGCATGTGCCCAGGCGTGCACCGAGTGTGCGCGGGTCTGCGCGCTGCGCGCGAGCCTCGTGGATCCGGACGGAACCGGACAACAGGAAGCCGTACGACGCAAAGGGATCATGTGCGCGGAGGTCTGCGACGCGACCTGCCGGGTGCTGTCCGAGGACAACCGGGTGGACGAGGCAGGCCTCCGGGTCCAGGTCGAGTGGTGCCGGACCGTCTGCCTGGAGACCGCGCACGTCTTCGACCGACACCCCGGCGCCGAGGACAGCGCGGCCACCTGTCGCGCCTGCGCCAAGGCCTGTAGCGACTTCCTGGAGACACTGGACTGAGGCGGTGACCGGCATTCCCAATTTCTGAAACACGTTCTACGGTGTGCGCCGTCAGGAGACCGGCCTTGGGAAGCCAGGAGGCGCCGTGCACCTCGACCACACGCCCGAGCAGCTGCGGCTGCGCGCCGAACTGCGCGCGTACTTCGCCCAACTGGTACCGGACAACGCCTACGCCCGGCACGCCGACCCGGTCGCCGCGAAGCGTTTCTACCGCGAGACCATCCGCCGGCTGGGCACGGACGGCTGGCTGGGCGTGGGCTGGCCCGAGGAGTACGGCGGACGCGGACTGACGCCGACCGAGCAGTTCGTCTTCTTCGACGAGGCCGCCCAGGCCGGCGTGCCCCTGCCGCTGATGGCGCTCAACACCGTCGGCCCGACGATCATGCGCTACGGCACGGACGAGCAGAAGGCGTACTTCCTGCCCAGGATCCTCGCCGGGGAGATCGACTTCGCCATCGGTTACAGCGAACCCGACGCGGGCACCGACCTCGCCGCGCTGAAGACGCGCGCGGTGCGGGACGGGGACCACTACGTCGTCGACGGCCAGAAGATCTGGACGACCAACGGCGACACCGCCGACTGGGTATGGCTCGCGGTGCGCACCGACCCCGGCGCCCCGCCCCACAAGGGCATCACGATGCTCCTCGTGCCGACCTCCGCCCCCGGCTACTCCTGCACGCTGATCCGCACGCTCGCCTCGCACGACACCACCGCCAGCTACTACGAGAACGTACGGGTCCCCGTCTCCCACCGGGTCGGCGCCGAGAACCAGGGCTGGCGGCTGATCACCAACCAGCTCAATCACGAGCGCGTGACACTCGCCGCGCACGGCACCATGGCCATCCGCGCCCTGCACGACGTCCAGCGCTGGGCGACCGGCACCAAGCTCGCCGACGGTCGCCGCGTCGTCGACCTGCCCTGGGTCCGCCGCCTCCTCGCCCGCACCCACGTCAGACTCGACGCCCTCAAACTCCTCAACTGGCGGATGGTGGCCGCACTTCAGAACGGCACGCTGACGCCCCAGGACGCCTCCGCCGTCAAGGTCTACGGCTCCGAGGCCCGCCGGGACGCCTACGCCTGGCTGATGGAGGTCGTCGCCGCCCCTGGAGCACTCCAGGAGGGCTCGGCCGGCGCTGTCCTGCACGGTGAACTCGAGCGCGGCTACCGTTCCGCCGTGATCTTCACCTTCGGCGGCGGCAACAACGAGATCCAACGCGAGATCATTTCCTGGATCGGCCTGGGGATGCCCCGAGTGCGGCGTTAGCCCACCGTGACCACCCACGCCGGTTGTCGCACGCCGTGATGCTCGGCAGCGGGATGCAGGGGAGTCGTGGCCGCCTTCACAGGTTGCGCCCCGGCGGCTTCCTCAGCCACATCGACGTCTACACCCTCCGGCGCACGGCGACCATGCTCCGCACGGCGGGGGAGACCGAGGGCCTGGAGCGGACGCCCGACCACGACATCTCGGACCGGGTCCGCGCCGCCGTCCGTGGACCGGAGGGGCGCGGCCGACGGGGCCCGTCGGCCGCGGGAGTCGCCGTGACGGGCGACTCACCGGGGGCCGGGTCGTCCGGGTCCGCTCGACGGGTGCCGCCGCGGAGGGGGTGCGTGCGTCATCCGCCGCACACCCCTGGTCCGCCTTGATCGACCCGTGTTACGAAGAACCATGCCTGCACACGAGGGAGACCCCGGACGTCGTGCCTACGACGTCGTCATCGTCGGCGGTGGCCACAACGGGCTGGTCGCCGCCGGCTATCTGGCACGGGCCGGCCGGTCCGTGCTCGTGCTGGAGCGGCTGGACCACACCGGGGGGGCCGCCGTCTCCACGCGGCCGTTCGCCGGTGTGGACGCCCGGCTGTCGCGTTACTCGTACCTGGTCAGCCTGCTGCCGGCGAAGATCGTGCGTGATCTGGGTCTGGACTTCCGGGTCCAGGGGCGCACCATCTCCTCGTACACGCCCGTGGAGCGCGACGGGCGGGCGACCGGGCTGCTCGTGGGCGGCGGCGAGGCCCGCACCCGGGAGGCGTTCGCGCGGCTGACCGGCGGTGAGCGGGAGTACGCCGCCTGGCAGCGCTTCTACGCCATGACGGGGCGCCTGGCCGAGCGGGTCTTCCCGACGCTCACCGAACCGCTGCCCGGCCGCGAGGAGCTGCGCCGCCGGGTGGACGACGAGGAAACCTGGCGGATGCTCTTCGACGAGCCCTTGGGCGTCGCCGTCGAGGAGCACTTCGCGGACGACCTGGTGCGGGGCGTCGTCCTGACGGACGCGCTGATCGGCACGTTCGCCGACGCCCACGACGCCTCCCTCAAGCAGAACCGCTGCTTCCTCTACCACGTGATCGGCGGCGGCACCGGCGCCTGGAACGTGCCCGTCGGCGGGATGGGGGCCCTCACCGACGCGCTGGCCGACGCCGCCAGGAGTGCGGGCGCCGTCCTCGCCACCGGGCACGAGGCCGTGCGCATCGACACCGACGGCCGCAGGGCCGAGGTCGTCTACCGCACCGCCGACGACGACGGCACTGCCGCCGCCCGGCACGTCCTCGTCAACGCCTCCCCGCAGCAACTCGCCGCCCTCACCGGCGACACCCCGCCGGCGCCCGCCGAAGGCGCCCAGCTCAAGGTGAACATGCTGCTCGAACGGCTCCCCCGGCTGCGCGACACCTGCGTCGATCCGCGTGAGGCCTTCGCCGGCACCTTCCACATCGCCGAGGGCTACGCCCAACTGGCCACCGCCCACGCCGAGGCCGCGGCCGGCGACCTGCCCACCGCGCCGCCGTCGGAGATCTACTGCCACTCCCTGACCGACCCGACGATCCTCGGTCCGGACCTGGTCGAGCGGGGCTACCAGACACTCACCCTCTTCGGCCTGCACACCCCCGCCCGGCTCTTCGAACGGGACAACGACGCCGCGCGCGCGGATCTGCTCAAGGCCACCCTCGCCCAACTGGACGCGCACCTCGCCGAGCCCCTGGCCGACTGCCTGGCCACCGACGCCGACGGCCGCCCCTGCATCGAGGCGAGGACCCCGCTGGATCTGGAGCGCGACCTCGGACTGCCGGGCGGCAACATCTTCCACCGGGACCTGGCCTGGCCCTACGCCCAGGACGGCGTCGGCCGCTGGGGAGTCGAGACCCGGCACGCCAATGTGCTGCTGTGCGGCGCCGGCGCGGTGCGCGGGGGAGGGGTCAGCGGGGTGCCGGGGCACAACGCGGCGATGGCGGTGCTGGAGGACCTCACCGGATGAGGCCCCTGCGCCGACTTCAGGATCGACACCACCGGGCGGGGCCGGCGGGTCGTCATCTGCGCGGCCGCCCCCCGGCTCGCCGTCGGAGGAGACGCGGCGGCAGCTGTCCGTCATGGCAACCGGCGGATGGACGTCGCCCGCCGAGGCGCGGCGGGAAGAGAATCTGACGGAGTATCAGGAAAGGTCTTCCGTCGGCCGGACCGCTGCGGCATCCTGCGCCCATGCAGACGGAGCTGAGCAACCAACTGGGAGTCGAGCACGCCGTCTTCGGCTTCACACCGTTCCCCGCGGTGGCCGCGGCCATCAGCCGCGCCGGCGGCTTCGGCGTGCTCGGCGCGGTCCGCTACACCGCCCCCGACGATCTCCGGCGCGACCTCGACTGGATCGAGGCGCACGTCGACGGCAAGCCGTACGGCCTGGACGTCGTCATGCCCGCGAAGAAGGCCGAGGCCCCGGACGGCCGAACCCTGAGCGAGGCCGACGTCGAGGCGATGATCCCCGAGGGACACCGCCGGTTCGTGCGGGACACCCTCGCCAAGCACGGCGTGCCCGAACTGGCCGAGGGCGAGGCGTCGGGCTGGCGCGTCACCGGCTGGATGGAGCAGGTCGCCCGCGGTCAGCTCGACGTCGCCTTCGACTACCCGATCCGGCTGCTGGCCAACGCCCTCGGCTCCCCGCCCCCCGACGTGGTGGCCCGCGCCCATGAACGGGGGGTGCCGGTCGCCGCGCTCGCGGGCAGCGCCCGGCACGCGCTGAAGCACCGGGACGCGGGCATCGACATCGTCGTCGCCCAGGGCTACGAGGCCGGCGGTCACACGGGCGAGATCGCCTCCATGGTGCTCACCCCCGAGGTCGTGGACGCCGTCGCCCCGATGCCGGTGCTGGCGGCCGGCGGTATCGGCAGCGGACGGCAGATAGCCGCCGCGCTCGCCCTCGGCGCCCAGGGCGTGTGGCTCGGCTCCCTCTGGCTGACCACCGCCGAGGCCGACCTGCACTCCTCCGCCCTGACCCGCAAACTCCTCGCGGCCGGCTCCGGCGACACCGTCCGCTCCCGCGCCCTGACCGGAAAACCCGCGCGGCAACTCCGTAGCGAATGGACCGACGCCTGGGACGCCCCGGACGGTCCCGGCACGCTCCCGATGCCGCTCCAGGGGCTGCTCGTCGCCGAGGCCGTCTCACGGATCCAGAAGTACGAGGTCGACGCGCTGCTCGGCACGCCCGTCGGGCAGATCGTCGGCCGGATGAACGAGGTCCGCAGCGTCCGGGCCGTCTTCGACGACCTCACCCGCGGCTTCGAGCGGACCGTCGACCGCGTCAACCGCATCGCAGGAAGGAACGGCCGGTGACGAGCACACCGCCCACCGGTTTCTGGGCCCAGGCCACCGAAGACCCCGGCCGTACCGTGATGGTCGCGCCGGACGGCGAGGAGTGGACCGCGGGACGCCTGCACGCCGCCGCCAACCGCCTCGTCCACGGGCTGCGCGCGGCCGGGATGGAGCGCGGCGACGTCTTCGCCGTCGTCCTGCCCAACTCGCCCGAGTTCTTCACCGCCTACCTGGCCGCCAGCCAGGCCGGGTTCTACCTCGTCCCCGTCAACCACCACCTCGTCGGGCCCGAGATCGCCTGGATCGTCTCCGACTCCGGCGCGAAAGTCCTCCTCGCCCACGAGCGCTTCGCCGACCAGGCCCGCCGGGCCGCCGACGAGGCCGCCCTCCCCGCCACCCACCGGTACGCCGTCGGTGAGGTCGCCGGATTCCGACCGTACGCCGAACTCCTCGACGGACAACCGGGGTCGGCACCCGCCGACCGCACCCTCGGCTGGGTCATGAACTACACGTCCGGTACGACGGGGCGCCCGCGCGGCATCCGGCGTCCGCTGCCCGGCAGGCCGCCCGAGGAGGCGTACCTCGGCGGGTTCCTCGGCATCTTCGGGATCAGGCCCTTCGACGGCAACGTGCACCTCGTCTGCTCGCCGCTGTACCACACGGCCGTGCTCCAGTTCGCGGGCGCGTCCCTGCACATCGGCCACCGGCTGGTCCTGATGGACAAGTGGACCCCGCGGGAGATGCTCCGGCTCATCGACGAACACCGGTGCACCCACACCCACATGGTCCCCACCCAGTTCCACCGCCTCCTCTCCCTCCCCGACGACGTGAAGGCGCGCTACGACGTCTCCTCCATGCGGCACGCGATCCACGGCGCCGCGCCCTGCCCGGACCATGTGAAGCGGGCGATGATCGAGTGGTGGGGCGACTGCGTGGAGGAGTACTACGCGGCCAGCGAGGGCGGCGGCGCCTTCGCGACGGCCGAGGACTGGCTGAAGAAGCCCGGCACGGTCGGCAGGGCCTGGCCCATCAGCGAACTCGCCGTCTTCGACGACGAGGGCAACCGGCTGCCGCCCGGTGAACTCGGCACCGTCTACATGAAGATGAGCACCGGCGGCTTCAGCTACCACAAGGACGAGGAGAAGACCCGCAAGAACCGCATCGGCGACTTCTTCACCGTCGGCGACCTCGGCTGCCTCGACGAGGACGGCTACCTGTTCCTGCGCGATCGCAAGATCGACCTGATCATCGCCGGCGGCGTCAACATCTACCCCGCCGAGATCGAGTCCGTTCTGCTCGCGCACCCCGCCGTCGCCGACGCCGCGGCCTTCGGCATCCCGCACGACGACTGGGGCGAGGAGGTCAGGGCCGTCGTCGAACCGGCCCCCGGCCACGTGCCCGGCCCCGGACTCGCCGCCGACCTCCTCGCCCACTGCGCCGACCGCCTGGCCGGCTACAAACGCCCCCGGAGCATCGACTTCATCGCCGAGATGCCCCGCGACCCCAACGGCAAGCTGTACAAACGGCGGCTGCGGGAGCCGCACTGGGAGGGCCGCACCCGGCCCGTGTGAGGACACCGGCGACGAGGATCACCGCGCGGTATCCCACGGGCTCGACCTTGCCAGACGCGGGGGGACTCGGTGCCGCCCGGCACGGGGATGCGTTCGGCGCCCCGGACGGCGAACCGGTGCTCGCCGAGCGGCGGTCCCAGCGGGATGCGCGCACAGCCTTGCGACCGCGTCCGCGAGGGCGGTGGCGAAGGGCGGCGCCTCCGTGCCGAGACTGCGCGGAGTGTCCACCAGGTCGAGCGGGTCGAACGGGATCAGGCCGGACTCCCCCTTCGCGGCTGCTTCCGGGCCGGCGGGGGCACCGGCCCGACCCGGCCGGGGCGCCCGGCGACTTGACCTGCCCCGGCGGCCCGCACAGGATCATGTGCCATGACGCCCGGACACGGCAGCACCGTCGACGGGGTGCTGCGCCGCAGTGCCCGACGCACCCCGGCACGCGTCGCGGTGGAGTACCGCGACCGCACCTGGACCTACGAGGAACTCGACGAGGCCGTCTCCCGCGCGGCGAGCGCCCTGCTCGGCCAGGGCCTCGCCGCGGGCGACCGGGTAGGCGCCTACGGACACAACTCCGACGCCTACCTCATCGCGTTCCTCGCCTGCGCCCGCGCCGGTCTGGTGCACGTCCCCGTCAACCAGAACCTCACCGGCGACGACCTCGCGTACCTCGTCGGCCAGTCGGGCAGCACCCTGGTCCTCGCCGACCCCGACCTCGCGGGCCGGCTCCCCGACGGCGTACGGACGTTGCCGCTGCGCGACGCCGACGACTCGCTCCTCGCCCTGCCGGCCGCCGCGTACGACGGCCCCGAACCGCGCGGCGAGGACCTGGTCCAGCTGCTGTACACCTCCGGCACGACGGCCCTGCCGAAGGGCGCGATGATGACCCACCGCGCCCTGGTCCACGAGTACCTCAGCGCGATCACCGCCCTCGACCTGAGCGCCGGCGACCGCCCCGCGCACGCGCTGCCCCTCTACCACTCGGCACAGATGCACGTGTTCCTGCTGCCGTACCTCGCCGTGGGCGCCACCAACGTCATCCTCGACGCACCCGACGGCGACCGGTTGTTCGACCTGATCGAGGCGGACCGCGTCGACAGCCTCTTCGCCCCGCCCACCGTGTGGATCGGCCTGGCCAACCGTCCCGACTTCGAGACCCGGGACCTCGGCGGACTGCGCAAGGCGTACTACGGGGCGTCGATCATGCCGGTCCCCGTCCTGGAAAGGCTGCGTGAGCGCCTGCCGAAGCTCGCCTTCTACAACTGCTTCGGGCAGAGCGAGATCGGTCCTCTCGCCACCGTCCTCGCCCCCGACGAGCACAAGGGCCGGATGGATTCCTGCGGGCGCCCCGTCCTGTTCGTCGACGCGCGCGTGGTCGACGAGAACGGCGATGACGTGCCCGACGGGACACCCGGCGAGATCGTCTACCGCTCCCCGCAGTTGTGCGAGGGCTACTGGGACAAGCCCGAGGAGACCGCCGAGGCCTTCCGCGAGGGGTGGTTCCACTCCGGCGACCTCGCCGTGCGTGACGCCCACGGCTACTTCACCATCGTCGACCGGGTGAAGGACGTCATCAACTCCGGTGGTGTGCTGATCGCTTCGCGCCAGATCGAGGACGCCCTCTACACGCACGAGGCCGTCGCCGAGGCCGCCGTGATCGGCCTGCCCGACGAGAAGTGGATCGAGGCCGTCACCGCGGCAACGCCAGTGGGAAGATCCTCAAACGGGAGCTGCGGGACCGCTTCTCCGGCGGGTAGCGCGCGTCACCGGGCCTCGGCCTCTCCCCCTACCCGCGCGGGCGCAGGTCCACGATCCTGCGGGTCTTCCCCACCGACCGTTCCAGCGACTCCGGGTCCACGACCTCGACGGCGACCGTGACGCCGACACCGTCCTTCACGGCCGCCGCGATCGAGCGCGCGGCCGCGTCACGGTCCTCGGGCGTGGCGTCGGGACGGGCCTCCGCGCGGACCGTGAGGGCGTCGAGACGACCCTCGCGGGTCAGCCGCAGCTGGAAGTGCGGGGCGACCCCCGGCGTGCGCAGCACGATCTCCTCGACCTGGGTGGGAAAGAGGTTCACCCCGCGCAGGACGACCATGTCGTCGCTGCGCCCGGTCACCTTCCGCATCCGCCGGAACACCCGCGCCGTGCCCGGCAGCAACCGGGTCAGGTCCCGCGTCCGGTACCGGATCACGGGCATCGCCTCCTTGGTGAGGGACGTGAACACCAGCTCACCCTCCTCGCCCTCGGCCAGGACCTCGCCCGTGAGCGGGTCGACGATCTCCGGGTAGAAGTGGTCCTCCCAGATGTGCAGCCCGTCCTTGGTCTCCACGCACTCCTGGGCCACTCCGGGGCCGATCACCTCCGACAGACCGTAGATGTCGACCGCGTCGATGGCGAACCGTTCCTCGATCTCCCGGCGCATCTCCTCCGTCCACGGCTCGGCGCCGAAGATCCCCACCCGCAGGGAGGTGCCGCGCGGATCGACACCCTGCCGCTCGAACTCGTCGAGCAGGGTGAGCATGTAGGACGGGGTCACCATGATGATGGCCGGCTCGAGGTCCTGGATCAGCTGGACCTGACGGGTGGTCATGCCGCCGGATGCGGGGACGACCGTGCAGCCGAGCCGTTCGGCGCCGTGATGGGCGCCGAGTCCGCCGGTGAACAAGCCGTACCCGTAGGCGACATGGACCGTGTCGCCGGGGCGCCCGCCCGCCGCCCGGATGGAGCGGGCCACCATGTCCGCCCACAGGGAGAGGTCGTTCTCCGTGTACCCGACGACGGTCGGACGGCCGGTGGTGCCGCTGGACGCGTGGATCCGGCGGATCCGATCGCGCGGCACGGCGAACATGCCGTAGGGGTAGTTCTCGCGCAGGTCCGCCTTGGTGGTGAAGGGGAACCGGGAGAGGTCGGCGAGGTCCCGGCAGTCGTCGGGATGGACGCCCGCCTTGTCGAACGACTCCCGGTAGTACGGCACATGGGCGTAAGCGTGCCGCAACGAGCTCCGCAGCCGGTCCAGTTGCAGCGCTCGCAGCGCGTCCGGGTCGAGCCGTTCGCCCTCGTCCCGCAGATCCCTCGCATCCACCCCGGACGCCTCCCTCGCCGACCGCGCCGATCCGGACGACCGATCATTCGGTCGATTCCCCACGGATCATTGATCCAGACGTACGGCGGGGAGGCAAGGGGGCGGGTCGCACTTTCCGGACCGCATCGCGGACCTGGCTCGCGGAGGTGAGGCCGACCTTGTGACGGCGTTGCGCCCCGGACCGGCCGGGCACGAGGATCTGCGCATGCCGATCTTCACCGCACCCGACGGAACCGCCCTCGCCTACCACGTCCGGGGCGAGGGTGAGCCCCTCGTCGTCCTGCCCGGGGGGCCGATGCGGGCCTCGGAGTACCTGGGCGACCTCGGTGGCCTCACCGCCCACCGCCGCCTGATCCTGCTCGACCTGCGCGGCACCGGCGACTCCTCGGCGCCGGCGGACCCGGCGACGTACCGCTGCGACCGGCAGGTCGAGGATGTGGAGGCGCTCCGCGTCCACCTGGGCCTCGATCGGCTGGATCTCCTGGCGCACTCGGCGGGCGGCAGTCTCGCCATGCTCTACGCGGCCCGCCACCCCCGGCACGTGGCCCGGCTCGTCCTCGTGACGGCCATCCCCTGGGCCCTGGGCCGGCCTGCCACCCCCGAGGAACGGCTCGCGGCGGCACGCCCGCGCGAGAGCGAGCCCTGGTTCGCGTCCGCCTTCCCCGCGTTCGAGGCATGGCTGACCGGCGCGAGCGAGGACGACGTCGACCTCACGGCCGTCGACGCCTTCTTCTACGGCCGCTGGGACGACACCGCCCGCGCCCACGCGGCCGCCGCCGACGAGCAGACCGACGACGACGCGGCAGGCCGGTTCCACGACCCCGCCGCCTACGACCCGCCCGCCCTGCGGGCCGCCCTCGCCCACGTCGACGCCCCGGTGCTGGTGCTCGCCGGCGAAGTGGACGGCGGCCCCCGCCCGGAGCTGGCCCGGCTCGTCGCCGACGCCTTCCCGCACGCCGAGTTCGCCGTGCAGCCGGGTGCCGCCCACTACCCGTGGCTGGACGACCCGAAGTGGTTCACCACCCGCACCGAGGCCTTCCTGGCCGGCACCGGGTCCCCCCGGCCGACGGCCGGGTAGGGGCCGCACGTCCGGCTCAGCCGTCCGCCGCCACCGCCACCTCCCGAGCCCACCGGTAGTCCGCCTTGCCGCTCGGCGAACGGCGGACGGACTCGGTGACCACCAGTTGGCGCGGGATCTTGTAACCGGCGAGGCGGGTCCGGCAGTGGGTCTGGATGTCCTCCAGTGAGGGCCGCGGCGCCCCCGTGCGCAACTGGACCACCGCGGCCACATGGTGACCCCAGGTCGCGTCCGGCACGCCCGCCACCAGGGCGTCGTACACGTCCGGATGCGCCTTGAGGGCCTGCTCGACCTCCTCGGGGTAGACCTTCTCGCCACCGGTGTTGATGCACTGCGAGCCCCGGCCCAGCACGATCACCACCCCCTCCTCGTCGACCGTGGCCATGTCGCCGAGCAGTACCCAGCGCTCGCCGTCCTTCTCGAAGAAGGTCTCGGCGGTCTTCACCGGGTCGTTGTAGTAGCCGAGGGGGACATGGCCGCGCTGGGCGACCCGGCCCACCTCACCGGCCGCGACCGGCTCGCGTGTGACCGGATCGAGCACCCGTGTACGGGAGTTGACGCGCACGCGGAAGCCGCGCTCGAGCCCCGAGTCGTCCGTCGCCGTGCCGTTGAACCCGGACTCCGAGGAGCCGAAGTTGTTCAGCAGCACCGCGTTCGGCAGGAGCGCCCGGAACTGCGCGCGGACCGTGTCCGACATGATCGCCCCGGACGAGGAGACGCTGAACACCGACGAGCAGTCCGTGCCCTTCATCGGGCCCCGGAGCGCGTCGATGAGCGGCCGGAGCATGGCGTCGCCCACCAGGGAGATACTCGTGACCCTCTCCCTCGCCACCGTCCGCAGCACCTCCTCGGGAACGAACTTGCGGTGGACCACCACGCGTTGACCGAAGTGGAAGCCGACGAACGCCGTCAGCGTGGAGGTGCCGTGCATCAGCGGGGGAGTGGGGAAGAAGGTGATCCCCGACCCGCCGGCCGCGACCCGTTCGGCCAGTTCCTCCGGCTTCCTCACCGGTTCCCCGGTCGGCGCCCCGCCGCCCAGACCCGCGAAGAAGAGATCCTCCTGCCGCCACATCACACCCTTGGGCAGTCCGGTGGTCCCGCCCGTGTAGATGATGAACTGGTCGTCCCCCGAGCGCGCCGGGAACCCACGCTCCGGGGAACCGCCCGCCTCGGCGTCCGCGAAGGGAACAGCGCGGAGGGAGGCGTTCGGGCCGGTACCCACCCGGATCGCGTGCCGCAGCCCGGACACCTGCGGCAGAGCCCGAGCCACCCGCTGCGTGAACTCCGCGTCGAAGACGAGCGCGACGAGATCCGCGTCCCGGTAGAGGTGGACCAGCTCCTCCTCGACGTAGCGGTAGTTGACGTTGACCGGCACGATCCGCGCCTTGAGGCAGCCGAGCACCGTCTGGAGGTACTCGACGCCGTTGTAGAGGTGCAGTCCGAGATGCTCGCCGGGACGGACGCCGCTGTCGAGGAGGTGATGGCCGATCCGGTTGGCCGCCGCGTCCAGCTCGGCGTACGTCAGCCGGCGTTCCGCGCCCGTCCCCGGACGGTCGACGTACACCAAGGCCTCACGGTCCGGTACCACGTCGACGACCGACTCGAACAGGTCGGCAAGGTTGTACTCCACCGCTCCTCCTGACCTCGCACCGGGCCTGGCTCTGCTGACGGTCGCCGGTCATCAGAGCAAAGGCCGCCTCGAGTGGGAAGGGCCGCCACCAAGAAATCTGACTGTCTGTCAGAAAACCCTTGAAGTGCCGTCACCACTCCTGCAACCTGTTCTCGTTCTGGACGTGTCAGGCAGACGGGAGACGGCCGTGGGCGGTACGGAACACCTCACCGTGCAGCGCGAAGGCGCCACACTGGTGCTCACCCTCAACAGGCCGGAGGCCAAGAACGCGCTCTCACCGGCCATGCTCGTCGGCCTCTACGACGGGTGGATCGAGGCCGACGAGGACGACTCGGTCCGCTCCATCGTGTTCACCGGCACGGGCGGCTCCTTCTGCTCCGGCATGGACCTCAAGGCGCTCGCCGGCGACGGCATGGCGGGCGAGCGGCACCGTGACCGGCTCAAGGCCGATCCCGACCTGCACTGGAAGGCGATGCTGCGCCACCACCGACCCCGAAAACCCGTGATCGCCGCCGTCGAGGGGTACTGCGTCGCCGGCGGCACCGAGATGCTCCAGGGCACCGACATCCGTGTCGCGGGCGAGTCGGCCACCTTCGGCCTCTTCGAGGTGCGCCGCGGACTGTTCCCGATCGGCGGCTCCACCGTCCGCCTGCCGCGCCAGATCCCGCACACGCACGCCCTGGAGATGCTGCTCACCGGACGGCCTTACACCGCGCGCGAGGCCGCCGCGATCGGACTGATCGGCCATGTGGTCACCGACGGCACGGCCCTGGGCAAGGCCCTGGAGATCGCCGAACGCGTCAACGCCTGTGGCCCGTTGGCCGTCGAGGCCGTGAAGGCGTCGGTGTACGAGACGGCCCTGATGACCGAACCGGACGGCCTCGCCGCCGAACTGGCCCGTGGCTGGCCGGTCTTCGCCACCGCCGACGCCGAGGAGGGGACCCGCGCCTTCGCCGAGAAGCGCACGCCGAGCTACCGACGCGCCTAGAACGTGTCTGACGATCCCGCCGGGTGCACGACGCCCGGCACGGCACTTCCCCACGTCGTCGGATCACGCGGGTACATCCTCCACGCGGACGATCCTGCGCCTTGGCGACGCACCGGCACCGGGCGCCACGCACTGATCCGACGCGCATCGTCAGACACGCCCCAGGGCGCGTTTCGACAGCGGCGTCGTCCGTCCGCCGGACGGACGGCACTCTCGAAACACGCCCTGGCGCTCCGCCGGGCGCGCGGGTGGCCGGTCGCCCTTCCTGAGACCGCGGGCCGCCGCGGGCCGGTCGCGCCGCCACAGGCGCCCCTCGCGGGGCCGCCGTCGTGTCGACGTCGCTCGACCCCCGCACGCCGAATCCCCAAGGAGGCAGCCCCGATGCCCGAAGTCCTCAAAGCCCCCCTCGTCGTCGAGTTCCCCTTCACCCGCTCCCTCGGCCCTGTCCAGAGCGCCTTCCTGACCGGCCTGCGCGAACGCGTGGTCCTCGGCGTGCGCACCACCGACGGCCGCACCCTCGTCCCGCCCGTCGAGTACGACCCGGTCACCGCCGAGGAGATCCGCCACCTCGTCGAAGTAGCACCCACCGGCACGGTCACCACCTGGGCCTGGAACCACGACCCCCGCCGCGGCCAGCCCCTCACGTCACCCTTCGCCTGGGTCCTCGTCCGCCTCGACGGCGCCGACACCGCCCTCCTGCACGCCCTGGACGCCCCCGGTCCCGAGGCCGTCCACACCGGCCTGCGTGTCCGCGTCCGCTGGGCGGCCGAGCGCACCGGCGCCATCACCGACATCGCCTGCTTCGAGCCCCACGCCGGCCCACCGGTCCGGCCCGACGGCCACACCGGCGTGTTCGAGGACCAGGTCACCGGCATCGTCGCCCCCGCCCGCCTCGACTACACCTACTCCCCGGGACGCGCCCAGTCCGCCTACATCGCCGCGCTCTCCGACCGGCGCACGGTCGGTGAACGCTGTCCGTCCTGCCGCAAGGTGTACGTCCCGCCGCGCGGTGCCTGCCCCACCTGCGGCGTCCCCACCGCCGAGCAGGTCGAGGTGGGCCCCCGCGGCACCGTCACCACCTTCTGCATCGTCAACATCAAGGCGAAGAACCTCGACATCGAAGTCCCCTACGTCTACGGCCACATCGCCCTCGACGGCGCCGACCTGGCCCTGCACGGCCGGATCGGCGGCATCCCCTACGACCAGGTGCGCATGGGCCTGCGCGTCGAGCCCGTCTGGACCGAAGGCGCCCGCTACCCCGACCACTACCGACCGACCGGCGAACCCGACGCGGACTACGACACCTACAAGGAGCTGCTGTGACGCGCCACGCATCCGCGGGATTCCGGGACATCGCCGTCGTCGCCTTCGCCCAGACCGACCACCGTCGCACCTCCGACGACATGTCCGAGGTCGAGATGCTGATGCCCGTCCTGCACGAGGTCCTCGACCGCACCGGCCTGAGGACCGCCGACATCGGCTTCACCTGCTCCGGCTCCAGCGACTACCTGGCCGGCCGTGCCTTCTCCTTCACCCTCGCCCTGGACGGCGTCGGCGCCTGGCCGCCGATCTCCGAGTCCCACGTCGAGATGGACGGCGCCTGGGCGCTGTACGAGGCCTGGACCAAACTGCTCACCGGCGACGCGGACACCGCGCTCGTCTACGCCTACGGCAAGTCCTCGCCGGGCCCGGTCCGCGACGTCCTCACCCGCCAGCTCGACCCGTACTACGTGGCTCCCCTCTGGCCGGACTCCGTCGCCCTCGCCGCCCTCCAGGCCCAGGCCCTCATCGACGCGGGCGACACCGACGAGACCCGTCTCGCCGCCATCGCCGCCCGCAGCCGGTCCGACGCCGCCGCCAACCCGCACGCCCAGCTCCGCGGCCCCGTACCGCCCGGCGACCACCTCGTACGGCCGCTGCGCACCGGCGACTGCCCGCCCGTCGGCGACGGAGCCGCCGCCGTGATCCTCGCCGCGGGTGACCGGGCCCGCGAACTGTGTGCGCGCCCCGCCTGGATCCGGGGCGTCGACCACCGCGTCGAGGCCCACTCCCTGGGCGTGCGCGACCTCACCGACTCCCCCTCCGCGCGCCTGGCCGCCGAACGGGCCGGCGCCTTCGAACGGCCCGTCGACACCGCCGAGCTGCACGCCCCCTTCACCTCCCAGGAGGTCGTGCTGCGCAAGGCGCTGAAGCTCGGCGACGACGTGCGCGTCAACCCCTCCGGCGGCGCCCTCGCCGCCAACCCGGTCATGGCCGCCGGACTCCTCCGCATCGGCGAGGCCGCCGCCCGCGTCCACCGCGGCGAGTCCGACCGCGCCCTCGCCCACGCCACCTCCGGCCCGTGCCTGCAACAGAACCTGGTCGCCGTACTCGAAGGGGATCCGCGATGAGCAAGGAACCCGTGGCCGTCGTCGGAGTCGGCCAGACCAAGCACGTCGCCGCCCGGCGGGACGTCTCGATCGCCGGCCTGGTACGCGAGGCGGCCCGACGCGCCCTCGACGACGCCGAGTTGACCTGGACCGACATCGACGCCGTCGTCATCGGCAAGGCGCCCGACTTCTTCGAGGGCGTCATGATGCCGGAGCTGTACCTCGCCGACGCCCTCGGCGCGGTCGGCAAGCCCGTACTGCGCGTGCACACGGCGGGCTCGGTCGGCGGATCGACGGCGCTGGTGGCGGCCAACCTGGTGGCGGCGCGCGTCCACGGCACCGTACTGACGCTCGCCTTCGAGAAACAGTCCGAGTCCAACGCCATGTGGGGCCTGTCCCTGCCGATCCCCTTCCAGCAGCCCCTGCTGGCCGGGGCGGGCGGGTTCTTCGCGCCGCACGTACGCGCGTACATCCGCCGCAGCGGCGCGCCCGACGGCATCGGTTCCCTCGTCGCGTACAAGGACCGCCGCAACGCCCTGAAGAACCCCTACGCCCACCTCCACGAGCACGACATCACCCTCGAGAAGGTCCAGGCCTCGCCCATGCTGTGGGACCCGATCCGCTACTCCGAGACCTGCCCGTCCTCCGACGGCGCCTGTGCCATGATCCTCACCGACCGCGCGGGGGCGGCCCGTTCACCCCGCCCGCCCGCCTGGATGCACGGCGGTGCCATGCGCAGCGAGCCCACCCTGTTCGCCGGGAAGGACGCCGTCTCCCCGCAGGCCGGGAAGGACTGCGCCGCCGACGTCTACCGGCAGGCCGGGATCTCCGACCCGCGCCGGGACATCGACGCCGTCGAGATGTACGTGCCGTTCTCCTGGTACGAGCCCATGTGGCTGGAGAACCTCGGCTTCGCCGCCGAGGGCGAGGGCTGGAAGCTCACCGAGGCGGGAGCCACCGAACTGGACGGGGACCTGCCCGTCAACATGTCGGGCGGCGTGCTGTCCACCAATCCCATCGGCGCCTCCGGCATGATCCGCTTCGCGGAGGCGGCCCTCCAGGTCCGCGGACAGGCGGGGGAACACCAGGTGGACGGCGCCCGCAGGGTCCTCGGACACGCCTATGGGGGCGGCTCGCAGTTCTTCTCCATGTGGCTCGTGGGAACGACACCGCCGCACTCCTGAAAGGTCCCCCTCACGTGCCCTGTCGGCGCCCGGAACCGATCGCTAGGCTGGCCGCGGACGACGAACCGGGAGGAGCACGGACGTGGCCGAGAGCACCATCCAGCAGCAGCCGCTCACGAGCTGGGACAAGCCGGAGCTGGACCTCAGCAACGCCGAGTGGCGGTCCAGCAGCCGGGGTCGGGGGGATGTCCAGATCGCCTTCGTCGAGGGATTCGTCGCGATGCGCAACAGCGGCCGCCCCGAGAGTCCTTCCCTGATCTTCACGCCCGCCGAATGGGGCGAGTTCGTGTCGGGGGCACGTGAGGGGGAGTTCGACCTGACCTGAGGCCCCCGCCAGGCCCGGCCCACCGCCGTGACGAGCCGCCGCGGCGGGCCGAACCGGCGATGTCATTTTCCGGACACGCGACCGATGAGGGCCGGCCGGGGTCCGTGCCTGAGCCAGGCTGGCCCCAGCAGGTCGCAGGTCGTATCCCGGAGGTGAGAGCCATGAGCACGCTGCCGGTCGCCGTGGCGGTCGACGGTTCCGAGGACAGCCTGCGGGCCCTCGACTGGGCCGCGGACGCCGCACGCGGACGCGGGTCCGCGCTGCGTGTGTGCCACGTACGCCACTACGCCGCGTGGACGCAGCCCGGCGCGCCCATGATCATGCCCCCGCCCCCGGACGAGGACCCCGTCCTCACCGAGGCCCGCGCCCGCCTGGAGGGGGCCGCGTCCGGCCCGGACGTCGAGTACGTCGGCCTCGACGGGGCGCCGGGCGCGCTACTGCCCGAACTGGGGGCCGAGGCCGAACTGCTGGTGCTCGGGTCCCGGGGCCGGGGCGGCTTCGCCGGCCTGCTGCTCGGGTCCAACGGCATGACCGCGGCACGGGACGCCGAGTGCCCCGTCGTGATCGTCCCCCGGCCCGGCCGCGAGGTCGAGGGCCCGCCGTCCGAGCCCGGCCCGCGGGTCGTCGTGGGCCTCAACGTGGACAGCCCCGACGACGCCACGCTCGCCCTCGCCTTCACCGAGGCAGCCCTGCGCGACGCCCGCCTCCAGGTGGTCGCCGCCTACCCCTGGCCCGTGCGGACCTGGACCGCCGCCCCCGGCGAACTCCTTCCGCCGGACACCGACCGGCGCGCCGTCGAACACGGGACGCGCACTCTCGCCGACGGCTTCCTCGCCCAGCACCGGGAGCGCCACCCCGAAGTACGCGTGGAGACGTACCCGGCCCCCGGCGACGCGGCCGGCCGGCTCGTGGCCGCCTCCCGCGACGCCGACCTGGTCGTCGTGGGCCGCCACCGCCGACGTCTGCTGGCCCCCGCCCGCATGCTGGGCTCCGTCACCCACGCCGTGCTGCTGCACGCGGCGAGTCCGGTCGCGGTGGTGCCACCGGCGGCCGCCGAGGAATGAGCCGCGTACCCGCCGACGGTTGCCGTCGTCCCTGTCATCAGCCGCATGCAGGAGGCGTCTGCCGGTGACACCCGCGTCGCCCTCGACCTCGCACTGACCCTCCGGCACGACGGTCACGGCGGGGTCGCCGACGACCTTACCGACCCCGCGGCACTCACCACCTGGCTCCGCGCCCACGCCGACGTCCCTCCGGTCAGCCCCGGCTACGCCGCCGACGCCACCGCCCTCGCCGCCGTCCGCGACCTGCGCGCCGCCGTCCGCGCCCTGTTCGCGCACGCCGTACGCTTCGGCGCGCCGAGCCCCGCCGACGCGGTTCGGCCGCTGCCCGTGCCCGATGCCCTGGACCGCCTCAACGAGGCCGCCGCCCGTCGGCCCACCGTCCCCGTCCTGCACTGGGCCGAGGGCGCCGATCCCGGTGTACGCCTGCGGCCGGCGGCGGACCACGGCGACCCGCCGGATCAGCGGCAGCGTGCACACCTTCCGTCCACAACCTCACCGCGGCGCTCGCACAGGCCGCGATCGCCTTCGATCGCCTTCCTGACCGGCCCCGACCGGCAGCGCCTGCGCGCCTGCCATGCCCCGCGCTGCGTCCGCTACTTCCTCAAGGACCACCCGCGCCAGGAGTGGTGCAGGCCGGCCTGCGGCAACCGTGCCCGAGTAACCCTCCACCACGAACGCCGCAAGCAGGCCTCGTAGCCCTGGGACGCCCCGCGGCGGGACGGAATCCGAGGGCCGTGGAGGGGGGACGCTCCGCGTGGGACCGCCGGAGCAGGTGTCCTTCCGGGCGGCCCGGCCGTCCCCCTGACGAAAGCCCGCGAACACCCGGAACAGGCGGCCGCCCGCACGACGCCGACGGCCCCCGTACACGTACCATGGCCCCATGTCGTTCCTCCGCCGCCGCAGTGCCACGCCCGCCGGGCCCGACTTCGACGTCCTGGCCATGGACCCGGGTGACTGGCCCGGCAACCTCGGCGCCGGCCTGCTGCCCGCCCCCGACGGCACCTGCCAGGGCGTCTTCCTGCGCTACGACCTCTTCGGCGGCCGCGGCCCCGCGATGATCATCGGCAACCTCCCCGAAGGCTCGCCGGCCCGCGAGGTCGCCGAGGGCGAGGTCCCCTTCGAGGTGGCCCAGCTGCTGCTCGCGCTGGAGAACGACGAGGAGGTGACCGTGGTCGGGACCGAGGACATGCCGGTGATGCAGGGCGACAACCTCCTGATCGTGCGCCGTCTCAAGCTCTCCGAGAGCCGCATCTCCTGCGTGCAGTTCGACCGCAGCGACAATGTCCTGGTGACCATCGCCGCCTGGGACCGTCCCATCACCGACGACCTGTACGCCCTGCTGAAGCCGCTCCCGGCGGAGCTTTTCCAGCAGGGCTGAAACGGACCTACCGCACCGGCGTCCGAGGCGTCGACAGCCGTACGTCCGCGGCCCGGACGAACGCCACCCGGTGGCCGTACTGGATCTCGTAGTACAGGTCCTTGCCGACGACCACCTGGTGCGAGTCGGTGGTGAAGGTGACCGCGTAGTAGTACTCGCCCGGCACCTTGTCACCGACCACGTACTTCTGTCCCGCCGGCAGCCGGTACGGCAGCGGCGACACCGACTGGACGGGCACGCCCGCCGGGTACGCCGACGCCTCCGGGTAGGCACGTCCGTAGACCGGCGCGCTGTCCACACCCTCCTTCGGGGTCACCACCAGCCCGTTCGCGGGCACGGCCGTCGGCTGCGCCGCGGGGTTCCTGAACCAGGCCTTCTGGCCCAGGTACCAGATCGCCGTCCAGTCGCCGAAGCGGTCGGCGACCGCGTACTGCTGGCCGGTGGACACCCGTGAGGAGATGTCGTTCACGCCCGTCGTCGGGATCGTGCCCAGGCCGACGTCCTTGATCAGGGCCGAGTTCTCGTCATGGTCGGAGTACAGCCGCACCGCCCCGGACCCGTGCGCCGCGCACGGCTCACCCTTGGCCGTGCAGCCCGTGTAGAGCGGCTGGTTGGCGTTGTAGTCCGGCAGGATCGTCACCAGCCCGGAGTTCTTGCGGGCCGTCGCCTTGAAAGGGCGGCCCAGCAGCTCGAAGTAGTGCCGCCAGTCCCAGTACGGACCCGGGTCGGTGTGCATGCCCGGCACGGTCGACGTGGTCGGGCCGGGCACCGTGTCGTGCCCCAGGATGTGCTGCCGGTCCAGCGGGATGTCGTACTTCTCCGCCAGGTACCCCACCAGGCGCGCCGACGACCGGTACATGGCCTCCGTGTACCAGGAGTCCGGGAAGGCGAGGAAGCCCTCGTGCTCCAGGCCGATCGACTTGGCGTTGACGTACCAGTTGCCCGCGTGCCAGGCCACGTCCCTCGCCTTCACATGCTGGGCGATGTGCCCGTCGGTGGAACGCAGCGAATACTGCCAGGACACGTACGTGGGGTCCTGGACCAGGTCCAGGACCCCCTCCCAGCCGCCCTCGGTGTCGTGCACGACGATGTACTCGATCGACTGCGACGCGGGGCGGTCGCCCAGGTCGTGGTTGCCGTAGTCGTTGTCACCGAACTGCTCGTAAGGCGCCGGGATCCACTCGCAGGAGACGGACCCCGGACACTCGGTCCTGGCCGCGGACGCCGTGCGCAGGCCGGCCCGCCGCAGCTGAGCCGTGTCCGGCGCCAGACTCGGCCGCGCGGCCAGCGCCACCACCTGCCCGGCGTCGGTGGTGCGCTTCTCGCCGGTGCGGATCACGTCGTACACGTCGTTCGCGTACACGGCGGCCGTAGCGGTGTCGTCTGCGCCGGAGAAGCGTGCCACCGCGCCGTACCAGTCCGCCGGATCGGCGGTGAGCGGCTCGCCCAGATCGCGCTGCGCGGCGGCCAGCAGGGCGGCACCGCCGGCCACGTTGGCGGCCGGGTCGGTGCGCAGCGCCTCGGGGCTCAGGCCGGTCAGCTCCGCTGCCTCGGGAAGGGTCTTCAGCCGGGCCGGGATCTCGGTGTCGGCCGGGAGCGGCGTCTCGGGACGCAGAGTGGCGCGGGCGTCGTCGCCGCGCGGATCCTCCGTGCCCTCGCTGTGGTGCGGGGCGGTGGCGAGGGCGGTGCGGGCGTCCGTCAGGTGCATCGGGCCGTAGCCGCCGGCCACGCTCGGCGCACCGCCGTGCGCGTCCCAGCGGGACTGGAGGTAGGAGACGCCCAGCAGCACGCTCTGTGGCACGTCGTACTCGGCGGCCGCGGCGGCGAACGCCCGCTGTAGCCCGGTCGTGGACCGATCCGCCGCCTCCGGGGACGCGGCGAGCAGCGGGAACATCAGGGCCGCCGAGGCCACCGCGCCGGCGGCTCTGCGGGTGCGGGCGGCGCCGAGGGTGCGCGCGGTTCTGGGGCGGGTGACGGATCCTCGCAATGCGGCCTCCTGGGACGAGCGGGCGGGGCGTGCGGGGCCGGACGTGGCTCAGTGGTACCGGCTCGCCGACGATCCGTCAATCATGCCCATGCTGACGGGATTTCCCACGTCAGCAGGGGTCGGGTGAGTTTCGTGGCGGATGGCTGCGCCGCCTGCGGGGCGTCACTGGCGTACACCAATGACCCGCTTGCCGCCCGTGTGACGGCCCGGACGTACGAAGGTCCGCGGTGCGCCGCCGCTCTGGCGCACCACGGACCCTCCCTCCTCGGCGAGTGCCGATCAGCGAGTGCCGACCGCTGCCCGAACGGCCCGGCGGGCCATCTGGCAGTCGTCGTGCAGTCGCCGCAGCAGCAGGCGCTGCTCCTCGCCGGACGGTGCGGCACCCGGGTGGGCCGCCATCGGGGCCGTGGGGGCCGTGTCGTGCATCGAACGCTGCACGGCCGTCTCGTAGGTACGGATCTCCCGGGTCAGCACCAGCATCAGGTTGACCAGGAAGGCGTCGCGCGAGGCCGGGCCCCCCGACTGGGCGATCTGGCTGATCTGACGGCGCGCCACGGGGGCCTCACCCAGGACCGCCCACAGCGTCGCCAGGTCGTAGCCCGGCAGGTACCAGCCCGCGTGCTCCCAGTCCACCAGCACGGGACCGGCCGGGGACAGGAGCATGTTGGACAGGAGGGCGTCGCCGTGGCAGAACTGGCCCATGCCCTGTCGGCCCGCGGTCGCCGCGATGCCGTGCACCAGTTTCTGGAGGTCCCCCAGGTCCCGGTCGGTGAGCAGCCCCAGCTCGTGGTAGCGGGAGATGCGGGCCGCGTAGTCCAGCGGGGCGTCGAAGGTGCCGGCCGGTGGCCGCCAGGTGTTGAGCCGGCAGATCGCGCCGAGCGCCGCCCGGATGTCGGCGCGGGGCGGAGCCTGTGTGGGATGCCGTTGGAGGGCCGCCGCGCGTCCCGGCATCCGTTCGATGACGAGGGTGCAGTTGTCCGGGTCCGCCGCGATCAGCCTCGGCGCCCGCACAGGGGGGCGGTGCCGGACGAACGTGCGGTACGCCGCTATTTCGTGCCGGATCCGCTCGGCCCAGGCGGGGGAGTGGTCCAGTAAACACTTGGCGACGGCCGTGCTGCGTCCCGTCGTACCGACCAGGAGCACGGAGCGGCCGCTGCGGCGCAGTACCTGCACCGGGGCGAACTCCGGGCAGATCCGGTGCACCGACGCGATCGCCGTGCGTAGTTGGGCGCCCTGAGGGCCGGACAGGTCGAGCCTGCCGCTGACGGGCTGGGTGGCGATCCCGGCGGGGCGCCGGGCGCCGCGGCCCGCGCCGGGCACGCCGGGTGCCGGCCGGGCGGGGTCGAGGTAGGGGCCGCCGCCGCCCGGGCGGGAGTGCAGCGACCGGGGCGGGGCGGACACGGAGGACGATGCTGCGTACATGGGCGAAACAGATCCCTTCGTGTGCCTGCGACGTCATGCGCTGCCCGGCCCGGCCTCCCGGGTGCACCCTGGGGAATGTCCCTCGGCGACCGGGGCGGGGTGGCGCATTCCTACCTGACACCCGTGGCCCCGTGGCACACCATCTGGCGCACCCTGGCGAACCCTGGCGAATAGTCGCCCGGCAACTTGCACGGGGCTACTGTCAACTCAGCCGAGAACCTGGGGGCTTACGTGAGCGGACAACCCAACACCCGTCTGGCGGACCTGTTCGGCCTGGCCGGCTGGTCCAAGGGGGAACTCGCGAGGCTGGTCAACCGGCAGGCGGCGGCCATGGGCCACCCCCAGCTGTCGACCGACACCTCCCGGGTGCGGCGGTGGATCGACATGGGAGAGATCCCGCGCGATCCCGTGCCGCGGGTGCTGGCGGCTCTGTTCACCGAGCGTCTCGGCCGTGTCGTGACCATTGAGGACCTCGGTCTGGTCCGGCACGGGCGTGCGGGGAAACGGCCACGCGACGGGAGTGCGCAGCATCCCGACGGCGTGCCGTGGGCGCCCGAACGGACTGCCGCGGTCCTCACCGAATTCACGGGAATGGACCTCATGCTCAACCGACGCGGCTTGGTGGGCGCGGGTGCCGCGCTCGCCGCGGGATCAGCACTCAGCAGTGCCATGTACGACTGGCTGCACACCGACCCCACCCTCTCCGTCGACGCTCCGGTCGTCGACCATCCTCTCCTGCACGCCGACTCCGCCGGGTTCGACCGTTACGAGGCCGCCCCCATCGGCACGGAGGAGGTCGACGAACTGGAGCGCTCGGTGGAGGTGTTCCGGGCCTGGGACGCCGCTCGTGGCGGCGGGCTCCAGCGCAAGGCCGTGGTGGGCCAGCTCAACGAGGTGGGCGGCATGCTCGCCTACCGACACCCGGCCCACCTCCAGCGGCGCCTGTGGGGCGTCGCCGCCAACCTCGCCGTCCTCGCGGGCTGGATGTCGCACGACGTCGGTCTGGAACCCACGGCCCAGAAGTACTTCGTGATCGCCGCCCATGCCGCACGGGAGGGCGGCGACCGGCCCCGGGCGGGGGAGGCCCTGTCCAGGGCGGCCCGCCAGATGGTGCACCTCGGCCGGCCCGACGAGGCCCTGGACCTGATGAAGCTCGCCCAGTCCGGCTCCGGCGACGCGGTGCTGCCGCGCACGCGGGCCATGTTCCACACCATCGAGGCCTGGGCTCAGGCGTCGATGGGCAAGGGGCAGGCCATGCGCCGCACGCTCGGGCAGGCGGAGGACCTGTTCGTGTCCGGCCGGATCGACGCGCAGACGCCGTCCTGGATGCAGACGTTCAAGGACGAGGACCTGTACGGCATGCAGGCCCTTGCCTATCGCACGCTCGCCGAGTTCGAGCCGGGGGCGGCCGTGCACGCCCAGTACTACGCGGAGAAGGCCCTCGCCCTGCGGGTCGACGGACGGGAGCGGTCGAAGATCTTCGACCATCTGTCCATGGCCTCGGCCTGCTTCATCGCGGACGACCCCGAACAGGCCGACCGGTACGCGCGGCTGGCTCTGATGTCGATGGGGTCGAACTCCTCCCGCCGCACCTGGGACAGGCTGCGTGAGATGTACCGGCTCACCGCGGAGTACGCCGACTACCCGCGCATCAGCGAGCTGCGTGAGGAGATCCGGCAGGCGCTGCCGAAGCCGAAGGGGGGCAGGGGCAACACCGCCCCGGCTTAGACGAGGTCACGGTCATCGGTCCGTCGGTCAGGGGATCCGGGCGACGAGCACGCAGGCGTCGGCCTCGCGGTCGCCGCTGCCGAACTCCTCCGTGATCAGCCGCACGCAGTCCTGTGCGGTGCCCGGCCCGGCGAGGCGCGGGGCCAGGTCCAGGAGTCGGTCCGTGGTGTCCGCGCCGCCGGCGGGGACCAGCCCGTCGGTGTGCAGCAGGAGCAGGTCGCCCACCTCCAGCACCGCCTCGGCCTGCCCATGGGCGGTACCCGGGGTGGTGCCGAGGAGGACGCCGTCCGGTGCCTCCAGCCGACGCCCCGTCCCGCCTCGGAACAGCAGCGGGGCGGGGTGTCCGGCCTGCGCCCACGCCAGGGTGTGGGTGGCGGGCCGGTAGCGGCAGCAGACGGTGGAGCACAGAGGGGGCGCGTCGTCGGCGCCGAGTAAGTGGTCGAGCCAGGTGAGAAGTTGGGCCGGGCCGGCACCGGACATCGCCATGCCGCGCAGGGCGCCGAGCGTCGTCGCCAGGGTGGAGGTGATGTCCGAGCCGGGTCCGGTGAGTCCGCCGACGCTCAACAGCGTGTCTTCGCAGGGAAGTTCGAAGGTGTCGTACCAGGTGCCGCCGATCGGTGAACTCGTGGCGGCGGGCAGGTGCCGGGCGGCGAGGTCGAGTGTGCCGGGGGCGCGTGGGAGCCGCAGTGAGCCGTGCCGGGGCGGTGGCGTGGTGTCCCGCGGCGCGGCCGTCGGCCGGTGCCCGGCCTGTGCCGGGTACCGTCGGACGTGCAGCGAGTCACGGGTCGCGTGCACCGCGCGCTGGCTGCGGCGCAGTTCGCTGACGTCCCGCACCACGGCCCACATCGAGGTGGTGCTGCCGCCGGCGTCGAGCACGGGCTCGCCCATCATGTGCACGGTTCGGACCGCACCGTCCGGCCGGACGATCCGGAACTCGCCGTCGATGGGCTTCGCGTCGACGAGGCAGTCGGTCACCATGGCGGTGAGGCGCGGGCGGTCCTCGTCGTGGACGAGGGACGGGAGTTCGTCGAGGGTGAGCGGCGGAGCGGCCGGGTCGCGGCCGACGATGCCGTGCAGCTCCGGGGACCATACGGCCTCGTCCGTCAGCAGGTTCCACTCCGCGCTGCCGACGCGGCTGAGCAGCGACGCCTGCGGGGGTGGCGGGGCTGGGCCGTCCCGCAGTTGGGCCAGGTGCGCGTCGAGGTCGTCGAGTTGGTGCAGCGCCAGGTCGCACAGTGC
The DNA here is from genome assembly GCF_055577115.1 of Streptomyces sp. NPDC033216. Taxonomy (NCBI): domain Bacteria; kingdom Bacillati; phylum Actinomycetota; class Actinomycetes; order Kitasatosporales; family Streptomycetaceae; genus Streptomyces; species Streptomyces sp. NPDC033216. The sequence goes on along the minus strand of NZ_JBVIQK010000004.1, from coordinate 103,373 downwards.
GCGCTGCCAGCGCCCCCGCGGGTCCGTGGTGTCGTCCTGCGCGTCCCGTCGCACGGCGTCCACCTCGCCCTTGAGCCGCCGGGTCTGCGTGATCAGCGCGTCGACCTGGCCGTGACCTGGCGGCCGGGCGGGGCGGTCCGCGGAGAGGGGGGACGGCATGGCGCACTCCGATGCGGGGACGGGACGGCCGGACTGAGGAACGGGCCGTTACGACTGTGGCACAGCCCGCGGGGCGCCGTAAGTGATTCGGCAACACACGATCCGGTGATGCGTCCGGCATATGCCACGGTCCTCTCGCGCAGCTCAGGGGGTATCGATGGCGTACGTCCTCGCGACGGAAAGTCGTAGAAGAGGTACGCGGGTTGAGGGACTCGCGAGGGTGCATCGTGGTGATCAACCAGGTGTTCGACGGTCGTGTGTTCCGTGGGCGGTGGAGGATCGGCGATCGGCCCGACCCTCCGTGACGCAGGTCACAATAATTCGCAGGGCATTCGCGTAATGCGAACGGCCTCTTCGAGGTCCTACAAGCACCACACCGAAAACGGCCGACCTCTCACCGCTGCGGAGACCACCCATGGATCTCGCCCGCGTCACCGTCGAACAGCCCGCCCGCGCCCGGCTCATCACCGCCGAGGAGCGGGAACTGCCCGTCCCCGCGACGCTCCGCTACCTCTCCGCCGACCCCCTCGCCGTGCACCTGGACTTCCCGCCGGAGGTCTCCCTCCAGGGCGAGGCGGTCACCTGGACGTTCGGCCGCGCGCTGCTGGCGGAGGGGCTGGACGGGCCGGCCGGCACCGGGGACGTGCAGATCTGGCCGTGCGGACGGTCCCGTACCGTCGTGGAGTTCCACTCGCCGTTCGGGCTGGCCCTGCTCCAGTTCGACACGGCCGCGCTGCGCCGCTTCCTGCTGCGCAGCTACGCCGTGATCGCCGCGGGTCAGGAGGACGTCGGTACGGCGGTCGACGAAAGCCTGCACGCGCTGCTCGGCAACGTGTGAGCCCGGCCCGGCATCAGCCGTACAGGGCCGGACGCGGAGCGAGGTCGACGGTCACGCGCGTGCCGCCCTCCAGCGATCGCACCCCGGCCTCGGCGACGACGGAGGCCGCGTAGCCGTCCCAGGCGGTCGGCCCGGTGACCCGGCCCCGCCGAGTGGCGTCGACCCAGGCCTGCACCTGGCGGTCGTAGGCGTCGGCGAACCGGACGAGGTAGTCCTGGGGCACCTCCGTGCCGACCGAGCCACCTGCGCTCACCAGGGGACCGTGGTCGTCGCCGATGCGCGCGCTGCCCGCCTCGCACACCGCCTCGCAGCGCACCTGGTAGCCGAAGCCGCAGTTGACGAAGACCTCCACGTCGACCAGGGCGCCACCGTCGGTCTCGAAGAGGACGAACTGGGGGTCGGACAGGCCCCGCGGGGCGACGGACGAGGAGCGTGGCCGCAGCACCGTGACGGCGGTCAGCTCCTGGCCGAGCAGCCAGCGGGACGCGTCGATCTCGTGCGACACCGAGCTGTCGATCAGCATGGCGCTGGTGAAGCCGGGCGGTGAGGAGACGTTGCGGTGGGTGCAGTGCAGCATGAGGGGCCGGCCGAGCCGCCCGTCGTCCAGCAGAGCCTTGAGCCTGCGGTACTCCGCGTCGTAGCGCCGCATGAACCCGATCTGGGCGAACCGCCGGCCGAGCCGGGCCTCCGCCTCCAGCACCCGCAGCGCCCCGGCGGAGTCCGGCACCATGGGCTTCTCGCACAGCACCGGAAGGCCGCGGGCGAAGGCCGCGAGCAGGGCCTCCTCGTGCGCGGGCCCCGGCGAGGCGATCAGGACGGCCGCCACGCCGGGCGCGTCCAGCGCGGCCTCGACCGAGGTGTGTGCCGAGGCTCCCTCGACACCGGCGACGGCCTCCTTCGCACGGTCGGCGTCCGGATCGGCCACGGCGGCGACCCTGGCCCCGCTCACCACCCGGTCGAGGCGGCGTACGTGATCGGCGCCCATGTGCCCGGCCCCCAGCACGGCCACGCCCAGCGGCTCACCCACGGACTCGCTCCCTCCGGCCGACGATCACGCGTAGCGTACGCCGACCGGGTGAGGCGGTTCAGTAGCGCAGTACGCCCGCGATGCCGTCGGCGTCGGTCAGGGTGCCGTCGGGGACGAAGCGGACCTCGGCGCCGGTCTCCAGGCACTGTTCGACGATCTCGTCCACGATGTCGTCGCGGGAGTCGAGGTCGGTGCTCTCGGCCGGGATCAGGTGGGCGCCGTCGTCGCGGACCGTGACGCGGTAGTTCTCCTCCACGGCGAGGAGGCGGACACGGCCCTCGCGGGCGTTCTGCCACAACTCGTCGACCCCGGCGGCGAAGGCGTGCCGGCCTCGGGCCGAGTCCAGCTCGCGGGCCACGGCGGCGGTGCCCCGGCGGCCCTCGGCCTCGTGCAGCGGGCGTACCGCCTGCCACACCGTGTCCGGGGTGGAGTGGGTGAGGCCGCCGTGCGGCACGTGCACGGCGTCCCGGGTGACCCCCGCGATCTCGTCCAGGAGGGAGAGCGCCGCCGTCTCGCCGGTGACGTACAGCGGCCGCGGGGCCTCGCGCAGCAGCCTGCCCATGGCGGTGTCGGCGTCGCGCAGGAAGCGGCGGGTGCCCTCGTCGCGGAACGTGCTCGGCAGGTCGCCGGTGCGTTCCATGCGCTCGGCGTCGAAGTTCTCCCGGCTTCGGATCAGCGGAAACCCGTGGGAGTGCTCCTCGGCCACCCGGTCGGCGCCGCCGCTCCACAGGGTAACCCGGTCGGCGGAGACCGACAGTACCCAGAACGGCCGCTCGGCGGCCCGGGCCGAGACGAGGTTGCGGGTGAGGAAGGTGTCCGAGAGGACGACGCGCTCCGGGACCGGGCGGGCCAGCGACCACACCTGGTGTTCACCCGGGGCGGCGAAGATCACCAGGCCGTCCTCGGTGTACGTCAGATCCACCTCCGCGAGGGCCCGGTCGAGCTGTTCCGTCACGTCCGCGCGCCGCTCCCGGGTGACCGCCGGATCGGCCTCCAGTCGCTTCCTGGCCTCGGCCACGACGTTGCGCAGCCGGACCCGGTCCTGGCTGTTGTCGGGTTGACGGCGATGCGTCGGCGTCAGCACGGACACCGCGGGATAGGGGCGCGGGCGGCGCAGCTCGGAGAGGGTCGCGGGGCTCAGTGCGTGCTCCATACGAGCACGATAGGGCTGATTCGGAGAGAGGGCATTTGGGGCAGAACGACGCCGAACGGCGTGACTGCCTGTGGGAGCCGTTCGACGGCACGTCACTGCCTTCCGGCGCCGTTCGCGTGCACAGGCCGATCGCGGACCGCGCCCACAGCGGCCGTGGAACCCGGTCCGCCGACGGTCACCACCACGGTCGTCGGCACCACGGGGCCACCGGAGCCGTCTCACGTCCTGCCGCTCGCCGGCAGCGAGAACGGCCTGTGGCTCGACTCGCAGAAGTTCTGCCACGAGCTCCTCGCCCCCTGTCGTCAGCCCCTGCTCGACGCCCGGTGCACCGCGATACCGGGCTACGGCCACCTGGACACGTTCCTCGACCCGGCCGCCGCCCTCGACGAGTTCGGCCGCATCTTCGATCTCCTGGGCGGACGGCGGTGACGCCGACCCCGTCGGCCGGTTACCGTACGCGTCAGTAACGAGTCGTTCACGGGAGGCACCCATGCCGCAGCTCGAAGTCGCCGGCGCGGCGCTGACGTACGACGACGAGGGGCCGCGCGACGGCGGGGTGCCTCTGGTGTTCGTCCACGGCTGGACGGCGAACCGGCACCGCTGGGACCACCAGGCGGCGCACTTCTCGAGGACGCGCCGGGTGATCCGGCTGGACCTGCGCGGGCACGGCGACAGCGCCGGGGCGGGGGTGAAGACGGTCCAGGCGCTGGCGGACGACGTCCTCGCCCTCCTCGACCACCTGGAGGTCGAGCGGTTCGTGCTGGTCGGCCACTCGATGGGAGGGATGATCTCGCAGACCATCGCCCTCTCCCACCCCGAGCGCGTCGAGCGCATGGTGCTGGTGAACTCCATCGGCCGGATGGCGTACAACCGGGGCAGAGGCCTGCTGATGGCCGCCTCCACCCTCGTCCCGTACAAGCTGTTCGTCGCCACGAACATCCAGCGCGCCTTCGCGCCCGGCTACCCGCGCGAGGAGATCCGCGCCTACGTCAGGTCCTCCGCTGAGACCCCGCGCGAGGTGGTCATGACGCTGTACGGCGCCATGCGGGCGTTCGACGTCCTGGACCGGGTCGGGGAGATCCGCACGCCGACCCTGATGGTCCACGGATACCACGACATCCAGCTCCCGGTGAAGCAGATGCTGCGCATGGCGAAGGCCTATCCCGACGCCACCGTCCGCATCCTCGACGCCGGCCACGAACTGCCCGTGGAGAAGCCGGCCGAGCTGACGGCGGCCATCGACGCCTTCGTGACCGCCCCGTCGCCGCAGCCGCACACCGCTAGCTGAAACCGTCCGGGTCCGCCGCCTTCCAGTCCGCCGCCCAGCCCTCGGGCGGCCCGGACAGCAGCGCGCCCGGCTCCAGCCACTCGTACAGCTCCGCGTACGACCGGGTCGTACCCGCGCCGGTCCGCCGCACCAGGTGCGCGGGTGTGAGGCCGGCCGGCTCCCGGACGCCCATCGCGGCCATGATCCGCACGGCGTCGCGAACCGTCTCCCGCTGGTAGCGGTGCACCCGCCGGGCCTTGTCGCCCACGTCCAGGGCGCGCATCCGCAGCGGGTCCTGGGTCGCGACACCGACCGGACACGTGTTCGTGTGGCAGCGGCCGGCCCCCACACAGCCCACGGCACGCATCATCGCGCGGGCCGCGTTGGTGTAGTCGGCGCCCTGGGCGAGCCGCCGGACGATGTCCGCGCCGGTGGCCACCCGGCCGCTCGCCCCGATCCGCACCCGGTCCCGCAGCCCCACGCCGACCAGCGCGTTGTGCACGGTGATCACCCCCTCGGTGAGCGGCAGCCCGACCTCACCGGCGTACGGCGGCGCCGCGCCCGAGCCGCCCTCCGCCCCGTCCACCACCACGAAGTCCGGCGCGACCCCCTCCGCCACCATCGCCCGGCACACCGCGAGGAACTCCCGGCGTGAGCCCACGCACAGCTTGATCCCGGTCGGCTTGCCGCCCGCCAGCTCCCGCAGCCGCGCCAGGAACAGCACCAGTTCCCGTGGCGTGGCGAACTCCCGGTGCCCCGGCGGCGACACCACCGGCTCACCCACCGGCACCCTCCGCTCCCGTGCGACCGAGGCGCTCACCTTTCCGCCCGGCAGCAGCGCGCCGCCGCCCGGCGAGGCCCCCTGCGACAGCTTCAGCGACACACACCGCACCTCGGGCAGCGCCGCCTTGTCCGCGAACTCCCGCGCGTCGAAACCACCCTCGTCGGTCCGGCAGCCGAAGTAGCCCGTCCCGATCTCCCAGATCAGGTCACCGCCGCCGCGCAGATGGTGCTCGGACAGCCCGCCCTCGCCGGTGTCCTGCGCGAACCCGCCCAGCCCGGCGCCCCGGCCGAGGGCGAGCACCGCGCGGGGCGACAGCGCCCCGAAGCTCATCGCGGACACGTTCAACAACGCCATGTCGTACGGCAGCCGGCAGTCGGGCCCGCCCACCCGCACCGCCGGCGCCTCCTCGGCCGGCTCCACCGGGCCGAGGGACGACACCAGGAACTCGCGCACGGTGCCCGCCCCCTGGCCGGCGCCGCGCCGGGGCACGTACGGCAGCCGTCCGGTGAGGGGATACGCCCGCAGCAGCGCGTCGCGGCGCTGCACGAGATCGCGGACACCCACGCCGGCGAGCAGCAGCAGCGGCGCGGCCGCGAACCACCACCGCGCCGAACCGGCGCACGCGGCGAGTGCCGCCCCGGCCGCGCCGACGGCGACGAGCAGCAGTGGCAGCAGGCGGCCCACTCAGTCGTCCTCGTCGGCCCCGCAGGAGCTGCCGCTCGGCGGGAGGGAACCGTACAGAAGGAAGTCGTCGACCTTGCGGTGCACGCACTTCGACGAGCCGTACCCCGTGTGGCCCGCGCTGCGGTTGTCGAGCACCACGGCCGACGACCCGAGCCGTTCCGCCGTCTTCACCGTCCAGTGGTACGGCGTCGCCGGGTCCCCGCGGGTGCCGACGAGCAGCATCTTCGGCGTGTCGAGATCCTTCACCTCGTCGCGTATGTAGTCCGTGCCCTTGGGGCGGCCGTAGCACATCAGGACCTGGGTGAGCCGGTACTGCCCGAAGACCGGCGACGCCGCCTCGTATGCGGAGCGCAGCCGCTTCAGGTCGGTGGTGATCTGCTCCGCGGTGGGGCGGTCGGGATCGTCGGCGCAGTTGATCGCCATCAGGGCCGCCGGCAGGTTGTCCAGCGGGATCTCCTCCTCGTCGACCAGCCCCCCGCTCGGATCACCGCCCCCCGGATCGCGCATCGGCAGGGACAGACCGCCGGTGGCGAACGCCATCACGCCGCTGGTGTCCCCGTTCTCGACGAGCTGGGCGAGCGCCCGCTCCAGGGACGGCCACAACTGCTTGCTGTACAGCCCCTGGCCGATGGCCCCGACCAGGTCCTGCCCCGTGAACGCCGCGCCGAAGTCCGTCGGCACCGGGTCCTCGTCCAGGGAACGCACGAGCCGCCTCACGTCCTCGCGGGCCTTGCGCGCGTCCTGCCCGAACGGGCAGGCGATGTCCTTCACGCACCAGTCCACGAAGTCGTCCAGTGCCACCTGCTGACCACGGGCGCCCGCGATGCCCTGCTCGGCGAGCGGCTCGGTGAGCGTGTCCACGCCGTCCAGGACCAGCCGGCCCACCCGGCCGGGGAACTGCGCGGCGTACACCGCGCCGAGCCGGGTGCCGTACGAGAAGCCCAGGTAGTTGAGCTTCCTGTCGCCGAGGGCCGCGCGGATCACGTCCACGTCCCGCGCCGCGTCCACCGTCCCGATGTGCGGCAGGACAGGCCCGGAGTGCTTGGCGCACGCGGCGGCGGCCTTCTTCAGCTGGGCCAGCAGCGCCCGCGGGTCGTCGAGGTCGTCCGGGTCGTCGTCGACGGCCGCGTACGCGTCGTCCTCGGCGTCCCCGCAGCTGACCGGGGAGGAGCGGCCGACGCCCCGCGGGTCGAAGCTCACCACGTCGTAGCCGTCGGTGAGGTCCATGAACTCCTTGCCGCCATAGGCGAGTTCCGGGACACCCGGGCCGCCGGGACCGCCGAAGTTGAGCAGCACGGAGCCGCGCCTGTCGCCGGTGGCGCGGTAGCGGGCGAGTGCCAGCTCGAGGGTGGCGCCCTCGGGGTGGGCGTAGTCGACGGGGACGGTCACCTTGGCGCACTGGAGGTCGTCGGGCATGCCCTCGCCCGTGCACCTGCCCCACTTGATCTTCTGGTCGTGGAACCGGGAGAGGTCGGGGGGACGGTCACCGTCCGTGTCCGTGTCCGCGGTCGTCGGGAGCCCCGCCCCCAGCACGGTCAGCGCGGCGGCCGCGGCGAGCGCGCCGCGTCGCAGTGTGGGTCGCGTCGACAGCTTGGCCAGCATCAATGCCTCCCAGGACGCCCTGCTGCGGACCGGGGACCGGCGCCCCGGCCCACGATAGGCGGGCTCCGCGGGACCCGCCTCCGGACGCGGGCGGCGCCCGCGCCCGACCCGCGTGCGCCCGCCGCGGGGCAGGCTCTCCTGGCGGACGGTGACGGCACTCTGCGCTCCACCGCTACCGCCGGTCCCGGCCCGGAGCGCTGATCGGCGCTGCCGCACGGCGGCCGCAGGTCCCCGATCCAGTGGGCCGACGGCCGTTTCGGCTCAGCGCGGCCCCGCGGAACCGCCGGGCGCGAGCAGATCGGCCTGTCCGCCGGGCATCCGACCCCCGAGAGCGCCGCCCCGCTCCTGGAGCACATCGACCGCGGCCGTCCCGCGTCGAGTGCCCGCCCCGCGACCGTGACCGGCTCAGTGCCAGGCCGGCGGCCGCGGGCCCGGGTGACGACGCCGCCCGCCGGTATTTCCGTTGATCTTGTCGGGGCGCGGTGCTGGAGTGTGCCCATGGACAACGCCGCGGTACTCGCCCTGTACGACCGGGACATGCGCGAAGGCGCGCTCCCCGAGAGTCCCGGCGCACGCGTCGAACGAGTCGGCCGGGTGGTCCGCCACGTGGGCGCCGCGGGCGGCTGGAACGGCGTCGTGTGGTCCGACCTGACCGCCGCCCCGGACGCCGACGAGGCGATCGCCGAGCAGATCGCCTACTTCGGCGGGCCAGGCCTGGACTTCGAGTGGAAGCTCTACGGTCACGACCGGCCCGCCGACCTCGCACACCGGCTCGTCCGGGCCGGGTTCGTGCCCGAGCCGGAGGAGACCCTGATGATCGGCGAGACCGGCGAGCAGCTCGTCGGCGCCGAACTCCCCGAGGGGCTCCGCATCGCCGGTCACCGACATGGCGGGCGTCGACCTCATGGTCGAGGCGAACGAGAAGGCGTTCGGCAAGGACGCCGCCTGGCTGCGGGACCTGATGCGCGACCGTCTCGCCACCGATCCGGACCATGTCGTCGCCCTTGTCGTCCTCGCGGGTGACGAACCGGTCAGTTCGGCGCGCATGGAGCTGATCCCCGGCACCCGGTTCGCCGGTCTGTGGGGCGGCGGCACCTCCGAGGCCTGGCGAGGACGCGGCATCTACCGGGCCCTCGTCGCCCACCGGGCCCGCATCGCCGCCGACCGCGGCTTTCCCTATCTCCAGGTCGACGCCTCCGACCAGAGCCGGCCCATCCTCGAACGCCTCGGCTTCGCGCCCCTGACCACCACGACGCCGTACGTGTTCGTGCCGTAGCCCGTCTTTCGTCCGACGGGGGTGCCCGCCCTGTGTCCTGAATGCCACCGGCGGGTGCTCCCTGCGTCCCGGACGCCGGCGGGTGCCCGGCTCCGGGGCCCTGGCGCGAGGTGACGCGGCATCGCGCTCGTCTTCGTGCCTGACCCCGCCCCGCTCGGTGCCCTCAGCCCAGGGCGCCGAGCATCTGCCCCATGGCCGCGACCACCGAGGGCTCCACCCGGTAGTAGACCCAGGTCCCCCGGCGCTCGGAGGTGAGCAACCCCGCCTCCTTGAGCTTCTTGAGGTGGTGGGACACGGTGGGCTGCGAGACGCCGACGTCGGAGATGTCGCAGACGCAGGCCTCACCGCCTTCGTGCGAGGCCACGAGGGAGAACAGCCGCAGGCGCACCGGATCGCCGAGCGCCTTGAACATCCGGGCGGTGGTCGCGGCCTCGTCGGCGGTGAGCGCTCGCTCGGTGAGCGGCGGGCAGCAGGGCACGACGGTGTCGGGGAGTTCGGGCTCCAGGAGCGGCAGCGCCTTGACATGCGACATGCGTCTATGTTGACACATGTCGAACCAGTGGTCCCAGGGTGTCGGACGCGTGGGGCAATCCCGTGGCTTGATTCGATGTCCATCTATGTTGACGCGCGTCGAAACAGGTGGGACGCTTGCGGTGCAAGAGATCGACGGTTGTCGAAACAAAGGGGAATCCCGTGACCGCGCCCACCAACGCCCAGCTGCCCGTCGTGGTCGTCGGAGCCGGCCCGATCGGGCTGGCCGCAGCCGCCCATCTGGTCGAACGCGGCCTGGAACCGCTGGTTTTTGAGGCCGGACCGGCCGCCGGCACGGCCGTGCGGGAGTGGGCGCACGTGCGCCTGTTCTCGCCGTGGGCGGAGGTCGTCGACCCGGCCGCCGAGAAGCTGCTCGCCGCGGCCGGGTGGGTACGCCCCGACGGGGCGTCCTACCCCTCGGGCGGAGACTGGGCCGATCACTACCTCCAGCCCCTCGCCGACGTCCTCGCCGACCGAGTCCGCTACGGCACCACGGTCACCGGTGTCGCCCGCGCCGGACGGGACCGCATCGTCGACGCCGAGCGCGAGCAGCAGCCCTTCACCGTGCACGTGCGCACCACCGGCGGACACGAGGAGCGCCTCACCGCCCGTGCCGTGGTCGACGCCTCCGGCACCTGGTCGACGCCCGGCCCGCTCGGCGCGGACGGCCTGCCCGCCCTCGGCGAGAAGACGGCCGGCGACCGCGTCTCCTACCGCGTACCGGACCTCCACGACGCAGCGGTACGGGCGCGTTACGCCGGCAGGCGCACGGCGGTCGTCGGCTCCGGGGCCTCCGCCTTCACCGCCCTCGCACACCTCGCCGGCCTGGCGAAGGAAGAGGCCGGCACGCACGCCGTGTGGATCCTGCGGCGCGGGATCGGTGCCGGTACGTACGGCGGCGGCGAGGCGGACCGGCTCCCGGCGCGCGGCGCTCTCGGCCTGCGCGCCGAAGCGGCCGTGGCGGACGGACACGCCTCCGCCGCGACCGGCTTCCGTACGCGGGCCGTCGAGCGGGACGGCGACCGGCTCGTCCTCGTCGCGGAGGACGGCCGCCGCCTCGACCCGGTCGACGAGCTGATCGTCCTGACCGGCTTCCGCCCCGACCTGTCCTTCCTCTCCGAGATCCGCCTAGGCCTGGACGAACGCCTCCAGGCCCCCACCGCCCTCGCCCCGCTCATCGACCCGAACGTCCACTCCTGCGGCACCGTCCACCCGCACGGCGTGAAGGAACTGTCCCACCCGGAGCAGGACTTCTACCTGGCCGGCATGAAGTCCTACGGCCGCGCCCCGACCTTCCTCGCGATGACCGGCTCCGAGCAGGTCCGCTCGATCGCCGCGGCCCTCGCCGGTGACCAGGAGGGCGCCGAGCGGGTCGAGCTGACCCTGCCGGAGACCGGGGTGTGCGGCGGCGCGGGCCTGTTCGACGAGCCCGGCACCGTGCCGGGCACCGAGGGCGACGGCTGCTGCGCGACCCCGGCCCCCCTCCGGATCGGCATCAACGCCCCGATCTCCTCCGGCGGCTCCTGACTCCCGTCCCCCGCCGAACTCCACGACAGCCTTGCCGACTCGCCGTGGCCGAGCCCCGCTGGGTCTCGTCCTGATCGAGGGCGCGACGCACGGGTCGCCCCGCAGGAATCCCCTCGTGCGTCGACATGATCAGCACCGAGGCGGTCCACGCCGGTCGCCGGGTCCGCGCGGGCGAGGAGGGCCGGCGACCGGCGTGGAGGACGACGCCACCTGCTGTCACGCCCACCAGGGCGAGGCCCGGACGCACGGCTCCGGCCAGGGACCCCGGCGGCGGGTGCACGGCGGGTGCACGACCCCGGCCAGGAACCTGGGAGGTGGACGTGGTCGAGCCGACGCCCACTCCCCGGCCGCGCGGCAGGGCAGGACCTGCCGCGCGGGCCCGTCCGAGACGGACGGGGACCCGCCGCCGAGGGCGGTTGCCGCTGACCCGCCCACGCGTGCGACGTCCGTGGCGCGGTGTCGTGCCGCCCGTTCGGACGCGTGTCGGTTGCCCGCGTGCCCGGTCGCCGGTGGTATGGCTGCGGGGCCGCTGTCGCAGGGCCCGGCTCCCGTCAGCCGCGAGGGAAGGGCCCACCCATGCCACGGATCGTCATACGGATGCCGCTCAGAGGGGTCGCCGGCGTGGCGGCCGGGGCGTTGGTCATGCTGCTCGGGGCGGCCGGCCCGGCGTCCGCGGGCGGCCCGGGTGGGGACGGCGCCGTCGTACTGCGGTGGAAGCCCTGCGAGGGCGAGACGCAGGCCGACTTCGAGTGCGCGGTGGCGAACGTGCCGCTCGACCACACCCGCCCCGGACACCGCACCATCGAGCTGGCCGTGATCCGGCACCGTGCCGCCGGACCGGCCGAGCGGGCCGGCACGCTGTTCTTCAACCCCGGCGGTCCGGGAGGCCCCGGCACCGTCGCGCTGCCGGAACTGTACGAGAAGTTCCCCCGCGAACTGCGCGACCGCTACGACATCGTCAGCTGGGACCCGCGAGGCGTCGGCGAGAGCACGGCCGTCCGCTGCTTCGGCACCGCGGGGGAGGCCGCCGCCTGGTACGAGGAGGTGCCGCCGTTCCCGGTGGGGGACCGGGAACAACGCGCCTTCACCGCCGCCTACGCCGACCTCGCCCAGCGCTGCGAGCGACGCGACCCGGAACTGCTGCGCCACATCTCCACCGCCGACACCGCTCGTGACCTGGACCTGCTGCGCCGCGCGACAGGGGAGGAGCGCCTGGACTACTGGGGCATCTCCTACGGGACGCTGCTCGGCGCGACCTACGCGAACCTGTTCCCCGAGCGGGTCGGGCGGCTGGTGGCCGACGGGAACGTGGACCCGCAGGCGTGGGTGAACCGGGGCGCGACCGGTGAGCCCGAACTGAACACCTTCCTGCGGCTCGGCTCCCACCTGGGCTCGGCCGGGACGCTGGAGCAGTTCCTCGACCACTGCGGCAGGGCCCCCGTGACCGGGTGCGTCTTCTCGGCGGGCAGTCCGGCGGCCACCCGCGACAAGTACCACTCGCTGCTGCGGCGCCTGGCGAAGCGGCCGGTCGGGGCGTGGACGTACGCGCGGACGGTGAGCGAGGTGCGTGGCGGCCTCTATACCGTGCACCCCGGCTGGGCCGGGATCGCGGACACGCTCCAGGGGCTGTGGGACGGCCGGGCGCCCGTGGATCCCGGCGGCGCGGTGACCGAACCGGCGCGGTATCCGGGCTTCGAGCAGTCGATCGCGGTCACGTGCGCGGAGAGTCCCAACCCGCGCTCGCCCGACCGCTATCCCGAGCTGGAACGGCGGGCGGTGGCGGAGGCCGGGGCGATGGGCAGCTGGTGGGCCTGGGCCAACGAACCCTGCGCCGCGTGGCCGGCCCGTGCGGCGCGGCCGTACACCGGTCCGTGGAACCGGACGACCGCCCACCCGGTACTGGTGGTCAACCCGACGTACGACCCCTCGACGCCGTACCGGGCGGGCCGGGCGATGGCCGCGGAGCTGGGCAGTGCGCGCCTGCTGACGCTCGACGGGTACGGGCACACCGCGCTGGACAACCCCAGCGCCTGCGTCGGGCGGCACGTGGTGCGCTACTTCCTCACCGGCGTGCTCCCGCCGCGCGGCGCGCGGTGTGCCCAGGACCTCCCGCCGTTCGTCGAGCGGATCCCGGAACCGACCCCACCGTCCGTCTCCGCCGGTACGCCCACGGAGACCGGGCCGCCGGGAGGCGCGCCCGAGCGGCCGCTGCCGGGGTACGGTGTCTGGCCGCCGGAGGTGGTCTCGGGCCTGTTGCCCCCGAGGTTCGCCGTGAGGGTGCCCGACCGCCGTTGACGGGCGGGTGCGCGACTGCGCGAGCGGGGTGTGCGATCACGGAGCGACTCCGCGGTGGACGACTTTGCCCCGGCCGACGACACGCGGCGACGGCTGCTGGACCCGACCGGTCGCAGGAAGTGGTCCGGACAGACCCTCGGGCAGCGGTGGCACGCCGTGGGCGCGGTCTTCGCCGCCGTGCCGCCGCACACGAGTCCGGGGATCGGTGCCGGCGCCCCGATGACGCTGTCGACGGTGACGCCGGCGTCCGGCTGTCACCGGCGGCCCGCGGGGCGACGACCAGCCGGATGCCGAGCGCGCACCGGGCCCGGCTCAGACCGCTCGTACGGGCGGAGTCGGTGAACCCGAGCACCGGCAAGCCGATCAGCTGCCGAGGATCAGGTCGTGCGTCACCGGGGCGGGGCCCTACGGCGGCTGCGCGGCCGCTCCTCCGGCGACGGCCGTACGGCCAAACGCCCCACCCTGGTGCAGGTGCACCAGAACTGACCGCGCCTCAGCCCAGCCCGCGCGCCTGCCGGAAGCGGGCCAGGCCCTCGGACAGTTCGACCACCGGCTCCGGATAGCCGACCCCAGCCCGGCCCGGCCCGCGCAGTCTCCACGGCTGGTGCACCGCCGCCCCCTCGATCCCCGCCAACTCCGGAACCCAGCGGCGCACGTACACCCCCGCCGGGTCGAACCGCCGCGCCTGCGTGACCGGGTTGAGGACCCGGTTGGGGCGGCTGTCGGTGCCGGTGCCCGCGACCCACTGCCAGTTGAGCTGGTTGTTGGCCAGGTCCCCGTCGACCAGCAGGTCCAGGAAGTGCCGGGCGCCGATCCGCCAGTCGACGTACAGCGTCTTGGTGAGGAAACTCGCGGTCAGCAGCCGGCCCCGGTTGTGCATCCAGCCCTCGTGGCGCAGCTGGCGCATCGCCGCGTCCACGATCGGATAGCCGGTACGGCCCTCCCGCCACGCCTCGATGTCCTCGCGGGCGGTCCGCTCGGTGCGCCAGCGGTCGTGCCGGGGCCGGTAGTCGGCGACCCCCGTGTCCGGGCGGGCCGCCAGCACCTGCCGGTGGAATTCGCGCCAGGCGAGCTGCCGTACGAACGCCTCGCCCCCCGCGCCGCCCGCCGTACGGGCGCGGTGCACGAGTTCGACGGGGGAGAGGGTGCCGAAGTGGAGATGGGGCGAGAGGCGGGAGGTGGCGTCGCCGGGCAGGTCGTCGTGCCGGTCCGCGTAGGCCGAGATCCCGTGGCGCAGCCAGGCCGTGAGCCGTGCGCGGCCCTCCCGCTCACCCCCAGCCGCCAGCCCCTGCGACACGCCCGTGTACGCCGGCAGTCGCTCCGACCCGACGCTCTCCGGGACCCGGACGACGTCGGGTGCGTCGACGACCTCCCGCAGCCGCTCCCGCGACCAACGGCGGAAGTACGGCGTGAAGACGGCGAAGTGGTCCGATCCGGCCGGGGCCACCGCGCCGGGCGCGACGGCGGCCGTGACGGCGTCGTGCACGTGCAGGCGTACACCCTGCGCCTCCAGGGCGTGCCGCAGCCGCTCCTCGCGACGCCGCGCGAATCGGCTGACGTCGGCCGCCACCCGGACCTCGCGGGCACCCGCCTCGGCGGCGACCCGGCACACCTCCTCGACCACCGCACCGGAGCGGACCACGAGCCGCCCGCCCCGCTCGCGCAGCCCCGCGTCCAGGTCGCGCAGGCAGTCGGAGAGGAAGGCCAGCCGGTTCGGCGCCGCGAACCCGGCGGCGTCCACGGCCCGGTCCCGTACGAACAGCGGGACCACCTCGCGGGCGCCGGCCAGCGCCGCCCGCAGCGGCGGATGGTCGTGCAGCCGCAGATCGGCGGTGAACAGGACGACCGAAACGTTCATGCAAGTGACTCCGGAGGGGTGAGGAGGGCCGCCGGGTGTGCCTTTGCGGCCTGTGGCCCGACGGACGCGGGATCAGACACCGGCCGTCGTCGCCGGCGCCCGGGCCGCCGCGGTCCGGGCGATGTTGCGGGCCATCCCGCCGAACACGACCGCGTGGAAGGGGGAGACACCCCACCAGTAGGCCTGGCCGAGCAGCCCGTGCGGATGGAACACGGCGCGCTGGCGGTAGCGGGTACGGCCCTGCTCGTCCGTCTCCGCGAACATCTCCAGCCAGGCCCGACCGGGCAGCCGCATCTCCGCCCGCAGCCGGAGCAGGCGGCCGGGTTCGATCTCCTCGACCCGCCAGAAGTCCAGGGAGTCGCCGACCCGCAGACGTGCCGAGTCCCGCCGACCGCGCCGCAGTCCCACCCCGCCGACCAGCCGGTCCAGCCATCCGCGCACCGCCCAGGCCAGCGGGAAGGAATACCAGCCGTTGTCGCCGCCGACGCCCTCGATCACCCGCCACAGGGCTTCTCGGGAGGCGTGCACGGTCACTTCCCTGGAGTCGGTGTACAGGCTGCCGCCCGCCCAGTCGGGATCGGTCGGCAGCGGGTCGCTGGGAACGCCGGGCAGGGAGGCGGAGGACCATCGGGTGACGACCTCGGCGTCCCGGACACGCCGCAGCGCCAGCCGTACCGCCTCGTCGAAGCCCATCGGATGTCCGGGCACGTACCGGGCGATGTCGTGTTCCCGGCACACCACCTCGTGGCGCAGCGACTCCGTGAGCGGTCGCGCGATGGAGGCGGGCACCGGCGTCACGAGTCCCACCCAGTGGCTGGAGAGACCAGGGGTGAGTACGGGCACCGGGATGATGAGCCGGCGGCGCAGACCCGCCACCGCGGCGTAGCGGATCATCATGTCGCGGTACGTCAGCACCTCTGGCCCGCCGATGTCGAAGGTTCGGTTGACGTCCTCGGGCATACGGGCGCTGCCGACCAGGGCGCGCAGCACGTCGCGGACGGCGACGGGCTGGATCCGGGTGTGCACCCAGCTGGGCGTGACCATGACGGGCAGGCGTTCGGTGAGGTAACGCAGCATCTCGAAGGAGGCCGAGCCGGAGCCGATGACCACGGCCGCCCGCAGCACCGTGGCCGGCACGCCGGAGTCCAGCAGGATGTGGCCCACCTCGGCGCGCGAGCGCAGGTGCGGCGACAGGTCCCGCTCGGGGACACCGGCCGGGGTGAGACCCCCCAGGTAGACGATGCGGCGCACCCCGGCGGCGCGGGCCCGCTCGCCGAAGATCCGTGCCGCCCGCCGGTCGGTCTCCTCGAAGTCCGGGCCCGTGCCCAGCGCGTGCACGAGGTAGTAGGCGACGTCGACGTCCCGCATCGCCTCGGCGACCGACGCGCCGTCCATGACGTCCCCGCGCACCACCTCCGCCTCCCCGGCCCACGGGTGGTCGCGCAGGCGTTCGGGGGAGCGGGCCAGGCAGCGCACCCGGTGGCCCGCGGCCAGCAGTTCCGGGACGAGTCGGCCGCCGATGTAGCCCGTGGCGCCGGTGACCAGGCAGCGGAGCGATTCCCGGCCGCGACTGTGTGCGGTCATGAGTTCTGGTTCCTCCGTGTCGACGGTCCCCTGACTATGGCTTCCCCACGGCGGTGGGCGACGGATGCGGCGACGGTGTGTGGCCGCGCGATCGGGTGATCGCGAGCAGCGGCTACGCTGACCGCGTGGCCATGGGGAACGACCGGAAGCAGCACGAGCGCGACACCGACGCGGTCGCGCGGGCGACCGACCTGTACGCCTTCGCCGTCCGGCTGCGGCGGATGAACGGCGAGATCAACCGGCTGGTGCACGGGTTCGCGGGCGACCACGGTCTGCATGCCACGGACGTCCACGCTCTGGCGGCCATACTCGACGCCGAGGAACCCATGACTCCGAAGCGGTTGCGCGAGCACCTCGGACTCACCTCCGGTGCCGTCACCGCCTGCGTCGACCGGCTGGAGCGCGCCGGTCATGTCCGGCGGGTCCGCGAGAGCGCCGATCGCAGGGTCGTCCACCTGCACTACGTGTCCGACGCCCGGTCCGCGGCGCGCACCTACTTCCGGCCCCTGGCCGATGCCACGCGGGCCGCCCGGTCCCGTTTCACCGAGGACGAACTGTCTGTGGTGCAGCGCTTCCTGACGGTGATGAACGAGGAACTGTCGGAGATCGCCACCCTCGACCGCTGAGACCGGTTGCCGTCCCGCGATCCGCCGCCCCCACCGGTGCGGACGAACGCACGCACGCGGTCTAGGATCTCCTTCGATCGCTCGATCATCAAGATTGTCGTCATTCAAGATATCCGGCCTTCGCAGCAGGAGAACGATGTCCACCACCTTTCGACGCGCCCGACGGCTCGTGCCGGTCCTGCTCGTCGCCGTATGGCTCGTCCTGGGCGGTGTCCTCGGCCCCTTCGCCGGGCGTCTCGGCGAAGTCGCCACCAACGACCAGGCCGCCTTCCTGCCGCGCAGCGCCGAATCGACCGAGGTCGTCTCCGCCCAGCGAGCCTTCCGCCAGGACGAGACACTGCCCGCGATCGTGGTGTGGACGTCGACCCGCGACGCCGGAATGGCGGACCGGCGAGAAGCCGCGGGGCGGGCGCTCGCCTCCCTCGCCGACGCACCGGGAGTCGTGGGCCGGGTCTCGCCCGCACTGCTCTCCGAGGACGGCAGGGCGGTGGAGGGTGTGGTGCCGCTGCGCCCGGACCTCGGCGAGGACCTGGCCCCGGCCCTGGAGCGGATCCGTGAAGCGGCTGAACGGGTTCCCGGCACCACCGTCCGACTGGGCGGGCCGGCCGCGACCCAGGCGGACCTCTCGGACGCCTTCGCCGGCATCGACGGCCTGCTGCTCGCCGTGGCGCTGATCGCGGTCCTCGTGATCCTGCTGCTCGTCTACCGCAGCGTGCTGCTCCCCCTGGTGATCATCGTCGGTGCGGTGCTCGCCCTCGGTCTGGCCTGCGCCGTCGTGTACGTGCTCGCCGATCACGACATGGTGCGTGTGGACGGCCAGGTCCAGGGCATCCTCTCCATCCTGGTCATCGGCGCCGCCACCGATTACGCCCTGCTCCTGACCGCCCGTTACCGCGAGGAACTCGCCTTGCGCACGGACCGGTTCGCGGCCATGCGGGCAGCGCTGCACCGGTCCTGGAGCACCGTGGTGGCCAGTGCCGCGACCGTCGCCGCGGGACTGCTCGCCCTGTTGCTCAGCGACCTCACCAACAACCGGGCCCTCGGCCCCGTCGGCGCCATCGGTATCGTCGCCGCCGTCGTGAGCACGCTGACCTTCCTCCCCGCCGTCCTGGTCCTCCTCGGCCGTGTGGCGTACTGGCCCGCCAAGCCCCGGCCCTCCGACGGGCGGGGCGCCGGAGGGCGACTGTGGCACCGGGTCGCGAACCTGGTCGACCGGACACCCCGCACGGTCTGGGCGGTGTCGCTGGCCGCACTGCTGGTCTGCGCGGCGTTCGCGCCCACCCTCACCTCCAAGGGGGTTCCGCTCGACGAGACCTTCGTCGACGACGCACCCTCCGTGGCCGCCCAGCAGACGCTCGCCAGGCACTTCCCCGGCGGCGTGGGCAACCCCGTGGTGGTCATCACCGCCGCCGGCCGACTGACCGACGTGGTCGAGACGTCCCGCCGGACCGAAGGCGTGGCCTCGGCCGCCGCGGTCAGTGCGTCCGGAGCGCCCGGCGGCCCCGCACTCGTCGTCGACGGCCGCGCCCGCGTGGACGTGACCCTGCGTGCGGCCGCCGACAGCGACGCGGCCAAGGACACCGTGGCGCGACTGCGGGCCGCGCTCCACGCCGTACCCGGCGCGAACGCCCTCGTGGGCGGATACACGGCCCAGCAGTACGACACCCTGCGCACCGCCGAACGTGACCGCGCCCTGATCGTGCCGGTGGTCCTCGCCATCATCTTCCTCATCCTGACGGTGCTGCTGCGCTCACTGCTGACGCCCGTCCTGCTGGTGGCCACGGTGGGGCTGAACTTCCTCGCCACTCTGGGCGTCTCGAGCCTCGCCTTCCGGCATGTGTTCGGCTTCACCGGCACCGATCCCTCCGTTCCGCTGTACGGCTTCGTCTTCCTGGTGGCGCTCGGCGTCGACTACAACATCTTCCTCATGTCCCGGGTGCGCGAGGAGTCCCTGCGGCACGGGGTGCGTGAGGGGGTGCTGCGAGGCCTGGTCAGCACCGGCGGCGTCATCACCTCGGCCGGGGTGGTGCTGGCCGCCACCTTCGCCGCGCTCGGTGTGATCCCGCTGGCCTTCCTGGCGCAGATCGCCTTCATCGTCGCTTTCGGTGTCCTGCTCGACACACTCGTGGTGCGCTCGCTGCTGGTCCCCGCCCTGGTTCGGGACCTGGGCGCGCTCGCCTGGTGGCCGGGACGGCTCGGCCGGGACCGTCGGAGCGTCACCCGGTCGGATGCGCCGTGAACATGTTTGCGTCGGGAGCGGGCAGGCGTAGGACACGGACGTATTCGTGTCGAACCAGGAGGTGTCTGCCGTTATGGGCGCGAAGGTGTTGGAGCGTTTTCCTGCGGGGGCTCCGCGTGGATCGTGGCCGGCGGAGGAGTTCGCGGCCAGGCGGCGGGCCGAGGGGGAGCCCGCGACCGTGGTGATGGACCTGAAGTCGGACGCCTTCCTCGTCGTCATCCCGGCGGGTGACGAGGACTGACACCGCCGGGCCGACCGCACCCTACGGACGGGCGTCGGCCGTGACCAGCCTCCGCGCGGTCCGCACGAACGCCTCGTGCAGGTCCCGCGCCGCCCGGGGCACGGAGTCCGCGCGTCGCCGCCGCAGCATCAGCAGCACCCGCGTTCTCTCACCGCCGATCGGCCGATACGTGATCGTGCCGCGCCGCTCCAGCGGGTCCCCGGCGACACTGAAGTCGGGAAGGACGGTGGCCCCGAGTCCCTCGGCGACCATCAGCTTGCCCATCTCCGCGCCGTCGGTGGAGTACGCGAAGGCGGGGCCGCGCCCGTCGAGGAGCCGGTGCACATAGCGGTGCATCACATAGCCGGAGCGCATCCCGATCAGCGGCACGCCCAGCAGGTCCTCGACCGTCACCGACGGCAGCGAGGCCAACGGACTGTCGGGTCGGACACACACCACCGGCCGCCCGCGCAGGAGTTCGGTGGACTCGAAGTCGGCGGGCATGTCGTCGCCGTCCAGGTGGTTGACCAGCCCCAGATCGAACCCACCCTCCAGCAGCGTCCGGTGGATGTCCGTCTGCTGGGCGGCCACCACCTCCACCTGGGTGACCGGATGCGCCGCGCGGAAGTCGCGCACGGCGGGGATGAGCAGGGGCACGGTCGCCGTGTTGACCGTGCCCACCCGCACCATGCGGCTGATCCGGTGCTGCTCGCCCGCCGCGGCGCGCAGCCGGTCCACGGCGTCCAGCACCTCGACGATGTGGGGCAGCAGCTCACGCCCCGCGGCACTCATCGTGGCCCCCGACCGTTTGCGCTCCAGCAGTTCCACCCCCAGCTCGCGCTCCAGGTTGCGCACCGTCTCGCTCAGGGCGGGCTGGGACAGGCGCAGTTCCTCGGCGGCCCGGCGCAGCGAACCGAGCCGGGTGACCGCCGCTATGTATTCCAGCTGTTCTGTCCGCACCCCGGAAGAATGCGGGCGTATTGCCGGCCGGTTCAAGGGTTTCCCTGTCACGCCTTCGTGAAATGCAATGGTCCGGGATACGAGACCGGTCGGGTTCTCCTTGACTGCCGAGACCGGCGACTGCCACGATCGACGGCATGAAGATGCGACTGGACCTCACGCGGCGACGCCATGTCGACCTCGCGCGTGTCTCCAGCGCCTCCTGTCGCGCCGCGGCCTGATCATCCGAACCGCCGCACCTCTCTTCCACCGCGCCACCCGCCCTGACCGCGGGTGTTCGCCGTGTCCTCGCAGCACCGCCTGAACTCACCACGCCTTGTCGAGGCGCGTGAATTCGGCACGCCCCGAAAGAGATTCCGCGCACCAGGAGTTCCGCATGCCCGCAGCGCCCGTGAAATTCGCCTATTGGGTCCCCAACGTCAGTGGCGGACTTGTCACCAGCACGATCGAACAACGCACCGACTGGGGATACGACTACAATCGTGAACTCGCCGTCCTGGCCGAGAACAACGGCTTCGAGTACGCCCTCAGCCAGGTCCGCTACATGGCCAGCTACGGCGCCGAGTACCAGCACGAGTCGACCAGCTTCAGCCTCGCCCTGCTGCTCGCCACCCAGCGCCTGAAGGTCATTGCCGCCGTCCACCCGGGCCTGTGGCATCCCGGCGTCCTGGCCAAGTTGGGCGCCACCGCCGACCACCTCTCGAAGGGCCGCTTCGCCGTCAACGTCGTCTCGGGCTGGTTCAAGGGCGAGTTCACCGCCCTGGGTGAGCCCTGGCTGGAGCACGACGAACGGTACCGCCGCTCCGAGGAGTTCATCCGCGCCCTGCGCCAGATCTGGACCCAGGACCACACCGAACTCGCCGGTGACTTCTACCGGTTGCGCGACTTCTCCCTCAAACCCAAGCCCCTCAACACACCCGAACGCCCTCATCCGGAGATCTTCCAGGGCGGCAACTCCACCGCCGCCCGCGCCATGGCCGGCCGGGTCTCCGACTGGTACTTCTCCAACGGCAAGGACTTCGAAGGGGTGACCGAGCAGCTCGCCGACGTCCGTCGGTCGGCGGCCGAAGCGGGCCGCACGGCACCGAAGTTCGGTCTCAACGGCTTCCTCATCGCCCGTGACACCGAGGCGGAGGCCCGCGACACCCTCCGCGAGATCGTCGCCAAGGCCGACATCGAGGCGGTCGAGGGCTTCGGCTCCGCCGTCCGCCAGGCCGGGCAGTCCACCACCGACGGCAAGGGCATGTGGCAGGACTCCGCCTTCGAGGATCTGGTCCAGTACAACGACGGGTTCCGCACCGGCCTCGTCGGCACACCCGAGCAGATCGCCGAACGCATCGTCGCCTACCGCAGGCTCGGCGTCGACCTGCTCCTCCTCGGCTTCCTCCACTACCACGAGGAGGTCGAGTACTTCGGCAGGCGCGTGCTGCCTCTCGTACGCGAACTGGAGGCCGAACTCCCCGACGACGCCGCCACGCCCGCCCACGCCTGACCACGCCCACGTCCCTGCGTACCGCACCGCGAAAGAGGTCACCGAGCATGAGCACCGCCACGCCCACCGACTGGCAGACCCGCCCCGCCCCGGCCACCGCCGACGAGTGGATCGCCCGCGCCGCCGAGGTGGCGGCCGTCCTCGCCACCGACGCCGCCGAACGCGACCGCGCCGGCGCCGCCCCGCACGCGGAGGTCCAACTCCTCAAGGACGCCGGCCTTGTCACCCTGCTCGGCCCCGCCGAGCACGGCGGTGGGGGCGAGCGGTGGCCCACCGCCTACCGCGTCGTCCGCGAGATCGCCAAGGCCGACGGCTCCATCGGACAACTCCTCGGCTACCACTACCTGTGGAACTGGGCCGCCCGCCTCGTCGGCACCCGTGAACAGTGGGAGCACGTGGAGGCCGAGGCCGCCCGCAACCGCTGGTTCTTCGGCGGGGCCGTCAACCCGCGCGACAAGGACGTGACCGTCACCGAGGACGGCGACGACCTCGTCTTCACCGGCCGGAAGTCCTTCTCCACCGGCAGCAGGGTCTCCGACGTCACCGTCCTGGAGGGAGTCCTCGACGGGACCGGCCGGCACGTCTTCGCCATCGTGCCGTCCGACAGCGAGGGCCTGACCTTCCACGACGACTGGGACAACATCGGCCAGCGCCTCACCGAGAGCGGCAGCGTCACCCTCGACGGAGTCCGCACCCCCTGGTCCTCGGCCGCCGGCTACGTCGACAAGGTGTTCCAGCCGCGCGTCTACAACACCCTCAACGTTCCCACCATCCAACTGGTGTTCGTCAACTTCTACCTCGGTATCGCGGGCGGCGCCCTGGAGACGGCCGCCACCTACACCCGCACCAAGTCCCGCTCCTGGCTGCACGGCGGCCACGAGCGGGCGGTCGACGAGCCCTACGTCATCGACATCTACGGCGACCTCACCGCCAAGCTCTGGGCCGTCGAGGCCCTCGCCGACGCCGTCGCCGCCGAGGGACAGAAACTGCACGACGATCCCGACGCGGTCACCGCCCGGACCCGCGGCGACTTCGAGGTACGGGTGGCCGCGGTCAAGGCACGCGCCACCGACGTCGCCCTGGAGATCACCAACCGCATCTTCGAGGTGACGGGAGCCCGCTCCACCGCCACCGCCGAAGGCCTCGACCGCTTCTGGCGCAACGTCCGCACCCACACCCTCCACGACCCCGTCGCCTACAAGCGACGTGAGGTCGGGCGCTGGGTCCTCGAGGGCGAACTGCCCGAACCCACCTGGTACTCCTGACCGCTCGGGGGCGCCTCCCGCACCGGGGCGCCCCCGCCCTTCTCCCGAAAGAGGGCCCATGGCCACCGTCCTGTCCGTCTCCGGCAGCCCCTCCGCCACCTCCCGCACCGGCCGGCTGCTGCGCCACCTCGACCAGCGCCTGATCGCCCAGGGGCACGAGGTCGTCCCGCTCGACGTCCGTACCGTCCCGGCCGAGGCCCTCCTCGGCGCCGACTTCCGCCACCCCGCGATCGTCGAGGCGACCGAGCTGTTCGCGCGTGCCGACGGCGTCGTCGTGGGCACGCCCGTCTACAAGGCGTCGTACTCCGGTGTCCTCAAGGCGCTCCTCGACCTGCTGCCGCAGTACGCGCTGTCCGGCAAGACCGTGCTGCCCCTGGCCACCGGCGGCTCCGCCGCGCACGTCCTCGCCATCGACTACGCCCTGCGGCCCGTGCTGAGCTCCATGGGCGCGACCCACATCGTGCAGGGATGGTTCACCCTCGACCAGGACATCACCGCCCACGAGGACGGCACGCTGAGCGTCGCCCCCGCCGCCGCCGCGGCGCTCGGCCAGGTCGTCGACCAGTTCTCCGCCGCCCTCGGCCGCACGCCGTACCTGGCCGCGGCGAGCTGAGGTCACCGTGACCGCCCATGTGATCGCCGACGACGCCGAGGCGCTCGCCGTCGCCGCCGACCTGGCCGACGAGTTCCGCGTCGGAGCGGCCCAGCGGGACGCCGAACGGCTCCTCCCTCGGGCCGAGTTGGACCGTCTCTCCGCCTCAGGTCTGCTGGCCGTGACCGTCCCCGCCGACCACGGGGGCGCGGACGTGAGCGCACAGACCCTCACGGAGGTGTTCCGGCTGCTCGGCAGCGCCGACGGCAGCCTGGCGCAGATCCCGCAGAGCCACTTCGTGTACGTCAACGTGATCCGCCGCCAGGGAACGCAGGAGCAGCGGAAGTTCTTCTTCGCCGAACTGCTCGCCGGTCGCCGCTTCGGCAACGCCCAGTCCGAGGCCGGCACCCGGCACGTCCAGGACATCCGCACCCGCCTGACTCCGCGGCCCGACGGCTCGTACACGCTCACCGGCGTGAAGCACTACTCCACGGGTGCCCTCTTCGCCGACTGGATCCCCGTCCTGGCCCGCGGGGACGACGACAGGCTGTATGTCGCGTACGTCCCCGCCGGCGCCCCGGGCGTCACCGTCGTCGACGACTGGGACGGCATGGGCCAGCGTACGACGGCCAGCGGCACCGTCCGTCTCGACGGTGTGCCTGTGCCGGGCGACCGCGTCCTGCCCCACCACCTCACCTTCGAGGGGCCGCAACTCCACGGGGCCATTGCCCAGTTGCTGCACGCCGCGATCGACGCCGGCATCGCGGCGGGCGCGCTCGCCGAGGCGGCCGAGTTCGTGCGGACGAAGAGCCGGCCATGGTTCGAGAGCGGTGTCGGGACGGCCGCCGAGGATCCGCTGCTGATCCAGCGCTTCGGTGAACTCGCCGTAGGAGTGAGGGCGTCGGAGGCCCTGCTGCGGGAGGCCGCCCGCGCGGTCGATACGGCGGGTACCGGCCTCACCGACGACACGGCCGCCGAGGCGTCCGTCGCCGTGGCCGTGGCGAAGGTGCACGCGGCGCAGACCGCCGTGGAGGTGGCGGATGCCCTGTTCGAGGTGTCCGGCACCCGCTCGGCCCTGAACGCCCTCAACCTGCACCGGCACTGGCGCGACGCCCGCACCCACACCCTGCACGACCCCGTCCGCTGGAAGGTCCAGCACATCGGCCGGTACGTGCTCAACGGCACCCGCCCACCCCGCCACGGCCTTCTCTAGGGACTCTGCTTCGGGGCCCCGCCGGGCTCGCGGGCCCGCCGCCGCGCCGCGTCGTCGGCGGTCGTCGGCGCGACACCCTGCTTCCCGCTTCGCCCTGCACCCTCCCGGCCGCCCGAGAGGCGGAGGCACCCCCGGCACGCCGACCGCCCGACCCGGCCCGATCCGAACGACCACCCCGAGCCGCTCCCGACGGACATCGCTGATCGGAGACCCCACGTGTCCCTCACCTTCCACTGGTTCCTGCCCACCAACGGCGACAGCCGCCATGTCGTCGGCGGCGGCCACGGCACCCCCGCCACCGCCTCCGGACGGGACCGGCCTCCCACGGTCGGGTATCTCAGCCAGATCGCCCGCGCCGCCGAGGACCTCGGCTTCGAGGGAGCGCTCACGCCGACCGGCGCCTGGTGCGAGGACGCGTGGCTGACCACCGCCATGGTCAGCCAGCACACCGAGCGGCTGAAGTTCCTGGTCGCGTTCCGGCCCGGCTTCGTCTCGCCCACGCTCGCCGCGCAGATGGCCTCGACCTTCCAACGGCACACCGGCGGACGCCTGTTGCTGAACGTCGTCACCGGCGGCGAGAGCCACGAGCAGCGCGCCTACGGCGACTTCCTCGACAAGGACGACCGCTACCGCCGTACCGGCGAATTCCTCCAGATCGTCAGGGAGCTGTGGGAGGGGAAGGCCGTCGACCTGAAGGGCGGGCATCTCCGCGTCGAGGACGCCCGGCTGGCGCGGGTGCCGGACCCCGTCCCGGAGGTGTACTTCGGAGGCTCGTCCCCGATCGCCGGGGAGATCGCCGCCCGGCACGTCGACGTGTACCTCACCTGGGGCGAGCCCCCCGCCCGGGTCGCGGAGAAGATCGCCTGGATCCGCGGGCTCGCGGCCCGGCAGGGACGGACCGTGCGCTTCGGCATCCGGCTGCATGTGATCACGCGGGACGCCTCCGCGGCGGCGTGGGCGGAGGCCGACCGGCTGCTCGCCGGCTTCGACCCCGCCACCGTGAGGGCCGTGCAGGCGGGGCTGGCGCGCAGTGAGTCCGAGGGGCAGCGGCGGATGCTCGCGCTGCACGGAGGCGATCGGAACGGCCTGGAGGTCCACCCCAATCTGTGGGCCGGGATCGGGCTGGTCCGGGGCGGTGCGGGGACCGCGCTGGTGGGAAGCCATGCCGAGGTCGCCGACCGGATCAAGGAGTACGCGGCGCTGGGCATCGAGGAGTTCGTCCTGTCCGGGTATCCGCACCTGGAAGAGGCCTATTGGTTCGGGGAGGGGGTGCTGCCGCGCCTGGCCGCGGACGGACTGTGGACGCATCCGGTGGGGGAGACGAGGACGCCGGCGCAGGTGCCGTTCGCCGGTTGACTCCGCATGCCGCTGGACGACGAGGGCGTCGAGGTGTGCCCCGCCTGACACCAGAACCCGTCCACCGTCGCGTCTGCCCTCTCGACCCGTGCCGCATCCTCGCCCACCTCACCCCGCGCGGGCGAGACCACGGGCGGCGGCGCGGTCGGCGGGCCGTGCACACGCCCCGCGGTCGGCGGGCCCTGCACACGCCCCGCGGTCGGCGGGCCGTGCACACGCCCGGCTCGTCGACGGCGACGCGGAACTGCCGCGGGCCCTGTGGCCCGTCTCGGCAAGACGCCGGACGAGTCGACACGTGGGTCGCCGCGCAGCCCGGCAGGGGACCGAGCGAACCGGGAATGTATTTTGGCACCTGAAAGGTTGGTATATACACCGAGCTGACCGCTCGCCCCCCGCACCAGGGCTGAGAAGCCCGCGCACCACCAGCGAGGCACCGTGACCACCGCCACCCCCGTGCAGCCCGCCGACGTCGTCGCCCGGCTGCGCGCCACCTTCCGCACCGGCCGCACCAAGCCCGCCGCCTGGCGCACCGGACAGCTGCGGCGCCTTCGCGAGATGCTCACGGAACGCGGCGCCGACCTGGCCGCCGCCCTCCACGCCGACCTGGGCAAGAGCGCCACGGAGTCCTACCGCGCCGAGATCGACTTCACGGTCCGCGAGATCGACCACACCCTCGGCCGCCTCGACGACTGGCTGCGCCCCGAGCCCGCGCCGGTCCCCGCACACCTGGGCGCCGATGCCCGTGCCTGGACCCAGTACGACCCACTCGGCGTCGTCCTCGTCATCGCCCCCTGGAACTACCCGGCCCAACTGCTGCTCGCCCCGCTCGTCGGCGCCCTCGCGGCGGGCAACGCCGTCGTCGTCAAGCCCAGCGAGCTGGCCCCGGCGACCTCCGCGGCGCTGGCCCGACTGCTGCCCGCGTATCTCGACACCGACGCGGTCGCCGTCGTCGAGGGCGGCGTCCCGCACACCACGGCCCTGCTGGCCGAACGCTTCGACCACATCTTCTACACCGGCAACGGCACCGTCGGCCGTATCGTGATGCGTGCCGCCGCCGAGCACCTCACCCCCGTCACCCTGGAACTCGGCGGCAAGTCACCGGCGTTCGTCGACCGCGACGCCGACCTCACGGTGGTCGCCGACCGGCTGGTCCGCGGCAAGTTCCTCAATGCCGGCCAGACCTGCGTCGCCCCCGACTACGTCCTCACCGACCCCGTGACCGCCGCCGCCCTCGAGCCCCTCCTCGCCCGGGCCGTCGAGAAGGTCCACGGCACGGACCCGCAAACCTCCGTCGAGTACGGCCGGATCATCAACGAGCGCCACTTCGACCGCCTCACCGGCCTGCTCGGTTCCGGCCGCGTCGTGGTCGGAGGCAAGAGCGACCGCACGGACAAGTACATCGCGCCGACCGTCCTCGCCGACGTCGACCCCGCCTCACCCGTCATGCGGGAGGAGATCTTCGGCCCGATCCTGCCGATCGTGACCGCCGACGACCTCGACGAGGCGATCGCGTTCGTCAACGACCGCGACAAGCCCCTCGCGCTGTACGTCTTCTCCGAGTCCGAGGAGACCCGCGCCCGCATCGCCGCCGAGACGTCCTCCGGCGGCCTCGGCCATGGTCTGCCGCTCGCCCATCTCACCGTCTCGGACCTGCCGTTCGGCGGAGTGGGGGAGAGCGGCATGGGCAACTACCACGGCCGGTACTCGATGGAGACCTTCAGTCACCGCAAGGCGGTGCTGGAGAAGCCGCTGAGCTGAGTCGGGGTACGGGATGGTGCTCCTCGTCACGGGAGGGCCGGCGGCGGCCGGGAAGCTCCGCCGGCCCGCCGCCCGGTCGGGTTGACTGGTCTACACCCTTGACTGGTACAGACCAAAGCGGTTGAGTGTGCCTCCACACCCCCCACCACGGCCGCCCCCGATCCGCGACCGGCCCCACCGGTACGCGCACAAGGCCCTGCTCCGCCCTGCCCTGTGCCGGGGACGGCCGTGCTTCGCGAAGGAGTTGATTCCGTGTCGAGGCGCCGTATCTCCGCGGTCGTGACCGCACTCGTCCTCTCCAGCGCCGTACCGGTGCTCCTGCCGGCCACGAGCGCGTCCGCCGCCGCCTGTTCGAGCTACCCCGACTGGGTGGCCGGCAAGGCCTACCGCACCGGCGACATCGTCCGCTACACCGACGGCAGGGCGTATGTCGCCGAGCACGACAACCCGGGCTACGACCCCGTCATCAGCACCTGGTACTGGGAGCCGTACGCCTGCGACACCGGCTCGGGGACGCCCGTCGGCAGCTTCGTGGTCACCGAGGCGCAGTTCAACCAGATGTTCCCGGGCCGGAACTCCTTCTACAGCTACAGCGGGCTGACCGCCGCCCTCAGTGCCTACCCCGGCTTCGCCAACACCGGCAGCGACACCACCAAGAAGCAGGAGGCGGCCGCGTTCCTCGCCAACGTGAGCCACGAGACCGGCGGACTGGTGCACGTCGTCGAGCAGAACACCGCCAACTATCCGCACTACTGCGACTGGAGCCAGCCGTACGGCTGCCCGGCGGGCCAGGCGGCCTACTACGGGCGCGGCCCCATCCAGCTCAGCTGGAACTTCAACTACAAGGCCGCGGGCGACGCGCTGGGCATCGACCTCCTCAACAACCCCTGGCTGGTGCAGAACGACGCGGCCGTGGCCTGGAAGACGGCCCTGTGGTACTGGAACACCCAGAACGGCCCAGGCACCATGACCCCCCACAACGCCATGGTCAACGGCGCCGGCTTCGGCCAGACCATCCGCTCCATCAACGGATCCCTGGAGTGCGACGGGAAGAACCCGGCACAGGTGCAGAGCCGGGTGACCAAGTACCAGCAGTTCGCGCAGATCCTCGGCGTCTCCCCGGGCGGCAATCTCTATTGCTGACCCGGACGGCGTGTGCGAGGCTCCGCCGATGACCTCGGAAAGGATCACGGCGGACGCCGCGGGCACCTGGACACTGGGCGACACGACCGTCGGCCGCATCGGCTTCGGCACGATGCGGCTGACCGGCGACGCCGCCTTTCACCTGGGCAGCCCGAGCGACCGTGACCGGTCGATCGCCGTCCTGCGCAAGGCGGTCGACCTCGGCGTCAACCACATCGACACCGCCGCCTTCTACTTCTCCGCCCTTCGCTGCGCCAACGAACTCGTCAACACCGCGCTCGCCCCCTACCCGGACGACCTGCTCATCGCCACCAAGGTCGGCCCCTTCCGCGACTGGTCGGGGGAGTGGGGCACCTCGGCCCGCCCGGAGGACCTCCGCGGCCACGTCGAGGAGAACCTGCGCCAGCTCGGCCGCGACCACCTCGACCTCGTCTACCTGCGGCGGATGAACCAGGAGTCGATCGCCGAGCACTTCGGTGCCCTCGCCGAGCTGCGCCAGGCCGGTCTCGTCCGCCACCTCGGCGTCTCCGGCGTCGAGTCCCGCCACCTCGCCGAGGCGCAGGCCATCGCGCCGGTGGTCAGCGTCCAGAACCGCTACGGCCTCGGCGACCGACTGCCGGACGCCGAGGACCTGTTGCGCCTCTGCGGTGAACAGGGCATCGCCTTCGTCCCGTTCTACGCGATCGCCGGCGACAGCGGCCCGCGCGGCGCCACGACCGACCACGACGAAGCGGTCCTGGCGGCGGCCCGCGCCCACGACGTGAGCCCGGCGCAGATTCGTCTGGCGTGGACGCTGGCCCAGGGGCCGCACGTCCTGGCCATCCCCGGCACCGGTGACCCCGAGCACCTCGCGGAGAACGTGGCGGCGGGGAGCCTGCGGCTGACGGCCCAGGAGCTGGAGCGTCTGAACGTCGCCCACCGCAAGGCGGGCTGACGCCACACCGGGCGGGCGGGCGGCCCACCGCAAGGCGGGCTGGCGCCACACCGGGCGGAAGGTGCCGGTACGGTCGGGCGGCCCGCGCTCCCTCGCGCCTCACCTGCCGCTCGCGCCGCTCCCGTCCCCGCCAGGCCCGTATCGCACGCGGCCGGACCGGACCCGGAAGAACACGTACGCGTTCACCCCTGGCGGGATCCCACCCGTCTTGTGCGCGAACGCCTCAGCGGCCCCGGCCCGGCACCTCACCTCCCCCGTACGTCGTCGCGTCCCCGTCGATCAGCACGACGTCCCGCGTGTCACCGAACGCCGGCCGGACGGTCGGCGCCCCCGTCCCCCCCGTGCCCCCGAATGCCGGCCGGGCGGCGGCGGTCCCGGCCGACGGGACGGGGAAGCCGCGTCGGCAGCCACCGACCCTCCCCGCGCCGGGACGAACCACAGCGCGACGCGACACGGGGCACCCCTGCGGTCCGGCCGCGGCCACCCAGACCTCGAGCTTCCAGCCGGTCGAGGACGTCCAGCTCGCGTCGTCGGCGACCGCGAAGCGGCTCGGTGACATCCCTGCCGAGGGTGCCAACGGCGCGCCTGGAGATCCGCGCCCGTCCATGGTCCCGGCCGCACATCGGGCGCGAGTTCCCAGGCCGGGCCTCCCGCTCGGATCAGGCCGGACACCGCGGTGGCCGGTCGCCAGGGTTCCTGGCCCGCCTTCTGCCCCGCCTCGGGATGCTCGCCCCACGGCCCGCGAGGCGTGGAAGGCGCCGCCCGACACAAGCTCCAGCCCCGCCCCCCGATCCGGCCCGGCCCGGCCCAGACGAAAAGACCTCAGGAACCCCTGGCCCGCCGCCCGCGGACCGGGTCCCTCCGGAAGCGACTGGCGCCCACCAGGTTTTACGTATAACCTCTCCCGCTAATCAGCCCTCCCGAAAGGTCCCGATGAGTCGCATCGCCCTGGTGACCCTCGTCGTCGACGACTACGACGAGTCGATCCGCTTCTACACCGAGGCCGTCGGCTTCCGTCTCGTCGAGGACGAGGCGCGTCCCGACGGCTCCCGCTGGGTCGTCGTGCGGCCGGGCGACCACCAGGACGGCACGGGCCTGCTGCTGGCCAGGGCCAAGGACGACGCCCAGCGCTCCCGGGTCGGCGACCAGACCGGCGGTCGGGTCGGGTTCTTCCTGCACACCGACGACTTCGCGGGCGACCACGCCCGGATGAGTGCCGCCGGCGTGACCTTCCTGGAGGAGCCCCGCCACGAGCCGTACGGCTCCGTCGCCGTCTTCCGGGACCTGTACGGGAACCGCTGGGACCTGCTCCAGCCCGCCGTCTGACCCTGCCGGCCCACTCGCCGAGTTCCCGCCGTTCCCGGCCCACCCGCCGTTCCCGGCCCTCCCGCACGCCGCCCCACCGTCCCGCCCGAGGAAAGACCCACCATGACCGCTACGCGCGTAGACACCGCCACCCTCCGTCGGCTCCCCAAGGCCGTCCTGCACGACCACCTCGACGGCGGTCTGCGCCCCGCCACCGTCGTAGAACTGGCGGGAGCGGTGGGCCACACCCTGCCGACCACCGACCCGGACGAGCTGGGCGCCTGGTACTTCGAGGCCGCCAACTCCGGCGACCTGGTCCGCTACATAGCGACCTTCGAACACACTCTCGCCGTCATGCAGACCCGCGAGGGCCTGCTGCGCACGGCGGAGGAGTACGTCCTCGACCTGGCCGCGGACGGCGTCGTCTACGCCGAGGTGCGCTACGCGCCCGAGCTGATGCTCGCCGGCGGGCTGACCCTGCCCGAGGTCGTCGAGGCCGTCCAGGAGGGCCTGGCGGCCGGCATGGCCAGGACGGCCGCCGCCGGCACGCCCGTACGCGTCGGCACCCTGCTGTGCGGCATGCGCATGTTCGACCGCACCCGCGCCACCGCCGACCTCGCGGTCGCCTTCCGGGACGCCGGCGTGGTCGGCTTCGACATCGCCGGCGCCGAGGACGGCTTCCCGCCCGCGGACCACCTGGACGCCTTCGAGCACCTGCGCCGCGAGAACGTCCCCTTCACCATCCACGCCGGCGAGGCCCACGGGCTGCCCAGCATCCACCAGGCACTCCAGGTCTGCGGAGCCCAGCGCATCGGCCACGGTGTGCGCATCACCGACGACATCGTCGACGGCAAGCTCGGCCGCCTGGCGGGCTGGGTGCGCGACCGGCGCATCGCGCTGGAGATGTGCCCGACGTCCAACCTCCAGACCGGCGCCGCCTCCTCCATCGCGGAGCACCCGATCACCGCGCTGAAGGACCTCGGCTTCCGCGTCACCCTCAACACCGACAACCGTCTGGTCTCGGGCACGACGATGACCCGCGAGATGTCGCTGCTGGTCGAGGAGGCGGGCTGGACGGTCGAGGACCTGCGCACGGTCACCGTCAACGCCCTCAAGAGCGCGTTCATCCCGTTCGACGAGCGCAGCGCCCTCATCGAGGACGTCGTCCTGCCGGGCTACGCGGCCGCGCTCTGAAGCAGCCCGCGCACATAGGCGGCCTGTCCGACGTGCTGGAGATCGTCGGACAGGACGCTGACCAGGCGTACACCGAGCGTGACCGGCGGGTCCCACCGCTCGTCCACGACGCGGTCCAGGTCCGCCGCGGTCACCCCGCGCAGCACCTGGAGGGTCTGCGCGTGGACGGCGTCGTGGTACCCGGTCAGCAGGTCGCCGTCGGTGACCCGCACCTCGGCCACCTTGGCGGAGCTGTGCCCGTACCCGGTGTCCCGGCGCGGCAGATCCAGGCCGAACCGTTTCTCCCAGTCCTGTGACAGCCAGACCTGGTCGAGCCCGAAGGCGTCGGCCACGTGGTCGTCCTGGACGCGGGTGAGGTGCCAGAGCAGCCAGGCGACCGAGTTCGTCTCGGCGGTCGGCCGCGCGTTGAGGTCGTCGGGATCCAGGCCGTCGGCGGCGGCGTGGACCTCTTCCCGGATGCGGCCGAAGCCGTCGATGAGAATGTCCTTCGCATGCATACGTCCACCATCGCGCACCCGCCGCCCCGGCGCCGCCTCTTCGCCGGACCCCTACCCGCCAGGCTCCGTCTCCAGCAGCGCCATCAGCGCGCGTGCCGCGGGGCTGGTCGCGCGGGCGGGCGGCAGCAGGGCGACGGTCTCGTACACCACCTCACCCGCCCCCTTGAGCGGCAGCGCGGTGAGCGCCTCCCGCTTGTGCCGGAAGTGGCGCGGTACGACCGCGATGCCGAGGTTCTCGTCCACCAGGTCCAGCAGGCTGTGCACGTCGTTGACCTCCAGCGCGACCGTACGGCGGACCCCGGCCGCCGTGAACGCCGCGTCGGTCGCGCGGCGCGGGCCCCAGTCGGGGTGGAAGTCGACGAACACCTCGTCGGCGACGTCGGCCGGGGTGAGCGCGGCGGCGGCGCCGGTGAGCCGGTGGTCGGGATGGCACAGGACGTACATCGGCTCGCCGGTGAGTGACGCGGAGCGCAGCTGGTCGCTGTCGGCCTGGGTGCGGTAGGCGAAGGCCAGGTCCAGTCGTCCGGCGGCCACCTCCTCGGCGAGCGTGCCCGAGCCGGACTGCCGCAGCCGGATCTCCACGTCCGGGTGGCGCCGCCGGAACGCGGCCAGCAGCCCCGCCACGCGCACCCCGGCGATGCACTGCTCGGTGCCCACCGAGAGCGTGCCGCGCACCACGCCCTGCACGGCCGCCACCGCCTCGTGCGCGGCGCGGACCTGCGTAAGGATCCGTTCCGCCTCCGCCAGCAGGGCCCGGCCGGCCTCGGTCAGCGTCACCCGGCGGGTGGTGCGCACGAACAGCGGCGCCCGCAGCTCCCGCTCGAGTGCCCGGATGGACGCCGACAGCCCCGACTGGGAGACCATCAGGCGTTCGGCGGCACGGGTGAAGTGCTGGTCCTCGGCGACCGCGACGAAGTGCTGGAGGTGGCGCAGTTCCATGATTGAGAAGCCTATCCGCTGAATTCCATCGGATTCTTCTGTTGGACCACTACCGGCAGGTGGGGTGAGAGTGGATGACGGTCCCGCGAACCGATCCACGGTCGCCTGGACCGATCTTCCGAGCCAACCCCTCCTGGAGTCGCGTTGTACACCGCACACCCCGACCGCTACGCGCACATGCCCTACCGGCGCACCGGACGCAGCGGCCTCAAGCTCCCCGCGCTCTCGCTCGGACTGTGGCACAACTTCGGGCCCGACCGTCCCGTGGAGACCCAGCGGGCCATCCTGCGCCGCGCCTTCGACCTCGGCATCACCCACTTCGACCTGGCGAACAACTACGGCCCGCCGCCCGGCGCCGCCGAGTCCGCGCTGGGCGGGTTCCTCAAGGCCGACTTCGCTCCGTACCGCGACGAGCTGGTGATCTCCACGAAGGCCGGCTACCTGATGTGGCCGGGCCCGTACGGCGAGTGGGGCTCGCGCAAGTACGTGCTGTCCTCGCTGGACCAGAGCCTGCGGCGGACGGGCCTGGACTACGTCGACATCTTCTACTCGCACCGCCCCGATCCGGAGACTCCGCTGGAGGAGACGATGGGCGCCCTGCACTCCGCTGTCCAGCAGGGCAAGGCGCTGTACGTCGGCGTCTCCAACTACTCGGCCGAGCAGACCCGGGAGGCAGCCCGCATCCTGGGCGAGCTGGGCACCCCGCTGCTCATCCACCAGCCGCGTTACTCGATGCTCGACCGCCGCCCCGAGAGCGAGGGGCTGCTGGACGCGCTGGACGAGCTGCAGGTCGGCTCCATCGTCTTCTCCCCGCTGGAGCAGGGCGTGCTCACCGCCCGCTACCTCGACGGCATCCCGGAGGACTCCCGGGCCGCGAGCGACAGCCCCTTCCTGAACTCCGACGCGCTCACCGGCGAGCTGGTGGGCAGGCTGCGTGCCCTCGACGACATCGCCAGGTCCCGCGGTCAGTCCCTGGCCCAGCTCGCCCTGGCCTGGGTGCTGCGCGGCGGCCGGGTCACCTCGGCCCTGGTCGGCGCGAGCAGCGCCCGGCAGATCGAGGACAGCGTCGGCGCCCTGGACAACCTGGACTTCGAAGCGGACGAGCTGGCCCGCATCGACGCTGTGATCAACGGCTGAGCCGTTCCGTCAGGCGGACGGTGACGACGTCACCTTCCCCTTTCCCGATGGCCTTGCGCACCTCGGCCTTCAGGGGGAGTTTGTGGGTGCCGTCCCCGAGGGCCATGAACGAACTGCGGAACGGATGTCCGTCGACGGTTCCGCGGATCTTGACCAGCCCGCGGGTGCCGAAGGAGTCGACGGACTCCGGCCATATCACGTAGGTCCAGCCGCCCTCGGCGGGGCTCTTGTGCAGGACGGCGGTGAATTCCGCTTCCACTTTTCCGTCGTCGGTCACGGTGTCCTCCACTCACGGTGATCTTCCGGTCTCTCCTTCGGGCAGACCGCCGCGAGCGGAGGAATTCATCGGTCACGCCCCGCCGGGAGCCCGGTCGAGGAATCCGAGGACGGAGACGATGCGGTCGTCGGTGTCCAGCGTGATCACGTCGGACCCGGCCACCGGCGCCGACCCGTCCGACTCGCTCACGAGTTCCCAGGAGAAGCGAGCCGTGGCATGGTGCCCGTCCACGGTGCCGGTGAGCCGGAAGGCGAAGCCGGGAAACCGCGCCTGCGCGGCCGCGATCACGGCGGTGATGCCCTCGGGCCCGCGGACGTCGGCGAGCGGGTCGGTGTAGGTGCCCCCCGGGGCCCAGGCGGCGGCTACGGCCTTCGCCAGGGTCTCGGACTCGCGGGCGTTCCAGGCCTCGAGGTAACGGGTGACGGCGTTCTGATAGCGGTCGGTCCGAGCGGACATGGGAAATCAGCCCTCCATGGGTGTCGATCCTGGTCAGGACCCGGATTCGGTCGTCGCCGACCCGGTGTGACCACCTTGCCCGCGCCCGGTCGGCCGGTCGATTACCCCTCTGGTAATGACGTCGTCCACGATGCCCGCCGCATTTCGGCCATGAACGGCGGGGAATATGCCAAGAGACTGGCCAAAAAAGCATGGTGACAGTGTTTCAGTAGTCAACATACTCAAACGTCAGGGGCAGTTCACCCCACAGGAGCCGCACGGAAAGCGAGGCCCGCACCGGCAGCGAGCGACGGGGGAGAAGGGCGTGCACGACGAATTCCTGTGCCATGTCACCGCGTACGGAGTGTGCGACGGCCGCCGCATCGGCGTACCGCTCGGCACCTACCGGGCCCCGACGCTGGCGCTCGCCCTGTGGTGGCTGAGGGACCGCGCGTCCTGGATCGCCGAGCGGCTCGACCCGCAGCCGGAGAGCGCGCGCATCCCGCCCAGCGCCCTCGTCCCGGTCGCCGACACGGTGCCGGACGTCCCCCGTCTGCTGCGGTCCTGGTGTGCCGACGCCGGCCGGCAGGAAATGGTCGCCGAGGAACTCGCGGGCGGGCGGCTGGTGCGGATCGCCGTCAGCGACGAGACCACCGAGTACGAGCTGCTCGCCGAGTCCGTCGACGCCCTGCGCATGCAGCGGACCATCCCGCCGCTCGTGATGCCGGTCGGCTGATCGTGGCGGTGCCGGTGTGGTCCGTCGAGGGCGTCACGCGGGTGATCCGGGGGGCGGGCCCCACGGAGGAGCACTCGACGCGCGACCGGCGCCCTGCCGGATTCCCCGGACGGCACACAAGGGTACGAATCGATAGAATTCGGTCATGGCGGAGCCGTCGATCACGTCCACCGCACCCGAACTCGTGCTCGAGACCGAGACGGGCGCCACGGTGATGGTCCCGAGTCACGACTACCACGTCGGCCGCGACCCGCTCAGCGACATCGTCCTCGACGACGCCCGCGTCTCCTGGCACCACGCGGTACTGCGGCCCGAGGGCGACCACTGGACCCTCGCCGACGAGCACAGCACCAACGGCACCTACGCCGACGGCCGCCGCGTCCACGAGCGGTGGATCGGCCCCGGCACCGTCATCCGCTTCGGCAGCCCGGACGACGGCCCGTGCGCCGTCCTGACCGGCCGCCCGCCGCCCGCACCGCGAGGCCCCTCCGCGGTGGCCAACCCCAGCCTGACCGGAACGTTCCGGCGTCCCACCACCGTCCGCCCCCTGCCCACCCGTACCGTCCGCATCGGCCGCGCCGCCGACAACGACCTGGTCCTCGACGACCTCGTGGTCTCCCGTCATCACGCCGAACTGCGCGCCCTGCCGGACGGCACCTACGAGATCGCCGACCTCGGCAGCCACAACGGCACCTACCTCAACGGCCTGCCCGTCACGGCCGCCCCCCTCGGCCCCGGCGACGTCGTCGGCATCGGCCACTCGGCGTTCTGCCTGGTCGGCGACGAACTCCAGGAGTACGTCGACACCGGTGAGGTCACCCTCGACGTACAGGACCTCACCGTCGCCGTCGACCGCGGCCGCAAGGTCCTCCTCGACCACGTGTCCTTTCCGGTCGGGGAGAAATGCCTGCTCGCGGTCGTCGGGCCCAGTGGCGCCGGCAAGTCCACCCTCCTCGGCGCCCTCACCGGACAGCGCCCCGCCGACCACGGCACCGTCGTCTACGACGGCCGCGACCTCTACCGCGACTACGCCGAACTGCGCCAGCGCGTCGGCCTGGTCCCGCAGGACGACATCCTGCACGCCCAGCTCACCGTCCGCAGCGCGCTCACCTACGCGGCCGAACTGCGCTTCCCGCAGGACACCGCCAAGGCCGAACGCAGGGCGCGCGTCGAGGAGGTCATCCGCGAGCTGGGCCTCGAACAGCGCGCCGACCAGCACGTGCACAGCCTCTCCGGCGGCCAGCGCAAACGCGTCAGCGTCGCCCTGGAGCTGCTGACCAAGCCGTCCCTGCTCTTCCTGGACGAGCCGACCTCCGGCCTCGACCCCGGCATGGACCGCTCGGTCATGCACATGCTGCGCGGCCTCGCCGACGACGGCCGCACGGTCGTCGTCGTCACCCACAGCGTCCTCAGCCTCGACGTGTGCGACCGTCTCCTCGTCCTCGCGCCCGGCGGCCGGATCGCGTACTACGGCCCACCCGACGACGCCCTCGCCTTCTTCGGGTTCGCCAACTGGCCCGAGGCCTTCGAGGCCTTCGAACGGGACCGGGACCGCGACTGGGCCGGTGAGTACGCCGCCTCGCCCCTCCACCGCCGCTACGTCGCCGACGCCAGTGCCCAGCCCCTGCTGCCCCGCTCCGACCCGGTCGTCGTACCGGCGCCGCCGCGTCCGCGCAGCCGTGGTGCCCAGCTGGGCACCCTGGTCCGCCGCTACACGGCCGCACTGAGCGCCGACCGCACCTTCCTGATCATCATGATCGCCCTGCCCTTCGTGATGGGGGCCATGGCCCGCGCCCTCGCCGGCAGTCAGCTCACCCGGGACACGGCGATGAACGCGCTGCTGATCCTGTGCGTCGGCGGCGTCCTCACCGGCGCCGCCAACGCCGTACGCGAACTCGTCAAGGAACGCGTGATATACCAGCGCGAACGCGCCGTCGGCCTGTCCAGATCGGCGTACCTGATGTCGAAGGTCGTGGTCCTGGGCGCGATCACCGTCGTACAGGCGGTCGTCCTGACGCTCGTCGCCCTGCTCGGCGTCGATCTGAACGCCCCCGGCGGCAAGGGTGTGCTGATGCCCCCGCTGGTCGAGATCAC
Organism: Streptomyces sp. NPDC033216; assembly: GCF_055577115.1. Classification (NCBI taxonomy): domain Bacteria; kingdom Bacillati; phylum Actinomycetota; class Actinomycetes; order Kitasatosporales; family Streptomycetaceae; genus Streptomyces; species Streptomyces sp. NPDC033216. The sequence goes on along the minus strand of NZ_JBVIQK010000004.1, from coordinate 64,376 downwards.
CCTCGCGGTCGCCCTGCTCGCCTTCACCGCGATGATGCTCGGCCTGGTGGTCTCCGCGCTCGTGCGCAAGGAGGAGGTGACGATGCCGCTGCTGGTGCTCCTCGCCATCGTCCAGGTCGTCTTCTGCGGCGCCCTGCTGTCGCTGGACGGCGTGCCGGGCCTGGAACAGTTCGCCTGGCTGATTCCCTCCCGCTGGGCGTTCGGCGCGATGGCCGGCACCCTCGACCTGGCCCGGATCGTGCCCGGCGACCTCACCGGCGACCCGCTGTTCGCGCACTCGGCGGCCGTGTGGCTGCTCGACGTGGGCATGCTCGTCGTGCTCTCGGCCGTCTTCGGATTCGTCGTCGCCCGCCTGCTGCGCCGGCACGAACCCGTAGTGATGCGGAAGTAGGCCCGCGATGGCGACCCCCGGCTTCCGGCCCACGCACGTCGTCCCCCAGCAGGGCATGCCCGCCTGGGAGGCTCCCGACCCGGCCCGGCCCACCGTCCCCCTCGACGCGCTGCTGCCCGTCCGGCTCGTCGAGCGGCGCGGCGACTGGGGACACGTGTTGTGCTCCAACGGCTGGTCGGCCTGGGTGGACGGCCGCTACCTCGTCGCCGTGCCCCAGGACCCTCCCCTGCCCGACGATCCCCTCACCGCCACGGCCGATCCGCGTCCGCTGCTCGGCCGTACCGAGCAGGCCCTCGCACGCTACCGGGCCGCCGTCGAGGAACTCGCCGCCGGCGGGCTCGACGGCGAGACCTTCCGCCGCCGTACCCAGGGCCTGCGGATCGGCGTGGTGGTCGACGGCGAGTCCGTCTGGCTCTACGACCCCGCCCGCTCCCGCTGGATGTACGGCGACGGCACCCGGCTGAGCACCTACGCCGCCGACGACCCGCCCGCCGCTGCCCAGGACGAGGGCCCGGACGCCGGCCACGCGCCGACCCGGGTCGTGACACCCGACGGTGAGCCCCGGTGAGTCGCGAGACGAGCCTCTTCTCCGGCCGGCCCTCCGACCTGATCGGCCGGCAGGTGGCGGGCTACCGCATCGAGCGGGAGATCGGGCGCGGCGGCATGGCCGTCGTCTACCGCGCCCGCGACCTGCGCCTGGATCGGACCGTCGCGCTCAAACTGCTCGCGCCCGAACTGGCCCGCAACGACACCTTCCGCAAGCGTTTCACCCACGAGTCAAGGGTCGCCGCCGCGATCGACCACCCGCACATCGTGCCGGTCTTCGAGGCCGACGAGACCGACGGCCTCCTCTACATCGCCATGCGGTACGTCGCCGGGAGCGACCTGCGCCACCTCCTCGACCGCCGCGGACCGCTGCCGGCGGCCACCGCCGCCCGGATCGCCGCGCAGGTCGCCTCCGCCCTCGACGCAGCCCACGAGCACGGCCTGGTCCACCGTGACGTCAAGCCCGGCAACATCCTCGTCGACCGAGGCACCGACAGCGACCACCCGGAGCACGTCTACCTCACCGACTTCGGCCTGACGAAGAAGTCGCTGTCCCTCACCGGCTTCACCACCGTCGGCCAGTTCGTCGGCACCCTCGACTACGTCGCCCCCGAGCAGATCTCCGGCCGCCCGGTCGACGGCCGCTGCGACGTGTACGGCCTGGCCTGTGTCGTCCACGAGACGCTCGCGGGCCACCCGCCGTTCCGCCGCGACGACGACATGGCCCTGCTGTGGGCCCACCAGTACGACGAGCCGCCCCCGCTCACCGCGGCCCGCCCCGACCTGCCGCCCGCCGTAGACGAGGTCTTCGCGCACGCCCTCGCCAAGGCCCCCGACGACCGCCACGCCACCTGCCTCACGTTCGTCGCCGCCCTGAGGGCGGCACTGCTGGGCGGTCCGCCCCGGCGACACCCGCCGACGGAGGTGGACCGCAGGGTGGCGGCGCCGGGGAGGGACGACGGGCCGAAACCGCCGCCCCGCTGGGCGGCGCCGGTCGTCGAACCGGGAGGCGGGCGGGCCTGACGCGATTCCGCCCGCGACGGGCCCGGCGCGGGGCCGGGGCGCCGGTCGGGGGCGCGGTGCGGCCCCGCGGCCGGTGGGCCCGCGCACCTCGTGGGCTCTTGCTCAGGTGTGGTCGGCGGGGGCGGGCGTGATGCGGGTGGTCCGCCCGGAGGCTGCCCGCACAGGCGCGCGGGTCCGGGGTGGCATCGAGGTCCGCGAGCCCGATCCCTGTCGGCGGGCGGCCGAACCTGACGCCGCCTACCCTCGGCCGGCGCCCACCCTGCCCCGACCGGCCGTCCGCCGTGCCAACAGGCCACCCAGCGATCCGGTGACCAGTCCCCACAGCGCGGCGAGACCCAGGGCCGTCCACACCTCGGGACGCAGGAACAGGTCGCCGCCGAGATCCGTGCCGCCGAGGTCGTTGATGCCGAACAGCGTCAGGCCGTAGTGCGCGGAGACCCGGCCGACGAGGCAGATCATCAGCACTGTCAGCATCAGCGCCACCGCCATGTGCAGGGCATGCCGCCAGGCCGGCGTCCGGGCCGGGGCGCGGGCCGCCATGACGAAGGCCGCCGCCAGCAGCAACACCACGTCCACGGCGACGAGCCACCACACCCGGCCGTCCTGCTCGGTGAGCGTCCGCAGGTTCAGCGTGGCGGTGTCCGAGCCGCGCAGCACCTCGTCCAGCACGTGCGGCATCGGCAGCCCGAACGGTCCCTCCACCCGGCCCTCCCAGGTGGCACCCAACCCGACGGTGAACGCGAGCCACACCAGATTGGGCAGGCCGAGCAGCACCACCGCGAGGGTCTCCGCGGCGTGGCCGCGCGTCGCGGCGGTCACGAGCGCGACGGCGACACCCAGCGCGACACACGCGAGAAGCAGCACGACCATCGCGTACGCCGCGGGCCGCACCGACTCCTGGAAGCGCAGCAGCCGAGGCGGAAGCGGAGCCCCCCGGGAGACGAGCAGCGCCAGTGCCAGCGCACCGGCCAGCCACAGCAGTCCGAAAAGCAGCGTGAGCGGCACGTCCGTGGTGAAACCGGCCTTCGGGGTCGCGCCGAACACCGCACCGAGGTCCTCCAGCGTGTCGTCGCCCAGAGACACCGCGAACGTCTGGCGGGCGGCGAAGGCGAGGGCCAGCAGGGCGAGGAGCCACACCACGGCGATCCGGGCCGCCCAGCCGAGCAGTTCGGTCGCGGAGGCGACCGCCCGGTGGCGCAGCGGCCGGAGGAACCGGGCGGCCGTCACCAGGGCACCGGCGAGCGCCACGGAAAGCGGAATCACCGTGAGACCTGCCTGTGTGTCGACGATCCCCCCGGCGTCCCCGGAGAGTTCGACGGAACCCCCGACAGCCGTGACGACGGTCGCCGCGACCACCCTCGGGTACGCCCCGTCGGGCAGTCTTGCGGCGCCGGCCCACCACAGTCCCAGCGCCGCCACGATCCCCATGGTGATCAGTGGGGCCAGCGCCGCGGCGACCGCCTGCACCCACCCGTGACGGGGCGAGGCCTGGCCGGGGGGGAGGTTCGGGATCACTCTTGCCACGCTAGGCAGCGCGCGGCCGGTACGCCTGCCGGGAGGTCCGTCCGCGTCCACTTGCGGACGAACCATGACAAGAGCGCACAATGAGGTTGTTGTGGACCAAGCGGCGTGAACCGGTACGCGGGGGCGCCGCGGAGACCCACGTCGGGAGTGCTCGTGAGTGTCGAACCGCCCTCCTCCGGCCGTCCCGCCGGCCCGCCCTCCGGGCCACTGTCCGGCCCCTCGCAGCCGCCCTCCGGCCCGCCCGCCCCGCCTCCCGGTGGACCCTCGGGCGGCTCGACCTCGTCCGGCGACGCACCCGGCCCCGGACGGCCGTGGTGGAAATCCGCGCCCCGTATCGCGCTGCTCACCACTGCCCTCGTCGTCGCGGTCGCCGTCGCGATCGTCCTGACGACGCGCTCCGACGGTGGCGGCTCGGGCGGCGGCGGTTCCGGCGGGGACGGCGAGGTCTTCCTCCAGGCCGCGGGCAGGACAGGCCCGGACCCCTTCACCCGATCCACGGCCACGAACAGCTCGCCCCCGCCCACCACCACGGCCCCGGCGACCACCTCCGCGCCCGCCAACGCCGTACGGGGCGTCGACGGCGGCGCTCCCGGACTGTACGGCGGCACCCGCGACGTCGCCGCCTGCGACGTGGAGAAGCAGGTCGAGGCGCTCGGGGCGGCCCCCGACAAGAACCGGGCCTTCGCGTCCGTCCCCGGCGTCGACCCCGCCGAGGTCCCCGCCTACCTGCGCTCCCTCACCCCCGTGCAGCTGCGCATGGACACCCGCGTCACCAACCACGGCTACCGTGACGGCGCCGCCACCCCCTACCAGGCCGTCCTCCAGTCCGGCACCGCCGTCCTCGTCGACGCCCGCGGCGTGCCCCGCGTGCGCTGCGCCTGCGGCAACCCGCTCACCCCGCCCGTGCCGCAGCGGACCACCCCGAGGCGCACCGGCGACTTCTGGCCGTCGTACCACCCCTCGAACGTCGTCGTGGTCACCCCGTCGACGACCGTGATCGAGGTCTTCGTCCTCTACGACCCCGGCGACGACCGCTGGTTCGCCCGCCACCGCGGCGACACCGGCGCCGAGGACCGGCCCGCCAAGCCCCCGGTGAACCCGCCGAAGCCGTCCGCCCCCGTCACCACGCCCACCTCGCCGTCCGCCCCGCCCCCGGACTCCCGGAGCCCCGGTCCGCCGGAATCGAGCAACCCCTCACCGCCCCCCGGTTCGGAGGAGTCGCCGCCGCCGGAACCGCCGAGCGAACCGCGGACGGACGACCCCACGTCCTCCGGGGCGGGCGACACCACGTCCCCGGCCGATTCCCTGCCGCCTCCGCCCGCCGCGGGGTCGTCGAGCCGTTCACCCGTGCCGTGAGGGCCGGGCGGAAAGGCGGGGGACTGAGTGGCGCACTTCGGGGTACGAGCACCCGTGCAGCAGCGTCCGGCCAGTCCGGCCTCCGAGAGAGAACCGCATGATCAAGCACCTGGACGGGGCAGTGATACCGACCGGTTTCGACGTCCCCGTGGAACCGCTCCGTCGAGCGGCGCACTACACCGGTGAACCCGGCTGCATCGCCGAGGCCCGCGACTTCGCCGCCCAGTTCGTCCAGCAACTGAGGACCGAGTGGTGCGCGGGCATGGACGACCGCTTCAGCGACGACGTGATGCTGGTCGTGAGCGAGCTGGTCACCAATGCCGACCGGCACAGCAACGGCCCGTACATCCTGGAGCTCGAGGGCACGGACACGGCGGTGACGGTCGCCGTCTACGACAGCAGCGACGCGCTGCCCCGGCGGTTCCCCAAGGATCCCCGGCGCATCGGCCGGCACGGGCTGGAGATCGTGCACGCCGTCGCCGCGGAGGTCACAGCTGATCGCATTCCGGTCGGCAAGCGCGTCCGCGCCGTCCTCGCGGTCGCCGCCGGCTGAACCGTGGGGCCGGCCGGCCCCACGGCATCGCGCTCCACGACTGGGTGCTCTCAGGCGCAGCCGAGTTCGCCCAGCATCCCCTCGCGCAACCGCACGATGATCCGCTTGATGAGGCGTGAGACATGCATCTGGGAGCAGCCGAGCCGCTCCCCGATCTCCGCCTGGGTGGCTTCCTCGACGAACCGCATGTGCAGGATCTGTCGGTCGCGCTCACTCAGCTCCGCCATCAGCGGGGCCAGTGAGTGGAAGTCCTCGACCAGTCGCAGGCCCTCCTCCTCCACGCCGATGAAGTCGGCCAGCACCGCCTCGCCGCCCTCGGGGCCGTCGCCGGTGAGGGCGGCGTCCAGGGAGGAGGAGTTGTAGCCGTTGGACGCGATCTGCGCCTCGACCACCTCGCGCTCCGAGAGGTTCATCAGCGTGGCCAGCTCGGCGACGGTCGGCTCCCGGTCGAGGCGGCTGGCGAGTTCGTCACGCGCCTTGGCCAGCTCCACCCGCAGTTCCTGGAGCCGCCGGGGCACGTGCACCGCCCAGGTGGTGTCACGGAAGAAACGCTTGATCTCGCCCACGATGTAGGGAAGGGCGAACGAGGTGAACTCGACCTCGCGCGAGATCTCGAACCGGTCGATGGCCTTGATCAGGCCGATCATCCCCGTCTGGACGACGTCTTCCATGTCGTCGCCGCGGCCCCGGAACCGTCCGGCTGCGAACCGCACCAACGACATGTTCATCTCGATGAGGGTGTTGCGCGCGTACTGGTACTCGTGCGTGCCCTCCTCCAGCTCCGCCAGCCGCCGGAAGAACTGACGCGACAGCTCACGCGCGTCGCGCGGGGCCACGCGACGGGGATCCGCGACTCCTGGCAGCGGTGTGCCACCCGTGCTGGTCCCGGCGGTGTCCTCGACGACCTGTGCCTGCGACCCGATCACGGCGGTGTGCATTACCTCTCCCACGAAAGTCACGGTTCGACATCCTCTGTATCCGGTCGGTGAGGCCCCCGAGTACGGCGAACCCACTCGGGGGGCGGATACCCCGAGTCGGCGAACACATGCCCATCCGAGCACCGGCGAATTCTATCCGGCGCGTCCCGTCGCGCATTCGGCCGTGATCGGTTCGCACATCCGGCCGCGTCGGTGTGTGCGGACGGCGCTGGTGGCGCTCCCGCGTGCCGTGCCAGGGGCGGGGAAGGAGGGACGAATCCCGTCCCACCGTCCCGCGACGGCGGCGGACGTGCCTGCGGCGTCGGTCGGTCGCCTCCATGGCCGGTGGTGCACGGTTTCTCCCGGCCGGTCCCCCGAGCGCCGCCTTCGCGGCACGCGCCCGGGGGAGCGGCGGACGAGCACGGCGTCGACGGGCGGGTGGCGGAGAGCGGGAGACTGCGGGAGCGGACGCTGGTGTCGGGACGACGTGCCGGGGCGGCTCGGCGGCATGCTGGAGGGCATCGGACGACGGACGCCCGCCGTGCGGCGCGCCGTGATTCGCGTGACCGCCGTGTCCCTTCGCGCCCGCCGGATCCATGACGCGCGCGATCCATGACGCGACAGCCCAGGGGAGCCACCCTCCAGCAGCAGTCCTCCTCTTCTCCGTGCCGGCCCGTGAATCTCGGTGCGAGGCCGTGCGTCTCCGTACGCGCCCCGTTGGACCGCCGCGATTTCCCTGAGGGCGGAACGCCGGGGCCCGTCCCGCGGCGGCCGGTGCTCCTAGGCTGGGAAGGTGAGCAACCAAGCGCCGAACCACGCCCGTGTGATCCCGCTGCGCCCCTCGGCGGAGCGCCCGGGAACCGCCCGCCCCACCGACCGGCCGCCCACCCCCAGAGAGCCGCTCTGGCGCGACCTGGTCGGCGACGTACTACGCCGCGAACGCCAGGCCCAGGAGCGCACGTTGAAGGACGTCGCCGAGGCCGCACGCATCTCCATGCCGTATCTGTCGGAGGTGGAGCGCGGCCGTAAGGAGGCCTCCTCGGAGGTCCTCGCGGCCGCCGCCCGCGCGCTCGGCCTGAGCCTCGGCGACCTGCTGACCCGCGCCCAGGGCGAGCTGGTCCGGCTGACCAGCCGGACCTCGCACCCGAGCCGCACGGCGACCACGTCCTCGCGCAACGGCCTCTGCCTGGCCGCCTGACGACACGTCGGGGCCGGCGTCTCACACCCGAACGGGGCGCCGGCTCAGTACCTCGTCGGCCAGGCCGTACGCCACCGCTTCGTGCGCGGGGAACACCTTGTCGCGGTCCATGTCCACGCGCAGGGTCGTGACGTCGTGGTGCGTGTGCCGGGCCAGCACCTCCTCGACCTGGGCGCGGATGCGGACCATCTCCTTGGCCTGGAGCGCCAGGTCCGACACCGTGCCCTGCCGCCCGCCACTGGCCGGCTGCCCGAGCAGCACGCGCGCGTGCTCCAGCACGAACCGCCGCCCGGGGTCTCCGCCCGCCAGCAGTACGGCCGCGGTGGAGGCCGCCTGACCGACGCAGAACGTCGCGATGGGTGCCTGGACGAACGTCATCGTGTCGTAGATCGCCATCAGCGAAGTGAAGGATCCGCCAGGGGAGTTGATGTAGATCGCGATCTCGTTCTCCGGCGCCGACGACTCCAGATGGAGGAGTTGCGCGATGACGACGTTGGCGACGTCGTCGTCGATCTCGGTGCCGAGGAAGATGATCCGCTCGGCCAACAGCCGGCTGTAGACGTCGTAGGACCGCTCGCCCTGCGGGGTCCGCTCGACCACGTTCGGAATCGTGTACGTCCCCATGTCACAGCCCCATCCGTCGCTTCGAGGCGACCGGGCGGACGTCGGCCAGCGACTCCACGACCCGGTCGACGATGCCGTAGTCCCTGGCCTCCTCGGCCGTGAACCAGCGATCGCGGTCACCGTCCCTGGAGATGGTCTCCGGGCTCTGACCGGTGTGCTCGGCGGTGATCCGCTCGATGGTCCGCTTGGTGAACTCCAGGTTCTCCGCCTGGATCTCGATGTCCGCGGTGGTGCCGCCGATGCCGGCCGACGGCTGGTGCATCATGACGCGTGCGTTGGGCAGCGCGTACCGCTTGCCCGCCGTACCGACGCTCAGCAGGAACTGCCCCATGCTGGCCGCGAATCCCATCGCCAGCGTCGAGACGTCGTTCGGGATGAGCCGCATCGTGTCGTAGATGGCCAGGCCCGCGTGGACCGAGCCGCCGGGGCTGTTGATGTACAGGCTGATGTCGGTGCGCGGGTCCTCGGCCGACAGGATCAACAGCTGCGCGCAGACCCGGTTCGCGGACACCTCGTCGACCTGGGTGCCGAGCAACACGATGCGCTGGTTCAGCAGTTGGGCCGCGAGCTGGTCGTCGAAGCGGCTGGGAGGGGTGTCGCCCTCCTCTGCCCGTGGCAGCAGGGCCGGCGCGGGGCCGACGGCGAATCGGGACATGGACGCTCCTTGTCGAGGGGGAGTACGGCGGTGTCGTCCGCCGCGCCACCCACTCTCGGGCCGCGACCGCCCCTGCGGCGGAATTCCCTGCCCTGGGCAGATTCGCCGACAGCAGAGGGCCGGCCGCTCCGGACCACGGCCTCCTCCGGCCATGTCTTGCCCGACCCGGAATCCGGACGCCGTCGAGCGATGAGTTCCGGGCGCCGGACCGGTCCACCCTGATGACCGCGTTCCGCGTACTCTCGCGCTCCCGGAGGAACTCATGACCACCGACGGATTCACCACGTGTCTCTGGTTCGACGGCCAGGCGGAGGAAGCCGCCCACCACTACGCGTCGATCTTCAAGAACTCCAGCGTCGGCACCGTCGCCCGCTACACCGAGGCCGGGCCGGGCCCCGCCGGCTCCGTGATCACCGTGGAGTTCACGGCCAACGGCCAGAAGTTCGTCGGCCTCAACGGCGGCCCGCAGTTCACGTTCAACGAGGCCATCTCCTTCCAGATCGACTGCGCCGACCAGGAGGAGGTCGACCACTACTGGAACAAGCTCCTCGAGGGCGGCGGCCGGCCGGGTCCCTGCGGGTGGCTCAAGGACAAGTACGGCGTCTCGTGGCAGGTCGTGCCCACCGAGATGATCCAGATGCTCACCTCCCCGGACCAGGAGAAGGCCGGCCGTGCCACCAAGGCCATGCTCTCCATGGGCAAGCTCGACATCGCCGCCCTGCGGAAGGCCTACGAGGGGGAGTAGGCGCGTGCGGCGCGGCTGAGGCCCTCCGCAACCCGGCGCCGGGGGCCAGTCGATGTCGGCCCCAGCGCCCGGCGCTGTGCTGCGCCGGCCGCCGTCATCCTGCGGTCTTGGTGTCCGTCGGCCGCCGTCTCCGCGGCTTGCGGTTTGCGGTCCCGGCGCCCTGGCCTGCCATCCGGGCGACCGTGGTCTGTGACCCCCGCCTCCGCCACCTTGCCGTGTGCACGACCGTGGCTTGCGGTCGGCGGTCTGCGGCCTCCGTCATCCTGCGGCCTCTGCCAGGATCTCCTTGATCACATGCCGCGAGTTCTCCGCCAGCGGCGGATTGGTCTCCCAGTAGTACGGCAGCTGGATCAGTGAGATCGACAACGCCCAGCCGCGGCCGCGTGCCCACTCGGCGTCGTCCGCGCCCACCGTCTCCCGGAGGGTGACGCGGGCCGGCGCGGGCAGCAGGTTCCAGGCCACGATCAGGTCGACGGCGGGGTCCCCGACGCCCACACTGCCGAAGTCGATCACCGCCGCCAGCCGGCCGTCCGCGACCAGCACGTTCCCCGGAGACAGATCGCCGTGTGCCCACGCGGGCGGCGCCGTACGGACCGGCGCCCGCAGCGCCTCCTCCCACAGAGCGGTGACCGCGGCGGTATCGATCCGGCCCCCCAACTGGGCGACGGCGGAGCGGGTCGGGGCGTCCCGCTCCGCCAGCGGCACACCTCGGTGGCCCTGCGGCCCGCCCCGCGCGTCGATGCGGCGCAGCCCGGTGACGAACGCCCCCAGGTCCGCGGCCAGTGCCTCGGGCCGCTCCAGACGTCCGGCAACGGGATTACGGCCGTCCAGCCACCGGTACACGGACCACGGCCAGGGGAACCCCTCGCCGGGAGCGCCCTGCTCCAGCGGCACCGGCGCGGCGACGGACAGCAGCGGTCCCCACCGCTCCAGCCAGCGCCGCTCGTGCGCCACACTCTCCACCGCCCCCGGATACCGGGGCAGCCGGACCACCTTGTCGGCGCCCAGCCGGAACATCGCATTTTCCGTCCCGGAGGACGCCAGCCGCTCCACGGGCAGCGCCGCCCACCGCGGGAACTGCCCGGCGACGAGCCGCCGTACCAGCGCCGAGTCCACGTCGACCTCGTCGGGGCGCATCTTCACAGCAGACATGCCGCTCATTCCAGGTGAACGGCGCCACGCTGTCCAACGAATTCGCGGGCGAGGTTCCCGTTGCAGCGCCCCGTGCCCGGCCCACCGCACGCATGTATGCCTCGTCCCGGCCCACCGGGCACGGACCGTACTCCGAGATCCGTCATTGGTCGCCCGGCGGCCCGCACCCCCTGACCGCGGGGACCGGACGGCGAAAGGACACTCGACAGCCGACCCGACAGCCGGCATCGGCAGCCAGGACTTCCGCGGCGAAAGGGTGTCAGCGCCGCGGGTCGGCGAGGAATGCCCCACGAGTGCGGTGCCGCGCAGGCCGGCCGGCAGCTCGCGTCGGCCCGTGCGCACCGCTCCGGCTGGCTCGTCGATCAGGTTGGTGTGACCGGCGACGGCGACCGTGGCCACGCCGCTGTCGCCCCTCCTGTCAGGGTGAAGTGGCCCGTCACTTCACCCGGTGGCGGCCCCCGGTCGAGCCGATCGAGGTGCACGGACCCTCGCGCGGCCGAACCGGGCCATCGGCCACCCCGTCGAGGCGGTGGAGCGGCCGAGCGGCCGCCGGTCTCTGTGCGATGGCTTGACGTGTACTTGTCGCAGTGGCTTCATGGGAGCGCTCCCATCCCATCCTCCCGATGCCTGAGTTTCTGGCGCTCACTCCTGGAGTCGTAGTGAGAAGAGCACGCAGTACGACCCGAACGAGGTATCTGCCCGCCCCCGCAGGTTCGCCCGCCTCCGCCGATTCGCCCGCCCCCACGCGTCTGCCCGTCCTGGCCGCTCTGCTCGCACTCGCGGTCCTCCTGGGCTTCCTGGCCCCGGGCGGCGCGGAGGCCGCCGAGTCCCCCCGTGCCCTCGCCACCGGCCTGCACATCAGCGACGGCCGTCTGCTGGAGGGCAACGGCAACGACTTCGTCATGCGGGGGGTCAACCACGCCCACACCTGGTACCCCGGCGAGACGCAGTCCCTCGCCGACGTCAAGGCGCTCGGCGCCAACACCGTCCGCGTCGTCCTCTCCGACGGCCACCGCTGGGCCAGGAACACCCCAGCGGACGTGGCCTCCGTCATCGACCGGTGCAAGGCCAACCGCCTCATCTGCGTCCTGGAGGTGCACGACACCACCGGCTACGGCGAGGAGGCGGCCGCCGGCACTCTCGACCACGCCGCGGACTACTGGATCGGCCTGAAGGACGTCCTGGCCGGCCAGGAGGACTACGTCATCGTCAACATCGGCAACGAGCCCTGGGGCAACACCGCGCCGGAGGGCTGGACGGAGCCGACGATCGCCGCCGTGAAGAAGCTGCGCAACGCCGGTCTCCAGCACACGATCATGGTCGACGCCCCCAACTGGGGTCAGGACTGGCAGGGCGTCATGCGCGCCAACGCCCGGACCGTCTACGACGCCGACCCCAGCGGCAACCTGATCTTCTCCATCCACATGTACAGCGTCTTCGACACCGCGGCGGAGATCACCGACTACCTCAACGCCTTCGTCAGCGCGAAACTCCCCGTCCTCATCGGCGAGTTCGGCGGACCCGCCGACCAGTGGGGCGACCCAGACGAGGACACCATGATGGCCACCGCCGAACGGCTCGACCTCGGCTATCTGGCCTGGTCCTGGAGCGGTAACACCGACCCGGTGCTCGACCTCGCGATCGACTTCGATCCGACCCGCCTCAGCTCCTGGGGGCAGCGCATCTTCAACGGCGTCGACGGCATCGCCCAGACCGCCCGGGAAGCCACCGTGTTCGGGGGCGGCAACCCGGCCGACACCCAGGCGCCGACCACCCCCGGCACCCCGGTGGCCTCCGTCGTCTCGGCCACCTCAGCGACGCTCACCTGGGGCGCGGCCACGGACAACGTCGGCGTGAGCGGATACGACGTCGTGCGGATCAGCGGCGCCACCGAGACGAAGGCCGCGGCGTCCACGGCGAACACCGCGACGCTGACGGACCTGGCGCCGGACACGGCGTACACCTTCGCGGTCTACGCCCGTGACGCGGCCGGCAACCGCTCGGCGCGGTCGGCCACGGTGGACGTCACCACCGACGAGGACGGCGGCACCCCGGGCGCCGCGTGCTCGGCCGGCTACCGCGTGGCGGGGCAGTGGCCCGGCGGGTTCCAGGGCGAGATCACGCTCCGCAACACCGGCTCCGCACCGGTCAAGGGCTGGACTCTCGCCTTCACCTTCCCGGACGGCCAGACGGTGTCCCACATGTGGGGTGGCACCCCCACCCAGAGCGGGAGCGCGGTGAGCGTGGCCGCTGCGCCCTACACCGCGACGATCCCGGCCGGAGGAACGGTGACCGTCGGTTTCATCGGCACCAAGGGCACCACCAACGCGGCACCGACCGCTTTCACCCTCAACGGCACGGCCTGCGCCACCGGTTGAGCGACCCTTCCCCGTCGACCGGCGAGGGCATCGCGTCTTCGCCGGCCGACGCACGCGAGGCATCCGGCCTCGGTCCCGGACGGGCGGCCGGCCTTGTCCCGGCCTGGCCACTGACCTAGGCTCAAGGCTGATGGGTAAGCGCTTTCTGGCGAGGGGTGGGTCATGGTGAGCGAGTCGGACTGCGCACTGCCGGGCCCGCTGCCCGGCGCCGTCGGTCTCTCCCACCTGACGGCCTACGACTGGGAGGCGGCCGACGGCGTGTGCGGCGGCAGTCCCCATCTGCACCTGGTGTGCACGGAGGCGTACGTGGTGACCGCTGGCCGGGGAGCGGTGCAGACCCTGAGCCCCGACGGACACCGGAACATCTCCCTGCGGCCGGGATCGGTGGCCTGGTTCACGCCGGGCACCGTGCACCGGATGGTGCAGGGCGGCGGTCTGCGTGTCACGGTGCTGATGCAGAACAGCGGCCTGCCCGAGGCCGGGGACGCCGTCTTCACCTTCCCGACCGAAGTGCTGGCCGACCCGCGGAGGTACGCGGCCGCCGCGGCGCTCCCGCCCGGCCAGGGCCCGGAGGTGGCCGCCGCCGCGCGCCGACGCCGGGATCTCGCGGTCGAGGGGTACCTGGGCCTGCGGAATGCTCTCGTCGCCGGGGACGGCGAGCCGTTCCTGGCGTTCCAGCGGGCCGCCGCCGCTCTGGTACGCGAGAGGGTGCCCATGTGGCGCGAGTTGTGGCGGGCGGGTGCGCTGGCCGCTGCCGAACGCACCGGCGTCCAGCTCGATGCGCTGGCGGCGGGAGAGCCGACGTATCTCGGCGGCGCGACCGCGTACGAGGCCGCGCCGACCCGGCTCGAGGGCTTCGGGATGTGCGGCCGCAGGGACGAGTACGCGCTGCCGGGCGCCACGGCTGTGTGATCCCGGACCGAGCCGCCGTGATCCGGCCGGTGCGGCGCACCCGCCCCCGAGGACGTGGCGGGCCCCGTCAGCCGCCGACGTACCAGCCGAAGCCGCCGTTGGCCGCGACGGCGAGCAGGACGATCCAGAGCACCACGTCGACGATGCCCAGGATGAGACCGGCCTTGGCCATTCCGGCGCCGTTCCTGGCGGCGGCCTGGCGCAGGGCGATGGCGCCGAAGACGATGGCGAGCGGGCCCAGAACGATGTTCAGGACGAACAGGCCGATCACGCCGCAGCAGAGGCTCGCGATCGCCAGGCCGTTGGTGCGCGACCCGGCGGACGCGGCAGAGGGGCTGCCGTAACTCGTCATTGGATACTCCCGGTTGGCGTTGTAGCGGACCGAACGGGTGGGACGGGCCGCGGTCTGTCGGTGTGCGTGTCTCGCGCTGATTCGGATGCCCCTTCGCGGTGTTCCCATGTCTTCGCGAACACTCCTCCGCACGCGAGGGGGCGACGAGGGGATCCGGCTGGGACCCGACCGGCCCGCCCGCGGCCGGTCGGCCAGAGGTCCGGACGGGAGCGGAGACAGCAATGGGGATCCGCGGGTGTGACATCCGCGGGCTCGGGCAGCAGCACATAGTGCGCCACTGTGTCTGTAGGGGGCAGACAGCGCATATGTTGCAGATGGTGTGATCGAGGAAAGGTGCCTGGCTACGTGGCCGACATACTGTCCCAAGGCTCCCCGGCTCCGCGCGGCACTGCGGCCGACCTGCCCGTCCAGGTCCGTACGGACCTGGTCCGCAGGATCAGGCGCAACGAGCGGGCCTTCCGCGAGGACGACGTACAGGTCGTGGAAGGCCCGTTGCTGCGCCGCGCGGTCGGCGCGTCCGCGCTCGGCAACTGCATGGAGTGGTTCGACTTCGGTGTCTACAGCTACCTCGCCGCCACCCTCGGCAAGGTGTTCTTCCCCGGAGCGTCCCCCGGCGCCCAGCTGATCTCCTCCTTCGCGACGTTCGCCGCCGCCTTCGTGGTGCGCCCGCTCGGCGGACTGGTCTTCGGCCCGCTCGGCGACCGGATCGGACGGCAGAAGGTCCTCGCCGCCACCATGATCATGATGGCGGTCGGCACCTTCTCGATCGGCCTCATCCCCAGCTACGCCACCATCGGCATGGCCGCCCCGGTCCTGCTCCTGCTGGCCCGCATGGTGCAGGGCTTCTCCACCGGCGGAGAGTACGGCGGCGCGACCACCTTCGTCGCCGAGTACTCACCCGACCGGCGCCGCGGCTTCCTCTCCAGTTGGCTCGACTTCGGCACCTTCGTCGGATACGCCCTCGGATCCGCCCTGGTCACCGGCCTGAATCTCGCCCTGACCGACGCCCAGATGCTCGACTGGGGCTGGCGCGTCCCGTTCCTGATCGCCGGACCGCTGGGCGTCATCGGTCTCTACATCCGGCTCAAGCTGGAGGAGTCGCCGGCCTTCCAGCAGCAACTCGAGGAACACGAGCACACGCAGACCAAGGAGTCGGCGGGCGGCGAGTTCCGCACCATCATCGGCGACCACTGGCGGGCGCTGCTGATCTGCGCCGGACTCGTGCTCCTCTACAACGTCACCAACTACATGGTCACGGGATTCCTGCCGACCTATCAGACGGAGACGCTGAACCGTTCGAGCGGCTCGGCGGACCTCCTGGTACTGGTGGGCATGGTGTGGATCGTCCTGCTGATCACCTTCATCGGCAGGCTCAGCGACCGCGTCGGCCGCCGCCCGGTGTACGGCGTCGCGGCCGCCGCGATGGTCCTGCTGGCCGTCCCGTCCTTCCTGCTGATCAAGGCGGACGGGATCTGGCCGCCCGTCCTCGGCGTGCTGATCCTGTCCACCCTCCTGGCCGGCTTCGCCGCGCCGAGCGCCGCCACCCTGCCCGCCCTCTTCCCGACGGCCGTGCGCTACGGCGCCATGGGCATCGGCTTCAACTTCGCCGTCGCCGCGTTCGGCGGCACCACCCCGCTCGTCACGGAGGCACTCATCGAGGTCACGGGCAACGACCTGATGCCCGCCTACTACCTGGTCGCGGCGGGCGTCGTCGGGCTGCTGACGGTCCGGTTCCTGCCGGAGAGCGCGCAGGTGGCGCTGAAGGGGTCCCCGCCGATGGTGGGTTCGGCGCGGGAGCGCACGGAACTGATCGCCACGTCGGACCGGCTGTACGAGGAGGTCGGGGCCCCGGCCCGCCGGGTCTGAGCCGACCGCGCGTGCCCCGGTGCCGTCGGCCCCCGTGGGCCTGGGCACCGGGGCGGTGGAGCGGGCCGGCGTCAGCGGGCGGCGGTCCAGCTGTGGGCGACGTCGATCACGAGGTGGCCGTCGAGGCGCTGCACCCGGAAGGGCAGCCGCGCACGGACCCCGAGCCCGACCTGCGTCTCGCCCTCGAAACTGCCGGCGTACCGCGTGTCGCGGAAGGTCCGGTAGCCGGTGAGGTTCACGCCCGGCAGCGGTTGGGCGATGGGCGCGGGATAGGTCGGGGCGCCGGTGTCGGGGTCGTAGGCGGGCGCGCTCACCCGTACCTCCAGGATCGCCCCGCCGCCGACCGGGATGTAGCGGCCGGAGCCGTCCTGGTACAGCCGGTCGACGTAGCGGACCGAGTAGCCGAGGCCACCGGCGGTCGCGCCCGGGACGTCGATGACGAGCCGGTCGTAGCAGTCGTGCTGGCCGGTGCGGGCGTTGCGCACCGGCGTCTGCGTGCCGGCGCTGTACGCCTTGTCGAGGCTGCCCCAGCCGGTGGGGCAGGCGTCGGCCGCGCGCGTGGCGGCGACCGGGGCGGCCTGAGCCGGGACCGCGGCCGCGCCGAGCGTGGCGGTCATGAGAGCGGCGACGACCCAAATGGTTCTGGTTCGCACCATGATGTCCCCCTAGAGGTGCGTGTGACTGTTATCAGGTGAGACAGTCCACCGGGCGGAATGGTTGCACCGTCCGGGGGACCAGTCATGGGGGGCGCCTCCTCGGTGAGGATGTCGGCCGCCCGGACCGCCGCATGCGTACCGAACCTGTTCTCGGCGGCGCACGACGCCAGGCGGGCGTTGCGCCCCGGGGCCTCGGCCCGTCGGGGAGGTGGTATTCCTCACCGGCCCGTGCGGAACCGGCCTGCACGCGCGGGGGGCTCCCGACCCCCGCCGGGCCACGTACCGGTCGAACGCCTCGGGCACGTCCGCCCGCGTCGCACCCGCGAGACCGTCGCCGGACACGAGCGCGTCCGCAATCGCCTGGGCCGCACCTGGCCTGGAACGGCACCATCGCGTGGGCGCTGTCGCCCAGCAGGGTCACGCGCCCGAGGTTCCACCGCGCGACCGGGGCGCGTGTGGCCCGGTTACAGGCTGAGCGCGTCCTCCACGTTGTTCATCCACGGCGTCACGGAGTTCGTGTCGGGCGAGACGTGGAGACCGGGGGTCGAGGCGCTGAGGGGGGTCTGTTCGAGGTCGGACTCGGTGTTCATGGTCATCGCGATCGAACCGACCGTGCTGCCCTCGCCGTCGTCGGCGCCACCCATGAGCCCGGCGTAGGCCGACTCGCCCGGCTCGAGCCTGAGCGCGTCCTCGATGCCGGGAGCCTCGCCCCGCTCCGCGGCCTGGCCGTCCAGCTCACCGAAGGTCACGACCGGGTGGCCCAGCGCCCTGCATGCCTTGGTGCTCTTGTTGGTGACCTTCAGCAGGTAGCTGCTGGTGGTCGGTTCGGCGAGACTCGCGGTGAACGTGACGTCGTACGTGCTGCACGGGAAGACGTCGTGGTCGGCCGAGGGCTCGCCTTTGCCGTCGGACGAGCTTGCGGCGGGTGACGCCGACCCAGTCGGTGCCTTCGTCGGTGCCTCTGACGGCTTCGCGGACGGACTCGTGGCCGGCGTGGTTCCGGTGTCGCCCGCAGCGTCGTCCCCGGTGGGCCCGCAGGCGGTCAGTGCCAGTGCGGACAGGGCGGCGAGGACGACGGCGGCTCTGCGTTCGGTGCTCATGGTGTGGTTCCCCCGATGAGAAGCGGTGTGCCGGAGTGCTGTTCCAGCGTCTCTCGGGTTCTTCACAGCTTGGTGACAGGATCTCGCCGACTCCACCACCGTCGACGGCGACGAGGAGGTACCGCCCCGCCGACGGCCGGACTCAGCGAACGTACTCGATGATCTGCATCATGCCCTGGTCCTCGTGCTGGACCTGGTGGCAGTGCAGCATCGAGCGGCCCACGAAGTCCTCGGCGCGCAGCCGGAAGGTGATCGTGCCGCGGGGCGGGATGCCGACGGTGTCGTGCCACACGGGGGTCGCGAGGGCTCGACCGTTGACGGCCGTGACCAGGAAGTGGTTGGTGTGCAGGTGGAGGGGGTGATGGGGATGGCTGTGCGAGTCGTTCGCGACGGTCCATTCCTCCACTTCGCCCAGCCTGATGCGGTGGTTGACGTGACCGGGGGCGAACCGGCCCCAGGCGGGGTCCCGTGGCCCCGCCGCAGCGTCGGCGTGCGGTGTCTCTCCGTCGCCGAGGATGCGGTAGGCGTTGGGGAAGTCGCCGGCGAACACGTTGCTGTGACTGCGGAAGGCCACATGTCGGGTGCGGGTGGGCTCGGGCAGGCTGGTGGGCCGTCCGGGCAGGGCGGCCGGCAGTGACATGTCGCGGGCGGGGCCGGTGACGACCAGTGTCATCAGAGGCCTGTCGACACCGTCCGTGATCAGTTCGTACGTGCCGGGTTCGCCGCCGCGGACCAGCACGTCCGCCCGCCCGCCCATGGGCAGCGCCACCGTGGAGGAAGCGACGGGGGCCATGAAGGTGATGCCGTCCCGGGCGATCCTGTGCATCGTGTGCCCGTCCAGCCGCAGCGAGAGCGGGGTGAGCGCTCCGGCGTGGACGATCCTCCACCGCTGGACCTCTCCCGGAGCGATGGTGAGGACGGGGTTCTTCGCGCCGTTGACGAGGAAGGTGGGGGCGAGGCCCTCGAAAGCGCCCTCCGACGTCAGATCCGGCACCCGCCCACCGTCCAGGCGCAGTTCGTTGACGCAGACGACGACGTCCCGGGCGGCGGCGATCTCCGGGACCTCGTCGACGTCGCCCTCCACGACGATCACGCCGGCCATGCCGTTGAGCACCTGGGTGGCGGTGGATCCGTGATGGTGGGGGTGGTACCAGAAGGTCCCGGCCGGATGCCCGGCCGGGACGGTGACCCTGCTGCGGTGACTCGTGGTGCCTCCGGCGACCTCCGCGGGCTCGAAGGCGCGGAAGACGTTGTCCGCCTCGCCCGTCGGGTCGACGTGCATGCCGTGGGTGTGCAGGTTGAAGGTGTTGAAGCGGTGGGGGACGTTGACGTCTCCGTGCGGCCCGGTGGCGTCGGGCGGCAGCGCGTTGATGTGGGTGATCTCGAGGTCGTCCCCGGGGCGCACCCGCAAGGTGGGTCCGGGGAGCGCCCCTTCGTAGGTGCGGGTGAGGACGGTGCCGATCCCGGGGATCACCTGTTCGCCGAACCCCACCGTCAGCTGTGTGGTCAGGCGGTTCGTCCACGTGGGGGTCCTGCGCGTCTCCGGTTGGGGAAAGGCGTGCTCGTCCTCCCGGCGCGACACCGCGCGAGCGCTCGTCGGGGAAGCGGTCAGAACCGCTCCGGCGGCGAGCGGCAGGCTCCGCAGTACGCCGCGTCGGGGCAGGATGGTCACGGGGTGCCTCCTCGGGCAGCGGACAGACGGTGGAAGACCGGAATCCGCGAGAATGGTGACAAATAGCCATCTTTTGCACGAAAGTGATCGCAGTGTAGAGGTCGCCCCACCACTGCGACCGTGCAACACGGCCGGTCCGGGCCGGCTGATCCGGCCAGGGAAACCGTCCGTCCGCCGAGCCGTGCTTCACGACGGAGACCGGCGGATACCGCGGTCCTGAGCAGGTGAGAAACCGGTCGTCCCCGAGTCGGCACCCGCGTAGGGTTCCCGAGTCGGCGTGGTGGAGGGACGGTGCGGAACGTGGTGGCCGGGGCGGCTTCGCGTGAGCGGTTGGCAAGCGCGGCGCGGGCCGCGGCGGGCGGCGGGCGGCGACTGGAGCGAGCGGTACGGGTCGCGGGCGGCAGCAGGAAGGGCGTGTACCGACTCGTGATGGACGACGCGACGACGGCGATCGCCTACCTGTGGGACCCCGCTGAGAACCACTGGCCGGCGACCCGGGGCGACGACGACCTCACCGACCCGTTCTCACCCGGCCTCGGTCTCGACCTGTTCGAGGCGGCGCACGCGCGGCTGGCCGCTCTCGGCGTCCGCGTCCCGGCGATCCGTCTCGTCGACCGCGACGGCGCCCACGGCCCGGCCGACCTGGCGATCGTCGAGGACCTCCCGGGCGAGAACCTGGAGGAACTGCTCGCCCGGGACCCACGCGCGGCCGCCCCCGTCATGGCGCGGCTGGGGGAGGCGCTGGAGGCGATGCGACGCCATCGGGCGCCCGCCTACGGCAAGGTGGCCGTGGTCGACGGAGGAGGAACCTCCCGCGGGTCGTCCTGTCAGGCGGTCGTCCTGGACCGCGCCCTGCGCGACCTCGCCGAGGCCGCGTCGCGCGACCCGCGGATCGCGGCTGCCCGTGACCGGTTGGCGCGCTGTCTGCTGGACCTGGCGGAAGCGGTGCGGCCACGCGCCGAACACGCCGCCGTCCACGGCGAACTGGGCCCCGACCACGTGCTCGTGGACGAGTACGGGAACCCCGTGCTGATCGACATCGAGGGCACGATGTACTTCGACGTCGAGTGGGAGCACGCCTTCCTGAGGATCCGCCTGCACGACGCCTACCGTCCGTTGGAGGCGGAGGGCCTGGACGAGACCCGGCTCGGGCTCTACACACTCGCCCAGCGAATCTCGTTGACGGCGGGTCCGCTACGCCTGCTGGACGGCGACTTCCCCGACCGGGCGGCCATGGCGGCCATAGCCGAGCACAACCTGCGCGAGGCGCTGGAGCTGGTCCGCGCCTGAACTGCCCTCACGGACCCCGCTTCCGTGCCGGGCGAACGGCGATCAGTCCGCGAGCAGCGCCGACAACTGCGGTGAGTAGGTGGCGTGCAGAACGAGCGCGGCGCTGCCCACCACCGCGGCGTCGGTGCCGAGCGGCGATGCCTCGACCGCGACGACCCGGACGTGGCGCGACAGCGGGCGACGGGCCAGCACGGCGGCGACGACATCGACGTATCGCGACTCCACGTGCTGGATGCCGTGACCACCGAGGACGATGAGATCGACGTCGATGAAGTTCGCGATGTCGACCGCGACCGAGGCGACATGGTGCGCGCTCTCGTCGATGACCGCGGCGGCGACCGGGTCGCCCGCGGCGGCGGCGATCCGGATCGCGGCGTGGTCTACCGAGGCGGGATCCTCCGAGAACGGTTGCGACAGCACACTGTCCGCGGCCGGGGCGGCGAGCCGGCGATGTACCTCGGCGACGACCGCCGAGGGGTTGACGAGTCTCTCCAGACAGCCCCGGTTGCCGCAGTAGCACTCCGGTCCGTCGGGCAGCACGGAGGAGTGGCCGAACTCGCCTGCGTTCAGTGAACCGCCCCTGTAGACCTGGTGGTTCAGGACCAGGCCGCCGCCGACTCCGGTGCCGAAGAAGAAGTAGGCGAAGTCCGCCACGCCCTTGCCGGCCCCCGACCAGCGTTCGCCGACGGCGGCCGCGGTGGCGTCGTTGTCGAGGGTCACCGGCAGGCCGGTGGCCTCACTCAGCATCCTTTGCACCGGCACCCGCGTCCAGTGGGCGAGCTGGGGGGCGCCGACGATCGTCCCGTGCTTCAGGTCCATCGGTCCCGGGGTGGCGAGGCCCAGTCCGAGGACCTTGTCGCGCGCGACCCCGGCCTCCGCCAGCACCTCGGCGACCAGTTCGGTCATGGCCTGCACGACCACCGCGGGGTCGGCGCCCGGGTCGAGGGGCCGCTTCCTGACGACCAGGGGCCGGCCGAGCAGATCGACCACGGTGCAGCTGAGTTCGACCGGGTCGAAGTGGAGTCCGACCGCGCTGCCCGCGTCCGCGTTGAGGCGCAGGGTGGTGCGGGGCTTGCCCCCGCTGGACACGCGGCTGGCGCCGTCCTCCCGCACGATGCCCTCGTCGAGCAGCCGGCGCACGATGCCGGAGACGCTCTGCGGTGTGAGGCCGGTGTGCTGGGCGATCTCGACCCGGCTGATGCCGTCGGCGAGCTGGATCTGGTCCAGGACCACGGCCCGGTTGTATCGCCCGACCTTGGGAAGGTTCGTTCCTGCCTGCCGCACGCGCGGTCCTCTCTGATTGCCCCCGACAAACATATCCTCACCGGCCCATTGACTTAGTAAAACAAATGGATTTAGTGTCCGGCCGCAGACGACACCCCGGACACGACGGCACAGCGCGCTGCCATCGGAGGCAAGTTGATGTCCACGAAATGCCGCATGCCCGACGGCGCGGATCCGAGCGGCCGATGCGCCCGCCGCGGTGCGGGGCGGTGCTCATGAGCGCCGCCCCGACCTTGCTGGAGATGCGGTCCATCACCAAGACCTTCCCGGGCGTCAAGGCGCTCGCCGACGTCACTCTGGCCGTGCGGGAAGGCGAGATCCACGCGATCTGCGGCGAGAACGGTGCCGGCAAGTCCACCTTGATGAAGGTGCTGAGCGGGGTGCACCCGCACGGCAGCTACACCGGTGAGATCGTCTACCGGGGGGATCAGGTCCGCTTCCACGACATCCGGGCCAGCGAACGGGCCGGCATCGTGATCATTCACCAGGAACTGGCCCTGGTTCCCGGCATGTCGATCACCGAGAACATCTTCCTCGGCAACGAACCACGTCGGCGCGGCGCCATCGACTGGAAGGCCGCCCGGCGCCGGGCCCTGGAACTGATGGCGCGGGTCGGTCTCCAGGAGGACCCCGACACGCTGATCAAGGACATCGGCGTGGGCAAGCAGCAACTCGTCGAGATCGCCAAGGCGTTCGCCAAGGACGTGCAGCTGCTCATCCTCGACGAGCCGACCGCGGCCCTCAACGAGGCCGATTCCCGGCATCTGCTCGACCTGCTGCGCGGCTTCCGGGAGCGGGGCGTCACCTCGATCATCATCTCGCACAAGCTGAACGAGATCGAGGCGGTCGCCGACACCATCACCATCCTGCGCGACGGCCGCACCATCGAGAGCCTCGACGTCAAGGCCGACGGCGTCGACGAGGACCGCATCGTGCGCGGCATGGTCGGCCGGGAACTCGACAGCCGCTTCCCCGACCGGACGCCCGACATCGGCGAGGTCTTCTTCGAGGTCCGCGACTGGACGGTACGGCACCCCAGTTCGGACGAACGGCTGGTGTGCAAGGGCTCGACCTTCCACGTCCGGCGCGGCGAGATCGTCGGCTTCGCCGGGCTCATGGGCGCGGGCCGCACCGAACTGGCGATGAGCCTGTTCGGCCGCTCCTACGGCACCTACCTGTCCGGCAGGGTCTTCAAGGACGGGCGGGAGATCCAGCTGAAGTCGGTGTCGGACGCCATCCGGCACGGCCTCGCCTACGTCAGTGAGGACCGCAAGTCGATCGGCCTGAACCTCCTGGACGACATCAAGACGTCGATGGTCGCCGCCAAGCTGTCGAAGATCGCCCGGCGCACGGTCATCGACCCGGTCCGCGAACACCGGATCGCCGAGGAGTACCGGCAGAGCCTGAGGATCAAGACCCCCGGCGTGGACGAGGGCGTCGTGAAGCTCTCCGGCGGCAACCAGCAGAAGGTCGTCCTGGCGAAGTGGATGTTCACCGACCCCGACCTGCTGATTCTCGACGAGCCGACGCGTGGCATCGACGTGGGTGCCAAGTACGAGATCTACGGGATCGTCCAGCGGCTGGTCGCCCAGGGCAAGGGCGTCATCGTGATCTCCTCCGAACTGCCCGAACTCATCGGACTGTGCGACCGCGTCTACACCGTGTTCGAAGGCACCATCACCGGCGAGGTGCAGCGCCGCGACGCCGATCCGGAACTTTTGATGAAGCAGATGACCGCTACCAAGAAGAGCGCCACCTCATGAGCCGCACAAAAGACCTACAGAAGAATCTCTTCGGAGGTTCGACCTCCAACGCCCGCCAGTTCGGCATGATCTCCACCCTGGTGGCCATCATCGCCCTGTTCCAGATCTGGACCGGGGGTCTCACCCTCACCTCCGGCAACCTCATCGCGGTCGTCAGCCAGTACTCCTACATCCTCATCCTCGCCATCGGCATGCTGATGGTGATCGTCGCCGGGCACATCGACCTGTCGGTCGGCTCGGTCGCGGCCTTCACCGGCATCGTCGTCGCCAAGGCGATGCAGGAGTACTCCCTTTCCTGGCCACTGGGCATCGCGCTCGGCCTGCTCGTCGGCGTGGCGATCGGCGCCTGGCAGGGCTTCTGGGTCGCCTACATCGGCGTACCGGCGTTCATCGTGACCCTCGCCGGCATGCTGCTGTTCCGCGGCGGCAACCAGTACATCGGCAACGCCGACACGGTGCCGGTGCCCGAGGGCTTCCGCGAGATCGGCGCCGGCTTCCTGCCCGAGGTGGGACCCGACACCGGCTACAACAACCTGACCCTGCTGCTCGGCGCGGCGGCCTGCGCGGGTGTCGTGTGGCGCGAGTGGAGGGCGCGCCAGACCCGGCGCGAGATGAACGCCGACCTGGCGCCGGTCTGGATCACGGCGGTGCGCCTGGCCGTGATGATCGGTGTCATCGTCTTCGCGACGCTGCGTTTCGCCGGCGGCCGGATCGGCACCAGTCTGCCGATCTCCGGGATCATCCTGATCGCCCTGGTGCTCGCGTACTCCTACTACACCCGCAACACCATCGGCGGTCGGCACATCTACGCCGTCGGCGGCAACGCCCGGGCGGCCGAGTTGTCCGGTGTGAAACTCAAGCGGGTCAACTTCCTGGTCATGCTGAACATGTCCGTACTGGCGGCGCTGGCCGGCATGATCTTCGTGGCCCGGTCCGCCGCCTCCGGGCCCCAGGACGGCCTGAGCTGGGAACTGGACGCCATCGCTGCCGTGTTCATCGGCGGCGCGGCGGTCTCCGGCGGCCTGGGCACCGTCAGCGGCTCCATCGTCGGCGGCCTGGTCATGGCGCTGCTCAACAACGGCCTGCAACTCGAGGGGGTTGGCTCCGACATGGTCCAGATCATCAAGGGGCTGGTCCTCCTCCTGGCCGTCGCCTTCGACGTCTACAACAAGAGCCAGGGGCGCTTCTCGGTCATCGGAGGGCTGATGCGCCCGTTCCGCCGCGACGAACCGGCCACACCGGTCGAACCGTCGGCACCGGCCTCCGACTCGGGCAAGGCGTCGGTCGCCGGCTGACCCCACGGCCCGGCCCGCGGTCCCACGGCCGGACCGCCGCCCGCACCGCCGAGGCGCACCACTTCGCCGCCACGAGGCGCACCGCGCTCCCGCGAACAGGCCCACCACGCTCCAGCGGACGGGCGCACCACTCTCCCGCAACACGCGACACCGCACGAAGGGTTCGATCCACCATGCGCAGACTCATCACCCGAGGCATCGCCGCGGTCGGCGCCGCCGCACTGCTCACCCTGGGCACGGCATGCTCCAACGAACGCGAGGGTTCCACCGGCAGTGACAGCGCCGACGGCAAGGGCTTCGCGCAGGACGCGCTCGTCGGCGTCGCCCTGCCCGCCAAGACCTCGGAGAACTGGGTCCTCGCCGGCGACCTGTTCACCAGCGGTCTGAAGGAGGCGGGCTTCAAGGCCGACGTACAGTACGCGGGCGCCTCGACCACCGTCGCCGACCAGCAGGCACAGATCTCCTCCATGGTCACCAAGGGCGCGAAGGTGATCGTCATCGGGGCGACCGACGCCTCGCAGCTCGCCACCCAGGTGGCGCAGGCCAAGCAGGCGGGCGCCACGGTCCTCGCCTACGACCGCCTCATCACCAACACCCCCGACGTCGACTACTACATCGCGTTCGACAACTTCAAGGTCGGCCGGCTCCAGGGGCAGGCCCTCGTCGACGGCATGAAGGCGAAGAAGCCGAAGGGCCCGTGGACGGTCGAGTTGTTCTCAGGCTCGCCGGACGACAACAACTCCAAGGTCTTCTTCGACGGTGCGATGGATGTGCTCAAGCCTCTGATCGACAAGGGCGACATCGTTGTCGGGTCCGGGCAGACGGGCATCAAGCAGACGGCGATCCAGGGCTGGAAGGCCGAGATCGCCCAACAGCGCATGGACTCGCTCCTGACCTCGACGTACGGCGGCGGCAAGAAGCTCGACGGCGTCCTGTCACCGAACGACACCCTCGCCCGCGCGATCCTCACCTCGGTCAAGGGGGCGGGCAAGCCGATTCCCGTCGTCACCGGTCAGGACTCCGAGGTCGAGTCCGTGAAGTCGATCATGGCCGGTGAGCAGTACTCCACCATCAACAAGGACACCCGCAAGCTCGTCGCCGAGACCGTCAACATGGTCAAGTCCCTGCGGAAGGGCGACAAGCCGACGATCAACGACAGCAAGTCGTACGACAACGGCGCCAAGGTCGTCCCGGCCTACCTCCTGCCGCCCGTCATCGTGACGAAGGACAACGCGGCCGAGTCCTACGCCACCGACCCGAAGCTGGCGCCCCTCACCAAGTGACGCCGGGCCACCGCGCCGACGTCCCGGCCAGTGCCCCACCCCGCCCGGCCCCCGGCCCCTGCGCCTCCCCGTCCGGACGAGCAGGGGTCGGGGCCGCTCCGTCGGTCAGCCGACGTGGGCGGCGATGGCGCGCGCACACGTGAGGGACTCGGTGTGCGTGGTGTCCACCTCCAGGTCGTAGGTCACCCCACGGTGGACCGCGTCCGCCTGCGACGCGGCCATTCCCCGGACGCGGTCCCCACGCGCCGTCTCGCGGCCCGCGGCGACCGCGCTCTCACACCTGACGCCGACCCACAGCACCGCCACGTCCCCCAGAGCCTTCTGCCACCGCTGCTGGGACGCCGCCCCGCCGAGGAAGACCTCGTCGACGACGATCCGGGCGCCGGCGCGGGCCATCGCCACGATGCCCTCGGTCCAGGCCTGCTCCAGCGCCAGGAACCCCGCCCCGACGCTCACGCGGCCGTCCGCCGCGATCTCGAGTCCTCCGTCGCACGCCCGGAGCTTCGCCGGCAGCGCGTCGACGAAGGAATCGACGCCGAAGGTGAGCCACGGGTCAGGCAGTACGGCCTGGAGGCACCGGACGATCCCGGACTTCCCCGAGCTGGAACCACCGTTGAGAATGATCATCTGAGTCGTCGTCACCGCGCCACAATAGGGGGCGCGCTCACCGGGCACGAAACGATTTCGGGGCGGCCTCGCGTGGCCGGGCGGGCGTCAGCGGGACGGCTCGGTCACTCCGTGACCAGCGGGCCTCGGCTCAGCCTTCCCTCCGATCAGACCGGCCAGGGACAGGGCGCCAGGACCTGAGAAGACCAGGAGGAGGAAGCCCCAGCAGAACAGCGCGGGGGAGAGTCCGCCGTTCTGTATGGGGAAGAGGCCGTCCTGCTGGTGCTCGGTGAAGTAGGCGAACGCCATCACGCCCGAGCTGAGGAAGGCGGCACTGCGTGTCGCAACTCCGAGGAGGACGAGTACGCCACAGGTCAGCTCGATCACTCCGGCGTACCAGAAGGGCCAGTCACCCGCCGGACTGGCCTTGCGTCCCAGCACCCCGAAGACCGTGGCGGCGCCCTCGCTGGCGAACAACAGGCCCAGAACCATGCGGAACAGGCCCAGTACGAGGGGCTGACGCGTCGCCAGCCGGTCGCTGAGGCGCGGAGTGGTCATCGGTGCTCCTTGAGTGTGTGCGGTCCGGCCGCGGGACGACGTGTCATGACGCGGGAGCAGGCTCCCGTCCTCCGTACGCGCGTACGGCCGGTACGGTTCAAGCGGCGCGGCACCGATTGACGGATTGGCGGTCTCGGGACATGGGCAGAGGTTCCAGCAGTACGTGACATGAGCACGCTTACCTTCCCCCACAGGAGGTCGATCATGCACTCACGCACCCGCGTCCCCGCCTTCGCCGCCGCCCTCACGGCGGCACTCACCGTCTTCGGCGGCCCGGCCCACGCCCAGGCGGGCGCCCCCGCCGGTCAACCGCTCGCGGCCCGCGTCGTCACCTACGACGCCGGCGCGTCAGCGGAGTTCAGGGCCGCCGTCGACCGGGGCGCGGCGATCTGGAACGCGAGCGTGGACAACGTCGAACTGCGCCCGGCCGCCGCCGGACAGCGCGCCAACATCCGCGTTCTCGCCGACAACGGCTGGCCCCGCGCCCTGACCACCTCGCTCGGCAACGGCACGGTCTGCATCGGACGGCAGGCCGTCGACCAGGGTTATGACACGGTCCGGATATCGGCGCACGAACTCGGCCACATCCTCGGCCTGCCGGACCGCAAGCCCGGCCCCTGCACCAGCCTGATGTCGGGTTCCAGCGCAGGCGTCGCGTGCACGAACCCGTACCCGAACGCGGCCGAGAAGGCAGCGGTCGAGGGCAACTTCGGCGCCGTGCTCACCCGCCCGGAGGCGGCGTCCGGCGCCGTACTGACCGTGGACTGATCCGTCGCCGGACGTGGTGGACGGCCGAAGCTCTGGAGTTCCTCAAGACACGCTTGGCCCACCGCCGTTCCGGGGCATGGCCCTCGTACAGGTTCCGGTCGGACGACCACGGGGGTCGAGAGCAGTGGGACATGTCGTGATCGTAGGGATCGTGCTCGTCGTGATTCTCGTCGCGGGGTCACGCGGTGGCCGGCGGCGCAACGGGCCGCGGGGCCGCTCCGGGGGCGGTGACGGGGGTGGGCACGCGTGTGGCGGCGGCTGGTCGTGCGGGGGAGGCTCGTCGTGCGGCGGCGGTTCGTCCTGCGGGGGCGGCGGCGGCGACTGACAGAAACGCACAGCAGTGAGACGAGCACGAGAAGTGACCGTACCCCCATCGGTGGAGAACAGGTCACGATGGAAAATTTTTGAGCGCCGAGTGCGGATTGCGAGGCCCTTCGTGGGGTAGAACGGGTCTGGGACGCCGCCCGTGATCATGGACGGCACCCGCACCCATTCCAGCCGGCGCCCGCCGGCGAGAACGAAGGACACAGCAGTATGGCCAGCGGCACCGTGAAGTGGTTCAACGCCGAAAAGGGCTTCGGATTCATCGCCCAGGACGGCGGCGGCCCCGATGTCTTCGCGCACTACTCCAACATCTCCGGCAACGGCTACCGTGAGCTGGTTGAGGGAGAGGCGGTCACCTTCGACGTGACCCAGGGACAGAAGGGCCCCCAGGCGGAGAACATCGTCCGCGGCTGACCCCCTGTTTCCAGCCCGCCCGGATCGCCGTGTAGAGTGGCGGAACCGACGCGGGGTGGAGCAGCTCGGTAGCTCGCTGGGCTCATAACCCAGAGGTCGCAGGTTCAAATCCTGTCCCCGCTACAAAAGGAAGGGGCCCGGCCGATGCCGGGCCCCTTTCACATGGGTGCGACGGTTCCTTATCGCGTCCGTTCCGTGTTCCGGGCCCCGGCACCAGGGCTTGCTCCCTCAGCCACTGTCCGCGGCGGCGCTGTGCTCGCGCAGGGTCCGGACGACCTCCTCGTCACCGACCTGGTCGAAGTCGACGTACCACAGGCCGACCGCCCGGAAGTCCGGTGGCTGACGGAGGCAGACGACGTCGTCGGCCTCGGAGCGCATCTCCGCCGCCGACTCGGGTGCCCCGACCGGCACGGCGAGGATCAGCCGCGCGGGTCCCCGTCGCCGTAGGTGGCGCAGGGCGGCACGCGCGGTGGCGCCGGTGGCGAGCCCGTCGTCGACGACGATCACGGTCCTGCCCTCGATGTGCGGCGCGCACCGGCCTCCGCGGTACTGCCGTTCCCGGCGGTGCAGTTCGGTCCGCTCGCGGGCCACGTCCGGGCCGAGCCGGTCCTCGCTCAGACCGAGCACCCGCATCGCGCGCCGGTCGAACAGGGGCGGATCGTCACCGACGATCGCGCCGATGCCGGTCTCCCGATGCCCGGGGACACCTATCTTCCGGGCCACGAGGACGTCGAGCGGTGCCCCCAGGGCTCGGGCGACCTCGGCGGCCACCGGGACGCCTCCGCGAGGGAGAGCCAGAACGAGGGGATCGACCAGATCACCCTCGTCCGACCACGCGACCAGCCGGGCGGCGAGTTCCTGTCCGGCCCGGCGACGGTCCGGGAATCGCATGACGTGTCACCTGCCTTCCGGGGCTCCGGTCCGTCCGCGTCCGTTCCCCGACGCTCAGCCGCCACACCTCCGGGTTCGGGCGCACGCGGCGGCGGGGCCGCCGGAAAGGGACTCGGCGGCGGCACCCGAGCCGGCGGCGAGGCCGCGGACGGCGCCCGCCTCCGAGACCTCCGAGGACGACCGCGGTCACCCCGGCCTCGCGCCGGTCCGAGCGGCGGTACGGCCCCGACCCGGCTGCGGGCGTCGACCGACCGCTCTCTCCGCGCGTCCGGGGCTGTTCGTGGCCGTCGTCCGTCCTGTCCGGGGTTTCCCCTCGGACGACACCCAAACGGCGCCGATCCGTACGCGCTGGGTACCCGTACCCGGTCAACTGGAGGACTTCCTGGCCCAACGCACCCGGCACCCCCACGCCTCGGACGGCATCGCCGCGGCCGTATCGGCCCTGCGACGGGGACAGGCCGGCTCGCTGCTGCTCACCCGGCGGGCGCGGCTGCCCGAGCGTGTCTGGCTCGGCGAGGCGCCGTCACGGATCGCGCTGTCCGCCGCGGACCCGGAGGCGTTCGGTGCGACCTCTTCCCACGCGGTACCGGCCGACGCGGCAGTCCTGTACGCCGCCCATCGCACCGGGGCCGAGCTGGTCGTGCCGCCGCCGGACCGGATCCCCTCGAGCGACGGCGTCGGCGTCCTGCTCCGCTACCAGGACAGCCCCGATCGCTAGGGCTGTGTCTCGAAGGTCCCGCCCCCGGCGACGCCTGTCACGCCCTTCAGAGGGGCAACCCCGGCCGTGTTGTCGGGACGGCCCCGGTGCACCCCGTATCGGGGCGACCCTCCGCCGTGCGATCGCACCGCAGCACGCCGCCGGGCCCGCCTGCGGGCGGCCGACGCCATGTGGAGAACGCCCCGGGGCGAGCCACACACCGAGGGGGTTCGCGCCGACAGGGTGGGTACGCGGTGGGGGACATCCGGGTCGTAGCGATCCGCACGATCGGCCGATGGGGAAGAGGCTGATACCGATGATCTCCGACATGGTTCTGGTGCCCGCCGGTGAGGTCACGCTCTCCGGTGACCTGGTCGTGCCGGCACCGGCGCGGGCCGTGGTGGTCTTCGCGCACGGCAGCGGCAGTTCCCGGCACAGTACGCGCAACCGGATGGTGGCCGCCAAACTGCGTACCGCCGGAATGGGCACGCTGCTGATGGATCTGCTCGGCGAACGGGAGGAGCGGCATGACGCGTTGAGCGCCGAGCACCGTTTCGACATCGCGCTTCTGGGCCGGCGACTCTTGGCGGCGATCGACTGGCTGGATACGCAGCCCGACACCCGCGGCCTCCCGATCGCCCTGTTCGGCGCCAGTACGGGTGCCGCCGCCGCGCTGGTGGCCGCCGCCGAACGGCCGGACCGCGTGCTGACCGTGGTGTCGCGCGGCGGGCGGCCCGACCTCGCGGGCGACGTCCTGGAGCAGGTGACGGTCCCCGTGCTGCTCCTGGTCGGCGGGCGGGACCACCACGTGCTGGCGCTGAACCAGGAAGCGGCCCGGCGGATGCGGTGTCCGCATGCCCTGCACGTCGTTCCGGAGGCTACACACCTGTTCGAGGAGCCCGGTGCCCTGGAACATGTCGCCGAGACGGCCAGGCGGTGGTGCGACGACCGACTGCGCGACGCGCGGGGGTCCCGGACGACCGCACAGGCAGCGCCGGCCCGGGAGGAGAAGTGACCCGTCGGCCGCCGGTACGCGGACAGCGTGGTCCGAGGGACGGAGGTGCACCGAAGACCCACCGAGGGTCGGGACGCGGACGGAGGAATGGGCGCCGGCGGTCGGGCACAGGTGAGGGACGTCCCTCTTCCGGCTGGTCCGTGATGCGCGCGACCTCAACTCACAGCCCGGCCACCTTCGCGCTCGCCGACACCTCGTAGACCAGGGTGACCGTGCGGCGGCCGCCGGGAGGCAGGACGACGTCCCAGCGGGCGATGCCCTCCGCGTCGACCGAGTCGGGCGCCGGGGAACAGGCTTCCCCGCGCAGGCGTACCTCCACCGCCGAGACCTCGGAGACGGGGATGCGCTCCCGCACGGTGACCGTTTCGACGTCCTGTTCCGCGGGGGCGGAGAACCGGGAGAGGTGCAGCCGGACCGTGTGGGTGGTCACGGTCCGCTGGGTCAGGCCGGGGGAGGCGTGCGACTCCTCGGCGTGCCGCACCACCCGGTAGTCGTCGCAGCTGCCGAAGGCCAGCTCGACGGGGGCGCCGGGGGCGGTGAAGTCCAGGGTGCCGCGGCCGGTGAATCCACTGCCGCGGACCAGGTCGACGGGTCCGGCGAGGAGGGCGTGACCGGACCGGTTCTCGAACCGTGCCACCCGGGTGACCAGGGGCGACAGCTCGGGTGCGCAGCCGTACTCGCTCCGCGCGGCGGTGCTGAAGGCGGAGAGGGGCACGCGGTGGGCGTGACCGTCCGCGGGCACCGACACCGGGACGGGCGCGTCGAGCACCCGTGTCTCGCCGCCGTCGGCGACCCCCGGCAGGCCGAGCACGGGGGCCGGGCCGAGGTCTCCGATCTCCTGCTCGCGTAGTTCGACGTCGACCGTGCGGCGCTCCGCCGCGCTGCGGTCCTTGAGTGTCAGCCGGTCCTCCCGCAGGCGCGGTGGTTCGGCGGCCAGCGCGGACCGGGCCGTCGACAGCGTCAGCCGTACGCCGGACCAGTCCTCGCCGGTGCGCTGCCAGACCATGGCGTCGGTCTCCAGCGTCAGGGAGTCACCGTCGAGCACGGCACGGTAGGCGGGCCGCCACAGCGCGCACGGAGTGAGGTGGCTCAGGCGCAGCCCCACCGGGCCGGCGACGGCTGCCTGCACGGTCAGTTCGATGTGCCCGACCAGTTCGGCGGGTTCCGTCTCCGCGAGGTCCATGGCCCGCTTGGCTTCCCCGAGTTCGCCGGTGAGCGCGGTCAGCCGGGCTTCCGCGGCGCGGAGTTGTTCGCCGTGCTCGTCGCGTTCGACGTCCACCCGGTCGAGTTCCCGGGCCCAACGGGGCCCTTCGCTCTCCCCTGAGCCGGCACCTTCGCCGATCTCCCGCAGCAGGTCGGCCGCGAGGCGGCCGAGCAGGTCGACGCGGGACCGCAGCCGGTCGCGCCGCTGCTCCACGGCCAGCCGTTCGGCTTCGAGGGCGTGCACCTGCCGGCGGAGGGCGGAGTCCTCGTCGGCGGACGGCAGCGGCCCGCGCGGCGTCCACTCGCGGACGATCCGCGCGTCGAGCACGGTCGCGGGGTGACCGGCGGTCAGCTCGGCATGGAGGGTCCGGTCGACGGCCAGCGCACTGACCGGACCGAGCCGCAGCCGCTGGACGCCGGGTTGCAGGTCGAGCACGGCGGCGCGTTCGACGTGGGCGCGGTCCTCCAGGCAGGTGACGGCGGTGACCGGGAGGGCGATCGGCTTCGGGGCCGTGGGCATGGGGTGTGTCAGCTCCTGCGGTTGCCGCCGACCAGGGCCTTGCCGGCCGGGATGCGGATCTCGTAGCCGCCGTCGAGGGCGGTGGTGCCGCCCGCGGGCAGGGCCACCCGCCAGACACGGGTGCCCGGGGCGTGGTGATCGGACCCGGCACCGTCTTCGGGTGCCTTCCAGTCCGCCCGTTCCTCGATCCGTACGTCCGGATCGGAGGTCACCGGCACCGGCTCGCGGACCTCGACGGTGACGGGCCTCGCGAGCTGGTTGGCCAGCTCGACATGTACGTGGTGGTCGAGCACGGTGACGTTGTTGCGCAGGCCCGACGTCGACTCGCGCAGGTTCGTGCGGCGGGTCACCCGGATGCCCTCGGCCGGTCCGAGCCCCACCCGGCGCACACCGCCGGGCGCGAGGGTGGGCAGTGCGGCGGTCAGCAGGAAGTCGTCGTCGACGGTGACCTCCACCGGGCCGGCCAGCAGCGCCTGGTCGGTGGCGTTGGAGAGCACCAGCGTGGCGTACACGGTCGGCTCCACGGACGGCACGCAGAGGTACTCGGTGCGCAGGCCGACCGGGATCTCGGCGACGGTGACGGTGTGCCAGGTGCCGTCCGAGGGGATGTCGGCGCGGGCGGCGGCGTCGAAGCGGTGGTCGAAGGAACCCGCCGACTCGCGGGGCCGCACGGCGTGTCCGGGGAGCGGCAGCGCGGCCACCGCCTCGGCGCGGCGCCGGTACTCGGCCGCCACCGGGTCGAAGGAGGAGTCGGGGAACAGCCGGCCGCGGCGCGCGCCCTGCTCGTCGGGACCGCACAACCTAAGGGCCGCGTAGTCGAGTTCGGCGCCGCTCGGCTGCGGCGGACCGACCGCCGGGGTGGGAGGCGGCGGTGGTGCGGCGGACTGGTCCGCAGCCGCGGGTGCCTTGGCCGCGGGGCCCGAGAAGGCTCTGCCGGCGGTACGCGGCGCGCCGCCGGGGCGCGACCTGGCCGGCTGCGCGACGTGGGGCGTCGCGCCACCGAAGGGCACCTGAGCCGCGGCGGGCGCACCGCCGGGTGCCGCGGGCAGGGGAGGTGGCCCACCGTAGGACGGGGGAGACGGGGGAGACGGGGGAGTCGTGAAAGGAGGAGGCGTGGAGGCGGAGCCGGCCCCGACAGCCGGGGGTTCGGTGGCGGCGGGGCGCGGACCCGGCGCGTCGTACCCGGCGAACAGGTCGGCGAGCCCTGCCGGGGGCTCGCGCCAGCCGGAGGGGGCGGGAGCGGGCTGGCGGCGTCCGATCCGGATCGAGCGGAGCCTCGGCAGATCGGTACGGCGCCGCAGATCGGCCGTGGACAGGGCGACGCGTACGCCCGTCCAGTCCTCGCCGGTGCGCTGGGCGACCGAGGCGCGCAGCACCAGCCGGCCGCTGTCGTCGCCCTGACGGTGGCTGAGACGGTAGGCCGGCACCCAGACCGCGCCCGGTACCCCGTACTCCAGCTCGAGTTCGATCTCCGCGTCACCGGTGCCACCGACGAGGGTGAGGACGGCGGAGACCGTGGTCTCGACGTGCGCCGCGGGCACATCGGTCGAGGCGCGGGCGAGTCTGTCGGTGGCGACGGCGAGGTCGTGCGCGACAAGGCGCAGCGCCTCGTCCAGTTCGGCGAGGCGGTCGTGCAGGCGGGTCAGCCGCCGTTCGACGAAGTCGGCGAGTTCCAGCCAGGCGTCGACCGGGGTGCGGCGGTGCGGGTCGTCGCGCTTGCGGGCCGGCGGTACCGGGTGCAGGGCCGCGACCTCCCGGATCAGACCCAGCTGCCGGTCCCGGCGCCCCTGTGCCGCCGCGTACTCGTCGCTCAGCCGCTCCACCTCACGCCGCAGGGCGTCGGGGACGTCGGCACCCGGCGGTTCGGCGTCGACCTCGACACGGGCCTCGACGACCCGCACGCCGGGGGCACCGAGGACTCGCGCCCGCAGGGATGCCGGGTCCAGCGAGCGGGGCAGCCCCGATACCCGCACGCGCCCGTCCGGCGGCACGCTGCCCCGGGCCAGGCGGCGACAGACCGCGCCCTGCGCGTACACCACGACCGAATCGAGGGCCGACCCCCAACTCCGTGCCTTCTCCACCAGCATGTACGCCCCCACCGTGTCCGTGCCGAGCACAAGCTTACGTCCCTGCCGGGTCCCGGCGTCCGTGGATCCGGCCGGGAGCGCGGCCCCGGCTCGACGCCGCCGGAGAGCTGCCTCGCGGGACGGACAGGGCGGACGCTCCGGCGCGAGGAGTAGGCTGGAAGCTACCGAAGGTATTTCGCGCACCGGCCGCCATGCCCGTGTCGTTTTCGGCGATCGAACAGGCCGGGCCGGTCGTCACCGGCCCGGGGACAGGGTGCGCGTCATGACCGCGACCATCTCCCTCTCGCCGAAGCCTCAGAACCGGACCCCGTCGCCTCCGCGGCTGTCGCTGGTTCCCGCGGGTCAGCGGCCCGCGCTGCTGGACGGCGCCTGGTGGCCCCGCTCCCGCGACCTCGAGGCTGAACTCCCCGACCTGACAGCCGTACTCGATCCGCTGTGGGGACGGATCACCAGGGTCACGGTGAACCCCACCCACTGGCCGGTCCTTCCGCGCAAGGTCCCCGTGGCCGGGCACATGGTGCACGTGGGCTGGTTCCGGGCCGAGCAGGACCCGCACGAGTTGCTGTTGCTCTCGTACCGTCTGGGCCGCTGGAACCTGCTGGTGATCCCGCCGCGGACCGATCCCGACACGGCCGCGTGGCTGATGGCCGCCGCGTGCGATCCCCGGCGCGCTTCGACCGCGAGCGCGCTGATGGCGGCGGCAGGTCCGCCCACCCCGGTCGGCCCCGTCGCGGCGCCGCTCCAGCCCGCAGGGAGGTGAATACCGTGGAAACGTTCGTGACCCTGGTCGTGATCCTGGGAATGATCGCCCTCGGCGCACTCCTCATCCACATGCTCAACGCACAGCACAGCGACCATGTGGGGTCCTTCCACTACGGCCGCTCGGGAATGCCCCTCCGCGGACCGGCCCCTTCAGGGGCGCACCGGACTCGCGACCGGTCGGGAGCCGGCGGTGCCGGCGCCGGTCGGCGCGAGAGCGGGCACACGTGGCTTCACCCGCGTCGCGGCACGCGTGGGTCGAGAGGCTGAACAGTCGAGTTCGACAACGGGTGAACCTGGATCCCTCTGCGCGTCTTGGGCCTGCCGCGCCACCGCATCAGGCCTGAGGGGCTGGCAACTGGCCTTGCACGTAGGCGGCCCTTGAAACGTGACAGGTGGCCCGTCGAGGCGACCGCCTCGCCGGGAACGCCGGGCGCCTCGAACGGGATGAGGGGGGAAGTGGATCAGGGCGGCGCCGCGCCCGTCGGCGTCCAACCGCCCCCGTGGACACAGGAGGTCGAGGTCGCCGCGCGACGACCACGGCGACCTCGTGGACTGGACGAGTGTGGGAGCCGTCGGTCCCGCGTTACGCGGACTGACCCTCCTGTGAAGGTTCTTCCTCGCCCGTGGCGGGGGCGGGTGCGTCGGGGGAGGTGTAGAAGACGGACGAGCCCTGCTTGGTGCGCTGGGCGTGGTTCTTGGCCACCAGCCCTTCCAGGGCGGTGCGCACGACCGTCGTCTTGATGCCGCGGTCGGGGTGCTGTTGAGCCAGTGACTGGGCGACCTCGGCCGCGGAGCGCGGTTCGCGCTGGCCGGCGAGGTGCTCGCGGACCAGGGAGACGAGCGAAGGCTGATCCGCCTTCGGGGCACCCTTGCGGGATGCCGTCTTCTTGTGGGCGGCCTTCGTGGTCGTCGCCTGTGCAGCCACCGCTTCGGACTTCTTGGCCTTCGGTCGGCGGGAGGCACCGGCCGAGGACTTCTTGCGCGGAGCGGGCACCGTCGCGGCGTCTCCGACCGCGGGTGCGGCGGGCGCGGACTCGACACCGAGGGCCTGCTGCACGCTCAGCAGCACCGCACGGTCCTTCTCCAGGACTGCCAACTGCTCCTGGAGCGCGGTGATCTCACCGGCGATGCGGTCGTGCTCCTTCAGGTTGCGCTCAAGGTCACCGGCGACCTGTGCCAGATACTGGCTGGTCACCCCGTTCGTCTGTGTCGTCGTCTCGGACATGACTCTCACGCTCCTTGATAGGACCCGACAGGCCGAGGGCCGCCGACCCACGACATGAACGGCGCTTTGTCGTAGTGATACTACGGAGCGGAAACTCCGAACTGGCGACCTTGAACCGCACCGCGTTGCCGCCGCTCGAACGGAGCGACCGGTGCGACGTAGTGATTCCGTCCTCAGCCGGGGGGCGGGGGACGGACGCACGGGTCCGTTTCAGGGGAGGACGGCAGGGCGAACTCTCCTGGCGCGGTGCGGAGATGGGGAGTGCGCCAACAGTGGTGACCGGCCGTCGGTCGGCCCCCCCCACCACGGTGCCTCTGGTGCGTTGACCGGCGTCGGACCAGTTCTACGGCTTCCAGCCGTGCAGGCTGCGGGCAGGGCGAGACCGTCCAAGAGGCCCTGCCCGCAGTCGTGCGCGGTTCCGCCCCTCCTGCGACGGCACCCTCGGGGAGCCTTCGCGGCCGCCCGCTTCGGCTGCCGGTCCGCACACACGGGCGAGCGGTGAGCTGATCAGCCCCGAGCACGACACCTCGGGCACGTGCAGGTCGTACGGCTGGCCGGTGGCTCCCGTGATCGGGCGCATGCCCTCCGACGGCGGGCCGCGCGTGCGGGCGGCCGACGCCAGTTCGTCCTGCCTCACGCATGGTTCGCGGCGGCACTCGCCGAACGGCTGACCCCGACGGACACGCCCTCACCGTTCGGCGCGGAGCGATCGCGTACGCGGCCTGCCGAGGCCCAGGATGAGGGCGCGGCCTCCACACCGAGCCGGCTTGCCGTTCGACGGGTGATGGATGACGGCTGACGGTGGCGGACTCGACGTACGGGCGGACGGATCAGTTCGCCCCATCCTAGGCCGTGTCTCCTTGACGGATTGCCAGTGGATCAGCCGCACCCGGTGATCGGTGACCGATGTGGTGTGGCACGGATCGGGCCCTCATACGGGTTCGCCAGGGCCGACGCATCGCCCTGTCGAGATGACGGCGGTGGGTTCAGTGGTGCTCGGTCGCTCGCCTGCCTGGCGCAGGGCAACAGAGATCAGGATGGCGAACGCAGCTGCGGCAGTGCAGGTACGGGCATCGTTGAACAGTTCCCAGCGGCTCAGGATCTCCGCATGGTCGGCTGGCGGCGCGGTGGCGGCCCACTGCTTGATGCGGCCGTTGATCGGGACATTCCCGAACCGAGTGATCAGGAAGGACGCGACAGTCAGGAGCCCTGCGGTGGCTGCGAGGACTCGGGCTCGTCCGCGTGTCAGGGCGGCCAGGGTGAGGGCGCTGAGGGCCGAGACCGCCATCGCCCCCTGCACGGTGATCCCGTTCATCTTCATCAGCTCGGTGTGGAAGTCGAGTCTCATGTCGATCGGCACGGAGTTGAATGTGGGGACCAGGTTGGCGGCGCCGTAGCCGAAGGCTCCGGCAAGCAGACCGGTGGAGAACAGGGACAGACCCAGGAGGAAGCGGGTGCCCATCTGGGTCATGCCTCCTCGGCGGATCGCGTGAAACGATTGCTCGGTTCTCCTCGTAGCCGGCCGTCCGGAAGCCTGCGACCGTAGGCCAACAGCAGGAGATCCTGGGCGGCGCCGAAGACGGGTGGGCCAGAGCCGTACGACCAGTCGAGGTCGTCGGCGCACAGTTGCACTCCGTCAAGGTCGGCACCGAAGAACTTCAGGCCGCTGGGCCGGATGTCATCGAGGAGGATGCGCAGCCGGCTCTCGGGGACGCGCCGGTGGAGGCCGAGGGCGACGGTGATGTCCAGCCCGTGCACCACGTCGTGGCCGAGCGCCGCCGTGAGCCCGCCGACCGGTGGTGTCCAGGGATGGTGGGCGTTGTCCCGCAGGAAGGCGGCGAGCGCGGTGGTGGAGTGGGCGGCCGAATCCCTGCGCGCGACCTGATCGGTCATGCGGTGAAGGTTCCCGCGTGCCTTGACCAGTTCACCGAGCATCGTGGGCAAGGAGAGGCGGAACCCCATCGACATGTGCGCCGCCACTTCGCGAACGCGCCATCCCGCGCAGAGACTCTGCTCGTTCCACTGATCGGTTTTCAATGTGTCGAACAGGTCGGCCAGTTCTCGGCGCTCCGCCGCGATCGCCGCCCTGACCTCGACACTCTTCCCCATGCGGGCTGTTGGATTCCCCATGTGATCAAGCCTGAGGCCGGCAGATAGATAACGCCAGTAAATAGTTCTGCTGCAATCTAGAATCGCTGCTTATGGAACTCCGCCAGCTGCGCTACTTCGTCTGTGTCGTCGAGGAGGGCGGTTTCACAAGAGCCGCCGCCCGGCTGCATCTGGCCCAGCCCGGCCTCAGCGCCCAGATCCGCCAGCTAGAGAAGGAGCTGGGGCAGCCCCTGCTCGACCGCTCCGCCCGGTCGGTGACACCGACCGAGGTGGGCCGGGCGGTCCTGCCGTACGCCCGGGCCGCACTGGCCGCGGCGGAGTCGGTGCGGCAGACGGTCGACGCGTACACGGGGCTGCTGCGCGGCCGGGTCACGCTCGGACTGGTCTCCGGCGCCACTGGCCACGCCTTCGACATCGCCGCTCTACTCGCGGACTTCCACGACGCCCACCCCTCGGTGGAGGTGACTCTCACCGAGGACACCACGGAGCGGATGCAGGCCGCGCTCCTGGCCGGCGAGCTCGACATCGCCGTCCTCGGAACGGCAGAGGAGGCGCCCCCGCCCGGAGCGGCCTTCCAGACGGTGATCGATGTCCCGCTGGTCGCCGCTGTCGCGCCAAGCGATCCCGTTCTCGACCGCGTCGACGGTACGAGCGTCCCGCTCGCCGAGCTGCGGGATCGGCCGCTGATCTGCCTGCCGCGCGGCACCGGGGTGCGCACGGCGCTCGAACGCGGCTGTGCACAGGCAGGATTCCGGCCCCGGGTCGCCTTCGAGGCGGCAGCCCCACACGTGCTCTCGCAGCTTGCCGCGCGGGGCCTCGGCATCGCCGTGCTACCTGCCGGTGAGAACGAGTCCCCCCTCGACGGACACCTTCGCACCCTGCGGATCGTCCGGCCCGAGATGCGTGCCCGCATCGCGCTCGCCTGGCAGGTCGGCGGCCCTTCGAGCCCCGCGGCCCGCGTTCTCCTCGACCGCCTGCGCGAAGTCGTTCCTAAGCCCCCCAATTCCTAGACTGCCTCCGTCCTTGGTCACCGTCGTGCCCATATGAGGATGGCGGCGACGTGGAGGGCGGCCTGGTAGGCGACGGCCAGTTTGTCGGTTCGCATGGCCAGGCCGCGCCACTGCTCGAGGCGGTTGATGCATCGTTCGACCGCGTTGCGCTGCTTGTACGACGCCGCGTCGAAAGTCGGCGGGCGACCGCCCGCGCTGCCTCGCCGCAGCCGGTGGCCGACCTGGTCGGACGGCTGGGGGATGACGTCGCGCGGATTCCGCGTCGGCGGAGGTGACTCCGGATCGCTCGGGATGAGTACGCGCGGTCCGCCAGGACGATGTCCGGGCGAGTTCTCGGCCGTCCGGGTCCGCTTCGCGGAACACGGATGGCGGCCATGACCATCTCGAAGGCCGGAGCGTCGCCCGCCTGGCCTGCGGTGACGCGAAGGGCCAAGGGCCGCGCATGGCCGTCGCTGGCGAGATGGACCTTCGTGCTCGCCGCCGCGCGAGCGTCCCAGCGCGTGGTCAACGGGTTCGGCCTGGCCTGGAGCCCCTTTTTTCCTGGCTCCGGCGGCGTGCTGGTGGGCCCGGCAGACAGTGGAGTCCACCGAGACGGTCCAGCCGATGTCGGCATCAGCGGCGGCCGCTGCCAGGAGCGCGGCAAGGATGCGTTCCCAGGTGCCGTCCACGGCCCACCTGATCAGGCGTTTGTGAGCGGTCTGGAATGAGCCGAGTTCTTTCGGCAGGTCCCGCCAGGGCGAGCAGGTGCGGTACTTCCACGCGATGGCCTCCAAGGTGCGGCGGTGATCGGCCCACCGCCGTCCGCGGACCGGATCGGCCGGCATCAGCGGCTCGATCCGGCCCCACATCGCATC
Organism: Streptomyces sp. NPDC033216; assembly: GCF_055577115.1. Taxonomy (NCBI): domain Bacteria; kingdom Bacillati; phylum Actinomycetota; class Actinomycetes; order Kitasatosporales; family Streptomycetaceae; genus Streptomyces; species Streptomyces sp. NPDC033216. The sequence continues at coordinate 22,798 of NZ_JBVIQK010000004.1, read as the reverse complement.
AGTGATCACTAACCGGACGGACACACCGATCAACTGACCAGCCGAGCAAAGAGACACGCTCTAGGTCCGCGCTCGACATCACTTTTGTCGCCGTTCGGGGACACCAGCGGCGGTGCGGCGTTCCTGGTGCCGTCATGACCGCCGGCCACGGCCGTTCCTGCCGCGAGGGTGGCGGCGAACCTTCGGCGGCCCCGCCGTCGGAGGTCAGGGAATCCCTCGGCGACCTGGACGTGGCGCTGACCGGTCCCTCAAGTTGATCACATACATCACTGTCGTTCACATAGGGGAATGAGGGATGACGTCGGCGTCGATGCCCCCTGGAGAGCGTCGCTGTGGCCGGAAGGGTCCGACGCGCTAGGGGAATGTTCGCGTCTGCAATGTGGCATCGCGCGACCGGGAATTCCCGGTCATCGGCGTGGCGCGGTGGGTGCCGGCGTGACGCGGGCGCGCGTCTTGTTCCCCTCTCCGTGGCCCAGCCTGCCCAGGCCCTTGCCACGCCGCCACAGGCCCCCTATCGTCGCCGGCGGAAAGCGCTTTCCCGGAGTCGATTCCCTTGGGAAGCCGGCTGTCGCGGTGGCTACCGCCTCTTGCGCGATCTCGTCGGCGAGCCGGACCGAGCGACTCCGTGAGATTGACGTGTCGTCGGTGGGAGGGCGCGCGTTTTCCCTCGTAATTGATGGTTCACCGACAAGACCTTCCGTGTGCGACAGCAATGTGAGGACAGGTAGAACCGAAGACTCAGGAGACATCGATGCAAAGAAAAGTCGCCCTACGGCTCTGCGCCGCATCGGCCGCGATGGCCCTCGCGGCCGGGGTCGGTGTCGTGCTGTCGATGCCCGAGGCCTCCGCGGCGACCGGTTCCGCGACCGGTTACGCGACCCAGAACGGCGGTACGACCGGCGGAGCCGGCGGTCAGACGGTGCGGGCCACCACGGGAACCGCGATCCACGCGGCGCTGTGCGGCAGAGCCAGCAGCAGCACCCCGATCACCATCGAGGTCGAAGGGACCATCAACCACGCCAACACCGCCAAGGTGTCGGGCAACAGCTGCAACACCGCCGCCGGGGTGATCGAGCTGAAGCAGGTCAGCAACGTCACGATCGTCGGCGTCGGCGGCGGAGCGGTCTTCGACCAGCTGGGCATCCACATCCGTGAGGCCAGCAACATCATCGTCCAGAACGTGACCATCAAGAACGTGAAGAAGTCGGGCTCGCCCACCTCCAACGGCGGCGACGCCATCGGCATGGAGAGCGGTGTCCGCAACGTCTGGGTCGATCACACGACCCTGGAGGCGTCGGGTGGGGAGTCGGAAGGCTACGACGGCCTCTTCGACATGAAGGACAACACCCAGTTCGTGACGCTGTCGTACAGCATCCTGCGCAACTCCGGCCGCGGCGGTCTGGTCGGCTCCAGCGAGAGCGACCGCTCGAACGGGTACATCACCTACCACCACAACCTCTACCAGAACATCGACTCCCGAACGCCCCTGCTGCGCGGCGGGACGGCCCACATCTACAACAACCACTACGTGAGCCTGAACGAGTCCGGCATCAACTCACGCGCCGGGGCGCGCGCCAAGGTGGACAACAACTACTTCGAGGACTCCAAGGACGTCCTGGGCACGTTCTACACGGACGAGGCCGGCTACTGGCACGTGGGCGGGAACGTCTTCGACAACGTGACCTGGTCGAGTCCCGGCACCGACAACCACCCCGCAGGACCGAACCCGCAGTCCAACACCACTGTCGCCATCCCCTACGTCTACGCGCTCGACGCCGCGGCGTGCGTGCCGGACGTCGTGAGCCGCACGGCCGGGGCCGGCAAGGGTCTCCAGGTGTCGAACGGCAGCTGTGCCGTGCAGTCACCCACGTCGACCCCGACCACCCCGCCCACGTCCGCCACGCCCACTCCCACCCCCACCTCGGGACCCACCCAGCCCAGCGGTACCAATCTGAGCATCGGCGCGGGATCGGACGGTTCCGGCAAGGCGAGTGGCACGAGCTACGGCAACGTACGAGACGGTGACATGAGCACGTACTGGTCGCCGGCCGGTTCCACCGGTGCCATCTCCATCAAGTGGGGCTCCGCCACGTCCGTGTCCAGGATCACCATCAGGGAAGCGGCGGGATCGGCGACTGTCATCGGGGCCTGGAGGGTGGTCAACGGTGACACCGGCGCCGTCCTGACCTCCGGCAGCGGCGCGGGCACCATCACTTTCCCGCGGACCTCACTGAGCAAGATCACCTTCGAGATCGCCGGTTCGACCGGTACCCCGAAGGTCGCGGAGTTCGAGACCTACGCCCAGTAGGCGAGCGGTTCGGCCGTCCCGGTGCCGGACGCGGCGCCGGGACACACCGGTCGGCTTGATCTCACGCCCCCGACGCCGGGTGGAGCCGCTCCCGCGGGGGCAGCAACAAGACGGCTCTGCCGGAGAACAGGGGAGGGGACTCGACGTATGGGCGCTGTGTCGCTGTTGGCGTTGTCCGTCATCGTGGTCGCGGCCGTCGTCACGGGCCTGGTGCGTGCCGGGTGGCGCGAGGCACGGGCGGAGAAGGCCAGGCTCGCCGCGGAGGCCCGGAAGCAGGCCCGCCGGTCGCTCGACGAGGTGTGGGCGATGGACGACCGTCGGTTCGAGGAGTACGTCGCCGAGTTGTGCCGTCGGGACGGCTGCACCGACGTCCGACGCGTCGGAGGGGCGGGCGACCTCGGAGCGGATGTGACGGGCCGACTGCCCGACGGCCGCCGTATCGTCATCCAGTGCAAGCGCTATGCCAAGCACCGCACGGTCGGCAGCCGTGACCTCCAGACCTTCAACGGCACCGCACGGGCCGAACACCGGGCCGACGTCCCCGTGTTCGTCGCCACCTGCGTGTTCACCCGGCCGGCCCGCGACTTCGCCGCCCGGCACCACCTGATCCTCATCGACGTGAATCTGCTCGGCTTCTGGAACAGCGGCACCCCCCTGACCTCGTTCCTGGACCTGGACATCGGCCGCTCCGGCACGAACCGCATTGCACCCCGACCGCGACTGACGGGAGGCGCGTGGGCGGCACCGGGCGAAGAACGCCCGTGATCACTCCGAAGTCCGGTGTCACCGTGGTGCGGCGCGTGGACCGGCATCGAACCCCTCGCGTGCGGCGCGGCCGGGTCGGGCGATCCACGGGCCGCAGTGCCGGGCGGTCCCTCACCCCGCGACACGTCGGGCGACGATCGGGGGGGCGCACGCCGAGTGGACGTCTCACCCGGGCAGTCGGAGGATTCGGCATCGGCCTGACCGGATCCCGGATCGCCGGCCTGCTGCCCCGGCGGGACATGAGCGTCCCCGCCTCGGGCGTGCCCGTCCACTTCACCGGGCCGTTACGCCCTCGACCGTGGCGTCCGGGCGACCATGGCGAGAGCGGGGCCGCTGTCGGTGGCGTCGGGCCCGCCGGCATCGGACCCGGGAACGTGGCGGCGCCGGTCCTCACCGACGGGGTGACGACTCCCTGCTCAGCTCGGCCGTGAACTGGGCCCCGGCGAGCAGGGCGAGGTTCGACAGCCAGAGCCAGATGAGGAAGACGACGATGCCGGCGAGGGAGCCGTACAGCCTGCTGTAGGTGCTCAGAGCCGAGACGTAGAGCGCGAAACCCGCGGAGACGGTGAGCCACAGGCCCGCCGCGAGAACACCACCGGGCAAGCTGTGCCTGCGCCGACGCGCCGGTGCCGGACCCGTGTGAAAGACGATGACGACCAGGAGCGCGACCAGGCACAGCAGCAGGGGCCAGCGCAGGAGGGTCCAGGCCCAGGCGGCCATGTCGCCGAGTTCCAGAAGGCCGCCGACGGTCTCGGCGACCGGTCCGGTCACCAGCAGGAGCAGCGAACTGACGAGGAGCAGACCGAGCAGGGCCAGGGCGGTGAGCACGATGCGGGGGGCCTTGCGCAGGGGAGAGCGACAGTCGGCGACTTGATGCATGCGGTGCAGGGCCCGGCGGAACACGGCCAGGTAGCTGGAGGCGGACCACAGGGCGCTCGCCGTGCAGGCGCCCAACAGCACCCAGGCCGCGGAGTTGCGGCGCACCATCCGGACCATGACGTCCTCGAGTTCCCCTCCGGACTGCCCCGGAGCGTAGGCGGTCACGTGGGCGATGAAGTCCCCCGCGGTGGCGGGACTGACCAGGCTGAAGGCGATGACGGCGACCAGGAGGGAGGGCAGCACGGCCAGAATGGAGTAGTAGGTGAGTGCGGCCGCGTAGTCGGACACGTCGTCACGCCACATCGACGCCGGTGTACGCCGCAGAGCGGGTCCCCACGAACGCGGCAGCCGCCGGAGGCGGACTGCCGGGACGGTGCTGGGCGCACCCTGCCGGGGTACGGAACGCCGCTCGGCCGGCATGCGGACCGAGTTGCGGTGGAACCGCTGACCGCCGCCCGTCCCCTGTGCGCCCATGCTCACGACACGTCCTTCCCGCCGGCCGAAGAACCGCTCTCACCGCCTGAACCGCCCTGACCGCACGGCCGGACCGGCCCGGTCCGTGGCGCGAATACCCGGGAACGCTCCGCCCACGTCCTTTCCGGGCCGATTCACCCCCGAGGGTGGGCCGACGTCGTCCGCCGTGCCGGAGGGCGCGGCCCGGCAGGGTCGTGAGACTCGGTCGCAAGGAGTCCGCGGGCCGCCGGGAGCGGGTGCCGCTGCCACGCCGGAGCCGAGGACCGCCGTCCGTGACGGGGCCGACCCGCCGCCCGTTTTCCGCCCGCACTCCCCGCGGGGGAAGCCCTTCCCGAACGTGCCCTGCGGGACGCGGCTCCGGGCGTGCTGCTCCGAGCCGTGTGTGCTCCGCGTGTGCCCGTGGCGCACCCCGGCGGGGTGGGCCACGGGAGCCGGCCTGGGAGGAACCGTCGCGCCGCCTGCCGTGGACAACTAAGGGGTCAGGTCCAGCGGTTGCAGAGTGCTCCAGTGCCGGTGCAGCACGTCCTCGGGTGACGTGGGGCGGGGATCGCCCGGTGCGGGGGTCCGGAGGAGGAGCCCGTCGCGGCCCGCCTTCGAACGGTGTGACCACCAGAGGGCGGCGGTGACGGTGACTCCGCTTCCGGCGAGTGCCGCTGCGGCGATGGTGAGCGCGTTGCTGGCCCTGACCGGCATGGCGTCTCCCTGATGGCGGTGGGCGGCGATCTGTCGCCCCGTCACCGGGTGACCCGAACGGGCGCTTTCATGCCGAGTGGCGGCGCCCACTCGTGGGCGCGCCGCCCGCCGGTCCGGCTACCGTGCGTCGTGGTCCTTCGTCGGGTGTCCGGTGGTGCGTGCCTCGCGGGCAGCCGGGCGGTCGTCCGCTGCCCTTCCCGCGGTGGGCCGCTCCGAACGGGGGCCGTGGGCAAGCGCGGTCGTGAGCGGCCGTCGGTTCGTCTCCGGAACGGGGGGCTGCGGAGAAGGGTCCGTCGTCACGGACGGGGGTCGAACCGCGGACGTCCGCGGCCCCAACTGCGTCATTTCGGCGAACCACCAGGTACCGGACACGGCGAGCGCCCAGACAAGCGCGTGCAGGAGCGATGTCGACCACGTGTTCTGCTCCGACTGCCTTTCCACGACGGCCAGGACGGCCCAGCTGACCATCAGGACACAGGTGACGCGCACTCGTCGATGCTTGAACATGGGTGCCCGGTTACCCGAGCCGTCCCCGGTCCACACCCGTACGAACGGAGCCCTCGGTGCACCTTCCGCCGCGGTTCCGCGCCCCTCGCACGAAACCAGGTGTCCGCCGAGTCTCCCGACTCGCGGTCGCGGCCTGGGGCGAGCGGATCTCGTGGGCGGTCCTCGCGCAGGATCTGCCTCGCGCAGGACCTGACCGTGTGGAAGTGCGGCACTGCACCGTGAGCCGGACCGAAGAGGCGGACGCTCAGTCCGGGACCATGCCGCGGGTGAGCCGGGCGAGGTAGACGTCGATGCCGGACACGCGGCCGGGCAGCGGCGTCTCGAGATCCCACCAGCGAGCCTCGCTGATCTCGTGGTCGGCCTCGAATCCACGGCGCTCACGTGTGCGGCCGGTGAACAGGGCACCGTATTCGGCACGCTGGTCAGGCGCTACCAGGAAACGCGCACGGCCCACGAACACCAGCGGGCCGTCGGCCTCTTGACCGCTCTCCTCGAACAGTTCCCGGACGGCCGCCCGCCGAGGGCTCTCACCCGGTTCGAGCATGCCTCCGGGCAACTCCCAGCTGTCCCGGTAGCGATCATGGACCATGACGACGTGGTTCCGGTGCCACAGAGCGGTCAGAGCCATGGGCATCGGCGCATCGCCAGGAATCACCCCCTCCTCCCCCCGCGCGAAGGAGACCAGCAGACTGCCCCGGCTGTCGCACGCCAACGGCCGGGCGGAGTGATCGGACACCCGGACATCCTTCCCCCGACCGAGCCTGCCGACTCACCCCGCGGCCGCTGCGCCGAGGTGACGCATCGCCGGCGCGCTCGGTCCGAGGCCACCGCGTGAGTCCCGCGGCCAGCGGCCGCGAACGATCCTGTCGGCCGCCGGAGTGAAGGGGCGGAGCATCGTGAGGTAGCCGGTGCCTGCGGGGGAGGCATAGGTCCTGGGTGCCGAGCAGCCGCGGCGCTCGGGGAGGGAGCGGCCGTTCCCGCGTTGCCGCAGGACGGCGCGGACCGACCCGCCGACGCACGCGCGCCGACGACGGCCGGACGGCACCCGGCTCAGCACGACAAGGAAGCGGAGAACCCATGGCACACGGCGGAAACGTCATCCAGGAACTGACCGCGGACCACCGCGAGGTGGACGCCCTCTTCGCGCAGATCGAAGCACTGCCGGCGGACGACCCGCAGCGCCGTGAACTGGCGGACCGGCTCACCATGGAACTGGTCCGCCACTCGGTGGCCGAGGAGGAGTACCTGTACCCGACGGTGCGCCGGTACGTCGACGACGGGGACGATCTCGCCGACGAGGAGGTCGCCGAGCACGCCGAGGTCGAGCGCATGCTCAAGGACCTCGAAGGCTGCCGGCCCGGCGACGAACGCTTCGACACGCTGATCACACAGCTGAGGGACTCCGTCACGGCTCACGTCAGCGGCGAGGAGAACCGGCTCTTCCCGATGCTGGCCGAGGTCTGCTCGGCCTCCGCCCTGGACGACCTGGGCGAGAAGGTCCGATCGGCGAAGAAGCACGCTCCCACCCGTCCGCACCCGTCCGCGCCGGACACTCCGCCCGCGAACAGACTCCTCGCTCCCGGCACCGGCATGGTGGACCGCCTGCGTGACATGCTCACCGGGCGGGGACAGCAGGAGTGACGGGACAGCCAGGGGTTCCTCGGCGGTGCCCGAGTACGACGGACGCCACTTCGCGCGAGGCCGTGCCACCGCGTCGAGCCGTGGACGCCGAGTGAGCTGCTACGGAGCGCAGGCCCGCGGGGCCGGCCGACGTCACGGATCGCGTTGACGTCACGGATCGAGCGGCTCGGGCGTCGGCATCCGCGACCGTCGTCGACGTCCGGTAGGTCGCAGGGGACGCGTCGGTCGTCATCTGCTCGGCGACGTCCCGACGGTCGCAGCCTCCGCCCTGCCGCCGCCTGTGCCCCCGCCCCGTCCGCCCACCGGCGGCCGGGGCCGATTGCTGATCCGAGCCGCCTGCCCCCTCCTCGCGCTCCGGTCGTCACCGGCCCTCTCGTCAATGTGCTTGAGCGCGCCGTAGGCGACCCGATGGACCAGCCCGGCCGGATGTGTCAAAAATCCTTTACTCCATGTCTGCTCTGCTTTACATTCCTCGGGTGACACATGAAGAGAAACGCGCGTGGATCATCGGGGTCCTCGCTGTCGGTACGTACGCGGCCTACCTCGCCGTCGTGGTGGGACGGGTCGCCGCCACCCCGGTGGCCGAGGTGGCGTACGCGTCGCCGTTGCTGTGGTCGGTGGGCGTCTCGGTCGGGGCGTCGATCGTGCTGAGCATTCTCGTCTCCCTGGGTGCGCCCAAGGGTGCGAACAGGAGGGACCAGCGCGACCGGGAGATCCACCGGTTCGGTGAGTACATCGGCCAGTCGTTCGTCGTCATCGGCGGGGTGGCCGCGCTGGTCATGGCGCTGGCCGGGGTCGACCACTTCTGGATCGCCAATGTGATCTACGCCGGCTTCACCCTGTCGGCGATCCTCGGATGCGCGGCGAAGATCGCCGCCTACCGCTGGGGATTCCAGCCTTGGTGAGGGAGCCGACGAGAGTCACCAACTCGATCCGGGCCCTGCGGTTCGCGCAGGGAGAGATGACCCAGGCGGAACTGGCCGACCGGATCGGCGTGACGCGTCAGACCGTCATCGCCATCGAGAAGGGCCGCTACTCGCCCTCCTTGGAGATGGCCTTCCAGATCGCCCGCGTGTTCGGCGTCTCGCTCGACAAGGTCTTCCAATACGTGGACGAAGAAGAAGGAGACACCACATGAAGGCGATGGTCCAGGACGTGTACGGCCCGGCCGAGGTGCTGGAACTGAGGGACGTCGACAAGCCGGTGGCCGGTGACGACGACGTGCTCGTCCGGGTGCGTGCGGCAGGGGTGGATCCGAGCGTGTGGCACCTGATGACCGGTCTGCCGTACCCGATACGTGTCATGGGCTTCGGGCTCCGCAGACCCAAGCTCCGGGTGCGCGGCTGGGACGTCGCCGGCAGCGTCGAGTCGGTCGGGCGGAACGTGACCCGGTTCCGCCCCGGCGACGAGGTCTTCGGCACCTGTGAGGGCTCCTTCGCGCAGTACGCGTGCACCCGCGAGGACAGACTGGCGGCGAAGCCGTCGAACATCACCTTCGAGCAGGCCGCCGCCGTGCCGATCTCCGCCTTCACCGCCCTGCACTCGCTGCGGGAGCAGGGGCGGGTCCGGCGGGGGCAGGAGGTCCTCGTCATAGGGGCGGGCGGAGGCGTGGGCACGTACGCCGTACAGCTGGCCAAGGTGTTCGAAGCGCGGGTCACCGGCGTCTGCGGCACCGACAAGGTCGACCTGGTGCGCTCGCTCGGGGCGGACCACGTCATCGACTACACCCAGGGCGACTTCGCCGCCGACAGCCGCCGCTACGACCTCATCCTGGACACCGCCGGCAACCGGCCCCTGTCCCACCTCCGGCGCGCCCTCACCCCGCGGGGCACTCTCGTCATCGTCGGGGGCGAAGGAGGGGGACGGTGGCTCGGCGGCCTGCACCGCGCCCTCGGGGCACTGGCCCTGTCCCCGTTCGTGCGCCAGAACCTGCGCGCGCCCTTCGTCAAGGAGCCCACGCACGACGTGCTTCAGCCCCTGGCCGACTACCTCGCGGCCGGCCAGGTCACTCCGGTGATCGACCGGACGTACCCCCTGGCCGAGGCCCCCGACGCGATCCGGCACTGGGAGAGGGGGCACACTCGCGGCAAGCTCGTCCTCACCGTCTGAGCCCCCTCCGAGTCCCGTCGCCGAGCCCGCCCGAAGATCACTCCGATGGAGCGGTGCGGGAGAGCGGGAATGATTCCGGCGGTAGCCTGGTTGTAGCAGCCGGTCGCAGTTTTACTTGTGTGTTTGTGCCAGTCGCATGCTCGCAGAGAACGTTGTTGCGGGCGCGAAGCTTGTTTTCCAGGTTGTGCTGGAGCAGCCGCGTCGTTAACCGGCCGGGTACTCGCACGGTGCGAGTGGCCCAACCCAGCCCCTGTAAGGAGCAGCAATGACTCAGGGAACCGTCAAGTGGTTCAACGCCGAGAAGGGCTTCGGCTTCATCGCCCAGGCCGACGGCGGCCCGGACGTCTTCGTGCACTACTCGGAGATCGACAGCTCCGGCTTCCGTAGCCTGGAGGAGAACCAGCAGGTCGAGTTCGACATCGTGCAGGGTCCCAAGGGCCCGCAGGCTTCGCGCGTCCGCCCCCTGTAAGCACACACGCAGGCCGAGCCTGCCGTCGCTGACGTGACAGAGAAGGGCCGGTGCCTCCGGGCGCCGGCCCTTTTCGCGTGCCCGCGCATCTACGACCGTCCAGGTCGACCACCGCACGCCCCCGTCCGGCGGGTGGGTCTCGAGCGACGCGCCTTCAGCCGCCGTCTCCGTGACGAAGCCGTTCCCGGCCCCGGTCCCCGACGCATACGGCCACGCCTTCCGCCCGGACCCGGCAGCCCGCCGGCGGCGGTCCCCGAAAACGGACCGCCCGGCCGCCGCGCGGCTACCGGCACCGTACGCGCCCTCATCGGCAACCGAAAGAAGCGGCCCGGTGGGACAGTGGACTACATGTGCGGTCGCTACGCTTCCACCCGCGGTCCTGAGGACCTCGTCCGGCAGTTCCGCGTCGACGACCTATGTGTCGAGGAGCCGCTCGCCCCGAGCTGGAACGTCGCTCCGACCGACGACGTGTGGGCAGTCCTCGAACGCGCCCCGCGCGGCGAGGACGACGCCGAGCAAGCGAGGCGGGAACTGCGGCCGCTGCGCTGGGGCCTGGTGCCGTCGTGGGCCAAGGACGTGCGGACCGGCGCCCGGATGATCAATGCCAGGGTGGAGACCCTGCATGAGAAGCCTGCCTTCCGCCGCGCGTTCACCCGGCGCCGCTGCCTGCTCCCCGCGGACGGCTTCTACGAGTGGCAGCAGATCAAGGCCGAGGACACGGGCAGGACCCGCAAGCAGCCGTACTTCATCCACCCCGAGGACGGCCGGGTCATGGCCCTCGCAGGCCTGTACGAGTACTGGCGCGACCCGGAGGTGAAGCGGGACGACGACCCCGCCGCCTGGCTGATGACCTGCACCGTCATCACCACCGACGCCAAGGACGCGGCCGGTCGCGTCCACCCCCGGATGCCGCTCGCCCTCACCGAGGACCACTACGACGCCTGGCTCGACCCCGCCCACCAGGACCCCGACGACCTGCGCGCCCTGCTCGGGCGGCCCGCGGACGGACACCTCGACGTCCGGCCCGTCTCGTCGGCCGTCAACGACGTGCGCAACGACGGACCGCACCTCGTCGACCCGGTCACGCCGTAACCGCCGCGCGCTCCGCCTCCGGCTGCGAAGCTCTGCTGTCCGAGGCTGAGGGCGAGGAGGGGCCACGGGGGTCGAACTGGAGCCGCACTGCACTCGGGGCGGCCCAGGCGCACGGGGTCGTCACGGCAGACCTGCGAGCGTGCTGATCAACGGGACACCGGGCCGGGACGGCTCGTCGTCCGCCCGGCTCGCGCGCGGGTCCCGGGCCACCGACATCGGCAGCGTGCGGCGCGGCGCCGGGCCCGGCCCCCGTCGATCCCGCGACTCGTCTCCCGCCCGTCGCCCCGGACGGCGGAACGGCAGGACCTCTCGATTCGTCGCACCCGTCGGGTCCGCCACTCGTAGGCTCCCTGCATGCAGCAATCCGAGATCATGCAGCGAGTCATCGGCATCCTCACCGAGGCCATGGAGATGAAGCGGCAGGTTCGCGAGCACCCGGACGCCGACGTCGCCCTCACCGGTGCCATCTCCGCCCTTCTCGCGGAGACGTTGCCGCAGATCAGCCTCCCGGAGGACGCCGGCCCGCAGCAGGCCCTGGAGATCATCACGGGAGCGCTCGGACCGGCCATCGTGACGCTGGCCAACTGTTTCTCCTACGCCTTCGTGCACCTTGGTGAGGTGCACGACGAGGGGCACCCCGACACCTCGACCGCTGACGTGCTGCGCACCCTCTCCCTCCGGTTCGCGCGGCAAGGCGAGTTCTGACACGCCCCGGAGCCGCAGCAGTAGCCGGAGGCGGGCTCGTCCAGCAGGGCGAGACCCAGCGGCGACCCGGCCCGGTGCGGCGAAAAGGGGGCACCGAGAGCCCTCGGAGCCGTCCGGGGACAACGTCGCCGACGCGAAAGAGTCGTCCGTGACTCGCGGGTGCCTCGTGCCCGCGAGCCTCGAAAAACTCCTGTGCGTCGTCTCGTACACGTCTGCGATCATCCCCGGATGGCGCACAGTCTCGAATCGCTCGTCCTCCGGCACACCCACCGTGTCTCCTCCCCCAAGGGCTCCGCCGGGGAAGGAGCCGCCGCCGCACGGCAGTTCGACGCGGCGCTGGCATCCGTGGGCTTCAAGCTCTCGGCGGAGCTGCTGGAGCGACTGTCGGGGCTGTCCGAGTCCGCGGTCGTGCACACGGCCAAGCGGACGTTGCGCACGGTGAGCGAGATGGTGGGCGACCACGTCCGGCACAACTCGTACTTCATCGACTTTCCGGCGAACGTGCCGGACACCGAGGAGTTCTGGATGCGGTGTGTGGAGCAGGCGCTCCACGACGACACGTCGCGTGAGAACGTGCTGACACAGCTGGCGAACGGGGTGCTGGACCTGCTCAGCCTCCCCACGTACGGCCGCTACCAGCACACGTACGAGGAGATGCTCGCGGCGCAGGACGAACTGATCGCCGCCGCGGGCGACAGGGTGACCGTCCTGCACCTCGGGCGGGACCTGGACGAGGAGCTGACGGACCTCTACCTGGCGTTGGCGGGCAGTACGACGCCGCTGGGCGAGGACCACCTGCGTGACCTCAGGACCCTCGCCGAGCGGTGCGCGCGGGGCCCCCAGCCCGAGTCGATCCCGGTCCGGGAGAACCGGGCGGTGGTCAACGAGGCCCGTCTCGCCACCGGCGCCGACCTCCTGCTGGACACCGTCACCGATGTGCTGCGGCTGGCCTGCGCGCTGTCGGGCGGCGACGTGACGCTCCAGGAGCCCACCCGGTTTCGGGCCCTGTCGCGACCGGCCCGCCGGGCGCTGCTCGCGGGCCTCGACGCCGTGGTCGCGGCGAACCCCGCCAAGCTGGCCGACGTGCACGCGCACCGCGAACCCTTCAAGCGGCTCGGCGAGCGTCTCCACCCGCACGAGTACCCGCGCTGGCCGTACGCCGCCGAGGTGTTCGCCGTGGCGCGGGGCGAGAAGGAGGCGCGGTCCTTCGACAGCCGCCTCGAGAAGCTGCTCGACGAGCATGACGTCCTCGGCGCGGTGCGGCTGCTGGAGTCCGCCCCCGGCAAGCTGTTCCGTGCCCTGGACCTCCTGCTGCGTATCGCCGCCGACCAGGAGGAGCGGGACGCGGTGGTCGCCGCCGCCGTACGGGTCGCTCCCGAGGTCGCCGGCCGGGTCGTGCTCTCGGTCCGCGAGCACTTCCAGAACCGGGAGCGGGAGACCGGCGAACTCCGGATCTTCGTCAACCGCCGGGGCCGCGGCTGGGTCACCCCCGACGTCCGGCCGCCCGTTCCCGCCGCCGACCGCGCTCGTCTGACCACCGCCCTCGACGCCGAGCTGCGCCGCAGACTCCCGACACCGGGACGGCTGCTGCTCGGCCCCGACGCCCTCGACGTGGCGCTCCCGCTCAGCGGCAGGGCGACCGCGGCCGGCCTCGGCGTGCTGCCGCGAGGTTCGGTCTCGGACGTCGACGGCGACCAGCTGCGGTTCTTCGTGTACTGGAAGCAGACCGAGGCGCGGACCGACTACGACCTCTCCGCGCTGCTGCTCCACACCGACTACAGCACCGACACCTGGCTCTCCTACACATCGCTCAAGGCCGTCGGAGGCACGCACTCGGGCGATGTCACCGAGGCACCCGACGGGGCGTCGGAATTCATCGACCTGTCCCTCGACCTGGTACGCAGCACCTTCATCGTCCCGCAGGTCAACATCTACGCCGGCGAGGGCTTCGAGGAGGTCGAGGAGTCGTTCTTCGGTTTCATGCTGCGCGACGGTGGGCAGAAGGGCAGGCCGTTCGAGCCGCGCACGGTGCGGATGAAGTCGGAGCTGCGCGGAGTGGGCCGGGTGGCACTGCCGCTGGTGTTCCGGCGCGAGGACGACGGCCGGTGGCGCGCGAAGTGGCTGCACCTGTACCTGAGGGGCCTGTCGTCGGCCAACCGGGTCGAGGAGAACCAGATGTCGGTGTCCACGGTCGTACGCGCCATCGTGGAGCGTGAGCAGCTGACGGTGCGGTACCTGGTCGATCTGATGTCCGACGACACCACGGCCGTGGACCGGTGGGACGGCGGGCCGGTCCCGGACGAGCCCGTGATGTACATCGGCCTCGAGCGCCCCGAGGGCCTGCACCCGGACTCCCGGATCATCACGCTCGAAAACCTGCGCGACTTGATCCCCGCCTGAGTGCTAGCGTTGCCCACGGCGAGGCCATGAAGGGGCTTCCTTCTCATTCCTTCTCCGAAAACGAGTTCTTTCGCTTTCCTCGCCGTCGACGTCGCTCCGGGCGGCGCCCGCGCTCACCGCGCGGGCGCCGCCTGAGCCGTTCGAGGACTGGTCGGCACCAGATCCCGAATCAGCGCCGCGCTGCTCTGTCCGTGCGCCCACCGGTTTGCCGGTCCGTCAGTGCGCCCATGCCTCAGGGCCGCCACCGCGCCATTCGACCAGCTCCGACCGCCGCACCCAGACGTCGTCCACGTCCTCCAGGCCGGCGAGACGCAGGAACTCGATGACGTCCAGCATTCCGTACGCCAGCCCGACGAACCGCTCGTTGACCCGGACACGTCTGCCGCCGTCTTCGGCGGGCGGATAGATCACGATGGGCTGTTTGCCGTCCATACGGCCAGCCTGCCGGTGAAGCGTGTGGGGCGCACGGTGTGATGCGCCGGTCGCGTGCGGCGTCAGGGAGCGCCGGTCTCGCCGTACCAGTCCAGGCAGATGACGCTGGCGTCGTCCCGAGGACGGCCGTGGCAAGCGTCCTTGACCGCCTCCGTCAGTACTTGGACCGTCTGTCTGGGATGAAGGTGGCGGGTCTGGCGAAGCAGCGCGGGCAGGTCGACTGCGGCCGCTTCCCGGTCCAGCATGCCGTCGGTGAGCAGGACGAGCCGGTCGCCGGGGCGCAGGTCGAGTTCCTGGACGCGGTAGGGGATGGGGGAGGGGACTCCGAACGGCAGATTGATGGACAGGGGGATCTCCTCCACGGCGCCGTCGCGCAGGCGCAGAGGCCAGGGGTGACCGGCGTTGATCAGTTCGACGCGCGCTTGCGCGAGGTCGACGCAGAGCACTTGTCCGGTCGCCATGGCACCGCGGCCGTGCGACAGAATTGCCTGGTGGGCCTGACGCGCCTGGTCGCCGACGTTGCACCCCGCCCGGCGGGCGCCGCGCAGGGCGCCGAGCAGGAGGGTGGCCAGCAGCGCGGAGTCGACGTCGTGACCCATGGCGTCGGTCAGCGACAGGTGCAGGGTGTCGCGGTCCAGGCTGTAGTCGTAGGTGTCCCCACCGATGTCGTCCGCGGGTACGAGCGCGCAGGCGATGGTGAATTGGGGTGCTTCGCAGCAGGACGCGGACGGAAGCAGCTGATGCTGGATCTCGGCGGCGAGTGTCAGGGGAGCGGTGCGCTGACCCCACTGGTAGGCGTCGGTGAAGCGCCGGTCGGTGACGATGATGTATGCCAGAGCGTGGGCCGCCTCCGCGACGTGTCGGAGCACCTCCCCGTCGGTGTGGGGGAGCGTCATCTCCAGAACACCGATGCAGTCGCCGCGGTTGGTGACCGGCGCGATGACCCGCTGGCGGCCCTCGGCGTCGCGCTCCTGGTGCAGTTGCTGCTCGTGGAGGACCATTTGATAGACGCTGCCCTGCACAGGGATACGGACGGGGCTGGTTCCGCCCGTTTCGGCGTCGTCGGCAGCGGTGAGCCGCACGAGTTGCTGGCCGACGAAGTCCAGGAACAGGAAGGAGACGGAGACCGCTCCGAAGCGCTTCTGCACGTTGCGTGCGACAACATCGACGGAATCCATCGGCGCGGCGTCCTCAGCAGCCGCCAGGACCTCTCCCAAAGCGAACCCATGGGCCACGACAACCTCCTGACTGGTCGCCCATACATCTTGCCGCAACCGGGCGAGACATCCCTGCCCGATCTGCGGCGTCGCCCCCGCGAGTGATCCGTAGGCGCCTTGCGGGCAGCCTGGTGAGCCCACCGTGAGCGACATGCCGGATCCACGCCGGCAGGCGTGGATCGGGAGTCATGTGGGAGTGCCATGTGAGCGGTCTCAGCGCCGGGACGGCGCAGCGGAGGGCGGGTCGGTCGTGCGGCGCCTCGCGTACCGGACCGCGGGCGCGAAGGAGGCCCGCTTCGGCTCTGTCGCTCGTCGCTCAGTCCGCGCTCCGGCGCACGCCGGACCGCCCGCCCTGGCTTCGGCCCTGGCCGCGGGCCTGCTGGAAGGCCTCGGCGACCGTCTCCGCGGCGCCGGACAGAACCCCCTTGGTCTTGCCCCGGGCACCGGACTCCATCATCTTTCCGGGAAGCTCGGGGAGACCCGCCGGCTTACGCGGCCCGGCCTCGAGATCGAGGCGGTTGCACGCCTCGGCGAAGCGCAGGTACGTGTCGACGCTGGCGACCACGATGCGGATATCGATCTTGAGTATCTCGATGCCCACCAGAGAGACGCGCACGAACGCGTCGATCACCAATCCCCGGTCGAGGATGAGCTCCAGGACGTCGTAGAGCCCACTGGAACCTCCGCCGCCACCTTGCCGCTCCGCTACCGTCATCACCCATCCCCTCGCCGGACACGTGTCTACCGCCCCCTCTCTCCCGCTGACTGCCGGAAGGCGCGTGTGCGGACGACAGCGCCGAGGCGGATTCGTACGGGTACGGGTTGCCCCGTCGATGGTGATCAAACGTATGTACGAGCATGGTTACGGCAGCAGCGGCTGAGCACCGCCCCCGGGTCGAGGAAGGGCGACGGTGCCGCCGTGTCGTCTCGATCAGCGGGGGCCGTGGGGGCGCCGTTCCTCCAGCACGTGGGTACGCGGTCACCGGACTCGACCGTCAGCCACACCCCAGGCGCCGGCAACGGCCCCGTGATGCCCCGGTCGGTGACGAGGACTCCCCGGCGCCCGCGCCGTCCCACGGCCGATACGGCACCGGGGTGGCTGTGCCTGTGGCCTCGCACGGTCGACCGCCCGCCTCTCGGCGCAGGTCCCGAACCGGTTTCCGCCCGCCCTGGATCAAACAGGGGCGAGGGCCGATGAGTTTCCCGGTGTTCCGCAGTCGGACATCATGGTGGGTGCGCGACAGCCGCGAACACGAGCTCACCACGCCAACTGCTGAGCACCGGACACGAGATACCAAGGACCTGACATGCGTACCCTGATCAGCACCGCTTTCATCTCCCTCGACGGCGTGGTGGAGGCCCCGGGCGGCGAGCCCGGCTACCGGAACTCCGGATGGACCTTCAAGGACATGGAGTTCCTCCCCGAGGCCTTCGACATCAAGGGTCGTGAGCAGAGGGAGGCCACCGCGATGTTGTTGGGCCGGACCAGCTACGAGGCGTTCAGCCCGGTCTGGCCGGACATGGCGGACTTCGCCGAATACAAGGTGATGCCGAAGTACGTCGTCTCCACCACCCTCACCGAAGACGACCTGGTCACGAACTGGGGCGAGACCACGATCCTGCGCTCCCTCGACGACGTGGCCGCGCTGAAGGAGACCGAGGGCGGCCCGATCATCGTCCACGGCAGCGCCACCCTGAACCAGAGCCTTTCGGACGCCGGCCTGATCGACCGCTACCACCTGCTCGTCTTCCCGCTCCTCCTCGGCGCGGGCAAGCGCCTGTTCAGCGCCACGGACAAGGACACCCAGAAGCTCAAGCTCGTCGAGCACGACGCCTACCCCAACGGTTTGCAGAAGAACGTCTTCGACGTCGTCCGCTGACCGGGGCGGTGTGAGCCGTGGGCCGGTGCGCGGAGGTGACCGTCGGCGCGGCGGTGCCGGTGGACCCCACCGGACCATGGACGCGCACCGCGGCACGCGGCGCTGACGCTGGAGGAGCACGGGGACGTGCGGGTCGATGACGTCCTCCCGCGCCGGCCGGCGAGCCCTCGTCCCAGGCCTGCACGTGCCGCCGTGGACCGAAGCGGAGGACACCGGTACTGCCGCCGTTCGGACGTGTCCCGCCTGCGTGAACGCCGGCCGCCACGGACCGTTGGCCCCATGACACAGAGCACCCTGTCCGAGGTGAGGGACGCGGTAACCGCACGGGCCACGCTACTGGTGATCGGCGTATTCGCCCTCCAACTGCTGTTCATCGCCTCCTACGTGGGGGCGCTGCACGACCCCAGGCTCAGGGACGTGCCCTTCGGGGTCGTGGCCTCGCAGGCCGCGGCGGCCGAGCAGACGGTCGCCCGCCTCGACAGGCTGCCGGGCTCGCCGCTGGATGCGCGCGTGGTGTCCGACGAGGCGACGGCCCGGAAGGCCATCAGGAACCGGGACGTCGACGGCGCTCTCGTGGAGAACCCGGCCGGCGCCAGGGACGTCTTGCTGGTCGCCTCCGGTGGGGGCAGGGCCCTCGCCGGTGCACTGGACACGCTCGCCACCACCGTGGCGAAGTCCCGGGGACGCACCGTGCGCACGGTCGACGTGGTCCCGGTCTCCTCCCACGACTTCAACGGCCTGTCCTCGTTCTATCTGGTCATCGGCTGGTGCGTCGGCGGCTACCTGTGCGCCTCCATCCTGGCCATCAGCGCCGGCGCCCGCCCGGCCGATCCGACCCGCGGGGCGATCCGGTTGGGCACGATGGCGCTGGTCTCGATCGTCGGCGGGCTCGGCGGCGCGGTCATCGTCGGGCCGATCCTGGACGCCCTGCCCGGCGGCGTGGTGGCGCTGTGGTGGCTCGGCGCGCTGATCACCTTCGCGGTAGGCGCGGCGACGCTCGCCCTCCAGGGCCTCTTCGGCGTCGTGGGCATCGGCCTGGCGATCCTGCTCGTCGTGATCCTGGGCAACCCGAGCGCCGGCGGCGCCTTCCCGTTGCCGATGCTGCCGCCGTTCTGGCATGCCGTCGGCCCGGCCCTTCCACCGGGTGCGGGCACCTGGTCGGCCCGCTCGATCGCCTACTTCGACAGCAACGACATGACGGCCTCGCTCCTGGTGCTGTCGGGCTGGGCGCTCGCCGGCATCGTGATCACCCTGCTCGCGGCAGCCCTGCGGCAGCGCCGCGCGATCCGGCCGGACAACCTCGCCGGGCCAGGGACGCACCACGCTCCGGCCCGGACGGACGGGGACTAGGGCGCCCGTGCCGTCGGTGGCGCTGCGGCGCCGCCTGCCGCGACGCCTCCCCCCCGGCCGGGACGATCTAGGACGTGGGCGTCACCGACGCCACCGAGCCGTACGTCCACGCGGTGAACCCGCCTGCGGCCCCGTGGGGCCCGACGTCAGTGATGGTCGGCGATCGGTTGCGACGTGGGCGTCGGAGGCGAGGTCGTCGGTGCGTACAAGACGTCCCGCAGGAGCGCGACGGCCGGGGGAATGTCCGTGTCGCCGATGTTGCCGTATCCGAGGACGAGTGCGCGTTCCGCCGACCGGTGCGGGCGGTAGTCGTCGAGGTCCGCCAGGCGAAGCCCGGCGGTGGCCGCGGCCCGCACCGTCCCGTGCGTGTCGGTGCCGTCCGGCAGGTGCAGCAGGATGTGGAGCCCGGCGGCGGTCCCGGCGACACGGCCCTGCGGCACCTGGGCGGCGAGTGTACGGATCAGGAGGTCTCGGCGGGCACGGAAGCGACGGCGGGCCGCGCGCAGATGGGCGTCGTACCAGCCGCGGTCGATGAAGGTGGCGAGCGCGAGTTGGTCCAGCACCGGCGGTGCGGCGGCGACGAGGTTGGCCGTCCGCAGCGCCGCGGTCAGCGCGGTCGGCGCGGCCAGCCAGCCCAGGCCGAGGGGGGCGACAGCGTCTTGCTGACCGAGCCGAGGAGGAAGACCCGGTTGGGGTCCATGCCCTGCATGACGGCCACGGGGTGACGGTCGTAGCGGAACTCGGCGTCGTAGTCGTCCTCCATCACATATCCGTTCACCTCACGGGCCCAGCGCACCAGACGCGCTCGTCGTGCCGGGGACAGCACCAACCGGGTGGTGCTGGCGTGGCTGACCGGAGGGAGCCCGGCCGCCACACCGATCGTCGGCGTCAGCACCGTCCGGCAACTGGACGAGGCGGTCGCGGGAGTGTCACTGGAGCTGACCGCCGAGCAGCGCGCACGTTTGGACGCCGCGGTGTGAGGTTCCGGGGCCCGCTCATCGGCGGCGGCCGAGGCCCGCGAACGGCGTCCGCGTTGCCCGGCGAGGGCGGGCCTCGGCCAGGCGACGGACCGTCGGCGTGCTGACGGGGCGGAGCCCTTGCCGGTCCCCGCTTGGGAGATCCTTTCTCATCCTGAGACGATCACCAGTCCGTAGGATGAATCAGGGGTGGGAACATGGCTGTTGTGCTGCTGCTCGGCGTCTTGGTGCTCGTCGTCGGCGCGTGTGTCTGCGTGGTGTGGGCGGAGCGCGGCGGCCCCCGCTGGACCCGTGTCGTGGCGGCCGGGACGCTTGCCGCGGGGGAACTGCTGCGCGGCTCCGGGAAGAGCCGGAACACCACCACAGACGACGACTAGAAGGTGAAGAAGCCACTGCGGCTCGCCCACGCGGAGGCCCCCGCTGATGCGCCGCACCGACCGCAGCGGCGGTGGAAGTATGGGGGAGGGCCGGCGATGAGCGAGGGGGAGCGTGGATGACGGGTCGGGACCGTTGGATTCGGGAATTGCGTCGGGTCGGACGGCCCGCCGCTCATGTGGTGTTCTGTCCGCATGCCGGTGGTGCCGCCACCTTCTTCGCGCCCTTCATCCGGCATTTCCCTGCCGGATTCGACCTCTCCGCCGTCCAGTACCCCGGACGACAGGAGCGCCTGGACGAGCCCCTCGTGCCCACTGTCGAGAGCCTCGCCGATCATCTGGTGGCCAGCCTGCGGAAGTTCGCGGCCACTCCGGTACCCCTGGTGCTGTTCGGCCACAGCATGGGAGCGAGCGTGGCCTTCGAGGCGGCGCTGCGGCTGGCGGTCGAGGAGCCCGTGGCGCCGTGCCGTCTGGTCGTCTCCGGTCGGGCCGCCCCATCGGTGCCCCGCTGCCACCCGCAGGCCACCACGGACGAGGAGATCTTGGACGATCTGCTCCGACTCGGTGGCACCCAGGCTGAGTTCGTGCGCCAACCGGAAGTCATGGAGCTGTTCCTGCCCGCGCTACGCAACGACTACGCTGCGGTCGCACGCTACCGTCCGACCGGCGAAGCGGTGCTGGACGCACCCCTGTTGTGCCTCACCGGGGAGCAGGACCCGCGGGTGTCACCGGAGGCGGCCGCGGCCTGGAAGACGCACACCTCGGCGGAGTTCCGGTGGGAATCCTTCTCCGGCGGCCACTTCTTCCTGTCGGATCACCGCGACGCTGTCGCGCGAGTGGTTGCGGATTGGGCTGCGCCCCCGCCCGGCGGCCCGTCCCCGCTCGCGGGCCTGTGACACAGGCCGGGAACAGGAACAGGACATCCGGCGGTGCGATCAGGTGGCGGGGAGGTACGGGCGGCCACGCCCGCTCGTGCCGACCGTCTCGCCACCGCCCGCTCGTGCCGACCGTCTCGCCACCGCCCGCTCGCACGCGAGGCCACCGGATTCGGTCATCTCAGCGCGTGCGCCGAAGGCCGTGCTGTGACCTGGGCCCGGTACACGGCCATCGCCACCCGGTACGAGCCCCCCGCGGCTCCTGAAGACGGCAACGGGTCCGCGCGCTGCGCGGCGGGAGGGGCCGACCGTGCTGTTCCCGGACGTCCAGCGACGGGCGGCCCGCCATGCTCCAGCGGGCTCCCGCGGGGAAGTCAGCAGGCGTCGTACTTCCACCCGCCGCCCTCCAGCGTCCACGGCTGCGCCCGCTGATCGAACTCGGGCAGTCCCTGGACCTTGTAGCTGACGCGGCCGAGCTTGCCGGACACCTCGGCCCGCACGTCGATCGCCGGGTGGTCCGGCCCGTGGTCGGCCTTCGCCCGCTGGACGACGGCGGCGTAGGCCTCCGCACCGATCTTCTTGCGGCAGCGTGCGGAGAGCATGCCGTACGCGGTGTCGGTGTCGGCCGCGAAGTAGGCCGAGGTGTAGACGGCCGCCGCTGCCTCCAGGTCGTCGCCCTCGTGCGCGTCGGGCACGGCGACGGTCTGTTCGGCGTCGGCCGGACCGGAGTCGCTGGCGGACGCGCTGTCGTCCTCGCCGGAGGAACAGGCGGTGAGCGCGAGGAGCGCTGCGACGGTGATGATCGAGGCGCGAGTGCGCATGGTGTCCCCCAACGGTGTGGCTGCGGATGAATCGTGCCACAGGGGGGCCTGCGAGGGGTTGCTCGGTCCGTACCGCACGGCCGCGGCACCGCCACGGTCGGCACCGCACGGCCGCAGCCCGGGCACGCTCCGCACCGCACGGCCGCGGAAGGGAGCGTTGACCGCGCTCGGGTGCGGTTCCGGCGACGGATCCGGCCGGTGCGGGACGGTTGCGGCCCCGGCAGAGCGGCGCAGACAAAGTTCCAGGCATGCTGTTCGGTAACCGGGGTAGGCGCGTGCTTGCGGAACGATGGACCGGCGAAGACAACGCCGGCCGACTGGGAGGGGCAGACGATGGCGACGACCGTGCAGGCCGCTGGGCGGACGGTGGAAGTTCCGGTGATCGAGGACCCTTCCAAGGTCGCGCCGAAGGACGCGCGGGAGTTGTCGAAGCTGTTCTTCGACCAGTTGGCGGTGGTGGAGGAGGGCACGCCCGAGTACCAGTACGCGCGCAACACGCTGATCGAGATGAACATGTCCCTGGTCCGTTACGCGGCCGGCCGCTTCCGCAGCCGCGGGCCGGAGCAGATGGAGGACATCGTCCAGGTCGGCATGATCGGTCTCATCAAGGCCATCGACCGGTTCGAGCTGACCCGCGAGGTCGAGTTCACCTCCTTCGCCGTCCCCTACATCGTCGGTGAGATCAAGCGGTTCTTCCGCGACACCTCCTGGGCCGTGCACGTCCCGCGCCGGCTCCAGGAAGCCCGCGTCCAGCTCGCCCGCGCCAACGAGGAACTGCGCAGCCGGCTGGGCCGGACACCGACCACCAAGGAGCTCTCCGAGCTGATGAG
>NZ_JBVIQK010000003.1:559735-617363 GCF_055577115.1 Streptomyces sp. NPDC033216 | reverse complement strand
CGGCCGTCCTCGCCTTCCTGCGCGAGTACGAGGACGACCTGGTCCTGTGCGTCCACAACTTCTCCCGCTTCGCCCAGCCCACCGAGCTGGACCTGCGTCGCTTCGACGGCCGCCACCCGGTCGAACTGTTCGGGGGCGTCCGCTTCCCCGCGATCGGTGAACTGCCTTACCTGCTCACCCTCGCAGGACACGGTTTCTACTGGTTCCGGCTCGTCCGAGCCGCATCCCGCGTCGGCCGGCGCCTGTGAGCGTGCGCCGAGGGAAGGACGCGTCACCATGCAGAAGACCGCATCTCTGAGCCCGGGCAGTGCCGTCGGCGTCCGCTCCACGGGAACGCTAGGGGCACTGCTGCGCGAGTGGCTGCCTCGGCAGCGCTGGTTCGCGGGCAAGGACCGGCCCCTCAACGACCTGCGTCTGCTGTCCATGACGGAGCTGTATCCGGGCTGTCTGCATCTGCTGGTGCAGACCGGCCAGTCGGGCATGCCCTCACCGGGCGGCACTCCCCCGCCCGATGACTGCTACCAGCTGCTCCTCGGCATCCAGCAGCATCTGTCGCCGCGGTTGGGCCGGGCCCTCATCGGCAGGGTCGAGGAAGGAGCGCTGGCCGGACTGACCGTGCACGACGCGTTGCAGGACCCGCGGTCGGCGCATCTGCTGCTGGAGCGCATGCGGCATCCAGGGCCGCTCGGTCCGCTGTGCTTCGAGTCCGACCCGTCGGTCCACGTGCCGGCCGGGCTGGCGCCCCGGCTGCTGGAGGCCGAGCAGTCCAACACCTCGCTGGTCTACGGCGACGCGTTCATCCTGAAGGTGTTCCGGCGTATCCAGCCCGGAGTCAACCCGGACCTGGAGGTGCCGGTCGCGCTGGCCGGGCAGGGGTGCGGCCGGGTGCCGGCCCCGGTGGCCTGGTACCGCACGACCCATCCGCAGGAGGCGACACTCGGTGTCCTCCAGCCGTTCCTGCCCGACGCCTCCGACGGCTGGACCCTGGCCCTGGACGCACTGGCCCGCGGGCAGGACTTCACTCCCCAGGCCCACGTGCTGGGCGGGGCCACCGCGGAGGTGCACCTCGCGCTGGCCGCGGCCTTCCCCGCCGGACCGCTCGGTGACAACGCGCGGACGGCGGCCGGGATGACCGAGCGGCTGGAGACCGCCGCCCACCACGTGCCGGCGCTGCGTCCGTACGTCCCCGGGCTCACCACGGCCTTCGGTGCGCTCGCCGCCTGCGATACGGGCCCGCCGGCCCAGCGCATCCACGGCGATCTGCACCTGGGGCAGGTGCTGCGTGCCGGACGCGAGTGGTTCGTCATCGACTTCGAGGGCGAACCGTCCCGGCCGCTGGCCGAGCGGCGCAGTGCGCAGTCCCCGGTCCGGGACATCGCGGGCATGCTCCGCTCGTTCGACTACGCCGCCCGGCAGCGCCGCCCCTGGCGTCCCGAGTGGGCCCGCCGCTGCCGGGAGGCGTTCTGCGCCGGGTACGCGGAACAGGCCGGCTGGGACCCCCGCAAGAAGCACGCCCTGCTGCGTGCCTACGAAACCGACCGTGCCGTGTACGAGGTGCTGTACGAGGCGCGGCACCGTCCCGACTGGCTACCCGTACCCATGGCGGCGATCGAACGACTCGCCGTCCGAGGAGGCTGACCGATGGCTCTGCGTGACACTTCTCGGCCCGAGTCGGCCGGCCCTCGCCCGCCGGTGGCCCCCGCGCTCGACCCCGCCGACCGGGGGCGCCTGCTGGCCGGAGCGCACCACGACCCGCACGCCCTGCTGGGCGCGCACCCGGTGCCGGACGGCATCCTGTTCCGGGCGCTGCGTCCCTTCGCACGCTCGGTCGCCGTCCTCGTGGACGGCCGACGCACCCCGCTGGTGTCGGAGGGCGACGGCCTCTTCGCCGCCGTCCTGCCACTGGCCGAGGTCCCGGCGTACACGCTGCTGGTGGCGTACGAGGGAGACGAGACGGAGGTGCACGATCCCTACCGCTTCCTGCCGGCGCTGGGCGATCTCGATCTGCACCTCATCCGGGAGGGCCGGCACGAGCAGCTGTGGAAGGCGCTCGGTGCCGAGCCGATGACCCACCAGGGCGTGGCCGGCACCCGGTTCACGGTGTGGGCGCCGAACGCCCGGGGGGTGCGGGTCGCCGCGGACTTCACCTACTGGGACGGCACCGCGTTCCCGATGCGCTCCCTCGGCTCGTCCGGGGTGTGGGAGCTGTTCCTGCCCGGGGTCGGCGAGGGCACCCGGTACAAGTTCGAGATCACCTCGCGCCACGGGCACCGCTTCCTCAAGGCCGACCCGATGGCCCGGTGCGCGGAGGTCCCGCCGGACACCGCGTCGATCGTGCACGCCTCGCACTACGAGTGGGGCGACGCCGAGTGGATGGCGCACCGGGGGGACGTGCCCGTGCACGCGGCGCCGTTCTCGGTGTACGAGGTGCACCTGCCGTCCTGGCGGCCCGGGCTGACGTACCGCCAGCTGGCCGATGAGCTGCCGGCGTACGTGAACGACCTCGGTTTCACGCATGTGGAGTTCATGCCGGTCGCCCAGCATCCGTTCTCCGGTTCCTGGGGCTACCAGATCACCGGTTTCTACGCTCCGTCCTCCCGGCTCGGCACGCCCGACGACTTCAAGCACCTGGTCGACGCGCTGCACCGGGCCGGGATCGGCGTCATCGTGGACTGGGTGCCGGCGCACTTCCCCAAGGACGACTGGGCGCTGGCCCGCTTCGACGGGGACCCGCTGTACGAGCCCGGAAACGCGCAGCGGGCGGAGCATCCGGACTGGGGGACGTTCGAGTTCGACTACGGGCGCACGGAGGTGCGCAACTTCCTCGTGGCCAACGCGGTGTACTGGTGCGAGGAGTTCCACATCGACGGGCTCCGGGTGGACGCCGTCGCCTCCATGCTCTACCTCGACTACTCGCGGGACGGCGGGCAGTGGACGCCGAACATGTTCGGCGGCCGGGAGGATCTGGACGCGAAGGCGTTCCTCCAGGAGATGAACGCGACGGTGTACCGCCGCAACCCGGGCGTGGTGACCATCGCGGAGGAGTCCACGGCCTGGGAGGGGGTGACCCGGCCGACCGACAGCGGCGGCCTGGGATTCGGGCTGAAGTGGAACATGGGGTGGATGCACGACTCGCTGGAGTACGTCGCCAAGGAGCCGGTGCACCGCAAGTACCACCACCACGAGATGACCTTCTCCATGGTGTACGCCTACAGCGAGAACTACGTCCTGCCCATCTCCCACGACGAGGTCGTGCACGGCAAGCAGGCGCTTGTCTCGAAGATGCCCGGCGACTGGTGGCAGCGGCGGGCCAACCACCGCGCCTACCTCGCCTTCATGTGGGCCCATCCGGGCAAGCAGCTCCTCTTCATGGGGCAGGAGTTCGCCCAGGGAGGGGAGTGGTCGGAGGCACACGGCCCCGAGTGGTGGCTGCTCGACGAGGGCTACGGCGCGGCGGCCGACCACCGCGGTGTACGGGACCTGGTCCGCGACCTCAACGCGCGCTATCGCGCGACCCCGGCGCTGTGGCAGCGGGACACCGACCCGGGCGGCTTCCGCTGGGTTCTCTGCGACGCGGCCGAGGACAACGTCTTCGCGTTCCTGCGCTACGACGCCGAGGGCGTCCCACTCCTCGCGGTCAGCAACTTCTCCCCCGTCGTCCGCCACGACCACCGGCTGGCCGTGCCGGACGACATCCCCGTCTGGTACGAGGCACTCAACACCGACGACATGCGGTACGGCGGCAGCGACGTGCGTCTGCTCGACGGGATCAAGCCGGAGAACGGGGAGGTCGTCCTCACCCTGCCGCCCCTCGCGACCGTGTGGCTGACGCCCACCTCCGTGTGAAGCGGTCTCGACGGGGCAGGCGGGTGCGTACCACCCACCCAGAGAAGGGCTGCATCACGTGCGCACCGTCGGAGTCGAGGAGGAACTCCTCCTGGTCGACCCGGAGACCGGAGAACCGCAGGCGCTCTCCGCCGCGGTTCTCGCCCGCGCCGCGCGGGACCGGGAGGACCAGGATGTTTTCGAGAACGAACTGCACAACCAGATGCTGGAGTTCGCCACCCACCCGCAGTCGGGCATGGACGAACTCGCGGAGGAGATCGTCCGCATACGCGGGGAGGCGGCCCGGCACGCCGGAGAGATCGGGTGCACGGTGGCGGCGCTGGCGACGTCGCCGTTGCCGGTGCGCCCCTCCGTCGGCATGAACCGGCGCTACCAGTGGATGGC
This sequence comes from Streptomyces sp. NPDC033216, assembly GCF_055577115.1. Taxonomy (NCBI): domain Bacteria; kingdom Bacillati; phylum Actinomycetota; class Actinomycetes; order Kitasatosporales; family Streptomycetaceae; genus Streptomyces; species Streptomyces sp. NPDC033216. The sequence continues at coordinate 613,133 of NZ_JBVIQK010000003.1, read as the reverse complement.
GGAGCAGTACGGCATCGCCACCCGTGAACAGCTCGTCTGCGGCTGTCATGTCCATGTGTCGGTGGAGTCGGACGAGGAGGGCGTCGCCGTCCTCGACCGGATCCGGCCCTGGCTGTCGGTGCTGGCGGCACTCAGTTCGAACTCCCCGTTCTGGCAGGGCAGCGAGACGGGGTACAGCAGCTATCGCAGCAGGGTGTGGAAGCGCTGGCCGTCGGCCGGTCCGACCGAGCTGTTCGGTTCGGCGGAGCGCTATCACCAGCGGGTGGCGGACATGGTGGCCACCGGCACGATCCTCGACGAGGGGATGGTCTACTTCGACGCCCGGCTGTCGGCGCGCTACCCGACGGTGGAGATCCGGGTCTCGGACGTCTGCCTGCGCGCGGACACCGCCGTGCTCGTCGCCGCGCTGGTGCGCGGCCTCGTCGAGACCGCGGCCCGCGAGTGGAAGGCCGGCGAGGAACCTGCCGACCACAGTGTGAGTCTGCTGCGGCTGGCGGACTGGCGGGCCGCCAAGTCCGGGCTGACCGGCGATCTGCTGCATCCGGCGACCCTGCGGCAGGCGCCCGCCGAGACGGTGGTGCGGGCCCTGATCGATCATGTGGCGGAGGCGCTGGCCGACAGCGGTGACCTGGAGCGGGTCCGCACGACCTGTGCCGATCTGCTGCGCCACGGCAACGGTGCCATGGTGCAGCGCGAGCTGTGGGAGCGCACCGGAAGCCTGCGCGAGGTCGTCACCGGCTGCGTGCGGCACACCCAGGGCTGACGTCTCCCGCCGGTCCGGCCGTGGTCGGAGTGTGGGGGCTGTGGTCAGAAGATGAGGATCAGGGCGTAGGCCAGGAAGAAGCCCGCGACCAGCACGGTGAGAAGGATGATCAGGGTGAGCGGGCCCTTGGCCCAGCCCTTGGGGGGATTGTGGGTCTCCCGCGGTCCGGCCTCGGGCATGCTGCTCTCCGCGGGCGGTGTCTCGCCCGGCGGTACGCCGCCGCCCGGTTCCAGTCCTGTGCTGCGTTCCGGTTCGGGGTCGGGACTGATGTAGGTCATGTCCGCCGAGTGCCCGAACGTCCGGTTCGCCAACAGTCCGCCGCCGAGATCATCAACGCGGAATAGTTATCCGATCCCGGCCACAAGCGGTCCCGCCTGGGCTACATTCGACCACCGTCGATGACTGTCCTCGTCGGCGGAGTCACAGCCCGTACCTGTCAGGAGCAGCGCATGCGCGATGTCGCCCTCGCTCCCCCAGTCGCCCCGCCCCTGACCGGAGGTCTCGCCGACAGCGTTTTCGAGACAGCCGCCCGCACTCCCTCTCTGCCGGTACTCGCCCGCCGGTCCACTCCCTCGGGGCCGTGGGAGGACGTGACGGCCGCGGAGCTGCGCGACCAGGTCGTGGACCTCGCCAAGGGGCTCATCGCTTCGGGGATCTCGCCGGGCCACCGGGTGGCGGTCATGGCGCGCACCCGCTACGAGTGGACGGTGCTCGGCTACGCCCTCTGGGCGGTGGGCGCCGAGATCGTCCCCGTGCATCCGACGTCCTCGCGCGACCAGGTCGAGTGGATCCTGCGGGACGCGGGCTGTGTGGGCGTGCTCGTCGAGGACGAGCAGAGCGTCATGACGGTGGGTTCGGTGTGCGCGACGCTGCCGTCCCTGCGGCACGTCTGGCAGCTCGACGCGGGGGCGTTCGGGGACCTCACCCGCCGGGGCGAGGTGATCCCTCAGACCACCGTGGACTCGCTGCGCCGGATCGTGCTGCCGGACTCCACCGCGGTGATCGCGTACACCTCCGGCACCTCGGGCCGTCCCCTGGGATGCGCGCTCACCCATCGCAGCCTGGCCTCGCCGTGCGACACCCTGCTGGCCGGCTGGGGGAACACCGCGGGGCCGCCCGGACAGCAGCCGTCCGTCCTCGCCTTCCTGCCCTTCTCCCATGTGTACGGGCTGATGGTCCAGGGACTGTGCCTGCGCGGCGGCATTCTGATGGGGCACGAACCGGACCTGAGCGGGGAGGCCCTCGCCGAGGCGCTCCTGTCCTTCCGTCCGACCCACCTGTACGGGGTCCCGTCGGTCTTCGAGAAGATCTACAAGAACTTCCTGCGCGCGGCCCAGGAGACAGGCCGCGGGGCGCTCTTCGAACGGGCCGCGGACACCGCCCGGGACTTCGCGGCGGCCGTCGAACGCCAGCGGCTCGGCCGGGGTTCGGGCCCCGCCTTCGATCTGCGGCTCCAGCACGCCCTGTTCGAACGGACGGTGTACCGCAGACTCCGTGCCGCCCTGGGCGGCCGCGTGCACCGCGCGACCTCGGGCGGCTCGCCGCTCCACCGCGACCTGTCCCTCTTCTACGAGGGCATCGGCATCTACGTCCACGACGGTTACGGTCTGACGGAGACCAGCGGCGGGATCACCATGCAGCCCTTCGGGCGGGAGAAGTCGGGGACCGTCGGGCGGGCCCTGCCGGGTACGGAGATCCAGGTGGCCGGCGACGGGGAGATCCTGGTACGGGGACCGTCGCTGTTCCAGGGCTACGTCAACGACAACGCCGCCACGCGGGCCACGCTGTCGGGCGGCTGGCTGGCCACCGGGGATCTGGGGCACCTTGACGGCGACGGCTACCTGACCATCACCGGCCGCAAGAAGGACGTGATCATCACCAGCGGCGGCACGAGCGTGGCACCGGCCGCGCTCGAGCAGCGGCTGCGGCTGCACCCGCTCGTTCATCAGGCGGTGGTCGTCGGTGACGGCCGGCCCTGTGTGGGGGCGTTGATCACACTGGATCCGGAGTTCGTCGCGCACTGGCGCCGCAACCTGCCGCCGCACGGCGGCGACGGCTCCAGCCGGGAGGTTCGGGAGGAGAACGCCCTGCGGGAGGAGGTGGGGCGGGCGGTGGCCGCGGCCAGCAACGCGGTGTCCCGGTCGGAGTCGATCCGGGTGTTCCGGGTGCTGCCGGAGCCGTTCGACCACGCCAACGGGTTGCTGACTCCGTCGATGAAGCTGCGCCGCGACTCGATCGTGCGGCACTACGCCGCCGAGATCGAGGCCATGTACCAGACCCGGGTGCGGATCCCCCGGGAGAGCCCACCGGCCGAGGTGCTGAGTTGGGACGACACCGACGACGTGTTCCGCTGATGTGCGCCGGGCCGTGCCCGCACGACCGTGGCCGTCCGGTCGCCGTCCGTGGCCGGGCTCCGCGGCCCGGTGCCCGACGCGTAGACCGCCCCTCCTAGGGAACCCTGGGGAGTGGCAAGGAGAGAGCCCCACGAGAAAGGACGACGGTCCCGGCGACAGGGGGCCGCACGACGACATGGCAACCGAGCCCCGTGGTGACGACTCACCGGCCTCCTGGGCCATTCCGAGCCGCACCGCCCGCTTCGCGGGTGAACCGCAGGACGTGACAGGTGCGCGCCTGGCCGCCGAGGAGTTCCTCCGTATCCTCGCCCGCGCGACCCCGCCCGCGGCGCCCGAGTACTGGCACGACATCGTGCTGATCGTCACGGAGTTGGCGTCCAACGCGGTCCAGTACGCGCCGGGCCCTTTCGTTCTGCACCTGCGCCCCACCTTCGACGGGGTGCACGTGACGCTGCACGACACCAACCCCGCCGCGCCCGCGCCGCGCCCCTTCCACCCCGACGCGGGGGGCGGTGGGATCGGCTGGCATCTGATCCACACGCTGTGCAGCCAGGTGAGCGTGGTGTCCGCGGACGGAGGGAAGGACGTACACGTCTTCCTGCCGTGGTGACCGAAGCGGCGGCCGCTCGCAGGTCCGGGGCCGGGACGCTCGGGTCCGGATCGGGACGAGGCCGCTGACCGTCCGTCCGCCCGAGGGGCGTGGGCCGCGGCGCCGTCGCGAGGCGGTCCGATGCTCGATTTCGGCCGTGGCCATGGCCACGGCGGCGGGCCGTCGGTAGGCCGTATGCCGCGTCGGGACGACGGCGTCACCATGGTCGTGGACCCGTCAGCCGCACGCCGTCACGCGTCGGTGTCGCTTCGAAGCCGGCCGGAACCGCTGCCGTGCGGGACGGCGTCGACGACCACCTCCGGGACGACGAGCGGCAGGTGGGTGACCCCGGCTCCCGGCCGACCGTGCCGCCGCGTTCCGGCGGCGGGTGACGACCACCCCCGCCGGCGCGAGCTCGTACGGAGGTGGGGGCCGACACCCCGGCGGTGCCGCTCGGGCCGGCGCGGATTCGTCTCCCCTCACGGCACGGCCACCACCGCTCCGGTCAGGCGGTCGTGGTCCCGCGCGCGCTCAGCCGACGGTAGTAGTCGGCGACGTCCGTCAGATAGGCGGGGTCCATGGTCTCACTGTCGGTCCGGAAGCGTGGCGCCTCCTTGACCTCCTCCACGGTGCAGGCGAGGGATATCTTCCGGCCTTCCGTGTCGACGGACGTGACCAGGCCCACCGGGACGACGGCGCTCCTGCCGAACAGCCAGACGCCCGTGTCGACGACCAGGTGCCACATGCCGTGGTGGCCGTCCTCGCGTTCGACGTGCCCCACGGTGCCGTCGGTCCCGATCACCGCGTACCCCGTGAGGTCCTGTCCTTCGACATGCCCGCTGACCGACGGATAGCACCAGATGCTGTCGATGGTCACGCTGCTCCCTTCTCGTGTTCCCCAGCACTCTGATACCCGGCAGCCGCGACCGCATTCGGGGGCTTCGTGTCGTCCCGAGGTACGACCGGTTCACGCCACGCAAGACACTGGTGCGTCCGCCGCGGCATGAGTCGGGGAAGCGGGGGCAGACGGACTGCGTCATCTGGAGGCCCGGCGAACTCGGCAGTTCGGCGGGCCCACACGAACGGAGTGAGCGGCATGAAGGCCGTGACGGCACAGGAACGAACGGCCACGGCAGGGCGGCAGACCATCGACGACGCCCTGCGGGGCGGGGTTCCGCTCATCGACATGCCCACCGAAGTCAGTCCGAGGGACGCGCGGGAACTCTCCCGCCCCTTCTTCGACCGGCTGGCGGTCCTGGAGGAGGGCACGCGCGAGCACCAGTACGTGCGCAACACCCTGATCGAGATGAATCTCTCCCTGGTGCGGTACGCGGCCTCCCGGTTCCGCGGCCGGGGCGATTCGATGGAGGACATCGTCCAGGTCGGGACGATCGGACTGATCAAGGCGATCGACCGGTTCGAGCTGACCCGCGAGGTCGAGTTCACCTCCTTCGCCGTGCCGTACATCGTCGGCGAGATCAAGCGGTTCTTCCGCGACACCAGCTGGGCGGTCCACGTGCCGCGTCGACTCCAGGAAGCGCGGGGGGAGCTGGCCCGCGCGACCGACGAGCTCCAGTCGCGGCTGGGGCGCATGCCCACCACACGGGAGCTGTCGCAGCTGATGTCGCTCTCGGAGGAGGAGGTCATCGAGGCGCGCAAGGCCTCCAACTGCTACACGTCCGCCTCGCTCGACGCCGCCCTCACCTCCGACGGCGGTCCGGACGGCGAGTCGGCGCTGGCCGACTTCATCGGCGCGGAGGAACCCGCCCTCGAACTCGTCGAGGACTTCAACTCGCTGGCGCCCCTGATCGCCGAGATGGACGCGCGGGAGCGGCGGATCCTGCATCTGCGGTTCGTGGAGGAGCGGACGCAGGCGGAGATCGGCCAGGAACTGGGCATCTCGCAGATGCACGTCTCCCGGCTCATCAGCCGCATGGTGGCGCGGCTGCGGCTCGGCCTGCTGGGCTCCGAGGCCGCCTGACGAGGCCGACGGAGGGAAAAGCTTTTCTAGTACCCCGTTTCCGACCGTGCATGCACGGTGCGCACCCGGTGAATCTTCTGTGCGCCCGGCGTGGCGCGAGACTTTGTTCCGCCGTAGGCCCATGGGTTAGCCTTCGGCGGATTTATCTCATCGCGCACATCCGTGAACTGCGGAAATGCACACAAGACCGGCGAGCGCCGTCTTCCTGGGACGGCCCGGTTCCGAGCCCCCGCCGGGGGGGCTCCTGGGGAGCGGAACGAGGGTACGCATGACCAGCAACGCCACCGAGGCCGCGGACACGGCTCCCGGCGATCAGGAGCTCAGACGCCTCCTGGCCGGCCTGACAGCCGTACGGGACGGAGACTTCGGAACCCGGCTGCCCGCCGACGGCGAAGGCCTGATGGGCGACATCGCGACCGTGTTCAACGGCATGGTCGACCAGTTGTCCGTCTTCACCTCCGAGGTCACGCGCGTGGCCCGCGAGGTGGGCACCGAGGGGACCCTCGGCGGGCAGGCCGAGGTGCCCGGCGTGTCCGGCACCTGGGCCGACCTGACGGACTCCGTGAACGCCATGGCGGGGAACCTGACGACCCAGGTCCGCGACATCGCGCAGGTGGCGACGGCGGTGGCCAAGGGCGATCTCTCCCAGAAGATCGATGTGCCCGCCCGAGGCGAGATCCTTCAGCTGAAGGAGACCGTCAACACGATGGTCGACCAGCTCTCCGCCTTCGCCGACGAGGTCACCCGCGTCGCCCGCGAAGTGGGCACCGAGGGACGCCTCGGGGGGCAGGCGCAGGTGCCCGGCGTGGCCGGTGTCTGGCGGGACCTCACCGACTCGGTCAATTTCATGGCCGGAAACCTCACCGCCCAGGTGCGCAACGTCGCCCAGGTGACCACGGCGGTCGCCAAGGGCGACCTGTCGCAGAAGATCACCGTGGACGCCCGCGGCGAGATCCTCGAACTCAAGAACACCATCAACACGATGGTCGACCAGCTCTCCGCCTTCGCCGACGAGGTCACCCGCGTCGCCCGCGAGGTCGGCACCGAGGGACGGTTGGGCGGCCAGGCGGACGTCAAGGGCGTCAAGGGCACCTGGCGGGACCTCACCGACTCGGTGAACTTCATGGCGGGCAATCTCACGGCCCAGGTGCGCAACGTCGCCCAGGTGGCCACCGCGGTGGCCGAGGGCGACCTGTCGCAGAAGATCACCGTCGATGCCCGCGGCGAGATCCTCGAACTCAAGAACACCATCAACACGATGGTCGACCAGCTCTCCGCCTTCGCCGACGAGGTCACCCGCGTCGCCCGCGAGGTCGGCACGGCGGGCAACCTCGGCGGGCAGGCCACGGTCCGGGGCGTCTCCGGCACCTGGAAGGACCTGACCGACAACGTCAACGTCATGGCGTCGAACCTGACGGGCCAGGTGCGCTCCATCGCGCAGGTGGCCACGGCGGTGGCGCGCGGCGACCTGTCGCAGAAGATCACCGTGGAGGCCAAGGGCGAGGTCGCCGCGCTGGCCGATGTCATCAACACCATGGTGGACACGTTGTCGGCCTTCGCGGACGAGGTCACCCGTGTCGCCCGCGAGGTGGGGACGGAAGGCCGGCTCGGCGGCCAGGCGCACGTGCCGAACGTGGCGGGCACCTGGAAGGACCTCACCGACAACGTCAACTCGATGGCGAACAACCTCACCGGCCAGGTGCGCAACATCGCGCTGGTGACGACGGCGGTGGCCAAGGGCGACCTGTCGAAGAAGATCGACGTCGACGCCCGCGGCGAGATCCTCGAACTCAAGACGACCATCAACACGATGGTCGACCAGCTCTCCGCCTTCGCCGACGAGGTCACCCGCGTGGCCCGCGAGGTCGGCACCGAGGGCCGTCTGGGCGGGCAGGCCGAGGTGGAGGGTGTCTCGGGCACCTGGAAGCGCCTCACCGAGAACGTCAACGAGCTGGCGGGCAACCTGACCCGTCAGGTGCGGGCGATCGCCGAGGTGACGAGCGCCGTCGCCGAGGGCGACCTGACCCGCTCGATCACCGTGGAGGCCTCCGGCGAGGTCGCCGAACTCAAGGACAACATCAACTCGATGGTGGGGTCCCTGCGGGAGACCACGCTCGCCAACCAGGAGCAGGACTGGCTCAAGACCAATCTCGCGCGGGTCTCCGGGCTCATGCAGGGTCACCGCGACCTGCCCGTGGTGGCGGAGCTGATCATGGACGAGCTGGTGCCGCTGGTCGCGGCCCAGTACGGCGCCTTCTACCTCGCCGAGGACGGTGCGAAGGGTCCGGAGCTGCGGCTGGTGGGCGCCTACGGCTACCCCGACGACGACTCCCGCCCGACCCGCATCCCGTTCGGCCGCTCCCTGGTCGGCCAGGCCGCGCGCAGCCGTCGTACGATCATGGTCGACGATCTGCCCGCCGGGTACGTCGTGGTCTCCTCCGGGCTCGGTCAGGTGGAACCCAGCGCGCTGGTGCTGCTGCCGATCCTGTTCGAGGGCCAGGTGCTCGGGGTCATCGAGCTGGCGTCGGTCACCGCGTTCAAGGAGATCCACCGGGACTTCCTCGAACAGCTCAGAGAGACCATCGGGGTCAACGTCAACACGATCGTGGCCAACGCCCGCACCGACGAGCTGCTCGGCGAGTCGCAGCGACTGACCGCCGAACTCCAGGCCCGGTCCGCGGAGTTGCAGTCCCAGCAGGAGGAGTTGCAGCGCTCCAACGCCGAGTTGGAGGAGAAGGCCTCGCTGCTCGTGGCACAGAACCGGGACATCGAGGCGAAGAACCTTCAGATCGAGCAGGCACGACAGGAACTGGAGGCGCGCGCGCAGCAGTTGTCGCTGGCGTCGAAGTACAAGTCGGAGTTCCTGGCCAACATGAGCCACGAGCTGCGCACTCCGCTGAACAGCCTGCTGATCCTGGCCCAGTTGCTCGCGCAGAACCCCTCACGCAACCTGACGCCGAAGCAGGTGGAGTACGCGGGCATCATCCACTCCGCGGGCTCGGACCTGCTCCAGCTGATCAACGACATCCTGGACCTGTCGAAGGTCGAGGCGGGCAAGATGGACGTGTCCCCGGAACGGGTGCCGCTGCGGCAGCTCATCGAGTACGTCGAGGCGACGTTCCGGCCGATGACGACGCAGAAGAGTCTCGAGTTCACGATCAGCACGGCCGCCGGCGCCCCGGCGGACCTGCTGACGGACGACTCCAGGCTGCGCCAGGTGCTGCGCAACCTGCTGTCCAACGCCGTGAAGTTCACCGAGCAGGGCAGCGTGGAGCTGCGCATCGAGCCGGTGGACGCGGACGCGGCGCCCGAAGGGGTTGTCGGCGGCGGCACGGTGGTGGCCTTCCGGGTGAAGGACACCGGCATCGGCATCCCCGAGCAGCAGCTCGAAACCATCTTCGGGGCCTTCCAGCAGGCCGACGGCACCACGAGCCGCAAGTACGGCGGCACCGGCCTCGGACTGTCCATCACCCGGGAGATCGCCCACCTGCTCGGCGGTGCGGTGACGGTGGACAGCGCGCCCGGGAAGGGCAGCACGTTCACGCTCTACCTGCCGGTGGCCCGCGGGGACTTCGAGGAGGTGCTCAGCGGCGGCCGGACGGTGGAGCGTGGCCTCGACGACGGGCCCCTGGCGGAGGCCGGGCACCCGCTGGGCCTGCCCGCGGCGTCCGGCACGGCCCGGCGTCCACGCCGGCTGCTGGTCGTGGAGGAACGGCCGCGCGGGCTGCTGACGCTGGTCGCCGAGAGCGTGATGGCCGACATCGCGGGCGGCCGGGAGGACGGTACTCCGCCGCCGGTCGACGTGGTCACCGCTGTCGGAGCGCGGGAGGCGGCGGGGGCACTGGCCGCCGAGCCGTGCCACTGCGTGGTCCTGGAACTCGGAATGCCCGACGCGGAGGCCTCCCGCTTCCTGGAGGCCCTCCAGGGCGACTCGGCGCTGGCGAACGTGCCGGTGCTCGTGCACAGCGGTCACCGCACGGACTTCGCCCAGGAGGAGGCGCTCCGGTCCTGGTCGGCGGGTCGGCCACTGGAGTTCCTGTCGAGCCTCGACGAACTGCGTGAACGCATCACGCTGCACCTGTCCGCCGAGGAGCCCGGCGACGTGCTCGCCCTGGTCCGCCAGGACGAGCCGCACACCGTGGCACCGCAGCCCGTCGACGACGCCGTCGTCGGCCGGACGGTCCTGGTCGTCGACGACGACGCGCGCAACCTGTTCGCGCTCAGCGGCATCCTGGAGCTGCACGGCCTGCGGGTGCTGCACGCGGAGAACGGGCGCGAGGGCATCGAGGCGCTGCGCGACAATCCGGACATCGCCCTGGTCCTGATGGACGTGATGATGCCGGAGATGGACGGGTACACGGCCACGGCCGAGATCCGCACCATGCCGCAGTACGCCGACCTGCCCATCATCGCGGTGACCGCGAAGGCGATGCCGGGCGACCGGGAGAAGAGTCTCGCCTCGGGGGCCAGCGACTACGTCACCAAGCCGGTGGACACGCATGATCTGATGTCCTGCGTCCGCCGCTGGCTGACCGCGTGAGAGCGGCCCGCCGTCCGAGCACCAGGCGTACCGGCCGAGGAGTCGTCGCACCGTGAACATGTCCGAACAGCAGCCCGAGCGGACCGAGGGACCGGCCGGACCGGCGCAGGCCGCCTCTCCGGCACCGCCCACGGAGGGACCCGCGGTCGCCGCCCCGTCCCCCGGCGGGCCGGCCGCAGCGTCCCCGGAGGCGGCCGCGGGCGCCGGAGGCACGGCGTCCGGGCGCGGCGTCGTGGCGACCGGCCGGGAAGCGGCCCCGTCTTCCGTCGGACGCCTCGCGGCCACCGTCGAGCGGCTGCGCCGTGAGGTGCGGGCGGCGCAGGCCGAGGCCGAGGGGCGGGCGCTGGTCGAGCTGGCCAAGGGAATCCTCGTCGAGCGGCTCGGCTGCGGGCCGGCCGAGGCGGCCCGGCAGCTCACCGAGCTGGCCCGGCAGGCCGGGGTGACGCCGCTGGAGTTCGCGGTGGACGTCATCAACCAGGCCGCCCAGGACCGGGTGTCCGAGGTGACCGACGCCTTCATGGCGGCCGTCACAGGGGCCGTGGCGGCCGAGGAGTCCGCCGCCCTGCGGCTGCGGGCGGCCGAGAGCGGGGCGCTGGCGGCCCACGACGCGCAGGCTGTCGCCGACTCCCTGCTCCAGCACGCCCTGGACCCACTCGGCGCGGTGGCGGTGGCGATCTGGGCGGCGGGCTCCGACGGCTCGCTGACGCTCGCCGGAAGCGCCGGCTTCGCCCCGACCGAGGCCGCCCGCTGGCACTACGTGCCGCCGGACGTCGCCACGGTGGCCCGGCTCGGCCTCACCGAGCCCGCGGGCCAGTGGATCGGCTCCCTCGCGCAGACCGGGCTGCCCACCATCGGCCGGCAGGCCCATCCGGAAGGCGGCCGGGTCGCCGTCCCCGCCGGGACCGGAGGCCGGATCCACGGCGTCCTGGAGATCGCCTGGCCGTCGTTCCTGGATCCGCAGCCGCCACAGGTGGTACGCCAGGTGGAGGCGCTCGCGGAGCTGTGCGCGCACACGCTCCAGGCGTACCCCCACGCCCAGGGCGCCGACGGGGAACCGCGGATGCTGCCGGACGCCGCCGAGCTGATGGACCTCGCGGACGGCCTGCACGACCCGGCGCTGGTGCTGGTGCCGCTCGTCGACGCGACGGGGCAGCTGGTGGACTTCCGCATCCAGCACGTCAACGACCACTTCCTCGACCCGGCGGGTCGGCCGCGGGCGGTGGTCAACGGCGCCCTGCTGCTGGAGGCCTACCCGATGGCGGCGGGCGACAGCGACCTCTTCCAGCGCATCGAGCGGGTCCACGCCACGGGCGAACCGTTCCGGGCCCGCCGTATGAGCCTGACCGCGCTCGTCGACGAGGTACCGCTGTCGGCGGTGGCGGATCTGAGCATCAGCCGCCACGGCACCTGCGTGCTGCTCATCTGGCGCATCGAGGACGAGGCGGCCCGGCTGGCGAGCCTGTTGCAGCACGCCCAGCGTCTCGGCCGGATCGGCGGCTTCGAGGAGAACGTCCTCACGGGCGAGACGACGTGGAACGGGCAGCTGTTCGCGCTGTACGGGCGGGACCCGTCGAGCCCTCCGGTGCGGCTGGAGGAACTGAGGGCCCACGCCCACCCGGACGACGCGGTCTCCATCGGCCGCTTCCTGCGCACCCTGCTGCACCACCGGCGTTCGGCGTCCGCCGCCTTCCGGCTCCAGCAGCCGGACGGGGTGACCCGGCACGTGCGCATCGTCGCCGAGCCGGTCCTGGACACCGACAGGCAGCTGGTGGCCGTACGCGGCGCGTACCAGGACATCTCCTCCCAGCACTGGACGGAGGTGGCGCTCGCCGCCACCCGTGACCAGCTCGCCCAGACCGAGCAGCATGCCAGCGAGCGCAGCCGACTGGCCCTTCAGCTCCAGAACGCGATCATGCCGCCCACCCGGGCGCCGCTGAACATGGCGGGCCTCCAGGTGGCGGTGCGCTACCGGCCGGCCGAGGAGGAGCACCTCGTGGGCGGCGACTGGTACGACGCCTTCGTGCTGCCGTCCCGGCTGGTGCTGCTGTGTGTCGGCGACGTCGCCGGGCACGGCATCGAGGCGGCGACCAGCATGGTCGTCCTGCGCAACGCGCTGCGCGGTCTCGCCGTGACCGGCGCCGGCCCGGCTCAGCTGCTGTCGTGGCTGAACATCGTCGCCCACCATCTGACGGGCGCCGTCACGGCGACGGCGGTGTGCGGGCTGTACGACCCGGTCCGGCGCACCCTGCGGTGGGCCAGGGCGGGCCACCTGCCGCCGGTCCTGGTGCGCGGCTCGGCCGCCGCCCCGCTGCCCCTGCTCCAGGGGATGCTGCTGGGCGCTGTACCGGAGACGTCCTACGAAGAGGCGGAGATCGAGCTCGCGGCCGAGGACACGCTGCTGATGTACACCGACGGCCTGATCGAGCGGCGGGACCGGTCGGTGGAGGAGTCGCTGACGCAGCTGCTGAGCCAGGCGCGCACCAAGTCGCCGTCGCTGGATCAGCAGTTGGACCGGCTGCTCACCCACAGCAGGTCCGACACGGACGACGACACGTGCATCGTGGGGATGAGGCTGGGTTAGACGGTTCACCCGGCCGGAGACGCATACCCGTCCGCTTCCGGGGTATCCGCGGGGGCGCGGTGCGCGGCAGGAACACAGGTGGGGAGGGGAAGCGCACGGGCCGAGGCCGGTGCGCTCCCGTCCGCCCGCGTTCCTGCCGCGCACCGCAGTCGCCCACCGGGGCAGATCCCGGACCGTCAGTTTTCGGAGGTACTCGTGTCCATCGCCCAGAACCCGTTGTCCGTCGAGGTCACCCTGCCCCGGGAGGACGTGGCCCTGGTCACGGTCGCGGGCCATCTGGACCTCGACACCGCGACCGAGTTCCAGGCCCATCTGGCGAACCAGCTCCATCACGGGCGCCGGCACTTCCTGCTGGACCTGTCGGAGGTGCCGTTCATGGACTCGTCCGGGATGAACATCATCCTGCGGGTGTACCAGGAGGCACGGGAGCTGCCGGGCAGTGTGCACGTGATCGATCCGACGCCCGCCGTGCGCCGGGTACTGGACCTCACCGGGGTCAGCATCACGGTGCCCATCTCGGACAAGGTGGACGACGCCCTGGCACTCATCGACCGCGCACAGGCGTCGTCCGAGGCTCCGTAGCCCGAGGTCTTCTGTACCCGGCCGGCCGGCTCGCCGCACCCCTGCGCGCGCCGCGGGGTGCGGCCCACGGCCGTACAACAGTTGCCATTTGACAACCGTGCGGGCTGGGCAAGAGAGTGACGGGGCCGGTGTCGGCTGCCGCGCGGGTGTCGCGGCGCAGGCCGGCCCCCAGGACGAACGTCGTCCCGCCGGCCGGGCCGGTGCGCGGCGGCAGGACGCAGACGAGGAGTGAGGCATTGCCGGAGCACGAAGCGGCCGAGTCGCAGGGAACACCGACGGAGGAGGTCGGGGCCTTCCTGAGCCGCCGCCGGGAGCAGATCGCCCAGCGCTGGGCCGATGAACCCCTGTTCCGCGCCGTGTTCACCGTCTCGCGCGACGAGGCGGTCGAGGCCGGCCGGAGCGTCGTCGACGCCCTCGCCCAGGTCGTCGCCTCCGGGCGGGTGCAGGACTCCGACAGTGCCGGGTTCACCGTCGTGCGCGAGCAGCTGGCCCGGATGTCGGCCTCCCGCTCCCGGTCCGGGATGAGCACCTCGCAGGTCTCCAGCGAGGTGGACGCCCTCCGGGCCCCCGTGGTCAACCTGCTCGTCGCCGATCTGCCGGACGCGCCGGCGGACCACGTCCGGGAGTCGACGGAGGTCCTGACGGTCCTGATGGGCACCCTGCGGCTCGTGGTCATGGAGACCGCCCTGACGGAGGTCCAGTCCCTCATCGACCGGCAGCAGATGCAGCTGCTGGAGGTCGCCACGCCGGTCATCAGGCTCTGGGACGGCATCGTCGCCGTACCGCTCATCGGCACGCTCGACAGCGCGCGCAGCCAGGTCGTGATGGAGACCCTGCTGGAGGCGGTCGTCGACCAGCAGGCGCGGTACGCCATCCTCGACATCACCGGGGTGCCGACGGTCGACTCGCTGGTCGCGCAGCACCTGATGAAGACCGTCGCGGCGGTCCGGCTGATGGGCGCGGAGTGCGTCGTCTCGGGCATCCGGCCCGCCATCGCGCAGACCATCGTGCACCTCGGTCTCGACCTCGGTACCGTCATCACCCGCGCCGGTCTCGCCGATGCCCTGGCGTACGCCCTGCACGAGCTGGGCGCCGGCATCGTGCACGCCACGCCCGGCGGTGCGGGTCCACGGTGAACGACGACCACTCCCGCGCCGTCGGGGCCACCGTGCCGGTGCTCAGGATCGGCGACGTCCTGCTGGTCACCCTCCAGGGGGACCTGCACGACAGCACCGCGGAGCAGCTCCGGCAGGACATCGTGGAGGCCATCGCCCACAGCCGGGTGACCGGCGTGGTCATCGACATCTCCGGCATCGAGATCGTCGACTCCTTCCTCGGGCGGGTGCTCGCCGAGATCGCGGCCAACGCCCGGCTGCTGGCCGCGCAGACCGTGGTGGCCGGGATGCGTCCGGCGGTCGCGCTCACGCTGGTGGAACTGGGCCTGACACTGCCGGGCCTGCGGACCGCGCTGAGCACGGCGGCGGCTCTGGAACTGCTCGGACGGACGGACGGCACGGCGTCGGGCGGTCCGCGCCGGGAGCCCCGGTGAGCGGGACCGCGGCGGGCGTCGAGGCCCGCCTGCCGATCCGCTCGGATCTGGATCTGGTGTGGGTGCGGCAGCATGTACGGCAGGCCGCCGCCTCGCTCGGCTTCGGCCTGGTGGAACAGACCAAGCTGGTCACGGCCGCCAGCGAACTGGCCCGCAACACGCTGGTGTACGGCGGGGGCGGGGAGATGAGGGCGGTGCCGCTCACCGACGGCCGGGTCAAGGGGCTGCGGCTGACGTTCTCCGACTCGGGGCCCGGCATCCCCGACGTGGAGCAGGCCCTGCGCGACGGCTTCACCTCCGGTGGCGGCCTCGGCATGGGCCTGGGCGGCGCCCGGCGGCTGGTGCACGAGTTCACCATCGACAGCACGCCCGGTGCCGGTACGACGGTCACGGTGACCTCCTGGGCGTCCCGCACCCCCCGGCCGCGCGAGGAGCCCTGATGCCCCGGGTGTGGGACGTGCCGGTGCACGACTCGACGCGGGTGCGGGACGCGCGCGTGGCCGCCGAGGAGGCCGCGGCCCTCGTCGGCCTCGACGAGGGCCGCACGTCGGCCGCCGCGCTGGTGGCGACGGAACTGGCCACCAACCTCCTCAAGCACGCCGACGGCGGACAGCTCCTCGTCGACCTGGTCGCCCCGCCGGCCGGGCGGGGCGGGGTCGTCGTGCAGATAGCCGCGGTGGACCACGGTCCGGGCATGGCCGACGTACCGGCCGCGTTCGGCGACGGGTTCTCCACGGCGGGCTCCCTCGGCGCCGGGCTGGGCACCTGCCGACGGGTGTCCGACGGCTTCGACCTGCACAGCGCGCCGGGGCGCGGCACGGTCGCGCTGGCCCGGCTGGGTGCCGCCGCGCAGACCGATCCCGGCGATCCGGCACCCGCGCGGGCCGGCGGGGTGAACATCCCCTTCGCCGGCGCCGAGTGCTCGGGCGACGCCTGGACCTGGGTGCGGGCCGGTGACGTGCTGACCCTGATGCTCGCCGACGGGCTGGGCCACGGGCCACAGGCGGCCCTCGCCTCCTCGGCGGCCGTGGACGAGCTGCACCGCAGCGCCCACCTCCCGCCCGCGGAGATCCTGCACCGCCTGGACGCCGCGCTGCGCGGCACGCGGGGCGCCGCGGTCGCGGTGGCCCAGCTCGACGCGCGGGCCGAGCTGCTGCGGTTCGCCGGGATCGGCAATGTGGGAGCGCGGCTGCGCGAGGGCGACTCCTGGCGCCATCTGCTCTCCCGGCCCGGCATCGTGGGCGCGCACCGCCCCACGAGGCTGCCGGAGACCGTGGCGCCCTGGGCGGCCGACCGCCTGCTGGTCCTGCACAGCGACGGGCTGCCCAGCCGCTGGGTGCCACCCGGCGACCCCCGGCTCGCGACGGCCGACCCCGCGGTCACCGCGGCGGTCATCGTGCGCGACACCAGCAGTTCCGCCCGCCCGGTGCGTGACGACACGGCCGTGGCCGTCCTGTCCCCGATACCGCCGGACCGCCCCTGATGCGCACCTGGGAGATCACCACCGTCACCGACGCGGCACGCGCCCGTATCGCCGCCACGCGGCTGGCCGCCGCGTACGGCGTCGTGCCGCTGGAGCGGACGCGGCTGGCCACCGCGCTCAGCGGACGGCTGCGCCAGTGTCTGACCAAGGGCGGCGGCTGGCGGCTCGTCCTGGCGACCGACGGGGACCGGCTGCGCGTCGAACTCGCCCCGCTCCCCGCCACCGGGGAGCCGCCGTGGCACGTCACCGTGCCCTGCGCCGAGCCGGCCGATCCCGCCGTGGCCGCGGCGGTGGCGGACGACACGGCTGTCCTGGCGGAGGCCCTGCTCGGGGCCGACGAGGACACCGCCCTGGTGCTGGACCGGCTCGCCGAGCAGGAAGAACTGGTCGCCTTCCACCGGGAGGAGCTGCACCAGACCAACCAGGGCGTTCTGGCGCTGCACGCCGAGCTGGACGCGGCCGGACGCGCCCAGCGCGACGCGTTCGCGGCGGAGCGCGCGGCCCGCCAGGAGGCGGAGAGCGCCCGGCGCAGACTGACCTTCCTCGCGGACGCCAGCGCGGTGCTGACGGCGTCCCTCAACCACGAGGAGATCATGCGCCGACTGCCCCAGCTGCTGGTGCCCGAGTACGCGAGCACGGTCGACATCTGGCTGTTCGACTCCGAGGGCGACCCGCGGTCCTCCGTCCCGCGCCCGGCGGCCGCGGTCGTCGCCGCCCGGACCGGCCGTCCCCAGTACGCCGCCGACCACCGCGGCGGGCTGCCCGGCGTCGACGACCAGCCGCCGTCGGCACTGCACGCCGGCGGGCCGCTGTTGTGCGTCCCGCTGCCGACCCGTCGCGCCCCCCTGGGAGTGCTGACGCTGACCCCGCCGGGCGAGCGCTGGAACCCGGACGACGCCGTCATGCTGATCGAGCTGACCCGGCGGGCCAGCATCGCGCTGGACAACGCGCGCCGCTTCGAGCACAACCGGGACATCGCCGAGACGCTCCAGCGGGCCCTGCTGACCGATCTGCCGACCACTCCCGGCCTGCGCCTGGCGGCCCGCTATCTGCCGGCCACGTACGGGCTGAACATCGGCGGCGACTGGTACGACGCGTTCCGGCAGCCCGACGGCAGCCTGATCACCGTCATCGGCGACGTGACCGGGCACGGACTGCACGCGGCCGTCATGATGAGCCAACTGCGCACCGCACTGCGGGCCTACGCCGTCGACGGCGGCAGCCCCGGCGTGCTGCTGACCCGGCTGCACACCTTCCTGCACCACCTCCAGCCCGACCTGTACGCCACCGCCGTCATCGCCCGCTTCCAGCCCGGCGAGCCGGTGCTGACCTGGGCGGCCGCCGGGCACCCGCCTCCCGTGCTGCGCGACCCGGACGGACGGGTGCGCACGCTGGACGCCAAGCCGGCGGCGATGCTGGGCATCCCGCTCCACCAGGAGATCGCCGACCACACGGAGCCCCTGGTGCCCGGCTCCACGCTGGTGCTCTACACGGACGGGCTGGTGGAGCGGCGCGCCCAGGGCATAGACCCGGGAATCGAACGGCTCGCGGCGGCACTCGGCTCCTTCGGCACCGGGGACCTGGACGCGGACCTCGACGGCGCGGCCGAGCGCATCCTGGACCCGATGCTGAGCGACTCCGAGCGGGACGACGACGTGTGTCTGCTGCTGTGCCACATCGACAGCGGAGTGGTCACGGCGGGATGAGGGGCGGGCGGCCCCCACCGCCGGTCGGTCACCGGTCCCCGTCGGTCGGTGGCGCGAACCCGGTGGTCCGTGCCTGCCGGAAACCCGTCAGTCCCCGTTCCAGGGCGTTGCGCTGGCTCGGGGTCATGGCTTCGAGGACCGTCGCCAGGCGGCGTACGCGGCGTTCGGTGACGTCCGTGAGGACGCGGTGGCCGTAGGCGGTCAGCACGAGTTGCACCTCGCGCCGGTTGCGCGGCCGGACGGTGCGTTCCAGCAGGCCGGCCGCCTCCAGCCGGTCGCACAGACGGCTCGCGGTCGGCAGTGCCACGCCGAGTCGCTCGGCCAGGGCGGTCAGATTGAGCTCGGGGGTGTGGCGCACCGTCCGCAGGGCGAGCAACTGGCGGGCGGGCAGCCGGAGCGTGCCCTCCTCGGCCGTCGCGAGCCAGTCGGCCACCAGGCTCTCGACCGCGTCGACGACCCGCCTGGCCTGCGCCACCCGGCTGTCCCGCCGGCCGTCGCCGGAGCCCTCCGCGCACTCCACACCTCTGCCCTCCGGCCACCGCGCTTGTCATGTACGTCGGGCGTACCCGTAGGACGAGGGCGTACACGGGCGTTGGGCGGGTAGCACGGGCCCTCAGGAGAATCGTTCGTCTGCATGCTCCGTCCGGCTGGCGCAACCGCTCCGGTCGCGATGGGATCAACGGTGTGCGAAAAGGCCGCCGGCGGGCACCCGCACGACGTCGGGGCAGACCGCCTGGAGCCGCAGAAAGGGATGGACATCGTGACACGACCCAGGATCCTGGTGGTGGGCGCGGGCTTCGCGGGAGTGGGGTGCGTTCGACGCCTGGAACGCAAACTCGCCGCCGCGGAGGCCGACGTCACCCTGGTGACACCGTTCGCCTACCAGCTCTATCTGCCGCTGCTGCCGCAGGTCGCCTCCGGGGTGCTGACGCCCCAGTCGATCGCTCTGTCGCTGCGCCGCAGCGAGAAGTACCGCACCCGGATCATTCCGGGCGGCGCCATCGGCGTGGACCTGGAGTCGAAGGTCTGCGTCATCCGGACCATCACCGACGAGATCGTTAACGAGCCGTACGACTACATCGTGCTGGCTCCCGGCAGCGTCACCCGCACCTTCGACATCCCGGGGCTGACCGACCACGCCTTCGGGATGAAGACGCTCGCGGAGGCGGCCTACATCCGCGACCACGTCATCACCCAGCTCGACCTCGCCGACGCCAGCAACGACCCCGCCGAGCGGGCGGCACGGCTCCAGTTCGTGGTGGTCGGCGGCGGCTACGCCGGCACCGAGACCGCCGCCTGCCTCCAGTTGCTCACCCACAACGCGGTCAAGCGCTACCCCAGGCTGGATCCGAGCCTGATCAAGTGGCACCTCATCGACATCGCGCCGAAGCTGATGCCGGAACTCGGCGACAAGCTCGGCCGCAGCGCGCAGGAGGTGCTGCGCAGGCGGGGCGTCGAGGTGTCCCTCGGGGTGTCCATCGCCAAGGCCGGGCCTCAGGAGGTCACCTTCACCGACGGCCGGGTGGTGCCGACCCACACGCTGATCTGGACCGCCGGTGTGGTGGCGAGCCCTCTGATCGCCACGCTCGGCGCGGAGACGGTGCGCGGGCGCCTCGCGGTCACCTCTCGCATGGATCTGCCCGGCCACGACGGGGTGTTCGCCCTCGGCGACGCCGCGGCCGTCCCCGACGAGGCCAAGGGCGAGGAGGGCGCCGTCTGCCCGCCGACCGCCCAGCACGCGATGCGGCAGGCCAAGGTCGCCGCCGACAACGTCATCGCGCGTCTGCGCGGCCAGGAGATGCGGCCGTACGCCCACAAGGACCTCGGCCTGGTCGTCGATCTCGGTGGCACCGACGCCGTGTCCAAGCCACTCGGCATCGAACTGCGCGGCCTGCCCGCGCAGGTGGTGGCCCGCGGGTACCACTGGGGGGCGCTCCGCACGGGCGTGGCCAAGGCGCGGGTGCTGACGAACTGGACGTTGAACGCGATCGCGGGCGACGACTTCGTCCGTACCGGCTTCCAGGCCCGGCGCCCCGCCAAGCTGAAGGACTTCGAGTACACCGACACCTATCTGACGCCCGAGCAGGTGCGGGCCCAGGTGGAGGGCGGGCGCACCGAGGCCGGTTGAGACGGGCGGGAGAGTACGACGGCGTGAAGGCGGCGGCACGGTCATGGGCGGCCGGGGTACGGGACCGGGTCATGGCATCCGATCCCGGGCTTCTGCGGCTCGCGGCCGGGCTGCGGACGGTCGGCGCGATCACCCTCACGTTGGCCGTGCTGTCCCCGCTGGGCGCGGACATCACGCGTCTGGTCGCGGGAGCCATCGCCGCGATGGTCGCCACGTTCGCCGTCCGGGAGAAGCGGTGGGGCCCGCAGGCAGTGACTCTGGCACTGGGACTGCCGGTCGCGCTGGCGTCGGTGTCCCTGGCGGCCCTGCTGAGTTCCCATGTGGTGGCCGGCGACGTCCTCTTCGTCGTGCTCATCTTCTGCGCGGTGTACGGGCGCCGGTTCGGCGACCGGGGCACCGCGCTCGGCCTGATCGGCTTCCAGGTCTACTTCCTGTCCCTGTTCGTGGGCGCCACCCGGCACCTCCTGCCCGGCCTCTGGGGGGTCCTCGCCGTCGCCTTCGCGTGCAGCGCGCTGGCTCGGTTCGCGCTGGTGCCGCAGACGCCGAAGGGCATCCTGCTGCGGCTGCGGCAGGCCTTCAGGGCGCGCTTCGCGCAGTTGCTCGACGCCCAGCTGGAACTGCTCGACGCCGGTCCGGACGAGATGGACAAGGCACTGGCGCGCGTGCGTACCGGCACGGCCCGGCTGCACGAGACCGCCATGATGATCCACGGCCGGCTGGAGGAGGGCACGCCGGACGAGGCGACCGCCCGGCTGGTGCAGCGCCGGGTCGCCGACGCGGAGATCGCCGCCGAGCGGCTGGGGCTGCTGCTGCTGACGGCGCGCAGCACCGCGCGCGCGGACACACTGACCCTGCATCTGCCGGGCGCGCCGGTCCCCGGGGGCGGTCAGCCGCCGATGCGGGAGGAGGCGACGGACCTGCTCCGCCGCGACCTGCGGGCACTGCGCCTGCTGGTACGGCATCCCGTCGCCGACGGCACCGGGCTCGCGCAGGTCCGCAACCGGCTGCTCGGCTACCGCGACGAGGAGAGCCTGCCGCCCGCCTCCCCGGCCGTGCGGGACGTCTTCCGGGGCGTCGGTGAGAGCGCCCGCGCGGTCCTCGGCCTGCGCATCGCGCTCGACGGGCCGCAGGACGAGTCCGACGACAGCCCCGAGACCGCCCGTTCCCGGGAGGAGCTGGACGCGGAGGACGCGGCGATCGGCGGGTCGGAGGCCGCCGAGGGGACCGCGGACAAGCCCACGGGGCTGCGGCGGCCGACCACCCGCGCGGCCGTCCAGGTCGCCGTCGGCTCGGCGCTGGCCATCGTCGGCGGCGAGCTGCTGTCCACGCACCGCTGGTACTGGGCGGTCCTGACCTGCTGGATCGTGTTCCTCAACACCGCTTCCACCGGGGAGATCCTGGTCAAGGGATACCGGCGACTGCTCGGCACCGCGCTCGGTGTGGTCGCGGGGATCGGGCTCGCGGGACTGGTCGGTCACCACACGTGGACGGCGTTCGCGGTGGTGCTGCTGTGCGTGTTCGCGATGTTCTACACGGCACCGCTGTCCTACACCCTGATGTCGTTCTTCGTCACCGCCGCGCTGGGCGTGCTGTACACGCTGCTGCACACCTACAGCCTCGAGGTGCTGGTACTGCGCGTGGAGGAGACGGCGCTGGGGGTGGCCTGCGGAGTGGTCGCGGCGGCCTTGGTACTGCCGGTGCGCACGGACCGGCGGACGGACGAGCTGCTCACGACCGTCCTCGAACGGCTGACCGACGTCACCGGGGCCGCCGTGGAACAGCTCAGCGGCGGGCCGCCGACCGAGCTGCTGGACCGGGCCCGGGAACTGGACCAGGCGCTGGCCGACCTGCGCTCCGCGACACAGCCGCTGACCCATCCGGTCACCCCGCTGCGTACCCGGCGGGACACCGCCCAGTACGTCGTCGCCCTGCTGGAGACCTGCGCCTACCACGCCCGGTCGCTCGCGGCCACGGCCGAGCTGCTGCCGACCCACCCGTCCATCGCGGCCGACCCCCGGCTGCGCGGTGCCGGGCAGCGCATCCTGCACAACATCGGCGCCATCGCCGCTCGCGTCGCCGACGACCGCAGCGGCGTCGAGGTCCGCACCGGGGCGAGCGTCGCCTCCCTCCTCGGCCCGGGCGCACCCGGCGCGTCCCGTTACGGCCGCGTCACCGACCGCGTCCTGCGCCACCTGCAACGCCTGGACGAAGCGGTGACCGGCCTCGCCCGGCCGCTGGGGGTCGCGGTGGCGTCGCCGGAGAGGTAGGGGCGCAACGAGCGGGACACCCTGACGGCAGGACCGGCGAGCCGGACGTGAAGAAGGCCCTCGACCTCGCCAAGGGCCTCGAGGACCTGGTACGGCAGGGTCACGCGCGTGTGCCGCGTCCTCGGTGGCCCCGCGGCAGCGCGGCGACCGGCCGACGTCGGTGGGCGTCCGTCCGCCCCGCCACCGGCCTCCGGTCCCACGTGACCGTGGCGAGGCCGGGGATGCCGGACGACGGACTTCTGGCCCTGCTGCGCGCGCGTGCTTCGGGCGCCTGCCCCGACGCCGACCCGCGGTGCGCCGGCCACGCGGAACGGGCGCCCGCCTCGCGCCGGTCGGCGTCGGGGCGGGCGCCCGAGGTGGTCGTGCGGCCCGACCGAGGTCAGAAGTCCGTCGGCAGGCCGCTCGCCGCCGCGATGCCGCGCAGTTCTTCCGTGTCGTTCTGACGCTGCTGGATGCAGCCGGCGATCTCGGCCAGGCGGTCCGGGTCGGAGGCGGTCACCGCGTCGGTGACCACGCGGACCGGGCCGGTCCCGTCGACCTGGATCTCGACGAGCTGGTTGTCCAGTCGGCCGGTGACGGCCGTGGCGATGACCAGGGCGGCCTCGTCGCGGATCTCCTGGGGCAGTTCCTCGGTCTCCTGCGGGTCGAGCGCGAAGTCGAGGGTCGGGACGGATTGTTCGTCGAGGGCACGCAGAGCGGGCGCGACGACCTTGAGCAGCATCGCGAAGTCCTCGCTGTCCATGCGGACGCGCAGGAGGTCGAGGTACATGTCCACGGGCCGTCCGTCCGACGGGAACTCGGATTCGTTCATCTCCCCCGGGTTCCCCTCCGAAGGCATGTTCAGACCTTCCGCCAGCGTGCCATCGCGAAGGAGAACACCCCGAACAGCACCAGACCGGCCGCCACGCAGGCCAGCAACCACGGCCCGGCGGGCGTCTCGGCGAAAGAGCGCAGGGTGTCGTCGAGCCCCTTGGCCTTGTCGGGCTCGTAGTCGACGGCCGCGCGCACGGCGAAGGCGCCCGCCACCGCGAACACCAGGCCACGCGCCGCGCCGCCGGCCACTCCGGTGACGTCCACCAGGCGGCGCGTCCGCTCGGACATCTGCTCGAGCCGCAGCTTCTTCCGGTACTTGCGCAGGACGGCCCGGCCGCCGATCCAGAGGCCGGCGACGACGATCCCGACGCCGACCGCGCCGACGATCCACCGCCCGCCGGGAAGGTCCAGCACCCGCGCGGTGACGTCGCGGGACTGCTGGTCGCTCGACCCTCCGCCGTCACCCGATCCGGCGGCGAAGGCGAGGACGGAGTAGGCGACGAAGCCGTAGAAGACGCAGCGGGCGAGGGCCAGCAGGCGCTTCTTCGCCTTGCGGCCGTCCGGTCCGACGGAGCCGAAGACCACCTCCGACAGCCGCCACAGCGCCATGCCGACCAGGCCGATCCCGAGGGCCCAGAGCAGGACGGAGCCGAAGGGTCTCTCCGCTATCTCGGCTAGGGCACCCTGCCGGTCGGCCTGCCGTTTCTTGTTCTCGCCGAAGGCGATCTGGAGGGCCAGCGCCCCGACGAGCAGGTAGATCACTCCGCGCGCGGCCAGTCCGGCCCGCGCGGCCCCCTGCGTGACCGAACCCCGCGCCGCGCGCTCGGCCTCGGTACGACCGTTCCGCGCCAGGGCACTCGCGTTCATGTCAAACCTCCTGAAAGAGTCCCGGGAGACCCGGATGCCCCGGCTCGGGCCCCGCACACACAGACTCCGCACACAGACCCCGCACACGAACGCCACACGCGCGGACGCGCCCGGGCGCCGTACTCACAGGCGCCACTCGCACCTGCCCGACCCACACGGAAGTCCCGCCGCGGACGGGCCGCGGCGGGACGTTCGGGCGCCGGCCGGTCAGGCGTAGGCGTGGGGCCCGTGCTCGGTGGTGCGAGTGGTCTGGCGGGCCGGGGCGTCGATGTCGGTGGCCGCGGTGAGCCAGCCCCGGGCCACCTCCAGCGCCTGGACCACGTCGCGGGTCCCGGTGGAGACGCACAGCGTGTAGGCGAGGTCCTGCGCCCGCGTGGCGGTCGCGTGCGATCCGGCCGCCGTCGCGGCCTCGTACTCGGCGACGAGGGTGCGCAGGACGGCAGGATGGGGCATCAGCATCAGAGGTCGCTCCTTGTCCGAAACGGGGGTGAGTGCGTACGGCTGGCGGGGCGGGGATCAGCGGTCGTCCGATCGCCCCATCGCTTCCTGGCGCACCTGGGCGCAGCTGCGGCTGATGAGCCGCGAGACGTGCATCTGGGAAATGCCGAGCCGGTCGGCGATGCGGCTCTGCGTCATGTCCTCGAAGAAGCGCATGTAGAGGATGGCCCGCTCGCGCTCCGGAAGACGGCGCAGGCTCTCCTTGGCGGACTCGCGGTCGACCACGATGTCGTAGGAGACCTCGGGGGCGCCGAGGGTGTCCGCGAGGCTGTAGCCGTCGTCGCCGGCGGGGAGTTCGGCGTCCAGCGACAGGGTGCTGAAGCTCTCCAGGGCTTCGAGGCCCGCGACGACCTCCTCCTCGGTGAGGCCGGTGTGGGCGGCGAGGTCGGCGGTCGACGGCTCCGGCGCGCCGGGGGTCTGGGCCAGCTCGCGTCGGGCGACGCGCACCTTGTTGCGCAGTTCCTGCACGCGGCGGGGCACCCGCAGGGCCCACATCCGGTCCCGGAAGTGGCGCTTGATCTCCCCGGTGATGGTGGGGACGGCGTAGCTCTCGAAGGCGCCGCGTTCCGGGTCGAAGCGGTCGACCGCTTTCACCAGGCCGAGCGCCGCCACCTGCCGGAGGTCCTCGATGGCCTCGCCGCGGTCGCGGAAACGGCCGGCGATCCGATGGGCCATGGGCAGCCAGGCGGTGACGATCCGGTCGCGTACGGCGTCCCGGTCGGGCCCTTCCTCCATCGTGGTCAGCCGGATGAACAGGCTTGCCGTGTCGGGAGCGTCGTCGTGGGTCCTGCGGGACTGGGGGGTCGAGTTCGGGGCGGTGGTGGGGGGACGGCTTGTCGACATGTCGATGAGCATGCGAAATCGCTCCTGAACGGTGGAGTCAGGGGTATGACCACGAGAGGGAGGGTCGCTGCCGTCCGGGGCATCCGAAGCGCCCCGGAGCGGTCATACCGCTCCCGTCGGCGCGCCTCCGGTCCGAAGCACGAACCTCCGTCTGCCCTGCGTCCGGACGAACAAACTCCGGTCGCCGGGAAAGGTGATCGGAGGGTCGGTGCGACCGAGACGGCGGATCACCATACGGGAACCACGGCGGTGATCCGCTTGCCGCCGGACGGCAGGCCGGACACCCGGACGTCGCGAGCCAGCCGGCAGACGATGGACCAGCCCCGACCGCCGGTACGGCGCCGCCCCTGGGCGTCGAGCGGGTCGCGGACCACGGGCAGCCGGTCGCTGCGGTCGCTCACGGAGACCCGCACGGCCCGCCCGTCCATGTCCACGTCGAAGCCGGTGACGCCGCCTCCGTGGAGGATGGCGTTGGTGGTGAGTTCCGAGGCGACGAGCAGCGCGTCGGAGACGGCCGCCTCGTCGTAGGGGCCGCGGGCCCCCTTGCCTCGTCGGTCGATCGCGCGCCGGACGGCGCTGCGGACGTCGGCCGGCAGGCAGGGGCCGTCCCCGTGGCAGTGCACCGGAAGCGCTCCGTCCGCGCGGTCGGTCCTTTCGGTGCGGTCGGACCTGTCGGACCTGTCCGACCTGCTCGTGCGGTCGGTCCAGTGCTTCGCGTTCGCACGCATCCTTTCGCTCTCCTGACGTCTTCGACTGATCGGTGGACCCTCTCCCCCGCCGGGCGGGCACCGCCCTCTCCCTTCCGGCTGGCCCCGGGAGGCGAGGCCAAACCTGCCTTTCCGGGCATTCGGCAGGATCCGGTGAGGCCGTCGACGGCGGCGGGGGATCGACGAAGGATCGTGGTCATCGACGGACCGCGCGGGGGTAGGCGGACCACATGACGGATGTCGTGGACTCGGACGAACTGCTGCGGCGCATCCAGCGCGCCAGGACCTGCGCGCGCGAGGAGCTGCGGACCCTTCGATCCCGGAGCGAGGAGCTGGGCCGTACCGATCCGGACGCGGCGCGCGACGCGCATGTCCGGAGCCTGGCGTACGAGGCGGTCCTCGAAGTACTCGAGGAGATCGTGACGCCGGGGCACCACACGAACAGCACCTGACGAGGTCCTTTTCCCCGATGCCCGCGGGACGGGCGGGGGCTCGGGCACCCGGGCCGCAGGGCGGCGGTCGATGAGCCCTGCGGCCCCGGATCGCTGCGAGCGGCACACAGCACACCCGTCGCAGCGGGCGTGGCGGCTCCGACCGACGGGGCGGGCGCGCGACGGCGCCGCCGTATCCGCCGGCGCCGTCTGTGGCGCGCCGACCGGACGCCGTATCCGCCGGGGGCGGCGGCGCGCCGACGCCTTCTTCCCAGCGGGCCGCTGCCGGCCCGCGGCGGCACATCGGACCGACCGACCGGCGGCTCGACACGGCCAGGGTGCTCCCGCGGGACCGCGGCGTGAGCGGGGCGGGCGGCGCGGCTCGGGGCACGCGACTCGGGACGCGGGCGCGACAGCAGTGAAACAGGTCACGTGACCGGGTTATGACTGGGTGAAAGGTGCCGGAATGGTTTACGGTTCACCCAGTGGTGGCGGAGTCGAGTTCCACTCCTCCGCATGCCGCATGTGGCGGCCCTGGCTGGTTTCCCCCGTCCAGCCAGGGCCTGCCCATGCCCGCGGACAAAACATGCCACCGCCGAGGTGCCCGAGGCGCCCGCAGCGGCTGAAATGGGCTTAGGGCCGCGAGGCCCCAGGGAACGTCCCGGAACCATCGCCGGCGAGGAGCCCCGCGCCATGACCCAAGCCACAAAGCTGCTGACCGCCCTCCCCCCGCCCCAACGCCAGCACCTGATGACCCTCGCCCGCGAGGTGTCCTTCCCGGAGGACACCAGGATTTTCGAGGCGGGCGGCACGGCCGACCGGTTCTGGGTCATCCGCTCCGGCGCGGTCTCCCTCGACCAGCGGGTGACGTCCGTACACCGGGTCACCGTCGCCAGTCTCGGCGCCGGCGACCTGCTCGGCTGGTCCTGGCTGTTCCCGCCGTACCAGTGGGACTTCGGCGCGGAGGCGTTCAGCCCGGTCCGCGCCTACGAGTTCGAGGCCCGGCCGGTGCTCAAGCTGTGCGAGGAGGACCCCGCGCTCGGCCTCTCCCTGGTCCGCATCGTGGCGGAGATCCTCGCCCACCGCCTGGAGACGACCCGGGGCAAGCTCATGGAGCAGTACGGCATGCACCGCCGCGGAGTCATCTGACCGGCGCCGGCCCGGCTCCTTCCCGGCCCCTGGGAACACGTCCCCCGTCATGCGGGCGTGGGGGCCGGGTCGCGTCTGGGCAGAGGCGTCGTCCGCCCGTCCGCGCAGACCTGCCGCGCGCCGGTCATCAGCCCCGCCGGACCAGGCCCTGGCGGCCCAGACCAACGCCACGGTCGAACGCTTCCACCGCACCCTGCTCGGCGACGAGTGGGCCTACCACCGGCCCTACACCTCGGACCGCGGACGCCAGGCCGCGTTCCCCGACTGGCCGGACACGGGTACACCCGGTCTCGTCGCCGACGACAGCCGAGACGCTGCTGGAGCCCGCGAACGCCGCCGAGGGCACGCTGTGCCTGGCTACCACCGACCCCACACCGGCATCGGCGGCCGGCCACCGGCCGGCCGCCTCACCGACCTGTCCGGTCAGTACACCTGGACGCGGTACCGCCGCAGAGCCGGTGCCGCGGCCGCCAGGCCCAGCATCACGGCGACGACCAGCAGGCCGCCGCCCGCCACCGCCGCGCGGGGGCCGAAGGCCGCGCCCGCCGTGCCGTGGAGCACGTCGGCCAGGCGCGGGCCACCCGCGACGACGACCGTGAAGACGCCCTGCATGCGACCGCGCATCTCGTCGGTGGCCGCGGACAGCAGGATCGCGCCGCGGAAGACCATGGAGACCATGTCGGCGACGCCCGCGGCGGCCAGGAACACCACCGCGAGCCACAGGCTGCCGCTCAGCCCGAAACCGGCGATCGCCGCGCCCCAGGCGACGACGGCGCCGATGACCATCCAACCGTGCCGGCGGGCCCGCGAGAACGTGCCGGAGAACAGGCCGCCGAGCACCGCACCGATGGGGACGGCGGCGAACAGCAGACCGAGCGCCAGACCCTCCCCGTAGGGCGCGTACGTCTCGGCGGCCAGTTGCGGAAAGAGGGCGCGGGGCATGCCGAAGACCATCGCGACGACGTCCGCGAGGAAGGAGAGCAGCAGCACCTTGTGCCGTGCGATGTAGCGGAACCCCGCCAGGATCTCGCGCAGTCCCGCGCGCCGTGCGACCGAGCCGTCGAGCGGCGGCAGCGCGGGCAGGCGGGCGACGGCCCACAGCGTCACGCACAGGGCGAGCGCGTCGAGCAGGTACAGCTCCGGCAGGCCGATGACGGGTATCAGGGCACCCGCCAGCAGCGGGCCGGCGACCAGACCGGTCTGCATGACGGTCGAACCGAGGGCGTTGGCGGCGGCCAGTTCACCGGCGGGGACGAGGCGGGCGATGGAGGCGGTACGGGCCGGCGCGTTGAGGCCGAAGAACGCCTGCTGGGTGGCGAGCAGCACCATCAGCACCGCCACCGAGTCGAGTCCCGCGGCGGCCTGGAGCCAGAAGAAGACGGAGGTGACGGCGATACCGGTGTTGGTGATCAGCAGCAGCTTGCGCCGGTCCATGGTGTCGGCGACCGCGCCGCCCCACAGCGCGAACACCACCATGGGCAGCAGTCCCGCGAGGCTGGCGTAGCCGACCCAGGCGGAGGATCCGGTGATGTCGTAGACCTGCTTGGGTACGGCGACGGCGGTGAGCTGGCTGCCCACCGCGGTGACGATGGTCGAGGACCACAGTCGGCGGTACGCGGGCCGGTGCAGCGGACGGGTGTCCATCCCCCAGCGGCGCCAGCCGCGCCGTGCCTCGCCCCGCGGACCGGAATCGGGGCCCGAACCGGGAAGGGGACCCGAATCGGGAACGGGGCTGGGGCCGGAAGTCTGCCCGACGCTCTCGGTTTGGGCCCTGGCCTCGGGTGCGTCGTTGCTCTCGCTCGTGTTCACGGAGTCCCTGGTTGCTCGTTACACCTTTTCTTGTCCGGGGGTCACTATCGCAGCTCGGACCGCGGCGTCACGGCCGCTCAGGCTCCCGCGATGAGGGTGGCACCGAGGGTGATCATCGTGACGGCGACGAGTCCGTCCAGGACGCGCCAGGCGCCGGGCCGGACCAGGAAGCGGCCGAGCAACCGGGCGCCGAAGCCCAGCGCGGCGAACCAGCACAGGCTGGCCGCCGCCGCACCGAGGCCGAAGGTCCAGCGCAGCGCGCCGCGGTCGGCGGCCACGGTGCCCAGCAGGAAGACGGTGTCGAGGTAGACGTGCGGGTTGAGCCAGGTCATCGCGAGGCAGGTGAGGACCGCCCGCCGCCGGGAGCCCGCGGCCTCGCCCGTCGTCTCCAGGGCACCGCCCGGCTTGAGCACCCGGCGGGCGGCGAGGGCGCCGTAGCAGAGCAGGAAGGCGCCGCCGAGCCAGGCGACGGCGGTCAGGACGCCCGGCCAGGCCACCACCAGCGCGCCCACCCCGGCCACACCGAGGGTGATGAGGACGGCGTCGGACAGGGCGCAGATGGCGACGACGGCGAGGACGGCGTCGCGGCGGATGCCCTGGCGCAGGACGAAGGCGTTCTGTGCGCCGATGGCGACGATGAGGGACAGACCGGTGCCGAAGCCGGCCGCCGCGGCGGCGAGGGAGGTGGACATGAGGCCCACGCTAAAGAGGGAATCACCGCAGGTACAGCTAAAGATTCTTACGTATCATTAGTGATTGTGATGACAGATCTGCCCCTGGACCAGGTCCGCACCCTGCTTGCCGTGGTCGACGAGGGCACCTTCGACGCCGCGGCCGCCGCGCTGCACGTGACGCCCTCGGCGGTCAGCCAGCGGGTGAAGGCGCTGGAACAGCGCACGGGACGGGTCCTGCTGCTGCGCACCAAGCCGGTGCGACCGACGGAGTCCGGGGAGATCGTCGTTCGGTTCGCCCGGCAGCTGGCCCGGCTGGAGCGCGACACACGGTCCGAGCTGGGCATGAGCGGCGCCGGGGATCCGACCCGCGTCACCGTGGCGGTCAACGCCGACTCGCTCGCCACCTGGTTCCTGCCCGCCCTCACCCGCGTACCGCGCGAGCCGCGGTTCTGCTTCGAGCTGCACCGGGAGGACGAGACCCGGACGGCGGAACTGCTGCGGGAGGGCCTGGTGATGGCCGCGGTGACCTCGTTGCCGGACGCCGTCACCGGCTGCTCGGTCAGGCCCTTGGGCTCGATGCGCTACTTCGCGGCGGCGAGCCCGGACTTCGCCGCGGCCTTCCTCGACGGCATGCCGCTGGGCGAGGGGCTCACGCGGGCGCCCGTGGTCACCTTCGATCGGCGCGACGACCTCCAGGACGCCTTCGTACGCCGGCTGCGGCGCGGCCCCGACGGCGCGAGCCGGCTGCGACACGCGGTGCCGACCTCGGAGGGGTTCCTCGACGCGGTGGTGGCCGGGCTCGGCTGGGGCATGGTGCCCGAGATGCAGGCCGAAGGACTGCTGACGGCCGGGCACCTGATCTCACTCGCGCCGGAACGCCCCCTCGACGTCCCCCTGTTCTGGCAGCAGTGGAAGCTCGATTCCCCCGCCCTCGCCGCCGTGACGACCGCCGTCGCGGCGACCGCGGCGCAGACCCTGCGGAGCTGAGCACTCGTCGGATCATGGCCACCGGCCTGCCCGGCGCGGTTTCACTTCGGCCTCACCGGTGACCCGATCGGGAGCAACCCATTCGAACCGACTTCGATCGCAGGTGACTTCGATGGACGACTGGCGACAGCGCGCCGCGTGCCGCCAAGAGGACCCGGAACTCTTCTTCCCGATCGGTACCTCGGGGCCGGCACTCCTACAGACCGAGCAGGCGAAGACGGTCTGCCGGGGCTGCCCGGTACAGGCCCCGTGCCTGGAGTGGGCGCTGGAGACCGATCAGGGGCTAGGGGTCTGGGGCGGCACGAGCGAGACCGAACGGCGCTCCCTCAAGCGGCGCATCAGGGCGCGGCAGCGCAGTTCATGAGCCGGGGCCCCATGGGCGGACGGGCCGGTACTCACCGGCCCGTCCGCCGCAGCGGGCCCCATGCCGCCTCCAGCCGCGCCATCTCCTCGCGCGCTTCGTCGATCACCGACGGGTCGATCCAGCACAACGGCCGTACGTCGGTCACGAGCGGCTCGTTGTCAGGGCCCCGGCCGATCTCCCGTCCCGTGAGGATCCAGGGGCGCACGCCGGTGCCCTTCTCGTGCGGCAGGTGCGCGTAGTCGTACAGGCGCCGGGCCACCCAGAGGGTGCGGGAGCGGCCCTCCCACCAGTCCTCGACGTCCAGGGGGTTCGCCGACAGGCCGGGCATCGGGAGGCCGGTCAGGTCATCGATGCTGGAAGCCCTGCCGAGGTCCGTGCCGGGTCCGCGCGACCAGCGGACGAACAGCCCTCTCCGCCGTACGACCAGGTCAGCCAGTTCGGTCAGGGAGCGTGCGACCGGCAGGTCGTCGGACGAACTCATGATTGACCTCCTACTCCGTCAGGGCGTCCTCCGCCGTCCGGCACCGGGGTACCCGCACCGCCCGGAGGGAATCAGGCGCCCGGACCGTCCCTGAAGACTCAGCCGTCCCGCGGTGCCGTGGCAGCGGGCAGCGGGCAGCGGTATGACGTCGGCGGCCGGACGGGACTGCGCGCTCTCGCCTCGATCTCGCTGCGCGGGCGCGATGCGTGATCATGACTCGACCTGGGCCGAGGTCTGAGGAACTGGGCGGATCCTCAGGGTCGGTCGGGCTTTCCCGGAGCGTAGAGCCAGGTCTTGAACACACTTCCGAGATCCTTGCCGGACACCTTCTCCGCCAGGCGCTCGAACTGGACCGTGGTGCCGTTGCCGTCGCGGTGGGCGGACGCCCAGGCACGCAGGACGCGGAAGAACGCGCGGTCGCCGACCTCGGTGCGCAGGGCGTGCAGGGCCATGGCGCCGCGGGCGTAGACGGGCGTGCCGAAGATGTTCGCGCCGCTGCCGGGGTCACCGGGCGGGAACGCCCACAGACCGTCGCTCGCCGGGCGGGCGTACAGCGCGTCGAACGCGGCCTGCGCGCTCTCCCCGCCGTGCTGCTCGGCGTAGAGCCACTCGGCGTAGGTGGCGAAGCCCTCGTTGAGCCAGATGTCCTTCCAGGAGGTGAGCGAGACGGAGTCGCCGAACCACTGGTGGGCGCTCTCGTGGACGAGCGTGCTCAGGTCGGGCGCGCTGTCGTAGACGGGCCGGGTCTGGGTCTCCAGGGCGTAGCCGACGTCCGGGGCGTGATCCACGATGGACCCGGCCGCGCGGTACGGATACGGGCCGAACAGGCCGCTCCCCCACTCCAGTACGGAGGGCAGCTTCGCCAGCACGGGCTTGGCCGCGGCCGCCTCGCGAGGATCGACGGCGTCGTAGACCTTGATGCCGTCGCGGGTGGTGTACTGCCGGACCTGGAAGGTGCCGACGGTGGCCGTGGCGAGGTAGGCGGCCATGGGCTCGGCCTGCCGCCAGCGGTAGGTGGTGCTGCCGTGGGCGGTCCGCTTGCCGAGGAAGACGCCGTTGGCGACGGCCGTGCGGCCCGCGGGGACGGTGATCGTGAAGTCGTACGACGACTTGTCCGTGGGGTGGTTGTTCGCCGGGAACCAGGTCATGGCGCCCTGCGGCTCACCGGCGACGAACGCGCCGTCGTCGGTGGGGATCCAGCCGTCCGGTGAGCCGTCGGGGTCGGTGACCGGGCCGGGCGTGCCGGAGTAGGTGACGGTCACCTGGAACCGCTCCCCCTGGCGCAGCGCGCGGCGCGGGGTGACGACGAGTTCCTGGCCGTCGCGCCGGTGTCGGGCCTTGACGTGGTCGACGGTCAGGGCGGTGACCTTGAGGCCGTGCAGGTCGAGGTCGAAGCGGCTCAGGGACTGCTTGGCGCGGGCGGTGAGGACGGCTTTGCCCTCGAGGTGCCGGGATGCGGGGTCGTAACGGAGGGTCAGGCCGTAGTGGTCGACGTGGTAGCCGCCGTTCCCGGCGAGTGGGAAATAGGGGTCGCCGACGCCGGGCGTGCCCACCGGACCGGCCGCGAGCGCGGGATCGGCGGCGGCGAGCAGGGCCGTCACGGCGAGGGGTACGGCCGCGAGGAGGGCGGGGCGTCTGCGGAGGTGTGTCACGTTCGCTCCTGGGAGGTGGCTGTTGATCAAACGTGATCAGACTAGGCACCGAGCCCCTCGGATTCGCCCACGTTCAGGTCAAGCCGCGCGGCGCGGGCGGGCGTCCCGTGCTTACCCTCGGCATCACCGTCCCCCCCGTGGAGAGGTCGCCCATGAGTGTCCGCGTACGCCGTGTGTACGACCCGCCCGAGCCGGACGACGGCGTCCGTGTCCTCGTCGACCGGCTGTGGCCGCGCGGTCTGGCGAAGGACGCGGCGCGGGTCGACGAGTGGCCCAGGGGGCTGACCCCGTCGAACGAGCTGCGCCGCTGGTACCACGCGGGCGAGGGCTCGTACGAGGAGTTCGCGCGGCGGTACGAGGCGGAGCTGACCGAGCCGGAGGCGGCCCAACTCCTCGATCACATGCGTGAGTCGGCGGGCGCGGGGCCGGTGACCCTGCTCACGGCCGTGAAGGAGCCCGAGCACAGTCACGCGGCCGTCCTGGCCCGCCTGCTCGGCCGAGGGCAGGCGGGCCCGGCCGGCTGAGGGCGTGCCGCCTGCCCGGCAGCGGGGCGCGCCGCCCACTCGACGGCGGGCCGCGCCTGATGCTCGGCCGCCGACCGGGAGTCGGCCCGCCTCCCCTGTCGAGGGTCGGCCCGTCCAGCCGAGGGCCGGCCCGAGGCCGCCCCGGGCCTCACCCCGTCTGTCGCGCCGCCGCCCGTCCCGCCGCGCGTCCCGAGAAGAGGCAGCCGCCGAGGAAGGTGCCCTCCAGGGCGTTGTAGCCGTGGACTCCTCCGCCGCCGAACCCGGCGACCTCGCCCGCCGCGTAGAGGCCCTCGACCGGGCTGCCGTCGGCGCCGAGGGCGCGCGAGTCCAGGTCGGTCTGGATGCCGCCGAGGGTCTTGCGGGTGAGGACGTGCAGCTTGACGGCGATGAGGGGGCCGGCGTCGGGGTCGAGGATGCGGTGCGGGGTCGCGACGCGGCCGAGGCGGTCGCCGATGTAGCGGCGGGCGTTGCGGATGCCCTGCACCTGGGCGTCCTTGCTGTAGGGGTTGGCCGTCTGGAGGTCGCGGGCGCGGATCTGACGACGGAGGACGTCGGCGTCGAGGAGGGTTCTGCCCGTCAGTGCGTTCATCTTCTCGACCAACCGGTCCAGGGTGCCGGCGACGACGAAGTCCGCGCCGTGGTCCAGGAAGGCCCGCACGGGGGCGGGCGCGCCCTTGCCGAGGAGGCGGTCGCGCAGGACGGCCTTGCGGTCCTTTGCGGTGATGTCCGGGTTCTGCTCGGAGCCCGACAGCGCGAACTCCTTCTCGACGATCTTGCGCGTGAGGACGAACCAGGAGTGGTCGTGTCCGGCGAGGTCGTCGGTGGTGCGCAGATGCCGCAGGGTGCTGAGGGTGTCGTAGCCCGGCAGACAGGGGTCGGGCAGGCGGCGGCCGAGGGCGTCGAACCACATCGACGACGGGCCGGGCAGGATCCGGATGCCGTGTCCGGGCCAGATGGGGTCCCAGTTCCGGACGCCCTCCGTGTAGTGCCACATGCGGTCGCGGTTGACGAGCCGGACACCGGCCTGGGCGCTGATGTCGAGCATGCGGCCGTCGACGTAGGCCGGGACGCCGGTCACCATCTCGGCGGGCGGGGTGCCGAGGCGTTCGGGCCAGTGGCGGCGGACCATGTCGTGGTTGGCGCCGATGCCGCCGCTGGTGACGATTACGGCCTGGGCGGTCAGTTCGAAGTCGCCGACGCGGTCGCGGTTGGAGGAGACCCCGCGCGGTGAGTCGTCGGGCGCGAGGACCGTGCCGCGTACGCCCCGGGCGGCGCCGGCCTCGACGACCAGCTCGTCGACGCGGTGGCGGTGGTGGAAGGTGAGCAGCCCGTCCCGCGCGGCCTGCTCGGCGTACCGCACGAACGGTTCGACGACGCCCGTGCCGGTCCCCCAGGCGACGTGGAAGCGGGGCACGGAGTTGCCGTGTCCGTCGGCGCGCAGGTCGCCGCGCTCGGCCCAGCCGACGGTCGGCACGAAGGAGATGCCGTGCCCGGCGAGCCAGGTCCGCTTCTCGCCGGCCGCGAACTCGACGTAGGCGCGCGCCCAGCGCACCGCCCAGGAGTCCTCGTCGTCGGTGCGGTCGAACTGCGCGCTGCCCTGCCAGTCGCTCCAGGCGAGGTCGAGGGAGTCCTTGATGCCGAGGCGCCGCTGCTCGGGCGAGTCCACGAGGAACAGCCCGCCGAAGGACCAGAACGCCTGGCCGCCGAGGTTGGCGGCGTTCTCCTGGTCGACCAGGGCGACCCGCCGGCCCCTGCTGGTGAGTTCGTGCGCCGCGACCAGGCCGGCGAGGCCCGCTCCGACGACGATGACGTCCGCGTCCATGGCGACCGTTGCCCTTCTCATTCGGGGTGGTTTTC
The DNA here is from genome assembly GCF_055577115.1 of Streptomyces sp. NPDC033216. Lineage (NCBI taxonomy): Bacteria > Bacillati > Actinomycetota > Actinomycetes > Kitasatosporales > Streptomycetaceae > Streptomyces > Streptomyces sp. NPDC033216. Next base: position 576,954 of record NZ_JBVIQK010000003.1, on the reverse strand, counting down.
GACGTGGCTTTGGGGGTGAGGGCTGCCTTCGGTCAGCAGCGCGGTCAGGAGCTGTTTGAGCCAGGCGCGGGCGCCGTCCACGTCCTTGTCGAGCAGCAGTTGGGTGGTGACCCCGTCGTACGCGGCGACCACCGCGCGGGCGGCGGCGTCGGCGTCGCCGAGCGCGGCGGGCAGCGCGGTGCGGCCCCGGTCGCGGCCGAGCCGGTCGGCGATGGCGCCGCGCAGCGTCGCCCGGTGTTCGAGCAGGGTCCGGGCGACGGCCGGGTCGCGGGCGGCGTGCACGAGGAAGTCCGTCTTCACCAGCAGCCAGTCGTGGTCGAGGAGCAGCACCTCGGTGACGCGGTCCACGGAGGCGGGGACGTCGAGGCCGGGGCCGTCCCCGGCGAGGGCGTCGGCGACCTGGCGGGCGATGAGCTCGGCGCGCTGCCGGTAGAGCGCGAAGAACAGCTCGTCCAGGCTGGCGAAGTTGGAGTAGAAGGCGCCCCGGCTGTAGCCGGCGGCCTCGCAGACCTCCTCGATGGACACCCGCCCGAAGCCCTTGGCGGCGAACACCGCGAAGGCGGCGTCGAGGAGGTTGGCCCGGGTGCGCGCCCGGCGCCGGGTGACACGCCTCGCCGTCTGCTCCGCCGCCATGCCGGACACCCCCCGTTCGATACATGAATGTATCCGATGCACTGATGTATCGAAAGGGGCGTGCGCCGACGACGAGGGGCGACCACCTCGCATGGAACGTATATTCGATTACGAGTACGCTGGATGCATGACCAGGCACCTCCAGGGCTCCCTCTTCGACCAGACCGACGAGCTGCGCCTCGGTCCGCTCGCCGGGATCCGCCGCACCGCGCTCGGCTCCGGCGCCTGGATCGACGTGCTGCCGGGCTGGCTGTCCGGCGCGGACCAGCTGTTCGAACGACTGGCGGCGGAGGTCCCGTGGCGTGCCGAGCGCCGCCAGATGTACGACCAGATCGTCGACGTGCCGCGGCTGCTCGCGTTCTACGGAGAGGACCGGCGGTTGCCGCACCCCGTCCTGGACGAGGCCCGCGCGGCCCTCAGCGCGCACTACGCGGACGAACTGGGCGAGCCCTTCGTGACCGCGGGGCTGTGCTACTACCGCGACGGACGCGACAGCGTCGCCTGGCACGGTGACCGGATCGGCCGGGGCGCCCGCGAGGACACGATGGTGGCCATCCTCTCCGTGGGCGCGCCCCGCGACCTGCTGCTGCGTCCGGTGCGCGGCGGCGACACCGTACGGCGGCCGCTGGGCCACGGCGACCTGATCGTCATGGGCGGCTCCTGCCAGCGGACCTGGGAGCATTGCGTGCCCAAGTCGGCGCGGGCCGCGGGTCCGCGCGTCAGCGTCCAGTTCCGGCCGCGCGGCGTGCAGTAGAAGGCGGCCGGGACCCGCCCCGGCGTCCGCGCGTCCCCGGTGGTCTGCTTTGCTGTCCCCCGTCGAGCACGGACCTCACCCCACGGGACGATCATGCGGGCAGACGTACGACAGGTCGCGGACGGCACCTACCTGGTGCACGGCAGCAACACCAACTGGGTGATCCTCACCGAGGGCGACGCCCTCACCCTGATCGACACCGGCTACCCGGCGGACCGGCAGGGGCTGCTCGAATCCCTTGCAGCCGTGGGCGGTTCGCCGGCGGCGGTCACCGCCGTCCTCATCACCCACGCGCACAACGACCACCTCGGGTCCGCCGAGCACCTGCGCACCGAGTACGGCACCCCGGTCCAGCTGCATCCGGCCGAAGTCCCGCACGCGAGGCGGGACTTCCTCCAGCAGGTGAGCGTCGGCACGGTACTGCGCAACGCCTGGCGGCCCGGTGTGCTGCCCTGGATGGTGCACGCACTGCGCTCCGGCGGCACGGAACAGCACCCGGTCACCGCGCCGGAGCCGTTCCCGGCCGCCACCGGCGCCCTGGACCTGCCGGGCCGGCCCGTCCCCGTGCACACCCCCGGTCACACGGACGGCCACACGGTCTTCCACCTGCCCGAGGCCGGGATACTCGTCTCCGGTGACGCGCTGGTCAGCGGCCACGCCACCTCACGGGTCCGGGGGCCGCAGTTGCTGCCCGACATGTTCCACCACGAGCGGGCCCGCGCGCTGGCCTCGCTGGACGTGATCGAGTCCCTCGCCGCCGACACCCTGCTGCCCGGCCACGGCCCCGTGCACCGGGGGTCCGTCCGGGAGGCCGCACAGCGGGCCAGGGAACGCGCCGTCTAAGGTCGGGCCATGGCTTTGCAGATCAGTGCCACGAACCCGGAGCACCCGGCCCTCCTGCTGGAACTGCCCTGGCAGATCCCGCTGGAGGAGTGGCCCGAGGACGTCCTCGTACCGCTGCCGCGCGGCATCTCCCGGCACGTGGTGCGCTACGCCCGCGCCGGCGACGAGGTGATCGCCGTCAAGGAACTGGCCGAGCGCCCGGCGCTGCGCGAGTACGAGCTGCTGCGCGACCTGGACCGGCTGGGCATCCCGGCCGTCGACCCGCTGGCCGTGGTCACCGGGCGCACCGACTCGGAGGGCGATCCGCTGGAGTCGGTGCTGGTCACCCGGCATCTGGGCGGGTCGATGCCGTACCGGTCGATGTTCGAGACGACCATGCGCCCGGCGACCATGCACCGTCTCATGGACGCCCTGGCGGTGCTGCTGGTGCGGCTGCACCTGGCGGGGTTCGCGTGGGGCGACTGCTCGCTGTCCAACACGCTGTTCCGGCGCGACGCGGGCGCCTACGCCGCGTATCTCGTCGACGCCGAGACCGGTGACCTGCATCCGCAGTTGAGCCCCGGGCAGCGGGACTACGACCTCGACCTGGCCCGCGTGAACATCAGCGGCGAACTCCTCGACCTGGAGGCCTCGGGCGCCCTGCACCCCTCGGTGGATCCGGTCGGCTTCGGCAGGGAGATCTGCGCCCGCTACCTGGGCCTGTGGGAGGAGCTGACCCGCACCTCCGTCTACCCGGCGGGCAAGTACCACTACATCGAGCGCCGGATCCGCCGGCTCAACGAGCTGGGTTTCGACGTGGCGGAGATGCAGATCGAGCACTCCTCCAACGGCGACACGGTCACCTTCGTGCCGAAGGTCGTCGACGCGGGCCACCACCAGCGGCAGTTGCTGCGGCTGACCGGACTGGACACCGAGGAGAACCAGGCCAGACGGCTGCTCAACGACCTGGAGAGCTGGATGGCCACCCAGGACGACTACGCCCCGGGCGACCCCCTCGCCGCCCGCCCCGAGGTGCTGGCGCACCGCTGGGTGCGCGACGTGTTCCGGCCCACCGTCCGGGCGGTTCCGGTCGAACTGCGCGGCTCCATGGACCCGGCGGAGATCTACCACGAACTCCTCGAACACCGCTGGTACCTGTCGGAGCGCGCCCAGCACGACATCGGGCTCGACACGGCCGTCCAGGACTACATCGCCAGGGTCCTGCCCCGCGCGCGGGAGACCCTGGAGCCGACGACACCGCAGTGAGCCGGACGCCTGCCGCGTCGGACCCGCGAGCGGGTCACTCGTGCGGGACCACCGCGACCGGGCAGTCGGCGTGGTGCAGCACGCCGTGCGCCACCGAGCCGATCCGGGCGCCGACCGCGGTACGGCGGGCCCGCCGGCCCACGACCACCAACTGGGCCCGCCCGGACACCGACAGCAGCACCTGCCCCGCGCTGCCGATCTCCACGTGCTCCACCACCGGCACCTCGGGGAACCGCTCACGCCACGGCGCGAGGGCTTCGGCCAGCGCCTTCTTCTCGTACGGCTCCAGGCCACCCGCGTCGTCCAGCAGCTTGAGCGAGGCGGGGCTGTAGGAGAACACCGGGGGCAGCGTCCAGGCCCGCACGGCGCGGACCGAGGCACCGCGGGCGGCGGCCGTCTCGAAGGCGAACCGCAGCGCGGGCGCGCTGTCCTCGGCCGAACCGTGCTGCCCCACGACGATCTCGTGCCCGGCCACCTCGGCGGCGGGCCTGTCGCCGGCCCGCACCAGCACGACCGGGCGGCGGGTGTCGGCGATCACCTGCTGGCCGACCGAACCGAGCAGGAACCCGACGACCGCCCCGTGCCCGCGCGAGCCCAGCACCAGCATCTCCGCCTCCGCCGCGGCGGCGACCAGCGTGTCCGCCGCGTCGCCCTCCAGGACGTCGGAGGTCACCCGCAGCCCTGGGTGCCGTCCCGAGACCTCGTCGACGGCCTCCCGGACGGCTGCCCGCACCCACTCCGCCTGGGCGTCCCGGTCCGCCACCTCGGCCGCCGCGTCCCGCTGGAATCGCCAGGCGTGCACCACCCGCAGCGCGAGCTCCCGCCGTACGGCCTCCCTGGCCGCCCAGGCCAGTGCAGCCAGGCTCTCTTCCGTTCCGTCGACCCCCGCCGTGATCGGGCCCGTCATCCCGCCGCCTCCCCGCATCGCACTTCATCCGTCGGGAACAGTCTTCCCCATCGGCTTTCCTCGCTCGGAGGCCGGCCCGTCCTGGCCGCCGGGCACGTGCCCGGCGGCCAGGACGGTCAGGATCCGTCTCCACCTGGACGTCGGTGACGAGGACCACCGCGCGGAGGCAGACCGTCCTGTCGCCGGGTGGGCCACCGACGACAGGGGGAGGGCGACGGACCGTGGCTGCGGGGAGGGGCCTCCGTCCCGCGGTCGGCGGGCACACGCGGAATTCGTGGTCCTCGGGCCCCCGGCCCTCCACCGACGGTGCCCCGTCGTGCACCGAGAGCGCACGCCCCGCCCGGTCCCGGGGCGGACGCGGACTATCGAACATACGATGGGCGGAAACCGGCGCGGGGCCCGCCGTGCCGCGAGTCCGGAACATCCGGGGTGGGAGACGTATGGCACAGGCCGCCGAGACCGCGCGGACCGTCATCCTGACCGTGGACGACGACCCGGGGGTCTCCCGTGCCGTCGCCCGCGATCTGCGGCGCCGCTACGGCGCCGCGTACCGGATCGTGCGCGCCGAGTCCGGTCAGTCCGCGCTGGAGGCGCTGCGCGAGCTGAAACTGCGGGGCGACCTGGTGGCCGTGATCCTGGCCGACTACCGCATGCCGCAGATGAACGGCATCGAGTTCCTCGAACAGGCCCTGGACGTGTATCCGGGCGCGCGCCGCGTGCTGCTGACCGCGTACGCCGACACCAACGCGGCGATCGACGCGATCAACGTCGTCGACCTCGACCACTACCTGCTCAAGCCGTGGGACCCGCCGGAGGAGAAGCTCTACCCGGTCCTGGACGACCTGCTCGCCGCCTGGCGCGCGAGCGACCACCGGCCCGTGCCGGCCACCAAGGTCGTCGGGCACCGCTGGTCGGCGCGCTCCTCGGACGTGCGTGAGTTCCTGGCCCGCAACCAGGTGCCCTACCGCTGGTACTCCTCCGACGAGCCCGAGGGGCAGCGGCTGCTCGCCGCGGCCGACGCCGACGGGCAGCGGCTGCCACTGGTGATCACCCCCGAGGGCACCCCGCTGATCGAGCCGGACGCCACCGAGCTGGCCTCCCACGTCGGTCTGGCGACGACTCCGGAGTCCGAGTTCTACGACCTCGTGGTGATCGGCGGTGGCCCGGCCGGGCTCGGCGCGGCGGTCTACGGCGCCTCCGAGGGGCTGCGGACGGTGCTGGTGGAGCGGTCGGCGACCGGCGGGCAGGCCGGGCAGAGTTCCCGCATCGAGAACTACCTCGGCTTCCCGGACGGCGTGTCCGGCGCGCAGCTCACCGACCGGGCCCGCCGCCAGGCCGCCAAGTTCGGCGCCGAGGTCCTCACCGCCCGTGAGGTGACGGGACTGGAGGTCAACGGCGCCGCCCGCGTCGTCCGGTTCTCCGACGGGTCGGCGGTCGCCGCGCACAGCGTGATCCTGGCGACCGGCGTGTCGTACCGGCAGCTCCTGGCGCCGGGCTGCGACGACCTCAGTGGCTGCGGTGTGTACTACGGCTCGGCGCTCACCGAGGCGGCCTCCTGCCAGGGGCAGGACGTGTACATCGTGGGCGGCGCCAACTCCGCGGGCCAGGCGGCCATGTACCTGGCACGGGGCGCCAAGTCGGTGACGCTGCTGGTGCGCGGGGAGTCCCTGGCGGCGTCGATGTCGTACTACCTGATCCAGCAGATCGAGGAGGCGCCGAACATCTCCGTGCGGACCCGAACCGTCGTGGAGGCCGCGCACGGTGAGGACCACCTGGAGCAGCTGACGCTGCGGGACGTGGAGACCGGGGCCAGCGAACTCGTCGACGCGCAGTGGATGTTCGTGTTCATCGGCGCGGCCCCGCTGACCGACTGGCTGGACGGCACGGTGCTGCGCGACGAGCGCGGGTTCATCCTGGCCGGGCCGGACCTCACCGCGGACGGACGGCCGCCGGCGGAATGGGAGCTGGACCGGCCGCCGTACCACCTGGAGACCAACGTCCCCGGCGTGTTCGTGGCGGGCGACGCGCGCGCCGAGTCCGCCAAGCGCGTCGCGTCCGCCGTCGGAGAGGGAGCCATGGCCGTCATGCTCGTCCACCGTTATCTGGAGCAGTCATGAGCGGGCGGCCGATGCCCTGCGACCCGGCCGACATCAGCACGCTGTTCCTGTTCGAGAAGCTCTCCGCCGAACAGCTGGGGCGGCTGTGCGCCGAGGGGCGGGTGGAGCGCTTCGAGCCCGGCCCGGTGTACACCGAGGGCGACCCCGCGACCTGCTTCTACGTGATGCTCGAGGGCACCGTGGTGCTGTACCGCCGGGTCGGCGGTGACGACGTCGAGGTCAGCCGCACCTCGCAGCGCGGCGTGTACGCGGGCGCGATGCAGGCCTACCTCGGGGACCGGGTGCCGCAGGTCTACAACAACTCGATGCGGGTGACCGAGCCGACCCGCTTCTTCGTGCTGCCCGCGGAGTCCTTCTCGGACATCATGCGGGAGTGGTTCCCGATGGCGGCGCATCTGCTGGAGGGGCTGTTCTTCGGCTCGAAGAACACCCAGCGGGCCGTCGGGCAGCGTGAACGGCTGCTGGCGCTCGGCTCCTTGTCGGCCGGGCTCACGCACGAGCTGAACAACCCCGCCGCCGCGGCCGTACGAGCCACGGCGACGCTGCGGGAACGTGTGGCGAAGATGCGGCACAAGCTCGCCGTCATCTCGCAGGGCGCCTACTCCCGCGAGGTGCTCGCCGGACTGATCGACATCCAGGACCGCACCGCCGAACGGGTCGCCAAGGCACCGGTGCTGAGCCCCCTGGAGGCCTCCGACCGGGAGGACGAGCTGACCGACTGGCTCGACGACCACGACATCCCGCAGGGCTGGCGGATCGCGCCGACGTTCGTGCAGGCCGGGCTCGACGTGGACTGGCTGGAGCAGGTCGCCGCGGCCGTGCAGGCCGACATCCTGCCCAACGCGATCGGCTGGCTCAACTACACGGTCGAGACCGAACTGTTGATGGACGAGATCGGCGACTCCACCAACCGGATCTCCCACCTCGTCGACGCGGCCAAGCAGTACTCCCAGCTCGACCGGGCGCCCTACCGCGTCGTCGACGTCCACGAACTCCTCGACAGCACCCTGCTGATGCTGTCCGGGAAGATCGGGCAGCGCATCAAGGTCGTCAAGGAGTACGACCGCTCCCTACCGGACGTCCCCGCGTACCCGGCGGAGCTGAACCAGGTGTGGACGAACCTCGTCGACAACGCGGTGTTCGCCATCAACAGCGCCGGCGGGGAAGGCACGCTGACCGTGCGGACCGCCCGTGAGGGCGACCGGCTGCTGGTGGAGTTCGGCGACACCGGACCCGGCGTCCCGGCGGACATCCGCAGCCGGATCTTCGACCCCTTCTTCACCACCAAGCCGGTCGGCGAGGGCACCGGCCTCGGCCTGGACATCTCCTGGCGGATCGTCGTGAACAAGCACCACGGCAGCCTCCAGCTCGAGTCCGCGCCGGGCGACACCCGCTTCCAGGTGCTGCTGCCGCTGACCGCGCGGGAGGCCGCGCCCTCCGACACCGATGCCGGCCCGGAGAGCGCTTCGGGCACCGCCACCGACCCCGACACCGCCGAGGAGTCCGTATGACCGACGCCCACGCCATCGACCCGAGCGTCCCGCCCAGCGGCGCCGGCTGCGCCGAGTGCGACGCGACGGGCGGCTGGTGGTTCCATCTGCGGCGCTGCGCCCAGTGCGGCCACATCGGCTGCTGCGACTCCTCCCCCGCCCAGCACGCCTCCGCGCACTGGAAGTCCACCGGTCATCCCCTGGTGCAGAGCTTCGAGCCGGGCGAGGACTGGTTCTGGGACTACGACAGTGACGAGCTGTACGAATCCGGCCCGGAACTGGCGCCGCCGTCCGGCCACCCCCTGGACCAGCCCACGCCCGGCCCCGCGGAACAGGTCCCGGAGGACTGGACCCGGTTGCTGAACCGCTGAGCCGCCGAGGTCCCGAAACGGGCCTCCGCCGCTCGCGGGCGGGGTCGTCGGTGTCGCGTGCCAGGATGGAGCCGTGCCACCCGCAACGTTCGCCACCCCGTTCATCGGCCGGGACGAGGAAGTCGCCCGGCTCTCCGACGTGCTGGAGCGCGCCCGCGCCGGGGAGGCTCGGGCGGTGCTGCTCGCCGGGGACGCCGGCGTCGGCAAGACACGGGTGCTGGACGAGATCGCGGCGAGGGCCGCGCGCACCGGCACGACCGTGCTGACCGGACACTGCGTCGACCTCGGCGACGTGGGCCTGCCCTACCTTCCGTTCACCGAGATCCTCGGCCCGCTCGCCGGGGACGAACGCTTCGCGGCCGTTCTCGCCGCGCACCCCGTCGTCGACCGGCTGCTCGGCGGCGGGCCGGACGACGCCGTACGGGACCCGGACGGGCGGCTGCGGCTGTTCGAGGGGATGGCGGGCCTGCTCGCCGACCTCGCGGAGGTCACCCCGCTGCTGATCGTGCTGGAGGACCTGCACTGGGCGGACGAGTCCTCGCGGGACCTGCTGCGGTTCCTGCTGAGCCGGGGTGTCCTCCAGCGGCCCGCGGGCGGTGCGCCCGCCCACCGCCTCGCGGTCCTGGCCTCCTACCGCGCGGACGACCTGCACCGCAGACATCCGCTGCGGCCGCTGCTGGCCGAGCTGGTGCGGCTGCCGGGTGTGGAGCGGCTCGAACTGCGGCCCCTGGCGGACGCCGAGGTGACCCGGCTGGTGCGGGCCCTGGAGGACCGTCCGCTGCCGGACGCCACGGTGCGCCGCATCGTGGAGCGCGCCGAGGGCAACGCGTTCTACGCGGAGGAGCTGCTCGCCGCGACGGACAGCGAGGCGGGCGGGATGCCGAGCGGGCTGGCCGACCTGCTGCTGATCCGCGTGGAGCAGCTCTCCGAGACCGCCCAACTCGTGCTGCGGACGGCGGCCGTGGCAGGGCGGCGGGTGGATCACGGCCTGCTGCGGGACGCGGTCGCGCTGCCCGAGGACGAGCTGGAGTCGGCGCTGCGCGAGGCCGTCGGCCGGCAACTCCTCGTCGCGGGCGCGGGCGACACCTACGCCTTCCGGCACGCGCTCGCGCGTGAGGCGGTGTACGCCGACCTCCTGCCAGGGGAACGGGCGCGGCTGCACGGCGCGTTCGCCCGGCTGCTCGCCGCCCGCGGGCGGCGCGCCGAGACCGCCGCCGAACGGGCCCACCACTACCGCGAGAGCCATGACCTTCCGGAGGCGCTCGCCGCCTCGCTGGAGGCCGCCGACCACGCCCAGCGGGTGGGCGCGCCCGCCGAGGAGCTGCGCCACCTGGAGACCGCGCTCGACCTGTGGCCCGCGGTGGACGCCTCCGCCCGGCCGCCGGGCGAGGGCACCGACCGGGTCACGCTCATGCTGCGCGCCTCGGCGGCTGCCGCGCACGCCGGACAGGGGCACCGCGCGGTCTCCCTGACACGCGCCGCGCTCGCCGGGGTCGGCCAGGACGCCGACTCCGAACTGGCCGCGCGTGTGCGGTACACGCTGGCCGGCACGCTCCTCGGCGTCGACAGCCTCACGGCCGCCTTCCGCTACAGCAGCGAGGCCCTGGCGATGATCCCCGCCGAGCCGCCGTCCGCGACGTGGGTGTGGGCCGCGGCCACCCATGTCCTGACGGCTCGCCAGGTCGGGGACAACGGGACCGCGTTGCGGGTGGCCCGCCAGGCGCTGGGCGTCGCGCGGCAGCTGAAGGTGACCGACGCACAGGCCGACCTGCTGATCTCGCTGGCCGTCCTGGAGGGCCACGGCCGGCGTTCCCCCGAGGGCCGCGAGCGCCTGCGCGAGGCCCGCGAGCTGGCCCGGCGGGCCGGCAGCGCTCCGGTGGAGATGCGGGCCCTGTTCAACCTGGCCATCGGCTGCTACGAGGCCGGGGAGTTCGAGGAGTGCCTGCCCTGGCTGGCCGACGGCCTGGACCGGGCCCGCCGGGCGGGCCTGCTCTCCTCGCCGTATCCGCTGGAGATGCGCTATCTGCAACTGCTGCTGCTCCACACCCTCGGCCGCTGGGACGAGTGCGTGCGGACGGCGGCGGCCGACTTGGCCCTCCTGCCCTCGACGGGCGGGTACGCGGCAGGGCCCGCGCTGTACGTCGCCCTGGCCCGCGGTGAGCACGGCGCTGTCGAGCGGGCACGGGCCCTGACGGCGAAGGGCGCCCCCGACTGGATGGCGACACTGGTGGCGGCCGTCGTCCTCACCGACGCGGCGGCCCTGCGGGGCGACGCCGAGGCGGCCGTGGCGCAGCTGCGCGCCTCCCTGGAGGCGCTCACCGACGAGGCGGGCAGCCGCCCCGACGTCACGGTCCGGCTCGTCGCGCTCGCTCTGCCGCCGGTCGCCGACACCGCCGCCTCGGCCCGCACCCGCGGCGACGAGGCGACGGCCGCCCGCTGGACCGCGGTCGCGGCCGAACTCGTGGACCTGGCCCGGGCGGTGGCGCGGTGTGGCCAGGCCGGGGTGCCGCAGGGTCTGGAGGGGCAGGCCTGGCTGGCCCGCGCCGAGGCCGAGCGGGCACGAGCGGCCGGTGAACCGGACGCGGCGGCCTGGGAACGGGCGGTGGCCGCGTTCGAGTTCGGCGATGTCTACGAGCGGGCGCGCTGCCGACTGCGGTGGGCGGAGGCCCTGCTGGCCGCCGGCCGGCGCGAGGAGGCGGCCGGCGAGGCCCGCGCCGCCCGGGAGACGGCCGTACGGCTGCGGGCGGCGCCGCTGCTGGAGCGGGTGGACTCCCTCGTCCGGCGGGGCCGACTCGCGCCGGCCCCGCCCGGCAGGGTGGGACCGGCCGTCCTCACCGCCCGGGAACGGGACGTCCTGCGGCTGCTCGCGCTGGGCCGCACCAACCGGCAGATCGGCGAGGAACTCTTCATCAGCGGCAAGACGGCCAGCGTCCATGTCTCCAACATCCTGGCCAAGCTGGGCGCGGCCGGCCGCACGGAGGCGGCGGCGATCGCCCACCGGGAGGGGCTGTTGGGGCCGGAACCGGAGACCGGTGCGGGGGCCTCGGGCTGAGTACGGCGTGGCGGGGCGTGACCGGCAGCCCCTCTCCCTCGCCGCGCGTCTCCCGGCCCAACCCGGTGAGGGCCGGCGCCCGGGATGTCGGGACGGCAGGATGTGGGCGGGTTTCCGGGGACGCGGCGGCGTCGCCGGAAGGTGCCCCGGCCGCTCCGGGCGGCGCGGTCCACGGAGCCGCGTGCGGCGGTGCGTCCGACATGCACCGGCCGACATGTGCGGGGCCCAACTCCGCTCCGGCGGAAGCCTGATGGGCTCCGGCGGCCCCGGCGAGTGATCTGCGCCTCACAGGCAACCCCGTCCGCCGTACGCACGTCTTGACCGGCAGCAACACACGGGAAACGGTGACGCCCGCCCCGGCCGGTTCTCTCGGCCGGGGCGAAATTCCGGCGCACTATACACATCAGGTATACACACAGCGCATACCTGATGGCGGAAAGGAATCGATGTACGGCAAGGCTTTCGCCCCGGAGTACCAGGGCGCCCTCACCACCCTGTCCGTGAATTCCTCCCTGGTCGACGTGCTGACAGCCGGCACCGAGCAGTTGGAGGCGGCCGAACGGGCCGGAGAGCACGCCGAGGCGGCCCGCTCCGGACTCGCGGTCGCCGAGGCGCACCGTCGGCTGGGCCAGGTACGGGAGGCGGACCGGGCCTGGAAGGCGAGCTACCGCGCGGCCCGGGACGCGGGCGACGTGGCGGCGATGGCGTGGGCCCTGTGGAGCGGCGGCACCCTGGCCCGGCAGCGGGGGGCCTTCCCCCTGGCCCGACGGCTGCTGGGGGTGGCGGCCGATCTCGGGGAGCGCGGCGGCGACGTCGTCGTCCGCGGCTACTCGCTGGCCGGGCTCGCGGAGACCGGCCGCATCCAGGGGGACTACGAGGCTGTCGGCAGGCTGCACGAGCAACTGCTGGCCGAGGCCCGCAGGCGCGGCGAGGCACGGCACACGGTGTGGGCGCTGGAGGGCATCGCGCAGATGCACCGCAACTCCGGGGATCTCGACACCGCTCACACCCTTTTCCAGGAGGCGGCCGAGATCTCCGCGCGCGCCGACGACCGGCGGGGACACGCCTGGGCGCTGCGCGGCCTGGCGGACATCGCCTCCGTGCGGGACGGCGACACCGAGCGCGCCCTCGCCCTGCTGTCCGAGGCGGAGACGACCTGCCGTGCGATGAACCTCACCAGCGCACTGGCCTACAACCACAAGATGCGCGGCAACGTCCTCTACCGCGCCGCCCGTTACGCCGAGGCCCGGGACCTCTACGAGCAGGCCCTCGCGGAGTTCGGTGCGATGAGCGAGCCGCGCGGGACGGCCCTCGCCCGGCTCGGACTGGCCAAGTCGCTGGCCCGCCTGGGCCGCGACCGTTCCGAGACGGCCGCCGAACTCGCCGCATTGGCAGCCGAGTTGGAGCGGATCGGGTTGCGGCACGCGCGGGAGATGGTGGCGCGGGCCGAGGAAGAACTCGGCATCGGGACGGACCCGGCCCGTCCGGGCGACGCGAGCGCGCGGGCCGTACGGTGACGGCGCTGTCCACGGCATGCGGCGCGACGGCGGCCTCGGCGACGGCCGCCCCACTGCCTGCCGCCCGCGTTCCCGCCGTCCTCGACCGCTGCCGCGCACTGGTGCGACCCGCGCTGGCCGAGGCGGTCGGCCGGCTCCATCCGTGGGTGGGCGAGATGGCCGCGTACTCCCTCGGCTGGTGCGAGGTGGGCGGGGCGCCCGCCACCGCGTCGGGCGGGAAGGGGCTGCGGCAGGCCCTCGCCGTGCTCGGCGCACAGGCCGCGGGGGCGCCCGCACGCGCCGGGGTCGCCGCGGCCGTATCGGTCGAACTCGTGCACACCTTCTCCCTGTTGCACGACGACATCATGGACGGAGACCCCACGCGAAGGCGCCGCCCCACTGTCTGGAAGGCGTACGGCACGGGACCCGCGGTCCTCGCCGGTGACGCCCTGTTCGCGCTGGCCGTCGAGACGCTCGCCGCGGCCCCCGGTGGCGCCGGCGGCGTACGGCTGCTGTCCGGAGCGCTCGCCGAACTGGTGCACGGGCAGGCCGACGACCTGCTGTTCGCCGCGCGACCGTGGTCGGGGCCCGATCGGGTGCGGCCGGACGCGTACCGGGCGATGGCCGAGGGCAAGACCGGCGCGCTGCTGGGCTGCTCGGCCGCGTTGGGCGCCCTGCTCGGCGGGGCGCCCGAGGAGACCGTCACGGCACTGGACCGGGCCGGGCGGCATCTCGGGATCGCTTTCCAGGTGGTCGACGACCTGCTGGGGATCTGGGGCGACCCGGACGTGACCGGCAAGCCCGTCCACGCCGACCTGCGCGAACGCAGGAAGACGTTCCCGGTGCTGGCCGCCCTGGAGTCCCCCGCACCGGCGGCCCGACGCCTCGCCCGACTGCTGGAGGCGGGGGGCGACCCGCTCGAGGCGGCCGGACTGGCCGAGGAGGCCGGGGGGCGGGCGGCGGCGCTCGCCGAGGCGCGCCGGCAGGTGTCCGCCGTGGAGTCGGCGCTCGCCGGGGCGCCGCTGCGGAGGCGGGCCGCGGAGGACCTGCGGTCACTGCTCGACTTCCTGGTGCGACGCGATCTGTGACCACCTGGTGGCAGGCGACCTGCGACCGTCCCGGCGTCGCAATCCGACACTCGCCGGGTCGCACTCCGACACCTCGTGCGACGCGATTTCCGACGCCGGGGTCGCGCTCCGACACCTCGTGCGACGCGATTTCCGACGCCGGGGCCGCGCTTTGACACCTGGTGCGACGCGACGTCCGACCATCCGGTGCGCCGCGCCGTCCCACCAGCGTCCGGCCCCGGTTGACCTGGTCCACCGCCGCGCGGCAGGGTGCGGGGAGCGCGCGGCACAGCGCGCGGGAAAGGTGGTCGTCTTGATCGGCATCACGGACATCGAAGCCGCGGCGGAACGTATCGCCGGGCACGTCGTCCGCACCCCGACCCTCCCGAGCCCCGGACTCTCCGGGCTGCTCGGCGTCCCCGTCACCGTCAAGCTGGAGCTGCTCCAGCGCACCGGCTCCTTCAAGGCGCGCGGGGCCACGGCGAAACTGCTCTCCCTCGGCGAGGCGGAGCGGGCGGCCGGGGTGGTCGCGGTGAGCGGCGGCAACCACGGGATCGCGGTGGCGGTCATGGCCGCGGCCCTCGATGTGAAGGCCACGGTCGTCATGCCGCGTTCGGCGCCCGCCCGGGCCGTCGAGATCGTCGAGGAGGCGGGCGCGTCGGTACGGCTGACGGACGGGATGGGCAGCGCCTTCTCGCTCGTGAACGACCTGCGGGACGAGGGACTGACCCTCGTCCACCCGTTCGACGATCCGGTCGTGGTCGCCGGGCAGGGCACGGTCGGCCTGGAGTTGGCGCGGGACGCCGACGACCTGACGGACGTCCTGGTCAGCGTCGGAGGCGGCGGGCTGATCTCGGGTGTCGCCGCGGCCCTGCGGGCGCTGCGGCCGCGGGTGCGGATCTGGGGCGTGGAGACCGAGGGCGCGGAGGCGATGGCGGAGGCGCTGAAGGCGGGCGGTCCGGTACCGGTGGAGGTGTCGTCGATCTCCACCACGCTGAGCGCGCCGGCCGTCGCGCCGCTGACGTACGAGCATGTGTCGGCGCTGGTGCGCGAGGTCCTCGTGGTCCCCGACCGGGAGGCCGTACGGGGCTGCCTGGAGCTGGCCGAGCACGGCAAGGTGTGGACCGAACCGGCCGCCGGGTGTCTGGTGCCGGCCGCCCGGCGGGTCGTGGAGCGGGTGGGCCCCGACGCCCGGCTGGGACTGGTGGTCTGCGGTGGCAACGCGTCGGCCGCTGACATGGCTTCCTGGGTCGAGCGTTTCGGTCTGCGCTGAGACGTCGAAAACGCCCTCGACGGCCGTCGTCCGGGAATGCGCCGAAGGCCGTCGAGGGTGATTCGACAGGCGCCCGGAGAACCTTCACCCCCTGGTTGCACCCCCGGACCACCCGAAGTGATTTCCTTTCCTCGCACATATGACCGGCGTTCCGCGCGTCATTTCTTGAATGGAAGACAGAAATCACGCCGGATCCGCCGATCTCTTGAACGCACACCCTCTCGATCCCCGTACCACTGGGAAAGGTGAGCAGCCGGGGTTTCAGCGAGGGATGACCATGGTCAAGGCGCACGTCTCCACGCACGAGTTGGTCGCCGGTCGCTACCGGCTCCTCGACGTCGTCCACCGCGAGACGAACCGCGTCAGTTGGTACGGGGAGTACGCCGACGAGTCGGCCGGCACCCGGCCGTGTCTGATCACCCGGATCGCGCTGCCGACGGACCTCGGCGAGGACGACGCGCACCGAGCCGCCGAGCGCGTGATGCGGATGTCCGAGACGATGGCCCGGCTGTGCCCCGGCCGGGTCGCCACCGTCCTCGACGCCCTCGCGGAGGCGGGGTCCCTGTGGGCCGTGACCGAATGGATCGACGGCCTCCCGCTGGGGCAGCTGATCGAGCAGCGGCGCGTGTTCCCGTGCGCCCGCGCCGCCCGGATCGGACTGGAGCTGCTCGACGTGGTGGAGGCCGCGCACGGCGAGGGCATCACCCACGGGGAGCTGAGCCCCGGTCAGGTGTTCGTGCGGGCCCACGGTCCCGTCGTCGTCACCGGCTTCGGCCTCGCCGGCGCGACCCTCGCGCCGCGCCTCGCGGCACCGTCGTTCGCCTCCCCCGAGCAGGCCCGCGACGAGCGCATCGGTCCGGCGGCCGATCTGTGGGCGGTGGGGGCGATCCTCTACACCATGGTCGAGGGCCGGCCGCCGTACCGGGACCGGGACCGGCCGGAGGCCACGCTGAAGGGCGTGGACCGGCTGCCGTTGCGCATGCCGCTGCGGGCCGGTCCGCTCGGGCCCGCCGTGCAGGGGCTGCTGCGCAAGGACTCGCGGGAGCGGATGACCCGGCCGGTGGCGCGCCAGAGCCTCGTCCGCGTCCTGGACGAGGACACGCACGCGGTGCCCGCGCCACCCCGGCTGCGGCGCGCGTACGCCGTCGCCGGGTTCGCCGGTCCGCGGTGGAGCGGTCGGGCCGTGGCGGCCGGGACCGCGCTGGCCGTCGTCACGGTGGCGGTCGCCGCCCTGGCCGCGACGGGCCGGTTGCCCGGAACCGAGGACACGGCGTCGGACAGCGCGCAGTCCGGTCCGGCCGCGCCCAGCGCCCCGCCCGGCGAGGACGGCTCCGGCGAAGTCACCGACTTTCCGACGCCGACCCCCAGTCCGCCGGCCCCCAGCCCGTCGGCCCCCTCCTCAACGGCAGCGGCCTCCCCCGGCCCGACCCCGCCCCCGAGCCCCACGGCCGCCTCACCGACAGCCACCGCCGGCAGCCTGCCGGCGGGCTTCCGGGTGTACCGGGCGGCCGAGGGCTTCTCCGTCGCCCTCCCCGAGGGCTGGACCCGGCTGGGGACCGCGCGCTCCGGCGACCTCGCCTATCGGGTCACCTTCGGCACCGAGGGCGACGCGCGCACCCTCGCCGTCACCTACAGCGAGCGCGTCGGACCGGATCCGGTGGCGGTCTGGCGCGACGACGTGGAGCCGGGCCTGCGCCGGGCCGCCGGGTTCGAACGCGTCGGAGCGATCGAGGCGACGACGTACCAGGGGTACGAGGCGGCCGACATGGAATGGCTCGCCGACGTCGACGGCGCCCGGGTACGCACCTTCGGCCGCGGCTTCCTGCTCGGCGGGCACCGCGGCTTCTCCCTGCGCTGGACGACCCCCGCCGCCGACTGGGACACGCCCGCCAACAGGCAGGCGCTGAACGCCTTTCTCCGGACCTTCCGGCCGGGTTCGGATTAGGTGCCTGGCCTGGGCCTGTCGTCGTG
>NZ_JBVIQK010000003.1:310557-559642 GCF_055577115.1 Streptomyces sp. NPDC033216 | reverse complement strand
GTTCGTGGGCGGCCCAGGCCCGTCCGGGGCGAATCCGGGCCTGTCGTCGTGGGCGGCCCAGGCCCGTCCGGGGCGAATCCGGGCCTGTCGTCGTGGGCGGCCCAGGCCCGTCCGGGGCGAATCCGGGCCTGTCGTCGTGGGCGGGCCGGCCCGGACGACAGGGCCTCAGCCTCGCGGCGCGCGTAGCCGTCGCAGCGGTCCGCCGTGCAGTGGCTGGGTGGCCCAGCGGGCGGTGAAGGTGCGGTCGGGGAGCGAGCAGGTCAACCGGAGCCGGTGCGGGGTCTCCAGGAAGGCCAGGTCCACGGTGAGGGTGTCGGCGTCGCTCCAGCCGCCGCTCGCCGCGAGGGGCACCGGCTCCTCGGTCACGGTCCAGGCGCCGGGACCCAGGCGGGGTGCGAGGCGCTGGTCGCCCTCGTCGAGGATCAGCGTCCAGCCGTCCCCGTCCGCCGTGACGGTGGCACCGGTGAGGCTCGGCTGGTCGGCGCAGACACCGCCGTACGGGGTGAAGGCGGCTCCCGACCAGTCGCGTGGGCGTTCCGGCGGTGCGGGATCGCCCGGAGCGGGTGCCAGGGCGAGGCGGGTGAGGCGGTCGGCGAGGGCCGGTTCGGCGTCCTGGTCACCCGGCAGCGGGGCCGGGCGGAACGCCGGCAGGAGGTGTTCCCAGACGAGGTTCAGCAGGCCCTGCATGTCGGCGGTGGCGGCGGTCGTGGCGACGACGGCGTCGTGCTCGGGCAGGACGAGGCAGAACTGGCCGTAGGCGCCGTCGCCGCGGTAGCCGTGCCGGGACCGCCAGAACTGGAGGCCGTACCCACGGTCCCAGTCCTGCCGGTCGGTGCCGCCCATGGCGCCCGCGGTGGGAATGTGCTCGCGGGTCGCCTCGGCGATCCACTCCCGCGACAGCAGCCGCCGGCCCTCCCAGGCGCCTTGGTCCAGGTGGAACTGACCGAGCCGGGCGATCGCGTCGGTGGTGCCGTGCAGTCCGCTGAAGCCCAGCTCGCGGCCTCTCCGATCGGTCAGCCAGGCGACCTCGCCGAAGCCGAGCGGGTCCAGCAGCCGGGGGCGTAGGTAGCCGGTGAGCGACTGGCCGGTGACACGCTGGAGGATCGCGGCGAGGGTGTAGGTGGCGGGCTGGTTGTAGGCGAAGACGGTGCCCGGGTCGCGGTCCGGCGGCAGCAGCAGGAAGCCGCGGACGAGGTCGCCGCGGTCGAGCGCGCGGGCCCGGTCCAGGGTCTCGGCCTCGTGCCCGCTCGCCATCGACGCCACGTGCCGCACCCGCATCGCGCGGCTGCGCGGGTCGGTGATGTCGGCGTCGAACTCCGGGAAGAAGGAGATCACCGGGTCGTCGAGCCCGATCAGCCCCTCGGCCACGGCGAACCCGGCGGCGGTGGAGGTGAAGCTCTTGCTGAGCGAGTACAGCAGGTGGAGACGGTCGGGCGCGTACGGCGCCCACCAACCGGCGGCGACGACGTGACCGTGCCGCAGCACCATGAGGCTGTGCGGCTCGATGGCCTCGGCCGCGTCGACGGCGTCGAGGAAGGCGAGGACGCCCGAGGCGTCGACGCCCTGGGCGGACGGGGTGCTGACGGGCAGAGGGCGGGCGCTCATGCCCCGCATCCTTCCCCGTGCGCCGGCGGGCACCGGTGGCACGGGGGGATTTCCCGACCCGACCGTGGCCCGTTTCCTCCCCGTCCACCTGGGGACCCGGCACACATGGTGCGAATCGGATACACGATGATGACCGAACAGGCCGGCCCCCGTGAACTGGTCGACCATGTGGTGCGGGCCGAGGAAGTCGGTTTCGACTTCTCGGTGACCTCGGACCACTACTTCCCGTGGCTGCGGTCGCAGGGCCATTCGCCGTACGCGTGGAGCGTGCTAGGCGCCGCCGCCCAGGCCACCTCGCGCATCCCACTGATGACGTACGTGACCTGTCCCACGGTCCGCTACCACCCGGCGATCGTGGCGCAGAAGGCGGCCACCATGCAGTTGCTGTCCGAGGGCCGCTTCCGGCTGGGGCTGGGCTCCGGGGAGAACCTCAACGAGCACGTGGTGGGCGGTGGCTGGCCGTCCGTGGACGTGCGGCACGAGATGCTCGAGGAGGCCGTGGAAATCATCCGCGCGCTGTTCGAAGGCGGGCACGTGACGCATCACGGCACACACTTCGACGTCGACTCGGCCCGCCTGTGGGACCTGCCCGACCAGCCGCCCGAGATCGGCATCGCGGTCTCCGGGGAGCGGTCGTGCGCGCTCGCCGGCCGCCTGGCCGACCTGGTGATCGCCACCGAGCCGAAGTCGGGGCTGCTGGAGACCTTCGACCGGCACGGCGGTGCGGGCAAGCCGCGTGTGGGCCAGCTGCCGGTCTCCTACGACCCCGACCCGGACACCGCGCTGAAACGGGCGCACGCCCAGTTCCGGTGGTTCGGCAGCGGCTGGAAGGTGAACTCCGAGCTGCCGCATCCGGACTCCTTCGAGGCGGCGACCCAGTTCGTCACCCCGGACGACGTGGCCGCGTCGATCCCCTGCGGTGACGACCCGGAAGCCTTCGTCGAGGCGGTCCGCCCGTACGCGGAGGCCGGGTTCACCGAGATCGCCCTGGTGCAGATCGGGGGCGACGCGCAGTCGGCGTATCTGGACTGGTCGGAGAAGACGCTGCTGCCCGCGCTGCGCGACGCCTTCGCCTGACCCGCGCCGGTCCGTCCCACCCCTGCGCGACCCGGCAAGGCCCGGCCCTCCGCCGGCATGACGGGCGTGGGCGGGAGGCGGGGCCGGGTGGTCGTCACCGCGAGCGGAGCCGCAGGAATACGGCGGCGGACACAGACGTACGGCGGAGGCCGAGCGGAGTTCTCCGCTCGGCCTCCGCCGGTGCTGAGGGAGGGGTGCTCAGCGGGACGTGTAGCGGCGCCGGGTCCACAGCGGGACGCCGAACCAGAACAGCAGGTACCAGAGGACGACCCCGGTGACCAGGTAGGGCACGAAGGCGTCGTGGGTCGCCACCCGCAGGATCAGCAGCAGCGCCGAGGTCATCGTGGCGAGCAGCAGCATCAGGCCGGTGAAGGTCATCCGGGAGGCCCAGGTGACGGCCTGGGGCTTCACCCGACGCCCGGAGACCAGACGGTGCAGGGAGACCGGGCCTATCAGGGCGCCGGTCGCGCAGGCGCCGAGGACGACCGTCACGATGTAGATGGCGTGGTCGATCTCCCCGAGGCTGGCGTAACGCGGAGTGAAGACGACGGTGAGCAGGAAACCGAAGAGGATCTGGACGCCCGTCTGCGCGACACGGACCTCCTGGATCAGTTCCCCCCACATCCGGTCGGCTCTCTCCTCCTCGGTCTCGTTGCGCCCTCTGCGCTGTTCGTCCCCCACTGCGGTGGCCACGCGTCCTCCCCGGTTCGAGTAAATGTTCTCCTCGGCGAGTACCCGCTGATCGGCGTTTTTCTCCTCCCTGTCGCGGGCGGTGCTACCAGCGGCCCTCGACCTGCTCCTTGACGCGACGCTCGTAGAGGTCCCGGATCGCCGCCAGGGTCTGCTCGGACAACTCGGGCAGGCGGGCGGCGGCCGCGTTGGCGCGGGCCTGCTCGGGCGAGCGGGCGCCGGGGATCACCGTGGTCACGCCCGGCTGCTGGACGATCCAGCGCAGCGCCAGCTGGGCCGGGGTGTACCCCTCGGGGGCGAGGGCGGAGAACTCGGCGGCGGCCTCGACGCCGGTGGCGTAGTCCACGCCGGAGAAGGTCTCGCCCTGGTCGAAGGACTCGCCGTGCCGGTTGTAGGTGCGATGGTCGTTCTCCGGGAAGACGGTGTCCTTGGTGTACTTGCCGGACAGCAGGCCGGAGGCGAGCGGGACGCGGGCGATGATGCCGACGCCGGCCTCGCGGGCCGCGGGGAGCACCTCGTACAGCGGCTTCATGCGGAACGGATTGAGGATGATCTGCACGCTGGCCACGCCCGGCCGGGCGATCGCGGTGAGGGCCTCGGCGCAGGTCTCCACGCTGACGCCGTAGTGGGCGATGCGCTCCTCCTCCACCAGGGTGTCGAGGGCGTCGAAGACCTCGTCCGTGGAGTACACGGAGGTGGGCGGGCAGTGCAGCTGCACCAGGTCGATGCGGTCGACGCCGAGGTTGCGGCGCGATCGGTCGTTCCAGGCCCGGAAGTTGTCGAGGACGTAGTTCTCGGGGATCTGGTCGACGCGGCGGCCCATCTTGGTGGCGACCAGCACATGCAGGTCGGGCCGTCCGCTCAGGAAGGAGGCGATGGTCTGCTCGCTGCGGCCGTCGCCGTACACGTCGGCGGTGTCGAAGAAGGTGACGCCCGACTCGGCGGCCGCCTCCAGCACCGCCAGGGCCTGCTTGTCGTCGACGTCGCCCCAGTCGGCGCCCAGTTGCCAGGTGCCGAGACCGATGACGGATGCGTGCTGACCAGACCTGCCGAATTCGCGATCGTCCATGGGGGCAGTCTGTCACCCGTGGCGGCCGGGTGCGGAACCGGAGGGTCCGGCCTACGGCCCGCGGTTCGTCCAGGGAGGGAGGCCGGCGAGCTGTGCCCGCACCGCCGGGCCGCGGCGGTCGGCGTTCTCCTCGGCGTGGGCCGTTCTCGGCTCGGAGCCGCGGGCGATGCCGCGCCTCACGCCGAGACCGAGCAAGGCGGCGACGGCCCCTGTTCGGCGCGCAGGCCCGTGTCGGGTCGGTGAGGCGTTCGGTGGCCCGGGTGCGGAGGCCGGCGTGCGGGATGCCGCGGTGGTCGCCGTGCCGGGGTTCGGCCTCGCGACGACTTCGCGGACGGGAGCCGAGGCGGACGCGATCCGCAGGAGGGGTCGGTCGGCGCCGCGTTCCCGGTGGCTCGGCACGAGGTGGTGTTGCCCTCTGGCCGCCCCGTTCCTCCAGCGGGGCGTCGCCGTCCTTCCGGTCGGTCACTTCCGGGAGGCCGGCGTCCTGGCCTTGGCGCTCTGCGCGGTCCGGGCGAGCCTGGGGCCGAGCCAGCGCTTGAGCCGGCGCAGGGCTTCCAGCTGCCCGGCGGCCTTGTCGAGCCGGTAGTACAGCTGGGGCGGGACGTAGGGCAGCAGAGGCGAGTGACGCTGCCCGAGCAGGGCGAACATCTGCTCCGGCGGCAGGTCGATGTAACGGGTGAGGTTCTCGTACCACTGGGCGCTGTGCCGGGCGGCGCTCTGCGGGGTCAGCAGGGCCGCCGTACGGTCGCGCTGGTAGCGGACCAGGGCCCGCGGGAGGTGGGGGCGGTCCCGCAGGGCGTCGGCGAGGGCGAAGGCGTCCTCCAGGGCGAGGGTGGTACCGGCGCCGATGGAGTAGTGGGTGGTGTGGGCGGCGTCGCCGAGGAGGACGACGTTGCCCCGGTGCCAGGTGCGGTTCGTGAGGGTGCGGAAGGTCGACCAAGGGGCGCCGCCGTCGCCGCACGCGCGGCCGATCAGGGGGTGGCCGTCGAGGATGTGCGTGAAGAGTTTCTCCAGTCGCGCCGTTCCGTCGGCGTCGTCCGCCCGGTCGAGACCGAGGCCGGTCCAGGTCTCGGGGGCGCATTCGATGACGCAGGTGCTCCGTTCGGAGCTGAAGGGATAGCCGTAGCACCAGATCCATCCGTGCTCGGTCTCCACGAAGGCGAAGGTGAAGGAGTCGAAGACCTTGGTGGTGCCGAGCCAGACGTACGGATTGCGACCGGGCGTCAGCTCGGTGCCGAAGTGCCGGGCGTGGTGGGTACGCAGGGCACTGTGCACGCCATCCGCGGCGACGACCAGATCCGCCTCGGGCGGACTGTCGGGGGCGATCTCGTGCTCGAACTCCAGACGTACGCCGAGTGCGCGGGCGCGGGCGGCGAGGATCTCCAGGAGCTTGTGGCGGCCGATGCCGTGGCCCTCGTCGCCGGGCTGCCGGGTCACCAGGTCGCGTACGTGCGCGACCCCCTGGTTCCAGCGGACGGAGTGCGCCTCGATCGCGCGCGCCGACTCGGGGTCACGGGCGTGGAGTTGTTCGAGGAGCCCCCGCCAGTACGTGACACCCCAGCCGTAGGTCGACCCCTCCGGGTCGCGCTCGTGGACGGTGATGTCGTGGGACGGGTCCTGCCGTTTGAGCAGGATGGAGAGGTACAGGCCGGCGGGCCCGCCGCCGACGCAGGCGACCTTCACACACACCCCCGGAATGACGAGAAGTGGTCGTTCGACGACGCACAGTAGCAGTCGGTGGGCGCGGTCAGGTCGGGGTCTTCTTCGTGATTCCGTCACTTTCTCCACGTGAGCCACACCACCGGCGGAGCGGTCGCGCGCCAAGGATCATCGAAAGGGCCTCCCCCAGGGCAAGGAATTGCCCGTTCCGCCCGGCGGGGGTCCACCCGACAGCAAGATCATCTTCATTCAACATTGCACGACTTGTAATTGATTGTCCGGATCGGAGCCAACCCGTCCTGAGGGATTTCTCCCGTTCTCCGGCCGGGCGATAGGCATGCGGGGTCGTCAACCCCACGCACCCCAGGAGGTCCCGCATGCCGGAACTCAGCCGTCGTCGCGCGCTCACCACCGCGGCCGCCCTCGCCGTGACCGCCGGCACCAGCGGGGCGGCTGCCGCAAGCGCCGTCCCGATGGGCGATCACCACCCGGTGGCGCCCGACTCCCAAGGCTCCCCCGGCTCCTCGGGCTCCCACGCTTCCCCCGACTCCTTCGACGAGGTCTACAAGGGGCGCCGGATACAGGGCCGGCCGGCCGCCGGCGGAGGTCACCACGGCGGGGGTCACCACGGCGGCGGCTACGCCGTGTTCGTCGACGGCGTGGAGCTGCACGTCATGCGCAACGCCGACGGCAGCTGGATCAGCGTGGTCAGCCACTACGACCCGGTACCGACCCCGCGGGCCGCCGCGCGCGCCGCGGTCGACGAGCTGCGGGGCGCCCGGCTGCTCCCGTTCCCCACCAACTGACCATCCTCCGCGCCCACTTGGAGCACCACGCACATGACCGTCCGTAAGAACCAGGCGACCCTGACCGCCGACGAGAAGCGCCGCTTCGTCGCAGCCGTCCTCGAGCTCAAGCGCAGCGGCCGCTACGACGCCTTCGTCACCACGCACAACGCGTTCATCCTCGGCGACACCGACACCGGTGAGCGCACCGGCCACCGTTCACCGTCCTTCCTGCCCTGGCACCGCAGATTCCTGCTGGAGTTCGAGCGGGCGCTCCAGTCGGTGGACGCGTCGGTGGCCCTGCCGTACTGGGACTGGTCCGTCGACCGCTCGACGCGTTCCTCGCTGTGGGCGCCGGACTTCCTCGGCGGCACCGGGCGCAGCCTGGACGGCCGGGTGATGGACGGCCCGTTCGCCGCGTCCACCGGCAACTGGCCCATCGGGGTGCGCGTCGACGGACGGACGTATCTGCGGCGGGCGTTGGGGGCGGGTGTGCGTGAGCTGCCGACGCGGGCCGAGGTCGACTCGGTGCTGGCGATGCCGACCTACGACATGGCGCCCTGGAACAGCGGGTCGGACGGTTTCCGCAACCATCTGGAGGGGTGGCGGGGCGTCAATCTGCACAACCGGGTGCACGTGTGGGTCGGCGGCCAGATGGCCACCGGAGTCTCCCCCAACGACCCGGTGTTCTGGCTGCACCACGCCTACATCGACAAGCTGTGGGCGCAGTGGCAGCGGCGGCACCCGGGCGCGGGATACGTCCCGACGGCGGGAACGCCGGACGTGGTGGACCTGCGCGAGACGATGAAGCCGTGGAACGACACCACCCCGGCCGACCTTCTCGACCACACCCCGCACTACACCTTCGACACCGCCTGACCGCAGCCGGGTTGACCGTCGGCGTCACGGGTACCCGAGCGCCACGTACCCGACGAGAACGAGGAGGAGACGACCGTGACGCAGGTCGAGGAGTCCATCGAGGTCAGTGTCCCGGTGCACACGGCCTACAACCAGTGGACGCAGTTCGAGACGTTCCCCGAGTTCATGAGCGGGGTGCAGCGCGTCGAACAGCGCACCGACACCCTCACCCACTGGGTCACCGACGTCAACGGCGTGCACCGCGAGTTCGACGCGGAGATCACCGAGCAGATCCCGGACGAGCGGGTGGCCTGGACGACCGTGGGCGGAGAGGCCCGGCAGGCCGGCGTGGTGACCTTCCACCGCCTCGACGACGAGCACACGAAGGTGATGCTCCAGATGGCCTTCGAGCCGGAGGGCCTCGCCGAGACCGTGGGCGACAAGCTCGGCTTCGTGAAGCGGCAGACCAAGGGCGACCTCAAGCGCTTCAAGGAGTTCATCGAGGAGCGCGGTGCCGAGACCGGCGGCTGGCGCGGCATGGTCGTCTGACACGCGCCGCCAAGGTCACCCGGCGGCGGCCGTACGGCAGTCCGGGTGGCCCCAGCCCTGATCGTTCTTGGCGATCGGCTCGCCCGCCGCATAGGGGCGCCCGCACATGCAGCGGCCGGGGAACTTGGCCTTGATCGTGCGGGTGGACGAACCGCCGGGCCGCCGGGGCGATACGCCCCCGGCGGCCTTGCGGCGTGCGCCGGCCCTGGGCGGAGCGTCGGGCGCGGGCGGCGGCTCGGGGGAACCGAGGGCGCTGCCCGCCGGTTCCTGCACGATCGCCGCCTGGCTGGCGGCCCGGTCCGCGAAGTCGTTCAGCCTGTCGCCGTCGACCTGGTGGGCGGGCACGTAACGGAACTCCACCGTGCGGCCGCCGAGCAGTTCGTCGATGCGCACGACCAGATCCTGGTTGGCGACCGGCTTGCCCGCGGCGGTCTTCCAGCCGTTGCGCTTCCAGCCGGGCAGCCAGGTGGTGACGGCCTTCATGGCGTACTGCGAGTCCATGCGGATCTCCAGCGGCACGTCGGGGTCGACGGCCGCCAGCAGGCGCTCCAGCGCGGTGAGTTCGGCGACGTTGTTGGTGGCCTTGCCCAGCGGGCCCGCCTCCCAACGGGCGGGGGCCTCGGAGTCGTCGGAGATCACCCACGCCCAGGCCGCAGGACCGGGGTTTCCCTTCGAGGCCCCGTCGCACGCGGCCACCACTCGTTCACGCATGCGCACGATCATGCCATGCCCCGGCCGGGGCCTTGCGCGGCCTAGGAGACGTCTCTGGTCTGCGGCATCTCGCCCTCGGTGGTGGTGACGTCGATCACCGAGAAGTTCGCGCCCTGCGGGTCGGTGAGGGCGGCGAACCGGCCGAACGGCGTACTCATGGGGCCGAACCGGAGCCTGCCGCCGAGCTCGGCGGCCCTGGCCACGGCGTCGTCGCAGTCGGGGACGGTGAAGTACACGTTGACGTAGGACGGGACCTCGGGCGGGAAGTCCTCGCCCATCGCCATCCGGCCGAGCACGGGCTCCCCGCCCAGGTCGTAGAGGCGGAAGTCGCCCTGTTCGTCCTCCAGTTGCCGCTGCCGGTAGCCGTACACGGCGGACAGGAAGGTGTCGGCCTCGCGCGGTTCGCGGGTGAAGACCTCGGCCCAGGCGAAGGCGCCGGGCACACCCGTCACCTCGAAACCCTCGTGGCTGCCGGCCTGCCACACGCCGAACACGGCGCCGCTGGGTTCGCGGGCCAGGCACATGGTGCCGAGTTCGCCGACCCGCATGGGCTCCATCAGCACCTCGCCGCCGTGTTCGCGGATCTTCGCCGCCGTGGCGGCGGCGTCCTCGGCGGCGAGGTAGAGGCACCAGGCGGACTGGCCCTCCTGGCCGGGCATGGGCGGTACGACGGCGGCGACCGCCCTGCCGTTCGCGTATGCCTGGGTGTAGTGGCCGTACTCCGACGACGACTCGCCGAAGGTCCAGCCGAGGACGTCGCCGTAGAAGCGCTTGGCGCCTTCCACGTCGGTGAACATCGCGTCGGCCCAGCAGGGGGATCCCTCGGGTTGCACGGCCATGGTGACGGCCCTTCCGGTTGAAGGTGGTGTCCGTTTCCTCACGCTAGCCATCCGTCTGTCATCCCGCGCGCCGGATCTCGCCGGCGCGCTAGAGGTCGCGGGGCGGATCGCCCTCGGTGTCCTTCGGGGGCCGGCTGTACGGCGCGTCGCCCGCCGCGAGGTGCTCGAGGACCTCGACCAGTTCCTGGCAGGCCCGCTCCACCGAGCGGCGGGTGTTGCGCTGTTCGGTGATGACGGCCGAGAGCAGCAGGGCGGTCAGGGCCATCGTGCCGTTGAAGGCCTGGAGCTTGCTCATCACTTCCACGCGCGTCAGGTTCGCGAAGGGGCCCACGCCGTCGGTGGCCGCGACGGTGGCCAGTACCGAGGTGAACAGGGCGCACAGCATGCTGCCGACGAGCTGGAAGCGCAGGGCGACCCAGATCAGCAGCGGGTAGACGAGGAAGAGAAGGCTGACGCGGCTGTTGGTGGCGAGGGGGATCAGCGCGAGGGCGATGACGGCCAGGCTCGCGGCCTCCTTCCAGCGGGCCAGGGGCGGCGGCCGACGAGCGGCGTGCACGACGAGCAGGACGGGCGTGACGAGGAGGACCCCCATCGCGTCACCGACCCACCAGGCCAGCCAGACCGGCCAGAAGGCGTGTGCGGGCAGCTGGTCGGTGACGAGGAGGGCCCCGACGCCCACGGTGGAGCTGAGCAGCATCGCGGTGAGCGCCCCCAGGAACACCAGGGCGAGACCGTCGCGTAAGCGGGCCAGGTCGCTGCGGAAGCCCACTCTGCGCAGCATGAGGTAGGCGCAGACGGGGGCGGCGGTGTTGCCCGCCAGGTTGAAGACGACGGCGGGGCTGAGCGAGGTGAGCGAGAGGATGACGAGCAGCGCCCCGAGGGCGATGCCCGCCCAGCAGCGGAGCCCGAAGATCAGCAGACAGGCCACGGCGACGCCAGAGGGCGGCCAGATGGGGGTGAAGATGGCGCCCTCGACGACGAGCTGGCGCAGCAGGCCCAGTTCTCCGGCCGCGTAGTAGCAGACCGCGACCGCCGCCGTCTCCGCGGCGAGGACGGCCGGCCGACGCAGATCGCTGGTGCCCACCACAGCAGCCATCAGACACCGGGCCCGCCCCGGCGGCGAGGCGGGAGGCTCGGGGAACGGCCCTATGGCTGAACGCGCCGTGCCTTGCATCCGGGATCCCGTCGTCCCCACCCACCAGGGGTCCTGTCGTCACCGGCGAGCGGCGCGTGCGTCTCTTTCGGGAACGCGATGACGATCCGGCTCAGGGCCCCGGAATCCCACCCGCCCGCGAGCCCCACCGTCCCCACGTTTCCCTGAGCGTCGTCGTCCCCACCCTCCGTGAGCCCGTCGTGTCCGACGACGAGGACGGCCGCGTCGTCCTCGTGCCCGACACGCTCGGCACCCTTCATCACGGCGGTGGCGAGGGCGTGGGCCTCCAGTCCGGCGACCGCGGCGATGCCGGCGAGCCGCACGACCTGGTCCAGGCCCTCCTCGACGCTCATCGACGGCCCTTCCACGACGCCGTCGGTGAGCAGCACGAAGACCCCGCCCTGGGTGAGCCGGTAACGCGTGACCGGGTACTCCATCCCCTCCTGGACGCCGAGAGGCGGCCCGCCCTCGTCCTGGGCCACCCCGGACCTGCCGTCGGCCGTGGCCCACACGCACGGAATGTGACCGGCGCGAGCGCTCTCCAGTACCCCGGTCGCGGGGTCCAGGCGCATGAAGGTGCACGTGGCGAAGAGGTCGCCGCCCAGGGAGATCAGCAGGTCGTTGGTCGCGGCGAGCAGTTCGCCGGGCTCGCTGGTGACGGAGGCGAGGGCGCGCAGGCCGACGCGGACCTGGCCCATGAAGGCGGTCGCCTCTAGGTTGTGCCCCTGGACGTCGCCGATGGACAGGCCGATACGGCCGTCGGACATCCCGAAGGCGTCGTACCAGTCACCGCCCACATTGAGGCCGTGGTAGGCGGGCGCGTACCGGACGGCGAGCCGGTAGCCGCGCGCGGTGGGCAGGTCCCTCGGGAGCATGCCCCTCTGGAGGGCGATGGCCAGCTCGACGCGGGAGCGTTGCCGTTCCGCGCGTTCGCGAGCCTGGGCGGTGAGCGAACCGAGTCTGGCCAGCAACTCGTCGCCGTCGTCCGTCGGGCGCTTGCGGGGCATGGCTCACTCCGGAGAGGACGGTAGCCCCTTCGGGGCGAACTTCATAATTTACGTTTACTGGATGATACCGACATATGCGTACTACCTGACATCGCGGAACCTTCGGGGGCCGTCACCGGCGGGCCCGACGCGGTGTCGAAGGCATGCGTGACCTCGGGCTCGCTGCCCGGTGCGAGCAGCGCGCGGGCCCGCTCCTCGTGCCGGCGGTCGGTGACCGTCAGCCGGTCGCCGTGCTGGGCGAGGTGCTCGTTCCAGGAGCCGACGAGGTAGTGCTCCAGGAAGCGTTCGGGGTCGTTGCCGTCCTGGTAGAGGCCCCAGGTGAGGGCGCCGGTACGGCGCCGCGACCGGGCGACGTGCGCCATGCGGGCGGTGAACTCCGCGCGGTTGCCCGCCGGCACCCGGTAGGTGACGGACACGAGGACGGGGCCGTCGGCCGGGCCGGGCTCGAACACCAGCGGTGGCACCGGCCAGTGGGTGGACGGCGACGGGTCGATGCCCCGACTGTCGCGCAGCGGCCACACCCTGACGGTCACCGCGCCGAGCACCATCAGGGCGGCGCTGACCAGGTAGGCGGTGGACAGGCCCAGCCGGTCGGCGAGAGTGCCCCACAGCGGCGCCGCGCACGCCTGGCCACCCTGGAAGACCAGCAGATAGACGGCGAGACCGCGGGCCCGCACCCAGCCGGGGAGCCTGGTCTGCACGGCCGCGTTCAGGGTGGACAGCACCCCGATCCAGGCCAGACCGGCGGGCAGCAGGGCGGCCGCCACCAGCCAGGGTGACCGGAGACCGGCGAGCACCGTCAGAGCGCCCGCGAAGACCAGGGTGCCGGCGGCGAGCGTGCCGCTCGCGCCGAGGGTGCGACGGATCAGGGGCAGCACGAACGCCCCCGCCACGGCGCCCACGCCCACCGCGCCCAGCAGCAGGCCGTAGCCGCCCGAGCCGAGGCCGAGGGTGCGGTCCGCGGTCACCGGGAGCAGCGACCACAGGGCGGCGCCGCCGGGCACGAACAGCAGCGTGCGCAGCAGCACGCGGCGGACGCCGGGCGCGTTCCACACGTAGCGCCGGCCCGCGTGCAGGGCGGGCAGCAGCCGTTCCCCGCCGCCGGGGCGGACGGGGGCGGCGGGGCGGTGCCAGAGGATCAGGACGGTGGCAGTGCCCACGTAGGAGACGGCGTTGAACGCGAAGACCCAGCCGGCGCCCGCCGCGGCCACGACGGCTCCGCCGAGGGCGGGACCGACGGCGCGCGCGAGGTTCATGTTCACCGCGCCGAGCGCTGCGGCCTGGCCGAGGCGCTCACGCTCGACCAGTTCCGGCTGCACGGCCTGCCAGGCCGGTCCCATCAGGGCGGTGCCGCACCCCAGCAGGAAGGTCAGCGACAGCAGGGAGGCCGGGTCGAGGGCGTCCGCGAAGGCGAGCGCGGCGAGCACGCCGGACACGGCCACCATGGCGAACTGGGCGGTCAACAGCACCCGGCGCCGGTCGAAGCGGTCGGCGACCACACCCGAGGGCAGGGCCAACAGGACGACGGGGAGGCTGGAGGCGGTCTGGACGAGCGTGACCAGCGCCGCGTTCTCCCCGACCAGCAGCCACTGGGCGCCCACGGTCTGCATCCAGCCGCCGATGTTGGAGACGAGCTGCGCGGTCCACAGGGCACGGAAGAGGCGCCCCGCGAGGGGCGCCCAGGGCGAGTCGGGTCGCGGTGTCCCCGCGGTCTTCGGTCTGTTGCGCATGCGAACCCCAGGTGGTGCCGAGCCGGTGGTTCCGGACGGAGCGACTGTAGGAGCGGTGGGGCCGGACGGGTTGTCCGGGAGCGCACGGCCGCCGTCCCCCCGGTGCACGGACGTGCCGGGCGCGGCGGCGACACCGGGCTCTCAAGACCTGTGCGCCGGCGGACCGGTCGCGGTGCACGCGGGGACGAGTCGCCAGTGCGCGGAGGCCCCAGCCTGTGCGAGGCCGGGAACGACGACCAGCCGGTGCGCCGCCTGGGAACGACGACCCGGCGGGGCGCCGCCTCGGCGCCGGGAATGCCGGCCCGCGGTCCGCCCCGGCTGGTGGACGGGCCGCCGCCGCCCGACACTGACTACGAACCCCGTACGCTCCCCCGGCGGACGTGACCAGGAGATGACACCGTGAACTCCTTCTCCCCCGGCTTCCAGGGCCGCGGCAGGCGGTTGGCCGACAAGCTGCCGCCCGGCCAGTACCCGACGGAGTCGTTCCCCGTGCTCTCGGCGGGTCCCACGCCGAGGATCCCCACCGAGTCCTGGCAGTTCACCGTCACCACGGAGACCGGTGAGACGCAGGCGTGGGACTGGGACAGCATGATGGCGCTGCCCCAGCAGGAGACCGTGCACGACATCCACTGCGTCACGCGCTGGTCCAAGTTCGACACCCGGTGGCGCGGTGTGTCCCTGGACGCCTTCTTCGAGGAGGTGGAGACGGCCGCGGACTACGTCGTCATCAGCAGCTACGGCGGTTACACCACGAACCTGCCGCTGGAGGACCTCCTCGACGGCCAGGCCTGGATCGTCCACACGTTCGACGACTTTCCGCTGTCGCCGGAGCACGGTGGACCGGCCCGGCTGCTCGTGCCGCATCTGTACTTCTGGAAGTCGGCCAAGTGGGTCCGGGGCATCCGGCTCACCCATGAGGACGAGCCCGGCTTCTGGGAGAGCGCCGGCTACCACGACTACGGCGACCCGTGGCGCGAGCAGCGCAACTGGGGCGACTGAGCGTGGCCGTCGCCTGGCGCCGGGCGCGGCTGGTGGAGCGCCGTCCGCAGAACGCCACCGCCCGCACCCTGATCCTCACCGTCCCCGGCTGGCCCGGCCATCTGCCCGGCCAGCATGTCGACGTACGCCTGACCGCCGACGACGGCTACCAGGCCGTACGCAGCTACTCCCTGGCCGCGCCCACCGACGGAGACCGCGTCGAACTGGGCGTGCAGGCGGTGGTCGGCGGGGAGGTCTCGCCGTATCTGGCCGACGGGCTGCCGGTCGGGGCGGAGGTGGAGGTGCGCGGGCCGCTCGGCAACTGGTTCGTGTGGCGGCCGGGACGGACCGAGCCGGTGCTCCTGGTGGCCGGCGGGTCCGGGATCGTACCGCTGGCCGCCATGGTGCGCGCCCACCGGCGGTCCCTGCCGCGCGGCCCCTTCGAGCTGCTGTACTCCGTGCGCGGCGCCGAGGACGTCTGGTACCGCGAGGAACTCGGCGCCCACCACCCCGATCTCGACGTACGCGTGCTGTACACCCGCGAGGCCCCGGCCGACGCCGTTCGCGCTCCCGGCCGCATCACGGCGGCCGACCTGGCGGACGTGTCGGCCCGGTTGCCGCCGGCCGGCACGGTGTACGTCTGCGGCCCCACCGGCTTCGTCGAGACGGTCGGCGACCTGCTGACCGGTCTGGGACGCGACCCGGCGACCATCCGCACCGAGCGCTTCGGCTGACCCCCGACCCTGGAGGACCCCGTGACCGACATGGCCTCGCACCGCGACGGCAACTGCCTTGCCGGACCGCTCTCCGAGATCCTCGCCGTGGAGCCCACCGCCGCGTGGTGGCGCTGCCCGGAGTGCGCCCGCTCGGGCCCCCTCGCGGAACTGCACGTCTACGGTCCCGAGCCGGGCCTCACCGCGCGGTGCCCCGGCTGCGCGTATGTGGCGCTGCGGCTGGTGCGGGAGGAACGGCACGTGTGGCTCACGCTGGGCTCGGGCGACGGCGCGTTCCGCTTCACCGTCGCCTGAGCCGGGGCGCGGGCCTCGCGTCAGCCGCCGAGGGCCGTCATCACCACGTCCTTCGCCTCCTCCTGCACCTGGCGGAGGTGGTCGGGGCCCCGGAACGACTCGCCGTAGATCTTGTACACGTCCTCCGTGCCGGAGGGGCGGGCGGCGAACCAGGCGTTCTCGGTGGTCACCTTGATGCCGCCGATGGCCGCGCCGTTGCCGGGCGCCTCGGTGAGGACGCCGGTGACGCGCTCCCCCGCCAGGGTGTCCGCGGTGACCTGCGCGGGCGAGAGCTTGGCGAGCAGCGCCTTCTCCTCGCGGGAGGCGGGGGCGTCGATCCGGGCGTAGGCGGGGTCGCCGAACCGTGCCGTGAGGGCCGCGTAGTGCTCCGACGGGGTCCTTCCCGTGACGGCGGTGATCTCGGAGGCGAGCAGCGCCAGGATGATGCCGTCCTTGTCGGTGGTCCACACCGAACCGTCGCGGCGCAGGAAGGACGCGCCGGCCGACTCCTCCCCGCCGAAGCCGAGCGAACCGTCGACCAGGCCGTCCACGAACCACTTGAAGCCGACGGGCACCTCGACGAGTCGGCGGCCGAGATCGCCGGCCACCCGGTCGATCATGGAGGACGACACCAGGGTCTTACCGATGCCGGTGTGGGCGGGCCACTGCTCCCGGTGGGTGTAGAGGTAGGCGATGGCGGCGGCCAGGTAGTGGTTGGGGTTCATCAGACCCGCGTCCGGCGTGACGATGCCGTGCCGGTCGGCGTCGGCGTCGTTGCCCGTGGCGATGTGGAACCGGTCCCGCTGACCGATGAGCGAGGCCATCGCGTACGGCGACGAGCAGTCCATACGGATCTTGCCGTCCCAGTCCAGCGTCATGAACCGCCAGGTGGGATCGGTGAGGGGGTTGACCACGGTCAGGTCGAGGCGGTGCTCCTCGGCGATACGGCCCCAGTAGGCGACGGAGGCCCCGCCGAGCGGGTCGGCGCCGATGCGCACGCCCGCGGCGCGGATCGCGTCCAGGTCCAGGACGGCCGGCAGGTCGGCGACGTAGGCGCCGAGAAAGTCGTGGCGGCCGGTGCCGGGGGCGGCGAGCGCCTGCCGGTAGGGAACGCGGCGTACGTCCTTCAGACCGGCCGCGATGATCTCGTTGGCGCGGTCCTGGATCCAGGAGGTCGCGTCCGAGCCGGCCGGCCCGCCGGTGGGCGGGTTGTACTTGAAGCCGCCGTCACCCGGCGGGTTGTGCGAGGGGGTGACGACCACCCCGTCCGCCAGGCCCGTCGCGCGGCCCCGGTTGTGAGTGAGGATGGCGTGCGAGACGGCCGGGGTGGGCGTGTAGCCGTCGGCGCTGTCGATGAGCACGGTCACGTCGTTGGCGGCGAAGACCTCCAGGGCGGTGACCCTGGCCGGCTCGGACAGGGCGTGGCTGTCGGCACCCAGGAAGAGGGGGCCGTCGGTGCCCTGCGCGCCGCGGTACTCGCAGATGGCCTGGCTGGTCGCGGCGATGTGGTCCTCGTTGAACGCCGTGTTCAGGGAGGAGCCGCGGTGCCCGGACGTGCCGAACGCCACCCGCTGCGCCGGATCGGCGGGGTCGGGGTGCAGCGCGTAGTAGGCGGTGACCAGCCGGGCCACGTCGACGAGGTCCTCGGGGCCGGCCGGCCGGCCCGCTCGTTCGTGCTGCATGGTCCGTTCCTCCGCATGGTTGATCCGTCGCTCGCCGTCCCATCTTTCCCCGCCAGCGGGTCGGTCCGCGAGAGGGGCCCGGTCCGCCGAGCCCGCACGGGCCGGGTCAGTGTCCCGAACCGTGCCGGCCGCCGAGCTGGTCACGGTGGCGGGGGTCGCCCAGGTACGTGTCCGCGTCGAAGACGGGCGCCGACCTCACCTCGTCCTTCGTCCGGGAGACCTGCACGATGCGCGCCTGGTGGTCGACGCCCATGACGGCATCCGCCGGAAGCACCACGTCCTTGCCGAGGAACCAGATGCCGGTGCGCACGACCAGGAACTGCGGGCCGAGATCCGCGGAGTACTTGCTGACCTTGCCCGTGTGACCGTCCCTGGCGTCCACCTGGTAGCCGGTCAGGTCGTCGTCCGGGGTGTGTCCCGCGGTCGGGACGGTGTGCCCTCGGTATTCGCTCACGATGTCCTCCCTGTCTCCCTGTGGTCGTGGTCCTGCGTGTGCCCGGTACGGCCGGCGGCAGACGTGCCGGAAAGCGGGTCCGGCGTTTCCGCGGGCGGCCCAAGGGTGCGGACGGCCCGGCCGTCGAGTGCCGACGGCCGGGGGCGGCCGGCGTCCGGGACAACGGTTCCGGTTCCGGCGTCCGCCCTCGGGCGGGGGCGGCCTCAGACGTCGGAGTCGATGCCGGTGACCGCCGCCGGTCCCAGCGGGGCGTCGCTCTCGTCCAGCCCGGACTCTCGCAGGGCCTCCTGAGCGAGCAGCCGCGCGCTCTCCTCGGCGTGCGGGGCGGTGTCCGCCTCCACGGTCAGCCGGATGGTGAAGGTGTCGTCGTCGTTCAGGGAGAGGGCGTCGAGGTCCTCGCTGTTCCCCAGCTGTGTGCGGTGCGGGTCGGTCGGACTCAGCGACCGGCTGATCCGGGACCGGGTGTCCGCGTCGACGCCGGTGGTGAAGGTGCCGGGGACGCTGATCACATAAGTCGTCATGACGATCCTTTCCTGGGTTCCCTCCCGCCTACCCCGAGTCGCGTCCGCCATGGGAGCGCGGCCGAACCCGCTGGTCGCGGAGCGGGGCGGGGACGCGAGCCGCACGGGGCACGGTCGGGGCGGGAGCGGGCCGGAGTGCGGGGCCGTGACCGGCTCCCGGCCACGACGACCGGTGCGGTGCTCGGTGGCCGGGGGACGGTCACCGAGCACCGCGCCGGTCCCGCCCCGGAGCCGTGGCCGCGACGTCGCTGACGATTCCGACCCCGGTCGAGCGGCTTTCCCCTCACCCTTCGCCGGTACGGCGACCGACGGCGACGGGTGAGGCCCTCGTCCTCGCCACGGCTACGACGAGGGCCCGCCTCCGGAACCCCGGAGGCGGGCCCGACCGACCTCACCGTCAGCGTCTGCGACCGCGCGCCGACCAGCCGGCGCCGATGCCTGCCACGTGGAGGGCGAGCAGGGTCAGGCCGAGCAGCATGATGTTGGTGGAGGTGAAGGCGTCGTTGGTCGAGATCTCCGCCGCGTTGATCAGAAAGGCGATGAAGAACGCCACCGCCGCGATGATGGCCAGCACGATGTCCGTCCCTTCGGGGGGTAGTGGGTGCCGGTGTCGGCCCGGTCGGGTCCGTCGTTGTGCGGATGCCCCCGACCGGGCCGTGAACACGGCGGAATCCGCACGAGGTCGCACGGGTGTCTGAGTAGGCGTACTCAGGCGCGGTCGCCGTGCCGCCACGAGACTGGGCCCACTCACCCTCCCCGACCGGAAAGGGCCCGCCGTGCTGACCCGTGCCGCCTCCGTCCTGGTGCCCTTGTTCGGGCGCCTCACCGTGACCAGTGAACTGCGCATGCGTCTGTCCGCGGGGACCATCTTCGCGGCCAACCACGACTCCCTGGCCGACCCCGCGGTCGTCCTGGCCGCGCTGCGCGGACTCGGCGTGGAGCCGGTGGTGATGGCGACCGCGGGGCTCTGGCGGGTGCCGGTGCTCGGGCGGGTGCTGGCCCGCGAGGGGCACATCCCCGTGCACCGCCGCTCCGCTCGCGCCGCACACGCCCTCGACGCGGCCGCCGAGGCACTCGCCGGGGGCCGGCACGTCCTGCTCTACGGCGAGGGCGGCCTGCCGGCCCGCAAGGACGCGGCACCCGGCCCGCCGGAGGCGTTCCGCACCGGACTCGCCCGGCTCGCGCAGGTCTCCGGCGCCCTGGTGGTGCCGGTGGGCCACGTCGGCGCCCGGCGGATCTCCTCGGGTTCGACGGCCAAGCAGATGGCGGGCGCCCTCACCGCACCGGTACGCCGCCCCCGCTGCCACGTCCACGTCGGCGCCCCGCTACGACTTCCCGCGGAGGCCCGCACCGGCGCGGCGGCCGCCCGCACCGCCGTCACGGTCGCCTGGCGCACAGCCGCCCGAGCGGTGGGCGAACGGGATCTGCAACTGGACCTGGTGTAGGGGCCGGGTCCCCTGGGCCCCCGGTGGCGGGAGGGGCGCCGGGCGCCGCCGTCGCACCGGACCCGAGACCGCGGGATCGGCCGGGCGCTCGCGGTTCCCGGGCTTGCCCACGCCTGCTCTCACGGGTCGGACTCGCACCCGGCGGGCGTCGCCGAACGCCGTCTGCGCCGCGGCGGCCTCTTTCTCGGGCAGCGAGACCTCGGCGCGCCGACGACGCGTTCGCCTCGCGCCGGACGCCGCCACGCCCGGTGCCGGCGCCAGGCGTCCCGTACGCCCCGACCCCACACCCGTCCGACCCGCGGAGCACGTGCGTGGCACCCCGTGCGCCTCCTGGGCCCCCATGAGCCAGGCCCTGTCGGCCTCGCCTCCTGGGCACCCCACCAGCCAGGCCCTGTCGGCCTCAGCCCGCTCCGGGCTCCCCGGCCGGCGGCAACTCCCCTGCGCGGGCGGCGCCCGGAGGCGGTGCCGTGC
Source organism: Streptomyces sp. NPDC033216 (assembly GCF_055577115.1). NCBI lineage: Bacteria > Bacillati > Actinomycetota > Actinomycetes > Kitasatosporales > Streptomycetaceae > Streptomyces > Streptomyces sp. NPDC033216. The sequence goes on along the minus strand of NZ_JBVIQK010000003.1, from coordinate 539,352 downwards.
TGTCGCGGCGGACCAGGCGGGTCGGTACGAGGGTCGTGCCGCGCTGGGGGCCGTCGCGGCGCATCTTGCGGAGGACGGCCTGGACGCAGAGGCGGCCGACCTCGGCGAAGTCCTGGTGGACGGTGGTCAGCGGGGGCAGGAAGGAGCCGGCCTCGGGGATGTCGTCGAAGCCGATCACGCTGACGTCCTCGGGGACGCGCCGGCCGCGTTCGTGCAGGGCGCGCAGCAGGCCGAGGGCCATCTGGTCGTTGGCCGCGAAGACGGCGGTGCAGTCCTCGTGGGCCGCGAGTTCCAGGCCGGCGCGGTAGCCGGACTCGGCCGACCAGTCACCGCGGACGAGGGGCGGCGCGGGGCGGCCCGCGTCGGTGAGCGCTCCACGCCAGGCGTCTGCCCGGCGCTGGGCGGCGAAGGAGCCCTTGGGCCCCGCCAGGTGCCAGACCGTCGAGTGGCCGAGGTCCAGGAGGTGTTGGACGGCGGTGCGGGTACCACCGGACTGGTCGGTGTCGACGACGGTGTAGTGGCTGCCGGCGTCGGAGTCGACGACCACCACCTGGACGTGCGGCGGCAGGGTGACGGTCGCCGCGTCCAACAGATGGACCTCCATGATGACGATGACCGCGTCGACGGCGAGTTCCTCCAGGCGCGAGAAGGCGCCGCGCACCTCGTCCTGGGTGGGCACGGCGACCGGCAGCAGCGTCACCGCGTAGCCCTCGGCCGCGGCGGAGGTCGCGATGGCCTCCAGGGTGCGCACGTTGCCGGTCGTCGACAGCGTGAAGGTGATCACGCCTATCGTGCGGAACTCGCCGCGCTTGAGGGCGCGGGCCGCGCTGTTGGGCCGGTAGCCCAGCTCCTTCATGGCGGCGAGCACCTGTCGCCGGGTCTCCTCGTTCACACCGGCGTAACCGTTGGAGACCCGCGAGACCGTCTGCGAGGACACGCCCGCGAGGCGTGCCACGTCCGCCATCGAGGCGGTGGCCCGGCCACGGCCGCGAGCCCGTCGCACCGCGCCGCCCGTCTCCTGAACGCCCCCGGCCGGGCCCATGGCCGTCCCGGCTCCGTTCGCCGGGGCTCCTCCAGCCGTCTCCACCCGTCGCCCCCACCTCTCTGTCGCCGCAGCTTTCAGGGTCTCCTCAGATGACCCTTGACCATGGTTATCGGGGCAGTGTAGACATGCCGCCATCAGATGTTTACGTAAACATAACAGCCCAGCGAGTCTTCGCGGGGGTCGATGTTTGCGTAAACATCGTGGCGGTGCGCACGGCACGTCGGCGCGGCACCGCGGGTCCAGGACTGGATGAGCGAGGAACGACATGACGACGCTGCAACCGCCGGTGGCCGCCGAGCCGCGGCCGGCGCCCCCTCCGGCGAAACGGGACCGCCGCTCGTGGACGGGCTGGGGCTTCATCGGCCCCTTCGTGGCCGTGTTCGCCCTGGTCTTCCTGGCTCCGATCGTGTATTCGATCTACCTCAGTCTCTTCCGCGACCAGCTCATCGGCGGCACGCGGTTCGTCGGCCTCGACAACTACACGCAGGCGTTGCAGGACGACCGGTTCTGGGCCGCGCTCGGGCGGGTGTCGCTGTTCCTGGCCATACAGGTGCCGATCATGCTGGGCATCGCCCTGTTGGTGGCGCTGGCACTGGACAGCGGACGGCTCTACGGCAAGAGCTTCTTCCGCATCACGATCTTCCTGCCGTACGCCGTGCCCGCCGTGGTCGCCACCCTCATGTGGGGCTTCATGTACGGCACGAAGTACGGCCTCGTCGGTGACATCAACGAGGCGTTCAGCGTCTCGCTGCCCGACCCGCTCTCCCCCGACCTGGTGCTGGCGTCCATCGGCAACATCGTCACCTGGGAGTTCGTCGGCTACAACATGCTGATCTTCTACTCGGCCCTGCGTGTCATCCCGCACTCGCTGTACGAGGCGGCGGAGATCGACGGCGCCGGACAGTTCCGCGTGATCACCGCGATCAAGCTGCCCGCGATCCGGGGCGCCCTGGTCATCGCGACGATCTTCTCCATCATCGGCAGCTTCCAGCTGTTCAACGAGCCGAACATCCTGCGGCCGCTCGCCCGCAACGCCATCACCACCGACTACACGCCGAACTACTACACGTACTCGCTGTCCTTCAACGGCCAGCAGCACAACTACTCCGCGACGGTGGCCATCATCATGGGCCTGATCACGATGGTGATCGCCTACGTCGTGCAGCTGCGCGGCATGCGCAAGGGAGCGTGACCCGATGAGCAGCCCTCTCACCACCGCCTCCCCCTCCGCACCCGCGAAGACCCCGGGGCCCGGCCGGAACACGCCGCGGCTGCGCAAGCCGCGCAAGCCCTCCGCCGGCAAGCCCAGGCGCAGCGTGCTGCTGACGGTGCTGACCTCGCTGATCGTCGTCTACACCGTCGTACCGCTGATCTGGCTGGCCATCAACGCCACCAAGACGCAGGCGGGTCTGGCGGACTCGTCCGGGATGTGGTTCGCCGACGACTTCGCGCTGTGGGACAACATCCGCGACACCTTCACCTACGACGACGGCGTGTTCACGCGCTGGCTTCTGAACACCCTGATGTACGTGGTGCTGGGCGCCGGCGGGGCCACCTTCCTCGCGATCCTGGGCGGTTACGCGCTGGCGAAGTTCGACTTCCCCGGCAAGCGCGGCGTCTTCGCCACAGTCATCGGCGCGGTGGCGGTCCCCGGTACGGCCCTCGCGGTGCCCACCTTCCTGATGTTCAGCAAGATGGGCCTGACCGACACCCCGTGGGCGGTGATCATCCCTTCGCTGGTCTCGCCGTTCGGCCTGTACCTGATGTGGGTGTTCGCCACCGAGGCCATCCCCACCGAACTGCTGGAGGCCGCCCGCATCGACGGGGCCGGCGAGGCCCGCACCTTCTTCACCGTCGCCCTGCCGCTGCTCGCGCCCGGCATCGTGACCGTGCTGCTGTTCACCACGGTCGCCACCTGGAACAACTACTTCCTGCCGCTGATCATGCTCAAGGACTCGGACTGGTACCCGCTGACGCTCGGTCTGAGCGCGTGGAACTCCCAGGCCGAGACCATCGGCGGCGACGTCATCTTCAACCTGGTGATCACCGGTTCGCTCCTCACCATCCTGCCGCTCATCGCCGCGTTCCTGCTGCTCCAGAAGTACTGGCAGTCGGGTCTCGCCGCGGGCAGCGTCAAGGAGTGATCCCGCGGCCCCGCGGCCGCGCCCCCCAGCCCCACGTTCAGTCCGCACCGCGCACCACCACCCTCACCCCGTCCCACCCACGAAGAAGTGGAAGCACCTCCATGCGCAGAAAGACCAGCCGCCTGCTTCGCGGCATCGCCCTCCTGTCCACTCTCGCCCTGGGCGCCACCGCCTGCGGTGGCTCGGACGACGACTCCGCCCAGAAGGCGGTCTCCGCCTCGGACGTCCAGGCGGCGCTGAAGAAGGGCGGCACGGTGACGGTGTGGGCCTGGGAGCCCACGCTGAAGACGGTCGCCGCCGACTTCGAGAAGAAGTACCCGAAGGTCAAGATCAACCTGGTCAGCGAGCGGTCGGGCGACAAGCACTACACCGCCCTGTCCAACGCGATATCGGCCGAGAAGGGCGTCCCGGACGTCGCGCAGGTCGAGTACTTCGCGGTGAGCCAGTACGCGCTCACCAAGGGCCTCTCCGACCTCGCCCCCTTCGGGGCGGGCAAGCTGGCGTCCACGTACACGCCGGGCCCGTGGAACGCCGTCACCGAGGGCAAGGCGGTCTACGGCCTGCCGATGGACTCCGGCCCCATGGCGATGTTCTACAACAAGAAGGTCTTCGACAAGCACAAGATCGCCGTCCCGACCACGTGGGACGAGTACGTCGACGCCGCGCGGGCGCTGCACAAGGCCGACCCCAAGGTGTACATCGCCAACGACGCCGGTGACGCGGGCTTCACCACCAGCATGCTGTGGCAGGCCGGTTCGCGCCCGTACAAGGTCGACGGCACCGACGTGAAGATCGACTTCAACGACGCGGGCGCCAAGAAGTACACGGACACCTGGCAGAAGCTCATCGACGAGAAGCTCGTCGCGCCGATCAACGGCTGGACCGACGACTGGTACAAGGGCCTGGGCGACGGCACCATCGCCACCCTGACCACCGGCGCCTGGATGCCCGCCAACTTCGTCACCGGTGTGCCGAACGCGGCCGGTGACTGGCGTGCGGCCCCGATGCCGGCGTGGACCAAGGGCGACAAGGCCGGCGCGGAGAACGGCGGCAGCTCGCTGACCCTGCCGTCGCTCGGCAAGAACAAGGAACTCGCGTACGCCTTCGTCGAGTACGCGAACTCCGGTGACGGCGTGCGGACCCGCGTCAAGCAGGGCGCCTTCCCGGCGACCACCGCGGAGTTGCAGTCCTCCGAGTTCCAGAGCACCAAGTTCGACTACTTCGGTGGCCAGGAGGCGAACAAGATCTTCGCCGACTCCGCCGCGAACGTCGCCGACGACTGGTCGTACCTGCCGTTCCAGCAGTACGCCAACTCGATCTTCAACGACACCGTCGGCAAGGCCTACGTCTCCGGGACCAAGCTCTCGGACGGTCTGAAGGCCTGGCAGGACGCCTCGGTGAAGTACGGCGAGGAGCAGGGCTTCACCGTCGAGAAGTAGGACAGCGACAGACGCAGGGCGGCGCGGGCGATCTCCGCGCCGCCCCCGTGCACCACACCCCGGAAGGACCACCATGATCTCCACCCTCCACTCCCGCCGCCGCGGGGCGGACGGTGACCCCGCCCCGCGTCTGGCCTACGGCGCCGACTACAACCCCGAGCAGTGGTCCCGGGACGTGTGGGAGGAGGACGTACGGCTGATGCGCGAGGCCGGCGTCACCGTGGTGTCCGTGGCGATCTTCTCCTGGGCCCGGATCCAGCCGACCCGGGACACCTGGGACTTCGGCTGGCTCGACCAGGTCATGGACCTCCTGCACGCGGCGGGCATAGGCGTCGACCTGGCCACCGCGACCGCGTCCCCGCCGCCCTGGCTGACCACCGCCCACCCGGAGATCCTGCCGGTGACGGCGAACGGCGAGACGGTGTGGCCGGGTGCCCGCCAGCACTGGCGGCCCACCTCCCCGGTCTTCCGCGAGCACGCCCTGCGCCTGGTGCGGGAGCTGGCGGCCCGCTACAAGGACCACCCCGCGCTGGTGGCCTGGCACATCTCCAACGAGCTGGGCTGTCACAACATCTACGACTACTCCGACGACGCGGCCCGCGCCTTCCGCGTGTGGCTGCGCGCCCGGTACGGCACGCTGGAGGCCCTCAACCACGCGTGGGGCACGGCGTTCTGGTCGCAGCGCTACAGCGACTGGGAGCAGATCCTGCCGCCGAGGCTGGCCGCCTCTCACCCCAACCCCACGCAGCAGCTCGACTTCAAGCGCTTCTCCTCCGACGCGCTCAAGGACCACCTGCGCGCCGAGCGGGAGGTCCTGCGCGAGCTGACGCCCGAGATTCCGGTCACCACCAACTTCATGGTGATGGGCGGCACCAAGGGCATGAACTATCCGGACTGGGCGGAGGAGGTCGACTTCGTCTCCAACGACCACTACGTCCACCCCGGACCGCAGGACCGCGACGAGCTGTCCTTCTCGGCGAACCTCGTCAGCGGCATCTCGGGCGGGCGGCCCTGGTTCCTGATGGAGCACTCCACCAGCGCCGTGAACTGGCAGCCGGTCAACGTGGCCAAGCGGCCCGGCGACCTCGCCCGCGACGCCCTGCTGCACGTGGCGCACGGCGCCGACGCGGTGTGCTTCTTCCAGTGGCGGCAGTCGGCGGCCGGCGCCGAGAAGTACCACTCGGCGATGGTCCCCCACGCCGGCGAGGACAGCGACCTGTTCCGGGCCGTGGCCGCGCTCGGCGACACCCTGAAGACCCTCGCCCCGGTCGCCGGGACCGAGCGGGAGAGCGCCCGGGTGGGCGTCCTGTACGACTGGGAGTCGTGGTGGGCCAGCGAGCAGGACTCGCACCCCACCTCGCTGCTCGACTACCGGCAGGAGGCGCTCGACTGGTACTCGGCGCTCCTCGCCCTCGGCGTCCGCGCCGACCTCGTCACCACCCGCGCCGACCTCTCCCGCCACCAGGTGCTGATCGCCCCGGTGCTGCACATGGTGCCCGCCGAGCTGGCCAAGGAGCTGACGCGCTACGCCGAGCAGGGCGGTCACCTGGTCACCACGTACTTCTCCGGCGTCGTCGACGAGAACGACCACGTCTGGCTGGGCGGCTATCCGGGCGCCCTGCGTGAGCTGCTCGGCATCCGCGTCGAGGAGTTCGGACCGCTCCTGGCCGGCGAGAGCGTGGACCTGGACGACGGCACCTCGGGCACCCTGTGGACCGACCAGATCACCGTCGCCGACGCCGACACGCAGGTCCTGGCCCGCTACCGCACCGGTGCGCAGGCGGGCCGGCCCGCCGTCACCCGCCGTCCCACGGGCGAGGGGTCGGCGTCCTACGTCTCCACCCGCCTCGGCGTCGACGGGCTGGTGTCGCTGCTGCCGCGGCTGCTGGAACCGGCCGGGGTCGCCAGCGAGCTTCCGCGGGAGGCACGCGGGCGGGTCGAACTGACCGTCCGGCGCGGCGACTCGGGACGGTTCCTGTTCCTGGTGAACCGGACCGACGACTCGGTGCCGGTCACCGGGCTCTCCGGGGACGTCCTGGTCGGCACCGGCGGCCCGGACGGCGCGGGCGGCCCCCTGGTCCTCGGACCTCGCGAGGTCGCCGTACTGCGCCAGCCCGCCGGCTGAGACACCCCCGCCGAGCCGCACGCACATCCCCACCCCGCACCACTCCTCGGCACGGCACGCACCCGTGCCGGGAGCCATCCCCTCCCGCCCGCCCGGGCGGGAGGGGCCCACGCAGCGACCGCACCGCAGTTGGGAGAACAGATGGCACGCCGTACCCGCAACAGACGGACCCTCGGGGGCGCCGGACTGACCGCTCTGGCCACGGGGGCCGCCCTGCTCGCCGTTCCGGCGCAGGCCGAGGCCGCCGCGTCCGTGACCGTGCGGCCCGACCCGTCGTACCAGCAGGAGAGGTTCGAGGGCTGGGGCACCAGTCTCGTGTGGTTCGCCAACGCGACCGGCGACTATCCGACGGAGATACGGGAGAAGCTGGCGGACCTCCTCTTCGGCGACGAGGGGCTGGCGCTCAACATCGCCCGGTACAACATCGGCGGCGGCAACGCCCCGGACGTCAAGGACTACCTGCGCGCCGGCGGCGCGGTCGAGGGCTGGTGGAAGGCGCCCGCGGGCACCACCCGCACGGACACCGACTGGTGGAGCGCCGACGACCCGGCCGACTGGAACAAGGACGCCGACGCCAACCAGCGCTGGTGGGTCGACCGGATCAAGAACGACATCGACCACTGGGAGACGTTCAGCAACTCCCCGCCGTGGTTCATGACCGTCAGCGGCTACGTCTCCGGCGGCTTCGACTCCAGCGCCGAGCAGCTGAAACCGGAGTCCGTCGACGACTTCGCCGCCTATCTGGCGGGCGCGACCAAGCGGCTGGAGAAGGCCGAGGGCATCAAGGTCGACACGATCGACCCCTTCAACGAGCCCAACACCAACTACTGGGGCACCCGTCTCGGTGCGGACGGCCGGCCGGTCGGCGGCCGTCAGGAGGGCGCCCACATCGGGCCCGAGGTCCAGCAGAAGGTTCTCGCCGCCCTGGCGCCCGCACTGAGGAAGGCGAAGGTCAAGGCAGACATCTCGGCGATGGACGAGACCAACCCGAGCATCTTCGCCACGAACTGGAACTCCTACTCGCAGGCCTCCCGCGACCTCGTCGACCAGATGAACGTCCACACCTACGGCACCGGGCAGCGCACCGCCGTACGGGACCTGGCCAAGGCGGCCGACAAGCCGCTGTGGATGAGCGAGGTCGAGGGCGACTGGGGTGACGGCCAGAGCTTCACCGACATGCGGCCGGGTCTCGGTCTCGCCCAGCAGATGGTGAACGACCTGCGCGAACTGGAGCCCAGGGCCTGGGTGTTCTGGCAGCCGGTCGAGGATTACGACAACATGAGGCCGGGCGGCGAGTCCGCGAAGGGCGGCAACTGGGGCAGCATCCAGCTCCCGTTCAGCTGCACTTCGAAGGACACCCTGGAGTCCTGCCCGATCCACACCAACACCAAGTTCGACACCGCCCGCAACTTCACGCACTTCATCAAGCCCGGCGACAAGCTGATCAAGGTGGACGACACCTCCAGTGCCGCCGCCGTCACCGCGGACGGCAAGGGCGCCTCGCTCGTCCACGTCAACAGCACCACCGAGGCCCGCACGGTCACCATCGACCTGTCGAAGTTCCGCAAGATCGGCAAGAAGGCCACCGTGACCCCGGTGGTGACCAGCGCCGACGGCAAGCTCCAGCCACAGGCGCCGATCGCGGTCAGCGACCGCAGGGCCACCTTCACCGTGCCCGCCCAGTCGGTGACCTCCTTCGCCGTCAAGGGCGTGTCCGGCGTCGCCAAGGACGCCCCGCTGATCCGCAAGGGCCACACCTACACGCTCACCGGCGTGCAGAGCGGCAAGGCGGTCACCGTCGCCGCGAACGGCACCGATCTGGTCCTCGGCACCGGCAACGGCGGCACCGCCCAGCAGTGGCGGCTCGACTCCCGGTACGGCGAGACCGGCGCCCGCCAGCGGTACGTGTTCGCCAACCCGGCCGAGGGCGAACGGCTCGCCGTCCGCGGCAACGTCCCCGTGGTGGAACCCGACACTGGCGAGCGCGACCCTGCGACCGAGTGGGTCATGTCGACCACCGGTGACGGCACCTGGACGCTCGTGAACCCCGCCACCAGTCGGGTCCTCGAGGTCGGCGGCCAGGCGACGAACGAGGGCGCCGCGGTCACGACCTGGCAGCCCAACTCCGGCTCCAACCAGCGCTGGAGGGTCACGGACGTGACCGACGCGTCGTAGCGTCCCGGCCCCCGGCTCGGAGGCCCGCGCCCGCACCCTGTCCACACGGTGGGGGGCGCGGGCCTCTCGCGTCGGTTCCGGACGTCAGGGGCGCAGCGCCTTGCGCACGCCGCCGGTGGCGGCCCGCCACAGCCGCGGCAGCTCCCGTTCCCGGTCGGCGGCCCCGGCCTGCTCCCGGCCGTACAGCAGGCCCCAGGTGAAGCCGGCTTCACCGGCCCGGTGGGCCGAGACGGCCTGGCGACGCAGGGTCTCGCGGGCCACGACGCTGTCGTGGTGGTCGCCGAGCGCCTTCTGCACGGCCGTGACGCGCTTGCCGAGGCGCTTCGCGGCGCCGCCGAGGGCCGGTCCGGCCGCCTCGGCCGCGTACCGGACGCGCTTGGCTCCCTTGCGGGCATGGTGGAGGGCGGCGTCACGCTCCGGGCCCGGAGGCGTTCGCAGGGCGCGCTCCACACGGCGGGCGAGTCGGTCGTGCTCCTTCAGAAGCGCTCCGGGCAGAACCTTGGCCGGCTTCCGGGCGGCCCTGGGGCGCAGCGGCGGCCTGCTGCCGAGCCGCTCCAGGGCCTCCAGGAGGGCCACGTAACGCGGCGAGGACAGTGCCGCGAGCGTCCGGTCGCGGGCCTCGGACGAGCGGGCGGCGTCCCAGGCCTGGAGGCGGGCGGAGACCGGTCCGAGGACCAGTTCTCCGGGAAGGGCGTCGACCCCGCCGCGCAACCGTTCCAGCAGTACCTCCTGGTCGCGTTCGGCGCCCAGTTCGCCGCCGAGCCACTTCAGTTCCGCCCGGACCGGCTCGGTGACCTCGCGGTCGAGCAGCGGGCGGTACGAACGCAGGCAGCTGCGCAGCCGGCGGCAGGCGACGCGCATCCTGTGCACCGCGTCCGGCAGGCCGCGCCGCACCGCCGGGTCGAGGTCCACGACGGCTCGGACCTGTTCGGTCAGGTAGGCGAGCACGTGCTCGCCGGCGGTGCCGGGTGCGGTGCCGTCGGGTCGCCGTGGGACCGCCGCCTTGTCGGGCCCGGTTTCCGTCAGGGCACGGGCCACCTTGGACGAGGCTTCCGAGCGGGTGAAGCCCTCCTTGCGGAGCGCCTTCTCGACGCGTTCGAGGACGGTGCGGGCGGTGTCCTCGGCGACCGCTTCGACCTCCAGCTCGGTCCAGTCGGCGCGGCCTCGGTCGCCGCGCAGCGAGTCGGCGCGCACCCGGTCGAGGCTCAGCTCGGCGAGGAGGCCGCCGTCGGCATCGACCAGTTCGCGCACGGTCCGGCCGGTGCGCAGGCGGACCACCGGTTCGAGGCGGGCGCCGCGGGTACGGGAGAGCACCAGGTCACGCAGGCTGTCCGGGATGTCGTCCGGGTTGCCGTGATCGTCCGTCCCCAGGGGTGCGCGGATCTCCTCCCGGGTGTCGCCGCCCAGTGGCAGCTTCAGGTGCCAGCCCGCGTCAGGGCCGCCCGTGCGGCGGCGCAGGGTCGCTCCGGCGCGCAGCAGACGCAGGTCGGCGGTGTCGTAGTACACCGCGTCCAGGTCGTGGGTGCCGCCGTCGACCAGTGACCAGCCGGTGGCCCCGCCTGTCAGTCCTGGCAGGCCGGGGACGTCGCCCCGTGTCGGCACCTCGTACTTGCGTTCCGTCTCCCGCGTCGACTGGGTCATGTCTACCCGGTTGACCCGATCCGCCGGATCAAACCCCCTGGGCCCCGGCCGGCAAGGGGTCCGGCGGGCCAGGGGTGTGCCGGGAGGGCGCGGTGGCCGGGACGCGCTCCAGTACGCCGCCCGCGAAGACGTCGTAGAGGGGCAGCGTCTCCAGATGGACGTAGCCGATGTGGCAGTCGCAGGAGGCCAGCGGACAGGGGCGGGGGCGCAGGGCGGCGCGGTAGGAGCCGTCGTAGAGGTTGCCGAGCGGCGCCCGGACGAAGTGGCAGCGGCGGACGGTGCCCTCGCCGTCGACGGAGACGACGGAGTCGCCGGTGCGGCAGGGCAGGCCGGCGCTGGTGTGCGGGTGGCGGCTGTAGGGGAACAGCGGGTCGAGGTCGGTCCACAGGGCGGCGTCGGCGTCGCTGTAGGTGTGGCCCTCGGCGGCGTTGATCCACAGGTAGACGTGGTCGGGGAGGTCGGCGCGCAGACGGCGGGCCGCTTCGAGGTGGTCGGGCAGGCCGACGACGCCGACGCTGAAGCGGACGCCGCGGGCGGTGAGGTCGCGGCACTTGGCGAGGAAGCGGTCGTAGGGGGTCTGGCCGGGGTGGTAGGTGCACCACAGGGCGAGAGTGTCAGGGTCGGCCTCGGCGAGCCAGTCGGTACGGCAGCCGAGGTTGGTCTGGATGGCGACCCGGCGGATGTGCGGGAGGCGGGAGAGGTCGGCGAGGGTGCGCCGGTACCAGGAGCGGACGAGGCCCTCGCCCCAGGGGGTGAACAGCAGGGAGAGACGGTCGTCGGTCTGCCGCGCGGCCCAGTCGGCGAAGCGTCCCAGGGCGGCGCGGTCGGCGCGGAGCTGGGGGCCGGTGTCGCGGCGCTTGGCGAACGGACAGTAGGGGCAGTCGTAGTCGCAGGAGGCCAGGGGCCCGCGGTAGAGGAGCGTCAGGTCCATGACGGGATCACTTCCTCTCGTAGGCGGCCATGGCGGCCCGCACGGCCGGGGAGAACAGGCCGGGGCCGATCGCGTCGGAGTGGGCGAGGCCCTCCGGGGTGAGCCTGAGGACCGCCGGGTCGCCGGCCAGCCAGCCCTGGTGGGCCAGGCGCTCGAGGTCGGGGCCGAAGTCGTCGGCGGGGGCGGTGCCGAAACGGGCCCGGTAGTCGTCGGCGCGCAGCCCGTCGGCCTGGAGGAGGGACTGGAGGAGGTGGCGGCGGCGCGCCTCGTGGCCGTCCATGGCGTGGCCGACCTCGGCGTGGGAGAAGTCCGCGGTCGTGACGTAGTCGTCGATGATCGCGCGGATCTCGTGCATGTCGACGGCGTAGTCGAAGGAGTAGTGGAGGCGGGCCGTGTAGGAGCGGGCGCCGCAGCCGAGGCCGATCATGCCGTCGGTCTGGCAGGCGTGGTCGTCGGGCCCCTTGGACGGGGCGTCCGCACGGCGGAACATGCGCATGGACCGCTGGGTGTAGCCGTGGGCGAGGAGGTGGTCGCGGCCCGCCCAATACAGACGCAGCCGCTGTTCGTCCCAGTCGGGGTCGGGGCCGCCGCGGCGGCGGTCGAGGCCGGTGAGGGGGCGGACGTAGAGGGGGTAGAGGTACAGCTCCTCGGGACGCCAGGCGAGGGCCGCGTCCAGGGAGTGGCGCCAGGTCTCCTCGGTCTGGCCGTCGATGCCGTAGATGAGGTCGATGTTGAGGACCGGTATGCGGGCGTCGCGGATCCGGCCGAGGGCCGTCTCGACGTCGGCGCGCCGCTGCGGGCGTACGGCGGCGCGGGCCTCGGAGTCGACGAAGCTCTGTACGCCGAGGCTGAGCCGGGTGGCGCCGCGGTCGGCGAGGACGGCGAGGCGGTCGGCGGTGGCGGTGGCGGGCGAGGCCTCGACGGACAGGGGGACGGCACGCAGGTCGGCGCCCATGCGGTGCTCGGCGATGTCGCAGAGGCGGTCCAGTTCGGCGGCGGTGAGGAAGGTGGGGGTGCCGCCGCCGAAGGCCGCGGTGGCGAACCGCACCTCGTCGGTGGCTCCGAGAGCTTCGCGTACGGCGTCCGCCTGGCGTTCGAGCGCGTCGAGGTAGGCGCCGGTCAGGCCGTCGGGGGCGCCGATGCGGGTGAAGAGGTTGCAGAAGCCGCAGCGGACCTCGCAGAACGGGATGTGCAGGTAGAGGGAGAGGGCGTCCTTCGGTTCGGCCGCCCACAGGGAGCTGAGCGCCGGTCGGTCGGCGAGCGGGCGGTAGGCGGTCTTGTGCGGATAGGCGTAGACGTAGTGCTGGTAGGGGCTGGTGCGGGTGGTCGGCTCGGCGGTGGTCATCGGGCGGCCTCCGTCGGACGGGGTGCGGGGTCGAGGAAGAAGTGGGCGTAGGGCACCGTCCACACGGATGCGTGGCCGAGTCGGTGTCCGGTGTAGCCGTCGTCGCCGTAGGCGGTGCCGTGGTCGGAGCAGACGATCGCGAAGCAGCGGCGCCGGCTGCTCGCCGCCGCGAACAGCCGGCCGATGTGCCGGTCGACGTACTCCAGCGCGGCAGCGTGCGTCTCGCGGGTGTCGCCGGACTCGCGGGTCGCGCCGGGCAGGTGGAACCAGTTCGGCTGGTGCAGGGCGGAGACGTTGACGAACAGGAACAGGCGCCGTTCGGCCGGGAGTTCGCGTACGACGCGCTCGGCGCGGGTCACCTGGTTCTCGAAGGAGCGGGGTGAGGTGACGCCGAACTCCGGTGCCCAGTGGGACTCGTGGAACATGCCGGGCAGCACCGAACCCAGCGGACCCTGCTTGTTGAAGAAGCCCACTCCCCCGACGCACACCGTGTGGTATCCCGCCTTCGCCAGACCGGACACGAGGTCGGGGGTGTCGTAGACGAAGGTTCCGTCGGCGGTGGTCTCGCTGCCGGCGAAGCTCGCCGCGAACAGCCGGGGGTGCGGTCCGGGGGCCGCCGGGGTGGGCAGGAAGCCCGCGAAGATCGCCTGGTGGGAGGCGTAGGTGAAGCTGCCGGGGGCGTGCCGCTTCTCCCAGCGGCCGCCGGGGAGATGCCGGGTCAGGTTCGGCAGGCGGCCGGCGGCGGCCAGGTCGGCGGCGACGTCGTGACGCAGGGTGTCGAGGGTGACGAGAAGGAGGTCGTGGGTGCCCACCACCTCGTTCATGTCCGGCCGGCTCACGTCCGGCGCGCCTCCGTCCGGCCGGCTCACGTCCGGCGCGCCTCCGTCCGGCCGGCTCATGTCCGGCGCGCCTACGTCCGGCTGGTTCATGTCCGGCTCACGCATGGGGGTTCCTGTTCTGTCGCCGGGCGGGGTCGCCGCCCAGGGCTGCGGCCACCTGGGTGGCGTAGGTGTCGAGGCCCTCCGCGCCGCTGCCGGGCAGTCCGGTCAGTCGGGGCAGCAGGTCGCCGAAGGCGTTGACCTCGCCGACGGAGGCTCTGCGCCAGTCGACGGCCGGCAGCAGGTCGACTCCCACGCAGAGGGTGCGAGGGAAGCGGGCCGCCGCCCGTTCGCACACGTCGAGCAGGTCGGAGAAGCGGGCGCCCGCCGCCTCCACGGCCCGCCGGGCCGCCTCGAGGTCGCCGCGGCTGCCGCCCAGGTGGAGGTTGGTCAGGGGCGAGCGGCTGGTGCGGACCACCGCGTGGGTGGCGCGGCCGGCCACGACGACGACCCGCAGATCGGCGGCGCGGCCCCCCTGGGAGGCCTTCGGCAGCCAGCGTTCCAGGTGCAGGCCGTCGGGGGCGAGGGCGTCGACGATGGCCGCGATGTCCCGCTCGTCCTCGTAGCGGCGGACCCTGAGGGAGTTGAACAGGCGCCCCTGGGCGGTGAGTTCCACCGACGTGGTGGCCCTGATCCGGCCGGGGCCGCCCGTCTCCACGGCCAGCACCCCCGAGGCGGACGAGCCGTGCGCGGGTTTGACGAACAGTCGCGGCATCCGGTGTTCCCGCATCAGCGTCCGTACGTCGTCCCAGCCGCGCACCGGAGCCGCCGACGGGCCGGAGGTGGGCGAGGCGGGAACCGGTACGCCGGCGGCGTCGAGGACGGCGTGGCAGCGCCGCTTGTCGAACAGCACCGGGAGGTCGTCCGGGTCGTCGAGCCGGACGCCGCCGCGCAGTCCGGCGAGCGCGGCGGTGAACCCGGCGTACCAGCGGGCCGAGCCCTCGACGCGGGTGGGGTCGCCGGTGCCGCGCAGCAGCCGGTCGACGTCCGCGTCCTCCCCCGGTGAGTCGATCCGGACGATCTCCTCAGGGCCGAACTCGGCCCCGCCCGCGCGCAGGACGTCCTTCCAGGCGACGACGCGCGGGGCGGGGAGGCCGGCCGCGCGCACGGCGTCCGCGAAGAGGGTGACGCGGCGGTTCTCGGGGTTGCCGACGACCGCGAAGCGTGGCCGCCGGCGGAGGGCCGGCCGCTGCATGGCGTCCTCTCGTGGGGTGTTCGGTGCTCCGCGCGGTGGCGGGGTGTCCGGGGGCGTGCTCAGGGGATGTTCACTCCCCCACGGCCACGTACCGCCACACGGTGCCGTCGCCGTCCTGGTCCTCGTCGGCGTCGTCACGGTCGAGGTCCACCTGGACGCCCTCGGTCTCGACGGTCCGGCGGATCCGGTCCTGGAGGGCCTCGCTGAGGTAATGGTGGTGCAGGTCGAGCTTCTTGAGATGGGTGAGCGGCTGTCCGGCCAGGAGGGCGGTGCCGCCCTCGTCGGTCAGGACCCCCATGGACAGGTCCAGGACCTCCAGGCGGGCGACGACCGGCGCGGAGGCGACGGCCGCGGCCACGGCGTCCTGCATCTCGCTGTTGCGCAGCGCCAGATGACGCAGGCGTGGCAGGCGGGCGCCGGACAGGATCGGCTCCAGGTCGGCGGCCTCGCTGTCGCCGCCGTAGTCGGGGGTGCCCAGCCACAGGTCGAGGTGTTCCAGCGCGGGCAGGTCGCTGGCACCGACGCCGCGCACGACCTCCGCGGGCAGGCCGCCGGCCTCCATGGTGAGCCGGCGCAGGGCGCCGTGCCTCAGTGCCGGGAAGCGCAGGCCCGAGCCGCCGCGGACGCCGAACTCCTCCAGCTCGGGGTAGGCGGCCAGGAGAGGTGTCAGATCGGTCTGGTTGATCCAGGAGATCTCGCACTCCTCCATGACCATGTCCCCGACGAACAGCGCGCGCAGGGCGGGGAACCGCTCGCGGGCCGCCACCAGCGCCTCGACCACGGCGGTGGGTTCGGTCTCGTACGCCTCCTCCCAGGCGCCGACGATCAGTGCGCGCACGCGGGTCGTGTCCACGGCGGCGCAGAAGCGCGCGAACGCCTGCGTCCACTCCTCGTCGGCGTCGTACACACCGCTGGTGATCCGCCAGGCGAAGGCTTCCGCCTCGGGGAGGCCGTCGGTTCGCGCCTCGGGACCGGGGAAGGTGTAGGCGGGCAGCCGGTACAGCGTGTCGAGGTGGTTGCCGATGGTCATGCGGCTGCTCCTGTGGAGGAAGAGGGGCGTTCCGTGGTGACCGCAGTTCTACCAACAGGCACTGACAACGCCGGTGGCGGGGCGGTGGTTCGGCCGCGGCGTCCTCGGGGTCGCTGTGGGGGGCCTGGTCCGGACGCGTCGGCCGCGGGTGCCCCCGCCGGCCGGACGGCCCGCGAGGAGGTCGCCTGGACGTTCGGCTGCGACCGGACGTGCGCGCGCCGGTGCGCCCGACCCGATCGGAGCACGCGGACCGGCCGCACCGGCCAGGCCCTCGGACGAGCGCCTGAGGGAGCCCCGTCGCCATCTTCTGAACGCGGCGGTGATCGCGGCGGGTCGGCCACGGTCACCGCTTGAAAAGTTTCCTGCGTCACGGGGCTTGCCGGACAAGAGAAGTCATCAGTTAAATCAAGTCATGAACTAAGCGGCTGCCTCGCCGCGTTGCGCACCTCCCGTCCCACCGCACGGACGCGCAGCCGTCCGTACGCACCCCCACCCTCCGTACAGCACCGTACGCACCCGCACTCACCCGCAGGGAATCAGCATGAGACTCAGATCCCTGGGTGTCGCGCTCGCCGCCACGGCAGCGTTGCTCACCCTCCCGACGACCCAGCCACCCGCGGCAGCGGCCGACACCCTCCTGTCCCAGGGCCGGACGGCCACCGCGTCGTCGACCGAGAACGCCGGCACCGCCGCCGCCTTGGCCGTGGACGGCAACACCGGCACCCGGTGGTCCTCCGCCGCCACGGATGCGCAGTGGCTCCAGGTGGACCTCGGCGCCACCGCCACCGTCACCCGGGTGGTGCTCCAGTGGGAGGCCGCCTACGGCAAGGACTACCGGCTCCAGATCTCCGCGGACGGCAGCACCTGGACCGACCTGAGGTCGGTCACCGGCGGCGACGGCGGCACCGACACCCTCGACGTGTCCGGCCAGGGCCGCTACGTCCGGATGCAGGGCGTGCAGCGGGCCACCGGTTGGGGCTACTCCCTCTGGGAGTTCCAGGTCTACGGCAGCTCGGGCGGCTCCACTCCCGCCACCTGCGACACCGCGAACGCGGCGCGGGGCAAGCCCGCTTCGGCCTCCTCGACGGAGAACGCCGGCACCCCCGCCTCCGCCGCCTTCGACGGCGACGACGGCACCCGCTGGTCCAGCCAGGCCTCCGACCCCCAGTGGCTGCGGGTCGACCTGGGGTCGGTGCGGGACCTCTGCAAGATCGACCTGAACTGGGAGGCCGCCTACGCGAAGGACTTCCAGATCCAGGCCTCCTCGGACGGGCAGACCTGGAACACCCTCCGCGCCGTGACCGCCGCGACCGGCGGCCGGACGAGTTACGACGTGAGCGGCTCGGGCCGCTACGTGCGGATCAACGGGACCACCCGCGCCACGCCGTACGGCTACTCGCTGTGGGAGGTCGCCGTGCACACCGGCACCGGCGGCCCGCCCCCGATCCAGGGCGGCGGTGACCTGGGGCCGAACGTCATCGTCGTGGACCCCGCCACCCCCGACCTCCAGCGGAAGTTCGACCAGGTCTTCGCCCAGCAGGAGTCGAACCAGTTCGGCTCCGGGCGCTACCAGTTCCTGCTGAAGCCGGGCACGTACAACGGCATCAACGCCCAGATCGGCTTCTACACCTCGATCTCCGGGCTCGGACTCAATCCCGACGACACCCAGATCAACGGCGACGTCACCGTCGACGCGGGCTGGTTCAACGGCAACGCCACCCAGAACTTCTGGCGTTCGGCGGAGAACCTGGCCATCCGGCCGGTCAACGGCACCGACCGGTGGGCGGTGGCGCAGGCCGCGCCGTTCCGCCGGATCCACGTCCAGGGCGGCCTCAACCTCGCGCCGAACGGCTACGGCTGGGCCTCCGGCGGCTACATCGCCGACTCCAAGATCGACGGCACCGTGGGGCCGTACTCCCAGCAGCAGTGGTACACCCGTGACAGCTCGGTCGGCGGCTGGACCAACGGCGTGTGGAACATGACGTTCTCCGGTGTACAGGGCGCCCCGGCCACCAATTTCGACACCGGCCCGTACACCACTCTGGACTCCACGCCGGTATCCCGCGAGAAGCCGTTCCTGTACCTCGACGGCGCCGACTACAAGGTGTTCGTGCCCGCCAAGCGCACGAACGCGCGCGGAGTGTCCTGGCCGGCCAACGCGGGCGGCACCTCGATCCCGCTGAGCCAGTTCTACGTCGTCAAGCCGGGCGCGACGGCCGCCACCATCAACGCCGCGCTCGCCCAGGGCCTCCACCTGCTGTTCACGCCCGGCGTCTACCACCTCGACCGCGCGATCGAGGTCGACCGCGCCAACACGGTCGTACTGGGCCTCGGCCTGGCCACGCTCGTGCCCGACGGCGGTGTGGACGCGATGCACGTGGCCGACGTCGACGGCGTGCGGCTCGCCGGGTTCCTCATCGACGCGGGCTCGGTGCGCTCCGACGCGCTGCTGCGGATCGGTCCGGCCGGGTCGAGCGCCGACCACGCCGCCAACCCCACCACCGTTCAGGACGTGTTCGTCCGCATCGGCGGTGCCGGCCCCGGCCTGGCGACCGACTCGGTGGTGGTCAACAGTGACGACGTGGTCATCGACCACACCTGGATCTGGCGCGCCGACCACGGGGAAGGCGTCGGCTGGGAGACCAACCGCGCCGACTACGGTCTGCGGGTCAACGGCGACGACGTCCTCACCACCGGCCTATTCGTGGAGCACTTCAACAAGTACGACGTCGTCTGGAACGGCGAACGCGGACGGACGATCTTCTTCCAGAACGAGAAGGCCTACGACGTCCCGAACCCGGCCGCCGTCACCCATGACGGCATCGTCGGATACGCGGCCTACAAGGTGGCCGACTCGGTGAACGAGCACGAGGCCTGGGGGTTGGGCAGTTACTGCAACTTCACGTCCGACCCCTCGATCGTGCAGCACCACGGCTTCCAGGTCCCGGTGAAGCCGGGTGTGAGGCTGCACAGCCTCCAGGTGATCTCCCTGGGCGGCAAGGGACAGTACGCACACGTCGTCAACGACACGGGTGCGCCGACCTCGGGAACGGACACCATTCCGTCCAAGATCACTCAGTTCCCGTGAGGTAGGACGTCAACCGCCCGCCGGTACGACCGTACCGGCGGGTCCGGCCGGGGCCTCACGTCACCGAAGGCCCCGGCCGGTCCCCGGCGGCACGGGCGAGGACGTCCGTGACCTGCCGGTGAACGACCTCGCGGGCCTCGGCGGGCAGCGCGCCGAACTCCGTGCGGTCCAGTGCGTGCAGCGCCTCTTCGGGGCCGGCCTCGCACCGGACGCTCTCGCTGAGCACCTCGTAGCCGTCGCGGGCGGCGACCCGCAGGAGCCCGCGATCGTCGCCGTCGGCGTGGACGGCGGTCGCCACGACGAAGGGCGGCGGGCCGCCCGCGTCCGCGGGAACCTTGTGGTAGCCGCTCACGACGGGGTCGCGCCAGCGCAGGCCGAGCATGAGGTGACGCTTGGCCACGACCTCGGCGATGTCCGTCTCGTACACGCGGTCGGGTTCGAGCACCGTGGCCCGCGCGTCCAGCACGAGGACGGCGGGCAGCAGACACCGCAGGGTGCTGCCGACGATGTTGCCGCCGACGGTGGCGGTCCTGCGCACGGCTCCGGTGCCGACGGTGGACGCCGCCCGGCGCAGCACCTCCGGCAGCCCCCCGTCGATGCGGTGCAGCACCACCGCCGCGCCCAGCGCCCCGCGCCCGACCGCGTTGGCCGCAGGCAACTCGCGCAAGGACATGGCCAGTTCAGGGAAACCGTCCCGCTGCCAGGTGGCCCACACGAGAGTGGCCCCGCCTATCGGTACGGCACCCTCAGCGAGGCATTCCTGCGCTGCGGACATGGAGGTGGGAAGACGCAACAACACGGCGACCGACCTGCCTTCCCGGGGAGGTCGGCGGTGCGGAACCGACGCCTCCGCCATATGATCACTCTTGCAGGGCGCATTCTGCCCACCCCCGTGGGGGCGCGTACAGGGCTCACTGCCTCGCAGTGTGCGCCTCTCGTGTGGGTGGGACCGCGGGTTCCCGGACAGATAATCCGTTGCGGTCCGCTTCTCCTCCCCCGGACGCTTGCCCCATGTCCTACGCCCTGCGTCCCGCCACGCTCGCCGACGCGCCCGCCGTCACCGACCTGCTCAACGCCGTCGACCTCATCGAGATCGGCCGGCCAGAGACGGACCTGCACGCTGTCGAGGCGGACCTCAAGCACCCGGAGACCGACCTCGCCCAGGACTCGTGGCTCGCCTTCGAGGGGGAGCGGCTGGTGGCCTACGGCCTGCTGTGGGACGAGTCGTCCGGCGAGCGCATCGACATCGACCACTACGTCCTGCCCGAGCACCAGGAGGCCGGCCGGTCGCTGCTGGCGGCGATGGAGGCCAGGGCGCTGAGCAAGGCCCGCGCGAACGGATCCGCGCGAGCCGTGGTCCACCTGCATCTCAACGTACGGCCCACCCTCGACACCGAGGTGATCCGCACCCGGGGCTGGTACGTCGTACGGCGGTACCACGTGCTGCGGCGCCCCCTGGACCGGCTCGCCGACCTGCCGCCCGTACCGCCCGCGGGCGTGCGGCTGCGGGCCTGCGCCGACGAGGCGGACCGACGGCGGGTGCACGCGCTGTATCAGGCGAGCTTCGCCGACCACTTCGACTTCCAGCCGCGCGGCTACGAGCAGTGGCTGCACGACGTCGACGCACAGGGCCTCGACTGGTCACTGGTGTGGATCGTCGCCACGGAGGACCTCGGCGACGCCGGGTTCCTGCTCGCTCGCGACGACCGTGAGGCCATGGGCTGGATCCGCAGCCTCGGTGTGCTGCGCGAGGCGCGCGGCCGGGGCCTCGCCGGCCTGCTGCTGCACAACGCCTTCGCGGCGTTCGCCGCGCGGGGCCGGGACACGGTGGGGCTGGGCGTGGACACCTCCAACGCCACCGGCGCTCCCCAGTTGTACGCGCGCAACGGGATGACCGTGCACTACGCCGTCGACACCTGGGAGGCGGTACTGAGGTGAGCGGACGCCGACTCCGCCCGGTTCAGTCCCCGAGACGGGCCAGGACCGCGAGCGGCGCAGTGCGGCGGGCCGGCCACCGGACCGCGGCGGTGTGGGATCGGTGCCACGCGCGAGGCGACCACGGGCACGGTGAAGGCCCAGGTGATCGCCCCGTTGTCCGAGCCGGGACTGCGCGACCGCGTGCGGGCCACGCTCCCGGCCTACGGGGGCGGCCCGTCGGGCGGCACGGCACGGACGGCGCGCGCAGGCGCCGGACGTGCGGCGCCGCCCGACGGTCGGCGCCGCCCTTCTGCCGGAAGGGCGCGCCGCCGGCTCGCTCAGCCCACCTCGACGAGCAGGTCGCCGCCCTCCACCTGCTGGATCCGGTTGATGGCCAGCCGGTTGACCCGGCCGCCCCGCGGGGCGGTGATGGTGGCCTCCATCTTCATCGCCTCGATGGTGGCCACCGTGGCGCCGACCTCCACCTCGTCGCCCTCGGCGACCGCCAGCGTGACCACACCCGCGAACGGCGCCGCGACATGGCCGGGCTCGGACCGGTCGGCCTTCTCGGTGACCGGGAGGTCGGAGGCGGCCGCCTGGTCACGGACCTGAATGGGCCTGAGCTGGCCGTTCAGGGAGGACATCACGGTGCGCATGCCGCGCTCGTCGGCCTCGCCCACGGCCTGTAGCTCGATCAGCAGCCGCACCCCGGGCTCCAGGTCGACGGCGTACTCCTTGCCCGGACGCAGGCCGTAGAAGAAGTCCTTGCTGTCCAGGACGCTGGTGTCGCCGTAGGCCTGGCGGTGGGTGTCGAAGTCGCGGGTCGGGCCGGGGAACAACAGCCGGTTGAGGGTGGCGCGGCGGGTCTTCTCCAGGCCCTCCCGGTCCTCGGTGGTCAGCTCAGGGACGGGCTTGGCCCCGGCCCGGCCACGGAGGGCCTTGGTGCGGAACGGCTCGGGCCAGCCGCCGGGCGGGGTGCCGAGTTCACCGCGCAGGAATCCGATGACGGAGTCCGGGATGTCGTACGAGTCGGGGTTCGTCTCGAAGTCCTGCGGGGACACGCCCGCGCCGACCAGGTGCAGGGCGAGGTCGCCCACCACCTTGGACGACGGGGTGACCTTCACCAGGCGGCCGAGGATGCGGTCGGCGGCGGCGTACATCGCCTCGATGTCCTCGAAACGGTCGCCGAGGCCGAGCGCGACGGCCTGGGTGCGCAGGTTGGACAGCTGACCACCGGGGATCTCGTGGTGGTAGACGCGGCCGGTGGGCGAGGCGAGGCCCGCCTCGAAGGGGGCGTAGATCCGGCGGACGCCCTCCCAGTACGGCTCCAGGTCGCCGACCGCCTGGAGGCCGAGCCCGGTGGGGCGGTCGGAGTGGTCGGTCGCGGCGACCAGCGCCGACAGCGACGGCTGTGAGGTCGTCCCGGCCATGGAGGCGACGGCCCCGTCGACGGCGTCGACACCGGCCTGGATCGCGGCGAGGTAGGTGGCGAGCTGGCCGCCCGCGGTGTCGTGGGTGTGCAGATGCACCGGCAGGCCGAACTCGCGGCGCAGCGCGGAGACGAGGGTGGCCGCCGCGGGGGCGCGCAGCAGGCCCGCCATGTCCTTGACGGCCAGGACGTGGGCGCCGGCCTCGACGATCTGTTCGGCCAGGCGCAGGTAGTAGTCGAGGGTGTAGAGGCGTTCGTCCGGGTCGGACAGGTCGGAGGTGTAGCAGAGGGCGACCTCGGCGATCGCGGTGCCCGTCTCGCGTACGGCGTCGATGGCGGGGCGCATCTGGCCGACGTCGTTGAGGGCGTCGAAGATGCGGAAGATGTCGATGCCGGTGGCGGCGGCCTCCTGCACGAAGGCGTCGGTGACCTCGGTCGGGTACGGGGTGTAGCCGACGGTGTTGCGGCCGCGCAGCAGCATCTGGAGGCAGATGTTGGGGACGGCCTCGCGCAGGGCGGCGAGCCGCTCCCAGGGGTCCTCGGCGAGGAAGCGGAGGGCGACGTCGTAGGTGGCGCCGCCCCAGCATTCCAGGGAGAGCAGTCCGGGCAGCGTGTGGGCGACGGCCGGGGCGGCGGCGAGGAGGTCCTTGGTGCGCACGCGGGTGGCGAGGAGCGACTGGTGGGCGTCGCGGAAGGTGGTGTCGGTGACGCCGAGCGTCGGCGATTCGCGCAGCCAGTGGGCGAAGCCTTCGGGGCCGAGGTCGACGAGTCGCTGCCGGGAGCCGGCGGGCGGCTCGGTGGCGGGCAGCGGGGGCAGCTTGGTCGCGGGGTCGATCAGGTCGGGCCGCTCGCCGTGCGGCTTGTTCACGGTGACGTCGGCCAGGTAGGTGAGCAGTTTGGTGCCGCGGTCGGCGGAGTGGCGGGCGGTGAGCAGGTGCGGGCGCTCCTCGATGAAGGAGGTGGTGACCCGCCCGGCCTGGAAGTCGGGGTCGTCCAGGACGGCCTGGAGGAAGGGGATGTTGGTGGCCACGCCGCGGATGCGGAACTCGGCGACGGCCCGCCGGGCGCGGCGGATCGCGGTCGGGAAGTCCCGGCCCCGGCAGGTGAGTTTGACCAGCATCGAGTCGAAGTGGGCGCTGATGTCCGTGCCGGCGTGGGTGGTTCCGCCGTCGAGGCGGATGCCGGAACCGCCCGGGGAGCGGTAGGCGCTGATGCGGCCGGTGTCGGGGCGGAAGCCGTTCGCGGGGTCCTCGGTGGTGATACGGCACTGGAGGGCCGCGCCCCGCAAAGTCACCGTGTCCTGCGACAGGCCGAGGCCGGCGAGGGTCTCGCCGGAGGCGATGCGCAGCTGGGCCTGGACGAGGTCGACGTCGGTGACCTCCTCGGTGACCGTGTGCTCGACCTGGATGCGCGGGTTCATCTCGATGAAGACGTGGTTGCCGTCGCGGTCGAGGAGGAACTCGACGGTGCCGGCGTTGCGGTAGCCGATCTCGCGGGCGAAGCGGACGGCGTCGGCGCAGATCCGGTCGCGCAGCTCCGGGGCCAGGTCGGGGGCCGGCGCGAGTTCGATGACCTTCTGGTGGCGGCGCTGGACCGAACAGTCGCGTTCGAAGAGGTGGATGACGTTGCCCTCGCCGTCGGCGAGGATCTGCACCTCGATGTGGCGGGGGTCGACGACGGCCTTCTCCAGGAAGACGGTGGGGTCGCCGAACGCGGACGCCGCCTCGCGGGACGCGGCCTCGATGGACTCGCGCAGCTGGGCGGGGTCCTCGACGCGCCGCATACCGCGTCCGCCGCCGCCGGCGACCGCCTTGACGAAGACGGGGAAGCCGACGGACTCGGCGGCGCGGACCAACTCGTCGATGTCGTTGGAGGGTTCGGAGGAGCCGAGGACGGGTACGCCGGCGGCGCGGGCGGCGGCGACGGCGCGGGCCTTGTTCCCGGTCAGTTCCAGGGTGCGGGCGTCGGGCCCGACGAAGGTGATGCCCGCCTCCTCGCAGGCGCGGGCCAGTTCGGGGTTCTCGGAGAGGAACCCGTAGCCGGGGTAGACGGCGTCCGCGCCCGCCCGGCGCGCCGCGCCGACGATCTCCTCCACGGACAGGTACGCCCGGACCGGATGTCCCGGCTCCCCGATCTCGTAAGCCTCGTCGGCCTTGAGCCGGTGCAGCGAGTTGCGGTCCTCGTGCGGGAACACCGCGACGGTGCGCGCGCCCAGCTCGTAGCCGGCGCGGAACGCCCGGATCGCGATCTCACCACGGTTGGCGACCAGCACCTTGCGGAACATCCTGGGATCCCTTCAGCCTGCCGGTGACGGGACCATGGTGTCGGTGCCGTCACCGGAGTGCCATGTGAGTCGGGCCACTCGCCCTCACGTTTCGCCCGAATCCGGGCGGGCGGTGTGGTCAGGATGACCGGCGGTACGGCGTGCTTCCTTCAGCTCCGCCTCGTAGAGGTGGTCCCGGCCCTCGGCCAGCTCGTCCACGGCGGCTCGCTCCAGCCGCTTGAACGGCTGGTAGTACGTGCGGTCGTAGGCCTCGACGATCTGGAAGGTCCAGTGGCCGGGGATGACGTTGCGGCCGCGGATCTCGGTGGCGACCGTCTCGGCCCACTCGTCGTGCCCGGCCTTGCGCAGCAGGGTGACCGCTTCGTCCAGTTGGAGGTCCGCGGTGCCGGTCAGCTGGTGGAAGCCGTAGAGGTGCCCTCTGGCCCGTTCCGTCGTCTCCAGCGCTTTCGACAGTGCACCCAGGGCCTTCACGGTGTCGCCGCTCACCCCTTCGGGCCGGCGGTGGTCGCGGTCGGGTCCGTCTTCGTACGTGTCCATGATCTCGCCTGTCCCCCGGACCGGCCCGGTCACACCCGGTTCGGCCCGGATAGTCGGATGCCCGACGACGGGCCTCGCGCCATCGGCGCGGTCAGCCGGTGGCCAGCTTCCGCAGTCTGTCCGCGGTTCCGTTGAACCGGTCGTGGTCGCCGACGGTGGGTCCGGTGGAGGTGTACTGCCAGAAGGTGTGGTGGGCCCAGCCGGCCGGGAGGGTGCCCGGCGTCGAGGCGTACCGCGCGATCCACAGGGGGTTGGTGGCGCCGAATCCGGCGTAGTTGCCGGTGCACTGCGTCCACCAGCTGGTGGCGGTGTAGATGACGGCGTCGCGGCCGGTGCGGGCCTTGTAGCGGGCGAGGAAGTTCGCGATCCAGGAGATCATCGAGGCCCGTGTCCTGCCGAAGCAGGCGTCGCCGTAGGGATTCCACTCGATGTCGAGGACGCCGGGCAGGGTCGTGCCGTCGCGGGTCCAGCCGCCGCCGTGGTCGACGAAGTAGTCGGCCTGCGCGGCGCCGCCGGCGGTGTCGGGGGTCGCGAAGTGGTAGGCGCCGCGGATCATGCCGACGGCGCGGGAACCGCTGTACTGCTTGCTGTAGTAGGGGTTGGTGTAGGACGTCCCCTCGGTGGCCTTGACGTAGGCCCAGGTCACGCCGGAGGCCCACAGGGCGGGCCAGGCGACCTCGCGCTGGTGGCTGGAGACGTCGACGCCTTCGGGCCGGTCGGCCGCCCGGGTGCCGGGGGAGCCGGTCCGGCCGTCGTGGAGGGCGACGCCCATGCCCATGTGGGCGGTGCCGCGGGCGGGGATGCCGGGTGACTCCTCGCCGGGGGACGGCGGGGATATCGGCTGGTGCAGGGAAAGGAGTATGGACAGGGCGACCGGCAGCCCGGTCGCGTACAGACGCAGGCGGCCGGACGCCGCTCTCATGGGCCTTCGCATGCCTCCCATCTGATGTGCTGTCGCGGGCGCCCGCACCTTTTCGTCCCTCCGTCGGCCGCACCCCCGGACGGCAGAACCGGAGGTGGGCAGGAGGCGGGAGGGTCCCGCGGAAAGGCCGACCGGATCACTTCCGGTCGGCGTCCAGTAGCGTCTGCAAATGAATCATGCAGCGGGTGCAGTGGCGGTCGGTCGTGTTCGTGGCCGTCGCGCCGGTGGCGGAGACATCGGTGCCGCACAGGCTCGTCCCGTGGTGCGGGACCACCACGTGCCACACATGCTCACCGCCACCCGACGCGAGGCCCACCTTCATCTCGTACACGGCTCGTCCCTTCTGTCGGGCGTGTCTCCAGAAGACCGTGTGGAACGCCCCGCGTCCCCTCGGGGCGGGCCATTCGGGGGAGGCCGTAGCCCGACCGCCACGGCCGGGTGGCCGGCCGTGGCGGGCCGTGGCACAGTGCCTCGCGCGCCGACCGCTCCCGCGGGACGTCAGGCGCAGGTGTCCCGGTGGACGGTGAGGGCGGCCACCTCGAAGGCCATCTCCGTCACCTCCGGGTCGGGCGGCGGGTGGTAACGGCCGGCGCACACCGAGAGGTTGACGATGAGGTAGGCGGACCAGTGCCGTCCCAGTCCCCGCCGGTCGGCGAAGACCACGGTGCCGTTCAGGGACCAGACGACGCTGCGGGCGCCGAACTCGACGGCGAGGTCGATCCAGCCGCCGGGGCGGACCGCGTCGTCGCGGAGGTAGCGATGGGCGTCCCGGACGCGGTTGGACAGTTCCAGCAGGTCCGGGTTGTCGGGGTGGTATTCGAAGACGTCGACCTCCTGGTCGCCGTCGCACCAGGTCCAGATGGCGGGCCAGGCCCCCGTCTCGACGGGGAGCCGGACCCTGGCCTCCAGCCGGTCGCCGGTGCGGGCCATGAAGCCCTCTTCGCTGCCTTCCGTGGTGAGCAGCCCCGTGTCCCAGAGGCCGTCGGCCCGCCGGGTGGCCCGGAAGGTGCCGGCGCGCGCGTAGGCGGGGTCGGCCACCAGGTGGTCGAGCTTGTCGTCGTCGGGGTTGACGGGACCGCCTCCGGGATAGGCCCACGAGCGGCCCGCGACCCATTGGTCGGCCGAGGCGAAGTCGGCCCTGAAACAGACGTCGGTCACCGGCGTGCTCCTCGCTCTAGCGCGTCGCGTCACGGAAGGCCTGCCCTTTGCACCAGCACTCATACGACGGCGGCCCGTACGCCACTCGGGTGAGGGACCTCGGTACGGACGAGTGATCGACCTGCGCACGGAAGTACGAAGCGATGGCCCCACCCTCAAGGGGCCCTGGCGCGACGGGGGTTGCCCCACGCGTCACCCATGTTCGACCTGTCGGACATGGTTCGAGATCTATTGACGGGGTGCCGATCTCCGTTTGACACTCACGCAACACCACGTCACACAGCGGAAACGGCGGCCGACATGACGCACACCCCACGACGTCGCAGCCACGCGAGACGCTGGGCGGCCCGCCTCGCCGGACTGACCGCCGCCTCCCTGCTCCTGGGTCTCACCGGCACCACGAACGCCGCCCGGGCTGCGGAGCCCGCCGACATCACGGACGGACTCGTGCTGCGGTACGCGCTCGACGGGCCGGCCGGCGTCACCGACTCCTCCGGACACGGCCGCGACGGCACCGTGCAGGGCACCGCCGACTGGTCCACCACCGGCCAGGGACTCGCCTTCAACGGCTCGGACACCTACGTCAAGGTGCCGAACGACATCATGAAGGGCCTGAACTCCATCTCCGTCTCGACGGACGTGCTCATCGACGCGGCCCAGAGCACGCCGTACTTCCTCTACGGCTTCGGCAACTCCAGCGGCGGCAACGGAGACGGCTACCTGTTCACCACCGGCAACTCCCTGCGCACGTCCGTCGCGACGGGCAACTGGTCGACCGAGCAGACGACCAGGCCCGCCGACTCGCACAACCTGACCCGCGCGGTGTGGAAGCACATCACCTACACCCAGACCGGCAGCACGGGGACGCTCTACGAGGACGGCGTGCAGGTCGCCCGAAACACGGCGGTCACCATCACCCCGGCCGCCATCGGCTCGGGCACCACCACCGCCAACTCCATAGGCCGGTCCGTGTACTCCGGCGACAGGCTCTTCAAGGGCAGGATGCGCGACTTCCGCGTGTACGACCGGGCACTGACCGGCTCCGAGGTCGGTCGGCTCGCCCTCCCCGTGGCCACGCGGGGCGTCGCCGACGACAAGTCGGCCCTCACCCTCGGGGACACCGACGGTGTCACCGCGGACCTCGTCCTGCCGAGGACCGGCACGGCCGGCGGCTCGTCCATCGGCTGGAGGAGCGACAACCCCTCCGTGGTGTCGGACTCCGGCGCGGTGACCCGCCCCGCCCCCGGTGAACCGGACGGCCACGCCACACTCACGGCGACCTTGGAGAAGGGCACCGTCAGCGACACCAGGACCTTCCGGGTCACGGTCCCTGCGGCCTTCGACGACAGGACCGCCACGGAGCAGGCCGCCGAGGTGCTCACCGTGCGCAACCTCGACGACGTACGCGGCAACCTCACGCTGCCCACCGACGGCGCCTACGGCACCAGGGTCGCCTGGTCCTCGGCGAAGCCCGCCGTCGTCTCCGCCGACGGGGTGGTACACCGTCCCGCGCACGGCGAGGGCGCCACCACGGCCGTACTGACCGCGACGGTCACCAAGGGCTCGGCGGCCACGACCCGCGACTTCACCGCCGAGCTACCCGAACTGCCCGCGAAGCAGGACCTCGAGGGCTACATGTTCAGCTACTTCACCGGCGAGGGCACCGCGGACGGCGAACAGGTCCACTTCGCCCTCAGCAAGGGCAACGACCCGTTGAAGTGGCGGGAGCTGAACGACGGCAAGCCGGTCCTGACGTCCACGCTCGGCGAGCAGGGCCTGCGTGACCCGTTCATCATCCGCTCCCCCGAGGGCGACAAGTTCTACCAGATCGCCACCGACCTGCGGATCTACGGCAACGGCGACTGGGACGCCGCCCAGCGCACCGGCAGCAGGTCCATCATGGTGTGGGAGTCCACCGACCTGGTGCACTGGACGAACCAGCGCCTCGTCGAGGTCTCCCCGGACAGTGCCGGCAACACCTGGGCCCCGGAGGCCTATTACGACGAGAAGCTCGGCGAGTACGTCGTCTTCTGGGCGTCGAAGCTGTACGCCGACGCCGGCCACTCGGGCGACACGTACAACCGCATGATGTACGCCACGACCCGCGACTTCCACACGTTCAGCGAGCCCAAGGTGTGGATCGACCGCGGCTACTCGGTCATCGACTCCACGGTGATCCGCCACGACGGCACCTACTACCGGCTGTCGAAGGACGAGCGGAACAACTCCTCCTCCACACCGAACAGCAAGTTCGTCTTCGAGGAGAAGGGCGACTCACTCCTGAGCACCTCCTGGACGGCGGTCGCCGAAGGCATCGGCAAGGGCGCGATGAACGCCGCCGAGGGACCGCTGGTGTTCAAGTCGAACACCGAGGAGAAGTGGTACGCGTTCCTCGACGAGTTCGGCGGCCGCGGCTACATCCCCTTCGAGACGACCGACCTCGACTCCGGCGTCTGGACCCCGTCCAGCGGCTACGACCTCCCCTCCCGGCCCCGCCACGGCACGGTCCTGCCGGTCACCAAGGCCGAGTACGTCCGGATGCTGAAGGCCTACCAGCCGGACCAGCTCGTGGAGAACGTCGAGGACATCGAGGTCGAGACCCGCGTCGGGGACGCCCCGGTGCTGCCCGCCACCGTCGTCGCCCGGTACGCCGACGGTGTCGAGCGGCCGGTCGGGGTGACCTGGGAGACCGTCCCCGCGTCGGCCTACGCGCAGGCCGGCACCTTCACCGTGCGGGGCAGCCTGCCCGACTCCACCATCACCGTGGTCGGCGCCCAGGTCACCGTCTCAGAGAAGGGCCCGGACGCCCCCGCCGACCTCCTCGTGCACTACGCCTTCGACGAGACCGGCGGCGGCATCGCCCGCGACTCCAGCGGCCACGGTTTCCACGGCACCTACGTCCGGACGCCCGGCTTCGGGACCGGCGTGGACGGCGGCTCGTTCAAGATGTCCGGTGACTCCGCCACCTCGCCGTACGTCAGGATCCCGGCCGGAGTGCTGAAGAACGCCGACAGCGTCACCGTGTCCACGTACGCCAGGTGGAAGGGCGGCGACAACTGGCAGTGGCTGTTCGGCCTCGGCCCGGACAGCGACAAGTACCTCTTCGCCAGCCCCTCCAACGGCTCCTCGAAGCTCTACTCCGCGATCACCGCCGCCAGTTGGTCGGCCGAGCGGAAACTGTCCGCCGGCTCGCGGCTCACCCCCGGCCAGTGGCGGCACGTCACCGTCACCCTGGACGGGGCATCCGGCACCGCGGTCCTCTACGTGGACGGCGTCCAGGCCGCCCGCACGACCGGCGTCGGCGTCAAGCCGTCCGAGCTGTACGACGCGGCGAAGGACTACAGCGGTTACATCGGCCGCTCCCTGTACGCCGCTGACCCCTACTTCGGCGGCGAGGTCGACGACTTCCGCGTCTACGACCGGGCCCTGTCGGCGACCGAGGTCCTGGAGCTGGCCGGCAACACCACGGGCGTCGCGCGGGCGACCCACCAGGGCCTGAAGGTGGACGCGCTCGTCGACGACGCGGGCAGCAGGATCACGCTGCCGCTCCAGGAGGGCACCGATCTCACGGCGCTCGCTCCGGAGTTCGCCCTCGCCCACGGCGCGGCCGTCAGCCCCGCCTCGGGCACCGTCCACGACTTCACCCGTCCCGTGACGTACGAGGTGACCGGCTCCGACGGCACCAGGCGCACCTGGACCGTGTCGGCGCTGATCATGCGGAGTCCGGTGCTGCCCGGGCTCAACGCCGACCCGAACATCGTGCGGTTCGGCGACACCTTCTACCTGTACCCGACCACCGACGGCTTCGAGGGCTGGAGCGGCACGCGATTCAAGGCGTACTCCTCCACCGACCTGGTCCACTGGAAGGACCACGGCGTGATCCTCGACCTGGGGCCGGACGTGGCGTGGGCGGACAGCAGGGCCTGGGCGCCGACGATCGCGGAGAAGGACGGCAGGTACTACTTCTACTTCTCCGCGGACGCGAACATCGGTGTCGCCGTCTCCGACTCCCCGACCGGCCCGTTCAAGGACCCGCTGGGCAAGCCGCTGCTGAAGGCCGGCCAGTACAGCGGTCAGATGATCGACCCGGCGGTCTTCACCGACGACGACGGCCGCTCGTACCTGTACTTCGGCAACGGCCACGGATACGTCGTGCCGCTCAACGAGGACATGACGTCCTTCGACGCGTCGAAGGTCCAGGACATCACCCCGAGCGGGTACAACGAGGGCTCCTTCGTCGTCAAGCGCGCGAGCACCTACTACCTCATGTGGTCGGAGAACGACACCAGGGACGAGGACTACCGCGTCGCCTACGCCACCGGCCCCTCCCCCACCGGCCCGTGGACCAAGCGGGGCGTGATCCTCGAGAAGGACCTCGCCCTGGGCATCAAGGGCACGGGCCACCACTCGGTCGTCCAGGTCCCGAACAGCGACGACTGGTACATCGCCTACCACCGTTTCGCCCTCCCCGGCGGTGACGGCACCCATCGCGAGACGACCGTCGACAGGCTGGAGTTCGACGCGGACGGTCTGATCAGAAAGGTCGTCCCCACCCTCACGGGCGCCGACCCGGTGACCGTCGTGCACGCCGGTCCCGACGCGACCGGGAAGGAGGGCGACGCGATCGCCCTGACCGGGACCGTCTCCGGGGCGGGCGGCGCGAAGTGGACGGTGGAGGCGGGGGCGCCCTGCGCCGTGGCCGACGCCGGTGCCGCGCGTACGACGCTCACCTGCACGGACGACGGAACCTTCCGGGTCACCCTGACCGGCGGCCGCAGCAGCGACTGGGCCATGGTCACCGTCGCCGACGCGGCCCCGGCGATCACGTCCGCGGCCGGCCCGAAGTCGCCGGTGAGCGTCCGTCAGCGAGTCGTCGTCACCGTCGGCTTCACCGACTCTGGCACCTCGGACGGCCACACCTGCGCGGTCGACTGGAACGACGGCACGCAGCCGGTGCCGGGCACGGTGACCGACACGGGCTGCCGGGCCACGCACGTCTACACCGCGGCGGGCATCCACCGCGCGGTGGTGACCGTCACGGACGACGACGGCGCCTCGGACAGTACGACACTCCCCGAGCTGATCGTGTACGACGGTGCCGCCGGCCCCGCGGCGGGCGCGGGCCTCGTCGCCTCCCCCGCCGGGGCGTACCCGGCCGACGCACGCCTCGCCGGCAGGGCGGCCTTCTCCCTGGCCGCCGACTACCGCACCGGCGCGAGCGCCCCGACCGGCCGGGTCGCCTTCGACTTCGGCCCGGCACGGCTGAAGCTGCGCTCCACGGGACTCGACTGGCTGGTCGTCACGGGCTCCCGGGCCGTCCTCGAGGGCTCCGGCACCGTCGACGGCATCGCGGGCTACGCCTTCCGCGTCACCCTCACAGACGCCCCGGACACCTTCGGCATCAGGATCTGGAAGAGGTCCACGGGCGACGTCGTGTACGTCCTGGCCGGCGGGGCGAAGGTGACGGGCGCCGTCACCGTCGGCCACCGGCACGGCTAGGACCACCGGGTCCGGGGCGAAGGGGCCGTTCCACCGCACCTGACGGCGGTGGAACGGCCCCTTCTCGTCAGCCGGGCGGGGCACACGGACCGGCCGGCACACCGTCCCGGCCGCAGCTCACCGCTGTCATGTCCCTGCCTCCGCACTGTCTCACGTGTCGAACTCGCCGTACCAGGACGCCTCGACGAGGTGCATCGGCAGGTACGGCGACGTGGTGTCGACCGTGAGGCCGATGTCGCGGGCGAGGCACACCATCGCGAGGGGGCCCAGGGCCACGAGGCCGCGCGGGTCGGTGGAGTCCCGGTAGTAGACGGCGTGGTGGTCGAGGGCCTCGGTGAGTGCCGCCGTGAAGTGGTCCTCCTGGCGGGTCAGGAGGCGGTGGAAGAGGGCGACGGGCTGGTAGTCGACCAGGTTGAGGAAGTCGGCCGGGGTGCGGGTCGCCACCTTGGGGTCGGAGGTCTCCATGGTGGTGACGAGCTTCTTCACGAGGTCGTCGGCGGGGACGGAACCCAGATAGCTCTGAAGGGTGTCGATCCAGTGGAAGACGTAGTCGTCGAGGTGCGGCCCCGCCCGGCGCAAATCCTCCACCGGGACCTGGCACAGCGTCCTCAACCGGTCGCCGTCACGGCACACGACGGCCGTCCAGAAGGCGTCGAGCCAGGTGCGCGCGTCGGCGTGCGGGGCGGGCCCGGTGGCCGGGAGGAGGTACGTCTCGTGCCCGATCCGGCACCGCACGGTGCCCTCGCGGGCGAGTGCGGTGCCGAACAGGGCGCCGCCGATCTGCGTCGCGGTGACCCAGGCCCCCCAGGTCTCCACCTTCGCCGCCCGCGGGTCGTCCGCGCACCGGGCGTGGGCATGGGCCACGGCGGCGTCGAAGGCGGGCCGCAAGCACTCCGAGTCCTCCGCGAGACGCCCGGTCAGCTCGGCGACGGTGCGCGCGAGCCGGTCCACGTCGTACGGACCGGCGGCCGGCTCCGCGCCGCCGCGCAGCCGCTTCATCAGGTCCATCAGCTCCGGCGGCGGTACGACGGACAGGGCGCGGGTGTCGTGGTCGAAGGCCGTGAGGCACTCCAGCCGCCCCTGGTGCCACCAGTACAGCCGGGGGCTGAGCGAACCGGGACCGTCCTGGTAGGCGCCGAGGGCGTACGTCGCGAGGTCGTTGACCGCGTCCACGACGGTGCCGTCCACGATGGGGTGGAAGGCCAGGAGGTGCCGGGTCGGTACGGCGACGAGCGCGCCGGCCTCCGGCAGGTCGCCGCCGGTCAGGTGGCGGACCAGTTCCGGCAGGACCAGCGCCTTGCCGGCGACGAAGTGGGAGTCGCCGTACACGGAGTGCAGCACCGCCCCTGACGGGCCGGGGAACTCGTCGTGCTCGACGGGATCGGCGAGCAGGTTGGCGCGCCCGGCGGCCCACAGGTCGTCGAGCCCGGCTCGTTCCACATCGCGGTCGTCGAGGATCCGCACGGACTCGGGGGCGTCCAGCGCCAGCGCGGCCACCAGGTCCTCGGCCACCGGACGCAGGTACGCGAACCGCCCGTCGGCGGGCAGGGCGTCGGACGGCAGCAGGCGCAGGAAGGTACGGCTGTGCAGCTGCTCGGCGTCCTCGTCGCCGTCGGCGGCGGACTCCAGCCGGGTGAAGTGCCGTCGGACCAGCTCGGGCCATGCCTCCTCGGGCACGTCCTCGCACCACCGGGCGAGGTTGGCGAGCGGGTACCGGTGACCGGCGTGCTCGGCGGCGTCCGCCTCCACGGCGAGACGTATGCCGTGGCGGGTGGCGAGATGGTCGGCCACGAGGGCGCGCAGACGGTCGGCCCGGTCGACGGTGAGCGGGGGCAGGTGGGGATCGGGTGCGTCGTGTCGGATCACGTGATCACTGTACGAAGCCGGGTGGTGGCTGCTGGGGCGGGTGGGCCGCGGGGCCCGACGGCCGGCGCGGGGCGGCGCCGGCGGCGGGTACGTGGTCAGGCTCTGGGCCAGTCGCGGTAGGGGATGCGGGCGAGTTCGCTGACCTCGCCGATGGTGCTCCACTCGTTTCCGCCGAGTCGCGCCAGTGGCCGCAGCCCGCGGATGTCCGGCCGGCCGTCCACGACGGCGTCCTCGTGTACGGCGGCGTGCACGACCTGGCCGAGGACCAGGGTGGAGTTGCCGATGCGCAGGGTGGAGTGGAGCCGGCATTCCAGGGCCACCGGGGAGGCGGCCACGCGGGGCGGCCCGACGCGCAGCGAGGGCTCCCGCTCGATGCCGACGGCATCGAACTCGTCCACCTCGGCGGGGAAGTCGACCGCGCTGGCGTTGATCTGCTCGAAGAGCGCTTCGGGGGCGAGGTTGACGACGAACTCGCCGGTGGCCTCGATGTTGCGCAGCGAGTCCTTGCGGCCCACGGAGGTGAACTGGACGATCGGCGGGTCGGTGCAGGCGACGGTGAAGAAGGAGTGCGGTGCGAGGTTCGCCGTCGTGCCGTCGGCCGCCAGGGTCGACACCCAGGCGATGGGTCGGGGTACGACGACGGAGGTCAGGAGCCGGTAGAAGGCTCCGGCGCCCAGGCTGTCGGGGGCGTAGTCGATGCGCATGGCGCCAGTTCTACCGGACCGTCCGGGTCGGCACGGACGCCGCCCCGACCTCAGCCGACGTCCCAGAGGAAACGGTGGGTGTGGATGGCGAAGTAGGGGAACGACTGGACCGCGGCGACACCCTCGGTCTGCCGGACGGTGTCGTTGACGAAGTCCAGCAGATCCTTGGCCGTGGGGCTGACGACTTCGGCGAAGAGGTCGAACCCGCCCGAGGTGAGCACGGAGTACACGACCTCGGGGTGGCCGGCGAGCGCATCGGCGACGGGGCGCGGGTCGCCGTCGGCGGTGATGCCGAGGAGCGCCATGGCCTGACCGCCCATGGCCATCGGGTCGGTGACGCCGACGACCTGGACGGCGCGCGAGTCCAGCAGACGTTGCAGTCGCTGCCGGGCGGCGGACGCGGAGAGTCCGACCCGAGGGCCGAGGTCGGCGTACGCGATACGTCCGTCGGTCTGTAGCTCGCGCAGGATGGCCCGGTCGATCTCGTCCACGGGGGCGTCCTCTTCCTGTCGTGCCGTCGATGGGTTCAGCCGGCCAGTTCGGCCAGGGCCGACGCGAACAGCTCGGTGTGCGCGTCCACATCCTGCTCCGTCGTGTCGGGGCACATGAGGGCCATGTTGTGGAACGGGGTGAGCAGGATGCCCCGGTTGGCGAGGTAGAGGTGGAGGAAGTCCTCCAGCTCCGTGTCGCCGGCCGCCGCGGCCTCGGTGCCGTTGCGGGGCGCGGGGGCGGCGAAGCGGTACTCGGTGCGGGCGCCGAGGCGGCTGACGGACCAGGGCAGGTCGTGGGCGCCGATGCCGGCCCGGACCCCGGCCTCGAAGCGCTCGGACAGCTCGTGCATACGCGTGAAGGCCTTCTCGGTGAGGACGTGTTCGAGGGTGGCACGGGTCGCGGCGACGGACAGCGCGTTGCCCGCGAGGGTGCCGCCGACGCCGCCCATGTCGACCAGGTCGAGGTCGTCGCGGCCGAGGAGCCGGTCGGCGAGATCGGCGGACAGGCCGTAGGCGCCCGCCGGGATGCCGCCGCCGATGGCCTTGCCGATGGTCAGGACGTCGGGTTCCAGGTCCCATGCGGCGGTGCATCCGCCGGGTCCGGCGGAGAAGGTGTGCGTCTCGTCGTTGATGAGGAGCGCGCCGTGCCGGCGGGTCAGTTCGCGTACGCCCTGGAGATAGCCGGGCTCGGGCAGCACGATGCCGATGTTGGTGAGCGCGGGTTCCATGAGGACGGCGGCCACGTCGCCGTGGGCGAGTTCGCGCTCCAGGTGCTCCAGGTCGTTGTATTCGGCGACCCGGCTGGTGAGGGTGACGTCGCAGGGCGCTCCGACGTTGCCGGGGCGGGGGCCTCCCTTGCCGTCGGGGCCCGTGACGATCAGGGACTCGTCGACGCTGCCGTGGTAGCAGTAGCTGTTGACCAGGATCTTCGGGCGGTCGGTGACGGCGCGGGCGAGACGGATGGCCCAGCGGTTGGCGTCGGTCGCGGTGAGCGAGAAGCTCCAGCGGGTGAGTCCGAAGCGGCGGGTCAGTTCCGCACCCACCCATTCCGCGTCCTCCGTGGGCAGCATCGCGGTCGCGCCGCCGAGTGCGGTGAAGCGACGACGCACGGCCTCGGCGACGGCGGCCGGCGAGTGGCCCGCCATGGCGCCGGTGTCCCCGAGGCAGAAGTCGATGTACTCGTGCCCGTCGAGGTCACGGACGCGGGCGCCGCGCGCGGAGTCCAGGTAGCGGGGGAAAGCACCGGCCGTCTTGTTCATCCAGGTCATCGGCACGCGGCCGAAGAGGTGGTCGGCGCGGCCGTAGGCGGCGCGGGAGCGGGGGTTGTGCCGTTCGGCGTCCGCGCTCTCGCGGGCCAGCAGGTGACGCAGTCGGGCACGGTCCATGGCACACCCCGGATCGACGGAACGAATGAATGGCCCGAACCTACGACCGAAAACGCGTGGATGGCAAGGTTGAACGCTCGATTCGACGGCTGGCGCGCGCGAATCAATCGTCCACTGGACCGCCTCTCTTCTCCGCCGGGGCTCCTGCCCGGACCCTGGCCACGGCTGCCGCCACCTGCTCCCGGACGGCCTCCGGCGGCGGGGCGCCCTCCACGGCGCCGACGAGGTCGCGGGCGAGGTGGTGCAGTTTGGTGTTGGTGTGCTGGGAGGCGTCGACCAGGACCCGCCAGGCGTCCTGCGCACTGAGGGCGAAGGAGGCCATGAGGATGCCGCGGGCGAGGTCGATCACCGGGCGGGTCCGCATGGCCCGCCGCAGCTGGACGACCTCGAGGCGCAGGTCGTCCTCGTCGCCGGGACCTTCCGGCGGGACCGGGCCTAGGGCGTCGTCGTCATGATGGGGAACGCGACCGGCACCGGCGAACAGTGGGGCCGTGCCGGTGAGGTCGAGGAGCCGTGCGACCGCGGGGGCGGCCGAGCGGATGACGACCGTCTTGCCCTGTCGCAGGCCCCGTTCACGCACCTCGAGCAGGACGTTCAGGGCGGAGCAGTCGCAGAACGCGACACCGCCGAGATCAAGTTCCACGGCCTCGACGGCCGCGGCCAGCGCGGCCCGCAGGGCGTGCTCGAGCTGTCCGGCGGCCCCCAGGTCCAGTGCCCCGCGGATCTCCACTGCCACGCACTCGCCCCCGACGCGGAGGGCGATATCGGGCATCGGCCGGGCGGGCGAAGCACCGCCGCCCCCGGCCCGCGGGCCGGCCCTCCCCGCGCCGCGCTCCGCGTCGTACGCAGGCTCTGCCATGACCGCCTCCCCGGCCACTGTCCTCACCGTCCCAGCCTCGCTCCGACACCCGTCACACGTCAACTAATACACGAAATAGAGTTCCGGCGTTTGTATACGTGAATGGTCAGCCGTATCATGGCCTCATGGAAGGAGTGCCCGAATCGCACACCGGATGGACGTTCCTGACGAACCATGCCCGCGTACTGGCGGCCATCGCGGACAACCAGACGGTCCGCATCCGCGACATCGCCGCGCACTGCCGGCTGACGGAACGTGCCGTCCAGAAAATCATCGCGGACCTGGAGCAGGACGGCTACCTCTCCCACACCCGGGAGGGACGCGGCAACACCTACCGGATCGAGCCGGGCAAGGTGCTGCGGCACCCGGCCGAGGCAGGACTGACGGTGGCGGCGCTGCTGTCACTGCTCGTACAGGACGAGACGGACCGCACCCTCCAACCCGCACCGGAGACCAGCGGGGCATGACCACCCCGTATCGCCAAGGCCAGGCGTATCGGTCAACTCGGACCCGCTCAAACGTCGTTGCGGCGAAGAGAGACCAAGGTCACGAATACGTATCGGACATTTAACGCTTCGATCTTCACATCAGTCACACAAGTTGGCTAGGTTGACGCAAGGCCGCACGACCGACTCCGGCGAACCCCGCCGGCCGCGCGGCCTCCGCCGGGTCCGTGACAGCAGTGCCGCGGCCGGAGCCGGGGACCGTCCGTCCCCGGGGTGGGATGCTCAACCGCCCGACCGGACGGCGAGCGTCGGGAGTACCTCGCTGCGAGGACCGCTCCCGGATCCACCGCCCACTCGGCCGGCGGAGCACGGAAGGAGTACGTCTTCCATGGCGACGGATCGCACCACGCTCCCCACGGGCACAGGTTCCGCACGCATCGAGGACGCCGGCGCACCGAGCCGTGCGGAGGTCCAGGAGCGGGTCAGGGCCCTGTACGACCGGGCCGAGACCGACACCGGGACCTTCAACGCCACCCGGGCCAGGTCGGGCGGACGCCGCCGGACCGTCACCTCCGTCGCCAACAGCGGGCGGGCGGCGATCGATCCCACGCTGGAGGCCGTGACCCGTCAGTGGTTCGACATGGCGCGCAACAGGCTCGGACCGACCACTCCCGCCACCCTGCCCACCGATCGCCTGCCCGACCGGCCGGCGATCGTCCCGCGCCCGCGGACCGCACCGGAGCTGCCGCCGCCCGGCGCCGGAGCCGTAAGGGAGATCGAGGCGGGCGGCCGGCATGAACTGGAGGCGGGCGGCCGACGCGCACCGGAGCTGACCGGGCGGGCCGTGGCCGCGCTGCCGGCGGCCCCGGTGCGGACCCCCGGGGTGCCGATGGCCGCCCCGGCTTCGGCGCCCTCCCCCGCGCAGGCCGCTCCGCAGGCGTCCCTGCGCAGCGGCAAGGAGAGGATCCGGCGCAAACTCGCCGTCGCCCGTGAGGTGCTGGCCCGCTCCGTCCCGCAGCCGGTGCCGTCGCTGCCCGCGATCGAGTCGCGGCCGGTCGAGCGGACCTGGGACACCGGGCAACAGCAGGCCTACCGTCCGGAGGACGCAGGGGCAGGTCAGCAGACCGGCTCCGGTGACACCGCCCTCACGGCGACCGGCCCGAACGCCGTCGTCAACCCCACGTCCGACACCACCCACCGCACGGCCACGCCGCGCTTCGACGCCCCCTCGTACGACTTCCCCGCCCCCACGTCCGGCTTCGCCGTGCCCCAACCTCCGCTCGTGGCGCCCTCGAACGCCTTCCCGGAGCCTGAGCGGGGGCTGCTGGCGGCCAGTTACGGCGACCTGCTGGCGCCGCCCGCACCGGAGTACGCCGCCCCCGTCGCCCCGTCCCAGCCGGTCCACGTCACGCTTCCCACACCTGAACCGGCCTTCTCGGTCGTCGAATTCCCGGCTCCCACACCTGAACCGGCCTTTTCGATGGCCGAGTTCCCTGTGCCCACACCTGAACCGGCCTTTTCGATGGCCGAGTTCCCTGTGCCCACACCTGAACCGGCCTTTTCGATGGCCGAGTTCCCTGTGCCCACACCTGAACCGGCCTTCTCAATGGCCGAGTTCCCGGTTCCCGCCCCCGGCTTCGTCCTACCGCTGACCGGCGCCGCGCTCCCGGCCTCCCCGGCCCCCGCCCCGTCCCCCCTGGGCGTCACCACCCACGCGACCGGAACCGGCTACCTGGGCAAGGCGGACAAGGCCCTCGCCTTCGCCCGCGCGCAGATCGGGCGGCCGTGCGTGACGGGTGCGACGGGCCCGGAGTCGTACGACTGCTCCAGCCTCACCCAGGCCGCCTGGCGTGCCGCGGGTGTGACGCTGCCGCGGACGCCACTCGACCAGGCGCAGGCCTTCACCCGGGTCGCCCTGGACGATCTGCGCCCCGGCGACCTGGTCTTCTTCTTCGACGACCTGAGCCACACCGGTCTGTGCACGGGCGACGGCCGGATGATCCACGCCCCGGGGCCCGGCGCGGCCATCCGCGAAGAGTCGGTCCACGCCCTGGGCGAGGGCGCACTGCGCGGAGCGGTACGGCCCGCCTGACCCGACCCGCCGCGGCCGTCACCCCGTGTGACGAAAATCGCTCAACGCACGCCGGAGTTCGCCCGCATCTGCTGCCGACGAGCGTTGTTGTAGGCGCGCAGAAGATGCTTCGAGACCGCACACGGCACGGCGTCGAAGTGGCACTGCCGACAGGTGCGGGCGTGCTCCTCGTACGTGGCACGGGCCTGTTGCAGGGCTTCCTCGGGCGAGGTCATCGGGGGTCCTCCGAAGGGAACGACGGTCGCGGGGCCTCACCTACTGGCCAGTAGCCCCACCTCTGAAGGAGAGTGGACCATGTTACTGACGGTAGTGGAAACTCGGATTCCGGCCGCTCGCGACAACCGGCCCACCGCATGCGCGCCCCGGCCCTAGACTGAGGCGCCGTCAGGGCCGCGCGGGTGCGGAACCTGCCCACCACCACGGGAGGCCGGCTTGAGCGGCGAGGACGAGAAGCGGCGGGCGGCGGCGGCGTTCGACGCGCTGGGGTCCGACTACGAGAAGGCGTTCGCGCACTCCGAGGCGCATCACCGGTCGCTGGAGTGGCTGCTCGGGCGGCTCGCGCCGGGCAGTCGGGTGCTGGACGTGGGCAGCGGGACGGGCCGCCCGACGGCCGAGACCCTGGCGGGCGCCGGGCACGACGTACTGGGTGTCGACGTCTCCCCCGTCATGGTCGCTCTCGCCGCCCGGCAGGTCCCCGAGGCGACGTTCCGGTGCCTGGACGTGAGGGAACTACCGCTGAAAAATGGCTCGTTCCACGCGGTGTGC
Source organism: Streptomyces sp. NPDC033216 (assembly GCF_055577115.1). Lineage (NCBI taxonomy): Bacteria > Bacillati > Actinomycetota > Actinomycetes > Kitasatosporales > Streptomycetaceae > Streptomyces > Streptomyces sp. NPDC033216. The sequence continues at coordinate 497,962 of NZ_JBVIQK010000003.1, read as the reverse complement.
GGATACTTCTCCCTGCTCCAGATGGACCGCGCGCAGCAGACCGCGCTGGTCGGCCGGCTGGCGCGGGCCCTGCTGCCGGGCGGCAGCCTCGTCCTCGCCACCGTGCCGCTGGACGTGGAGGGCGTGGACGCGGTGTTCATGGGGCAGCCGGTGCGGGTCACCAGTTTCGCCCGCGACGATCTCGTCGAGATGGTGGCGGGGGCCGGCCTGACGGTGCTGGCCGAGGAGAGCGTCCTGTTCACCCCCGACCACCCCGAGGCCGTACCCGAGCCGCACGTCTTCCTGTACTGCGGACGGGAGTAGCGGGCTCCGGCCCCGCCGTCAGCCGTCAGTCGTCAGCCGGGCCGCGGCGGACAGCACCAGGGCCGCCGACGCCGTGCCGAGGAGCGCACCCGCCACGACGTCGCCCGGGTAGTGCACTCCGGTGTGGACGCGCGAGTAGCCCACCGCGCAGGCGAGCAGGCCCAGCGGGACGGCGGCGACCGGGAACGCCGGACCGACGGCGGCCGCGAACGCGACGGCCGAGGCGGTGTGCCCGGACGGGAAGGACGCGGAGTCGGGCATCGGCACGTGGCGGCCCGGGAACGGTGAGTCGAAGGCGCGGTGCGGGCGCGGACGGCGGACCAGGCGTTTGCCGAGCAGGTTGGCGCTCGCCGAGGCCACCCCGATGGCCGCGACGCCCAGGGCGGCGGCGCGCCGGGCCCGGCCGCCGCCGAGCGCGAGGACGCCGGCGACCGCGAAGGACAACTTGGAGTGGTCCGCCGCCGCGGACAGCCGGCGCAGGGCGGTGTCCAGCGTGGGCGTCCTGGTCACGGTGACGGTCTCGTAGAGGGCCTGGTCGAGGGTGGCGAGGTCGCGCACCAGGTGCGGCATGCGGACGGGTGGCTCGGTTCGGCGGTCAGACATCGTGCTTCTCCTGGGTCGTGCGGGTGTCGGTGCGGCCGAGTGCGAGGGCGACGATGCGCCGCCAGTCGACGGTCGGGGGCGCGTAGGCGGCGCCGGGACGGTGGCGGGGCACCCGGACCCGTAGCGCGCGGGGCCGCAGCGTGCACACGACCGGGACGGGCAGATCGAGCGCCTCGCCGTCGACGGCCACCGGGATGTGCCCCTCGGGTGCCTTCACGGTGACCCGGCGGGACGTCACCGAGGTGATGCCGCTGGCGCGTTCGCCGAGCAGCACCAGTTCGGCGGCCTGCCCCGGGCCCTCCACCCGGACACCGATCACGCCGAGCCGTCCGGTGTCCAGGCGGGGCCGGCGGCCGCCGCCGAGCGGGTCGGCGCGGGCGTAGGGGTTGTTGCTGACGAGGAGAGCCTGCGGGGCGTGCAGGCGGGTGTCGTCGGTGTGCACGTCGAGGGTGGTGCCGGCCTCGCCCGCGAGCAGGTCGGGCAGGTGCTCCAGGGCGGTGGCGGCCTTGGCGTCGCGGTACTCCGGGCTCTGCACGATCTCCGCGTACGCCCCGAAGGAGACCGTGTTGACGAAGGGCCGGCCGCCGACGTCGCCGAGGTCGACGCGGAGTTCCACACCGTCGGTGAGAGCGTCGAGACTGTGCAGGGGGTCGGCGCGGTCCAGGCCCAGGTCCATGGCGAAGTGGTTGCGGGTGCCCGCGGCGATCACCAGGAAGGGCAGCCCGTGGTCGGCGGCCACGGCCGCGACGAGCGCCTGGGTGCCGTCACCACCCGCGACGCCCAGCAGGTCGGCGCCCTCGGCCACGGCCTGCCGCGCCACCTGCACGGGGTCGGGGTAGTCGTCGGGGCCGAGCACGATCACGCGGGCGCCCAGTGCCTCGGCCCGCTTGACCAGGTCGAACCGCTCCACCTTGCCACCACCCGAGCGCAGGTTCATCAGCAGCACCGGACGCTTGGGGGGCGAGGCCCGACGGGTGTGCATGCCGCGCGGGCGGCGCAGGTTGCGCAGCGCGGAGCGGGCCGAGGCGAGCGCCGCAGCCCACAGGGCGAGCGCGCCGACGGCCACGATCCACAGCCCGGACGCGGCGTACAGCACCAGCACGCCCACGGGCGCGGCCACGGCCAGCAGTCCGCCCAGCAGCCGGGTCCCGCCGCGGTGCGCCAGCATCCACCAGACGCCCGCTCCGGCCAGCGCGAGTCCGGCGAACCCGGTGAGCAGGATCAGCCAGCCGCCGGAGTCGAAGCCCGAGAGGACGACGGCGACGCAGCCGGCGACCAGCGCCAACGCCAGCCGCGCCCAGCCGCGGGCATGGCCGGTCCCCGCGGACGGGCGGTCGGTGCCCGCCACCCCCTTCGTGTGCGTCTCGTTCACCCTGCGCCCGCCATACTCCGAGGTCCCCTGTCCCGCGTGGCCCGTGCCATCGCTCTCCCGTCCACTCCGGATGTCCGCGCCCGGGCCTGGACCCGCCTCCTGCGTCCATCGTGGGGACGGCGGGGCGGCTCGGCATCCCGGGCGGGCGGTCGCTCAATTGTCCATGCCGCAGCAGCCACTCGTGCCGCGGGGCCCGGCCGCGGTGTCGAGACGGCAGAAGCAGGACGCCTCGACGGGTACGTCCGTCAGGGCGTCCGCGAACTTCAGCTGCTGGGCAACGATCCGCGCCTCGCCGTCCCTGCCGAGACGTACCAGGCATTCGTGCAGTCCGTGCAGGGACCAGACGTTCCCCGGATGCTGCGACGGCCGGGGCAGGGAGTCGTCGAGACCCAGGTCGGCACGGTAGACCGCCTCCGCCTCGGCGATCCGGCCCTGTTCGAGCAGCAGGGCGCCGTACGCGTGCCGGGTGGGCTGCATCCAGCCCCAGGGTTCGTCGTAGGGGAGGTTGTCGTCCAGTTCGATCGAGCGTTCCAGGGCGGCGAAGGCGGCCTCGTGCCGGCCCTTGCGGTACTCCAGTTCGCCGTCGAGCATGGTGGCGGCGATGGCGAGGATGTCGGCGCAGGTGTTGTTGAACAGCATGCGCGTCTCCGGGACCCGGGCGGCGGCCTCCCGGAAGAGGGTGCGTTCGACCTCCGCCTCGGGGACCCGGCCGGTCGCGGAGAGGGCGACGCCACGGCCGTAGTGCCGCATCGCGGTCGTCATGCTGTACAGGCGCGGGTCGGTGGGGTCCGGGAGCGCCAGGATGTCGGCCCAGCGGCCGAAGCGGATCAGCACGTGGACCCGCATGGCGAGGAACGCCTCCAGCCAGTCCGCCATGGGCGGGCTCTCCACCCGCAGCAGTTCCTCCGGCAGGCACTCCTCCAGCCGGTCGGAGGCCTCCAGGGCGATCCGCGACCGGCCGAGGAACATCGCGCCGTAGATCCTGAAGTGGTGGTTGTGGGCGCGGTAGAGGGTGTAGAAGTTCATCGCTCCGGCCCGGGCCACGTACTTCTCGTCGGCGGCGACCGCCCGGGTGTTGTCCCTCACCACCGCGCGGTAGTCGCCGCACAGCACTTCCAGATGCGAGGGCATGTGCTGGAGGTGGCCGGCGTCGGGCACGAGGTCGCGCAGCCGGTCGGCGGCGGGCAGGGCCGTCTCGGGAGTCGGGGACATCTCCATCAGGTGGATGTAGAGGTGCAGCACGCCGGGGTGACTGGCCCCGGCCGCGGTGGCGAGCGCCGCGTCGAGCACGGCACGCGCCTCACGCGTGCGCGCGCCCTCGGCGGGTTCCCCGGTGCGCACGTCCCACAGCTGCCAGGGCGTCAGGTTCATCAGGGCGTCGGCGTACAGGGCGGCCACGTCGAGGTCGTCGGGGGCCAGCGCGTGGACGGCGGCCATGGCGTCGGCGTAGGGCCGGTTCCACACCGAGCAGTCGTCGACGGGGCGGTCCTGCGGGTAGCGGGCGCGCAGGGCGGCGATCAGGGCGCGTTCGACGGGGGTGGCGGTGACGGCCTTCTCATGGGCCAGTTCCACCGCGGCGTGGGTGCGCTCCACGGTCCGTGCCAGGTCCTGGTCGTCGTAGAACTCCCAGGGCTTGTTGTAGTTGGGGCCGAGGGCGTAGGCGATCCCCCAGTGGGCCATCGCGCAGTGCGGGTCGGCGCGGACGGCCGTCTCGAAGCAGGCCACCGCCTCCTCGTGGTGGAAGGCGTACGACCAGACCAGGCCGCGGTCGAACCAGCGCTGGGCCTCGGCCGACGACGTGGTGACCGTACGGCGGTGGCTGCCGAGGTCGTAGTACCCCCACTCGGTGCCCGTTTCCGTGTTGCTCTTGTTTCCGTCCCGCATGGGGCTCCCCTCGTCGCGCGGCCGCCCCGCCGGTCCGGGGCAGGCGCCGCTCGGAGCGACCTGTGCGGTCACTCCGAGCGACATATACCGTGCGGCCGGGCGGCGGGGCGGTCTCCCGCGTCAGGGAGCACCCGTTCGTGCCCGGCGCGGTGGTTGCCTCCGTGAGGTACTCAGTACGGGCGCTTCGTGGAACGGCGCAGGAGGACGAATCCGGCGATCAGCGCCAGCGCGCCCGCCGCGGCCGGCCACAGGCCGGCGCCGGTCTCGGCCAGGCTTCCCTGCGCCTGAGGGGCGGGGACGGCGGACGGGGCGTCGCCGGTGTCCGCCGCGACCGGACTCTGCTCCGGGGCCGGGGGCTCGGCAGGGGTCTCGTCCGGAGCCGTGGCGGGGGCGCCGATCTCGCCCTTGGCGTCGGGGTCCTGCGCGGGGGTCTCCGCGGCGGGCTTGGTCGACTTGGCGGTCGGTTTCGTGTAGACGCGGGGTTCGGCGGTGCGGGGTGCGTCGGCGGAGCCGGAGCCGGTGTCGCCCTCGGCCGGCCCGGCCTGGGGCTCCTCTGAGTTCTGGGCGGGGGGCTGCTGCCGGCCGTCGTCCTGACCAGGCTGGTCCTGACCGCCTTGGTCCTGACCGCCTTGGTCCTGACCGCCCTGGTCCTGACCGCCCTGGTCGGCGCCGCCGTTGTCGTCACCGCCGGCGTTGTTCTTGTCACCGCCGCCGTTGTCGGCGCCGCCGCCGTCACCGCTCGCGCCGGCGCCGCAGGTGCGGCCCTCGTTGATGCAGTCGACCATCTCGTTCATCAGGTCCTCGGCGAAGACGTTGATGAAGTCGCCGTGATCCGTGACCGGCTTGTGCAACTGCTCGGGGAAGGAGTCCACCGCGAACAGGGGGGTCGTACGGCCGCCGTCCCCGAGGCTCGGCGCGTCGACGTCGTAGACGATGCGCTGCACCAGCTGCGGGATGGCCTTGAAGCCGGCCGGGCAGCTGCCGTCGGCCGCCGCGAACGCCACGTGGGTGCGGTGGTTGGCGCTGTCGATGTTGGTGCCGTCCCAGCAGCTCTGGAAGCGGAAGGTGCGTACGACGTCGCTGCCGTTGGGGCAGACCGGGTACTTGTCCTTGAGCTGCCGGTCCTCGAAGCCGGTGCAGCTCCAGGAGGCGTTGGCGTTGGCGGTGCCGTTGACGAAGGCCTTGGCGTCGCCGGTGATGATGCGCAGCAGCCGCGGCATGGCCGTGACCTCGGAGCGCGGGTTGCCCACGAAGGTCATGGTGACCTCCTCGGGCGTGACGATCTCGCCCGCGTTGCCCTCGACGCCACCGCCGGGGGACTGCGCGTCCTGCGCCTGGGCGCCGTTCTGGAGTCGCAGCACGGGCCAGAAGTACGAGGACTTGTCGCTCTGGTCGACGCAGCTGGTCTCGCCGTTCGCGAGGTCGTCGTCCGAGGCGAAGGCGTCGTTGGCCTGGTTGCCGACGTAGTCGTGGAAGTGGTGGGCGCCGTTGGTGACGCCCGGTGCGACGATCACGTTGTCGGAGTTGAACAAGCCGTTGGCGTTGACACCGCAGCTGGTGGCGAAGGTGCCCTTCGAGGGGCCGGCACCGGGGTCGGCGGCCTGCTGGGCGGGCTGCACGGACGTGATGTCGGCGAAGTCGGCGGCCACGGGGCCGTTGCCCGCCTGCCCGCCGTTGCCTCCGCCGTCCTGCTGACCGTCGCCCTCGCCGCCGTCGTCCTGCTGCCCGTCTCCGTCCTGCTGCCCGTCTCCGCCCTGCTGACCGTCTCCCTGGTCCTGGCCGTCTCCGCCGTTGCCCCCGGCTTCCTCGCCCGCCTTGTCGTCGGCGGTGCGCAGGGTGCAGGCGGCGAGATCGGAGAGGCCCTCCGGCCGGTCGCCCACGCGGTCGATGGCGATCCCGATGCGGTCGATGGTCGCGGCGCGCTTCTCCTTCAACGGGTTCATCACCGCGTTGTCGGCGAAGCCCGCGTCGTCGCGCACGGCCTGGGCCGAATCCTGGAGTTGCTGGTAGGCGGCGGCTATCTGCTGGTCCAGCTGGGCGAGTTCGCGGTCGACCTCCTCACCCGCGCCGTCCGGAACCGAGGTCAGCCGACTGCCCACGTCCGGACAGTCGATGGTGACGGAACCGGAGGTCCAGGGCCCTTGGTCGTCCTCGGTCGCGGAGGCGTAGACGTTCGCGGCCATCAGCCCTCCGCCGCCGAGCATCAGGGCGACCGCGGCGAACGTCGCTCGTCGTCCGCCCATCGGGCGCCTGCGCCTGCTGTGTCCCACGAAGTGCTCCAAAACGTCGTCGGCGGCCAGGACATGAGATCCCCGCGGCTCTATACGCAACCGGACCCCGGAGTGTTCAACCGCCTTACATCTTCATGGGAGTTTCTCAGGTATCCGCACCTACCTGGGCGTCAGCCCTGGACGCGGGATTCTCCGGGGCGGCCGTGACAGTCGGGGTGGTCCGCGTCGGGGTGACCGGGGTGTCCGGGGCCGGGGCGTCTGACAGCGGGACGCCCGAGAGCTGGGCCCCCGAGGCCGGGGTGGCCTGGGCCGGGGTGTCCGGCGAGGACGGTGCGCAGGCGGGCACGGGCCGGCGCCGGGGACGGCGCCGGTCGGGGAACCAGGCGGGGCGCCGACCGTGCAGCAGGCCCAGGATGACCGCGGCGGCCACCGCCACCAGGTGTTCGCGGCCGGCGAGGTTGGGTTTGGCTATCGATTCCCAGACCATCGAGCCGCCGGTGAGGGTGAAGACGACGGGCGCCCGCCTGACGACGGAGATGTAGGTGAAGAGGCCGACGACCGCGGCAGAAGGGCCTGTGTCGAGCACCTGCCCCGCCTCGGGCGGAAGACCGAACCCCCAACGGTCCGGACCCGCCATGATCATCACCCGCGCGGCGAGGGTGCCGGCCAGCGTGGTCAGGTAGGCGACGGCCAGGGTCCGGCCCCGGCCGAGGCTGTTCTCGGCCAGCGCGAAGGCGAGGAACAGCTGGGTGATACCGGCCCAGACCGGCAGGTCGAGCGCGGGGACGTACAGCGAGACCGGGGTGCGCAGGAGGGCCAGCCACAGGGGGAGGTCTCCCTGGACGCCGCCGACGGCCCGCACGACGTCCGCCCCGGCCGGCCGCTGGGCGAGGGCGTGGAAGAAGATGACGCCCCCGACGGCCACACCGGCGAGCAGCAGCCCGGCGGGTCCGCGCCGGAGCAGTCGCCGTACCGGGTCGACGACCACGCTGTGCGCTTCGGCGCGCAGCGTGCGCAGGACGAAGGCGCCCGCGCCGATGACGTGGGCCGCCGCGCCGAGCCGCTCTCCCCTCGCGTCGCCGCGCACGGCACGGCGCTCACCGGCGCCACGCCGCCGTTCCTGTGCTGGACGCACGTTCCCCAAGGTCTCCCCAACCGCTCGCCGCGCGCGGGGAGCGCACGGCCGGATCCGGCACCCGCGCGCGGTGCCGGCTCCGACGGCCGGATCCGCGCGCGGGTCGTACGCCCATGTAGACGCCGGGAAGGCCTTCGGGGATCAGTCCGGGGCTGTGATCAGGCAGGACGTCGGGGCCGGACCGCCGGCGGGCACCGCCCTCGGGCGCCGCCCCTCCTCGGGCGTCGGTCAGGTCCACAGCTCCTCGCTGTCGCACAGCCGTGCCCCCATGTTGCGTTCCATCATCCGCAGCGCCGCGTCCGCCAGGTCGGCGTGCATGTGGGCGACCGCGTCCCGCGGGACGGTCACCCGCAGATGGCGGATGTGGGCGTCGAGCGCGGAGTACAGGACGCATTGTTCGGTGACCTGGCCGCACAGGACGATGTGGTCGATGCCCTGCTGGTCGAGGAGGTAGGCCAGCGGGGTCTCGAAGAAGATCGAGTGCCGGGCCTTGACCACGAAGAGCGAGGCGTCGTCGGGCACCAGCGGCTCGACGAGGTCGGCGTGCGGGCCGGAGAGAGCCGTGTCGAGAAGCTCCCCGTGGTGGGACCGCCACTCCCCGAAGTTGTCGTTGACGTACACGACCGGGATGTCGGTGCCGCGGGCCCGTTCGAGCAGCCCGGCCACCGCCGGGACTACCCGGCGCGCCGCCGGCAGGAGAAGGTCGGCGTCGGCGTGGTCGTAGGTGTTGATCATGTCGATGACGATCAGCGCGGTGTTGCCCATGCGTCACGGGTTCCCCTCCGGGAGCGGGTACCACGGTCTGCCGCCTCACCGGCATCGGGCGGAGGGCGGGATCCCGGCCGGATCGGACAGGGGGGGAAGTCGGCACCGGCCGGGAGCGGCCGCGATCCCCTGGGGAGCCGGCCGCTCCCCCACCGTAGGCGGGCCTCGCGGTGTCCGCCCGGCGGGTGGTCAGGACGGGTGGCCAGGAGGCGGCCGGATGGGTGAACGGCCGCGCCAGGACGGGTGAACGGCAGCGGACAGGGCGGTGGGGGGGGGGGGGGGGGGGGGGGGGGGGGGGGGGGGGGGAAGGGGGGGGGGGGGGGAGGGGAGGGGGGGGGGGGGGGGGGCCCCCCCCCCCCGCCCCCCCCCCCCCCCCCCGGGCCACTGCGGGGCCTCAGCCCTGGCGAGCCTTGAAGCGGGGTTCCTTCTTGTTGATGACGAAGGTGACCCCCTTCCGGCGCACGACCTGGGCTCCGGGCCTGGACTTCAGGGAACGCAGGGAGTTGCGCACCTTCATGACTGCCTCCTCTGTTGCACCTGCGGGCCGGCGCCGTGGCCCGACCCTTCTCGGGCCGGCGCCGTGGCCGACCCTTCTCGGACCGGCGCTCCTGGTCGGCGCCTCGGCTCAGCGCTCCTCGCGGAACGTGACGTGTCGTCCGGCGACCGAGTCGTACTTGCGCAGGACCAGCCGGTCGGCGTCGTTCTGACGGTTCTTGCGGGTCACATAGGTCGCGCCGGTACCGGCCGTGGACCTGAGGGTGACGACGGGGCGCGCCGTGCTGCGTGCCATGGGGGCCTCCTTTCACCGGCGTCGCACCTTTGAGCGGTGCATGCCAGTCACGGGACACAACAGCGGAGGGGACCGACTCATTCCCGCGCGAAGGTGGTGGTCTTCGCGCGGGAACCGGTGGTGCGGAACTGGCCGCCCCCGCCGTCCGGCACCTTCCGGAGCCGTACGACGCACAGGGGCGTGAGCCGCGTGTGACCGGCGCCGGTCACGACGACCGGCGCGACGGGGGCCACCCCTCCCCGGGACCAGGACACCGGTCGCGAGGGGTGTCCACCCGCCCCAGGGACCAGCACACCGGTCGCGGAGGGTGTCCACCCGCGCCGGACCAGCGCGCCCGGCTTGCGCACGGCCGGGGCGGCAGTCCTTGCCCCGCGGTATCGCCCCCGCCTCGGTTACAGTGCTCCGCCGGTATCGAACGGGAAACCGGTTCCGAGCGGAGGAGAGACAGCGGTGCGTTGTGGGGTGGGGAACGCCTGGCGGGGCCTGGCGACGGCGGCCTTGCTGGCGGCGACGGCGGCGGGGTGCGGGGAGTCGGGGGACGGCTCGGGCGGGTCCGGCACGAGAGCGAAGGCGTCGGCCACCGCCGGGGTCGCGGCGCGTGGGGGGAGCATCGGTGCCGCCGGCTCGGCCTGTGAGCTTCCCGTCACGTTCGACATCGCCGAGTTCTGGGAGGCCGAGGCCATCGACACGGCCTCGCAGGAGGGCGACACCGGCAACGAGATCACGGACCAACTCGCCGACGCGTTCCTGCACCAGGGACCGGTCACCATGGCCTGCGAGGTCGACGCCAAGCCGGCCGGGAAGCTCGGCTTCCTCCGGGTGTGGACGGGCGAGCCCGGTGACGCCGACGCCCGCGGCGTGCTGGAGGACTTCGTGACCGCCGGGAAGGGGGCGAGCGGGGCGAAGTACAGCTCGTTCAAGGTCGGCTCTCTCTCCGGTGCGGAGGTGGAGTACACGACGACGAGCGAGGTGCTGGAGGAGACGAAGAAGGAGCGCGCCCTGGCCGTGAGCACGGCCGACGGCCCGGTCGTCGTTCATCTGGGGGGCATGGACACCGAGGAGCACGAGGCGATGCTGCCGGCGTACGAGCTGGCCAAGAGGACTCTCGAGGCGACTGCCTGACGGGACCCGAACCGGCAGGGGGCTCAGCCGAGCAGCTCACGCATCCGTGCCGCCGCCCGCACGGCCGCGTCGGCGCAGCAGTTGTTGAACAGCACGTGCACGCGCTCGGCCCGGCCGGCGAGGGCGTGCACCCTGGGCAGCCATTCGCGCAGTTCGTCGTCGGCGTACTCGTGGCGGAAGCGGTCCTCCTTGCTGCCCGTCCCCCAGGCGTGGCTGCGGCCGTGGAACCGCACGACCGCGAGCTGTTCGCAGGTCACGGGCGTGACCGGCGGGATCGCGGACGGCAGCGACGGCTCCATGTCGACGGCGACGGCGGCGAAGCCGTATGACCGCAGCAACTCCTCGGTGGTACGCCGCTGTTCACCGCGCCACCAGTCCGGGTGCCGGAACTCCACGCAGACCGGCCACCCGGCGGTGCGCTCACGGCAGTCGGCGAGGACGGCATCGGCGTGCGGGCCGGGGCGCAGCCACGGCGGGAACTGGAACAGGACGGCGCCCAGCCGCCCGGCCTCGCGCAGCGGCTGGATGCCGTCCGTGAAGCGCCGCCACACCTCGTCGAGCGCCTTCGGGGAGCGGACGTCGTCGGGCAGCCCCGGCGGCAGCACCGCGGGCCGGGTGGGATGGCCGGTCAGCAGGGAGAAGGCCTTGACGTCGAACACGAAGCCGTCGGGGGTGCGTTCGGCCCAGAGCCGGCTGTTGCGTTCGGAGGGCAGGGCGTAGTACGTCGCGTCGACCTCGACGAGGGGGAAGTGTTCGGCGTAGTGCCGCAGTCGGCCCTCCGGGTCCCGCCGCCCGGTCGGGTACCAGCCGCTGCCGAGGAGTGCCCGGTCCGTCCACGAACAGGAGCCGATCAGTATCTCGCCCATGGCGGCCGGTTACCCCGGACGGACGGGATCAGCCACCCATCATCCGGCGGGGCCGGTGAGGTGACCTCCCGTCACGGGCGATCGGAGAAGCCCGGCGGCGAGTTCGCGACGGACCGCCTCGCCCGGGTCCACGGCCAGGGCGCTCGGGTGGGTCCGGAATCCGGGCGCGCGATACGACCCGTGTGGCCCGCCTCCCCGGCGGCGCATGCCGCGTACGTGGTGTGGTGCGGTCCTCCAGCGCCTCCGGTCCGGTCATGGCCGACCACCGGGAGACCGCGCCGCGTGGGGGCGCGGACGGTGACCAGGAGGGCCCGGACGTCGTCCGGGCGATGGGCCGGTCCGAGCCGAGGTGAGGCTGGTTACCGCGTCCCTCGACGCGCGCGGGACGCACAGGGCAGCGCGCGGGACGCGCAGGACGGGGTGCAGCGCGGGACGACCGTGGCCGGCGGGACGCCTCGGTGGAGCCCGCCACCCGCCCACGGCAGCGACGACACCACCGGACGGCCGCGCCGACACCCTCTCCGACGCCCCGCCCCGCCGGGCGGCCGTCGTGGGCGGCACGAGGCATCTGCTGATCGACCTCGACCCGGTCGGTTCTCCGGCTGCTGCTGCGTCCGCCTGGCCCCGGCCACCAGCCGGCGGACGGCGGACGGCCGACGCCGGCCGCCTCCCGCCACGCCACCCCGACGGACGTACGCACGGCGTGGGCCTGGCGGAGGGGAGCGTGCCCGGCGTCGGCGGGCGCCCACCGGGCGGCGGCCGGGCCGCCTCCGGAGCCGGGCGTCGCCCTGACCGACGCCGTACCCGGACGGGCCGCTCGATCATCGGGGCACGACACCGACGGCGGCGTCGGGGCCGCCGGAGTCCATCGCACCGCGTAACGGGCCTCGCCTGACGGAGCCGGGCAGTGTAGACATGGCACATGGTCCGACTCCTGGGGCGATCGGGTGCCCGGCCGGCCCGTCGTCCCCGGGCCCCGCTGGTGCGGCGCACGCCCGAGACCACGCTCGGCGGGCGCAGTCTCGCCGCGCAGGTGTTCGTCCTGCAAGTGGTCGTCGTCCTGCTGCTGGTCGTCACGGCGGTCGTCGCCCTGGTGCTCCAGGCGCGGCACGACACCACCGAGGAGGCCCGCAACCGCTCGCTCGCCGTCGCGGAGACCTTCGCGAACTCCCCGGGCGTGCTGGAGGCTCTGCGCGGCCCCGACCCGACAGCCGTACTCCAGCCACGGGCGGAGGCCGCGCGTCGGACCTCCGAGGTCGACTTCATCGTCGTCATGGACGCCGACGGCATCCGCTACACCCACCCCAAGCCCGACCGCATCGGCAGGAAGTTCGTCGGCACGCTGGCCCCGGCGCAGGCCGGCGGGACGGTGGTCGAGGAGGTCGACGGGACGATCGGGCGGCTCGTGCAGGCCGTGGTGCCGGTGAAGGCGGCCGACGGCCGGATCGTGGGACTGGTGTCGGCCGGCATCACCACCGCGCGGGTCGGCGGGAACGCCAACCGTCAGCTGCCACTGGTGCTGTCCACGGCCGCGGTGGCTCTCGCCCTGGCCACCGGGGGCACGGCTCTGGTCAGCCGCCGCCTGCTGCGCCAGACGCACGGACTGGGTCCGCGCGAGATCACCCGGATGTACGAGCATCACGACGCGGTGCTGCACGCCGTGCGGGAAGGGGTGATCATCGTCGGCGGGGAGGGCGATCTGCTGCTCGCCAACGACGAGGCGCACCGGCTGTTGGACCTGCCCGCGGACGCCGAACTCCGCAAGGTGTTCGATCTGGGGCTGGACGCCGACACCGCCGAACTGCTCGCCTCCGGGCGGATGGCGACGGACGAGGTGCACCTGGTCGGGGAGCGGCTGCTGGCGATCAACCAGCGGCCCACCGATCTCGCGGGCGGCCCGGCCGGCAGTGTCGCCACGCTGCGTGACTCGACCGAACTGCGCGCCCTCTCGGGACGGGCGGACGCGGCCCGCGAGCGCCTGGACATGCTGTACGCGGCCGGGGTGGGCATCGGGACGAGCCTGGACGTGACGCGGACCGCGGAGGAGCTGACGGAACTGGCCGTGCCCCGGTTCGCGGACTTCGCGTGCGTCGACCTCTTCGACGCCGTCCTGGTGGGCGAGGAGCCGGACGCGCGGGGCGCTCTGCGGCGGACGGCGACAGGTGTGATCCGCAAGGGCGCGCCGCTGTACGCGGTGGGCGAGCAGATCCGGTTCGTGGAGTCGTCCCCGCAGGCCCGCAGCCTGGCGGAGGGCCGGCCCGTGCTGGAGGCCCGGCTCGCCGAGTCGCCGGGCTGGCGGGCGCAGGACCTGGAACGGACCGAGCAGGTGGTGGAGTTCGGCATCCACTCGCTGATCACCGTACCCGTGCGGGCCGGGGCCCTGGTGCTGGGCGTGGTCAGTTTCTGGCGTTCGGAGCGGCCCCAGCCCTTCGACCCGGAGGAGGTCGTCCTCGCGGAGGAGCTGGTGGCACGGGCCGCGGTCTCCATCGACAACGCCCGCCGCTTCACCCGCGAGCACGGTATGGCCGTGACCCTCCAGCGCAGCCTGCTGCCGCGCACCCTGCCCGAGCAGGGCGCACTGGACATCGCCTACCGCTATCTGCCGGCGCAGGCGGGTGTGGGCGGCGACTGGTTCGACGTCCTGCCCCTGTCGGGGGCCCGCGTCGCGCTGGTCGTCGGAGACGTCGTCGGGCACGGGCTGCACGCGGCCGCCACCATGGGCCGGCTGCGCACCGCCGTCCACAACTTCTCCGCGCTGGACCTGGCGCCGGAGGAGCTTCTCGTGCTGCTCGACGAGATGGTCGCCCGTATCGACCAGGACGAGACGGCCGACGGCAGCACAGCGCCCGTGGCGGGGGCGACCTGTCTGTACGCCATCTACGACCCGGTGTCCCGGCGCTGCGCCGTCGCCCGGGCCGGCCATCCGCCGCCCGCGCTGGTCCATCCCGACGGGCGGGTGGAGTTCCTGGACGTCCCGGCGGGCCTGCCGCTGGGGCTCGGCGGGCTACCGTTCGAGACGGCCGAGGTGGAGCTGGCGGAGGGCAGCCGGCTGGTGCTGTACACCGACGGGCTGGTGGAGGACCGCAAGCAGGACATCGACACCGGTCTGGAACGGCTGCGCACCGCGCTCGGACGCGGCGACGGCTCGCCCGAGGAGACCTGCCGGGTCGTCCTGGAGTCGCTGCTGCCGGCCCGCCCGAACGACGACATCGCCCTGATCGTGGCCCGCACCCGGGCGCTCGGCGCGGACCGGGTCGCCGAGTGGGACGTGCCGGTGGATCCGGCGGCCGTCGGTGAGGTGCGAGCGGCCGTGGCCCGGCAGCTCGCTCGCTGGGAGCTGGAGGACCTGTCGTTCACGACGGAGCTGATCCTCAGCGAGCTGGTCACCAACGCGATCCGGTACGGCAGCCCGCCCGTCCGGGTACGTCTGCTGCGCGACCGGACGCTGATCTGCGAGGTCTCCGACAGCAGCAACACCTCGCCGCATCTGAGGTACGCGGCCATGACGGACGAGGGGGGTCGCGGGCTGTTCCTGGTGGCCCAGCTCACGGACCGCTGGGGGACGCGCTACACGCCGAGCGGGAAGGTGATCTGGGCGGAGCAGCCGCTGCCGTGAGTCACCGGAGTGGGCTGTGCGGGGGCATTCCCGCAAGCCCCGCGAACCCGGGGGCTGTGTGGGGGGCATTCCCGCAGCCCCGCGAACCCGGGGCTGTGCGGGGCATTCCCGCAGCCCCGCGAACCCCGCCACCGGCCCATAAATGATGCTTATGGGCTCATAGACGGGACCCGCGTACTGGGTTAGGTATGCCTCAGTTTAGGCTTCCCCCGAGTCGATCTGTCACCGCTCGAAGGGAACCTGATCATGCCCCGCCCCCTGCGGGTAGCCATCGTCGGAGCCGGCCCCGCCGGGATCTACGCCGCCGACGCGCTGCTCAAGTCGGATGTGGCCGCCGACCCCGGTGTCTCCATCGACCTCTTCGAGCGCATGCCGGCCCCGTTCGGTCTGATCCGCTACGGCGTGGCCCCCGACCACCCCCGGATCAAGGGCATCATCACCGCCCTGCACCAGGTCCTCGACAAGCCGCAGGTCCGCCTCTTCGGCAACGTCGACTACCCGGGCGACCTGAACCTGGACGACCTGCGCGCCTTCTACGACGCCGTGATCTTCTCGACCGGAGCCATGGCCGACCGCGATATGTCGATCCCTGGCATCGACCTCGACGGCTCCTACGGCGCCGCCGACTTCGTGTCCTGGTACGACGGCCACCCGGACGTGCCGCGCACCTGGCCCCTGGAGGCGGAGAAGGTCGCCGTCCTCGGCGTCGGCAACGTCGCCCTGGACGTGGCCCGCATCCTCGCCAAGACGGCGGACGAACTGCTGCCGACCGAGATCCCGCCGAACGTCTACGACGGCCTGAAGGCCAACAGGGCGAGGGAGATCCACGTCTTCGGCCGCCGCGGCCCGGCGCAGGCGAAGTTCTCGCCGATGGAGCTGCGGGAACTGGACCACTCCCCCACCATCGAGGTCATCGTCGACCCCGAGGACATCGACTACGACGAGGGCTCGATCGCCACCCGGCGCGGCAACAAGCAGGCCGACATGGTCGCCAAGACGCTGGAGAACTGGGCGATCCGTGACACCGGCGACCGCCCGCACAAGCTGTTCCTGCACTTCTTCGAGTCGCCCTCGGAGATCCTCGGCGAGGACGGCAGGGTCGTGGGTCTGCGTACCGAGCGCACCGCCCTCGACGGCACCGGCAACGTCAAGGGCACCGGCGAGTTCAAGGACTGGGACGTCACGGCGGTCTACCGCGCGGTCGGCTACCTGTCCGCGAAGCTGCCGAAGCTGCCCTGGGACATCGAGTCGGGCACGGTCCCGGACAACGGCGGCCGGGTCATCGAGGAGAGCGGCGCCCACCTCCAGTCGACGTACGTCACCGGCTGGATCCGGCGCGGCCCGGTCGGTCTGATCGGCCACACCAAGGGCGACGCCAACGAGACGGTGTCGAACCTGCTGGACGACTTCGCCAACGGCCGTCTGCACGCGCCGTCCTCGCCCGCTCCCGAGGCGGTGGACGCGTTCCTCGCCGAGCGGAGCGTCCGCTACACCACCTGGGAGGGCTGGTACAGGCTGGACGCCGCGGAGAAGGCGCTGGGCGAGCCGCAGGGCCGTGAGCGCGTGAAGCTCGTCGAGCGAGAGGACATGCTCCGCGAGAGCGGCGCCTGACCGGCCCGGCGGCGCTTTCGCCGCCACTGCTGGTGAGAAGGGTCCGCGGAGCTGCCGTCCGCGGGCCCTTCAGGCTTCGCGGCGGGCCGCACGGGGGCAGGAGGCCCGGACGGGTGCGGGTGGGGGGCGGGCGGGGCGGGCGGGGCGGGCGGACACGGGGTACGGAGAGGAGCGGTGGGGCCATGACGCCGGAGCAGCCTTGCCGGGCTCGGTGGACGCGGTCGCGTGGACGACGGACGCCCGCCGCGGGTAGGAACGCCGGGCGGGGGGCTGCCCTCGCGTGCTCCCCAGCCCGCCAATGCCCGCAGGCCACCGGGGCGCACGTCTGTAAACGAGCTGACGGGGTGACTTCGTCGACGGCTCGTCGGCACGGGACCCGCGGCGTCGGCCGTGGATGTGCCGACTGCTCAGCCAGGACCCGTCCGGCAAGGCACGGCTGACCACGGAGCGGCTCCGCCGAGTCCCGTTCGCCGTGGAGGGGCACACGCCCGTGCGGACGTGTGCCCTGGTTCAGTCCTCCCTGGCCCGCCGGGTGGCCGTGGCCCCCGGAATCATCCCGGTGTCCACCGCGTGGTCGACCGCGTCCTGTATGTCCCGATACACGAGGTCGGAATTCTCCGCGGGCCGGTCCGGCAGGCCCGCCTCCTGACGGTCCAGGGCCGTGCGCCGCGCGAGTTCCTCCTCGTCGGGCCGCCTGGGCAGTCCCCTGCCGTGGCCGGAGTACGGATCTCCTTCGACGGCGCTGTTGGATTTGTGATGCGTCATACCGCCTCGCCCTCCTTCTCCTCCGCCGTGTCCCCGAGGCCACTGCGCACGGTGTGCTGGAGGGAGTCGTCCCCCGCACCGGCGACGATCGTGTCGCCGGACGGCTCACACGCACCCCGACGACGGCATCGACATGAGCGGCTCCCGGTGCGGCGACGGGTCCCTTCAACCGAAGCGCGGCGCCGGATGCACCGCAAGTGGAGGCGGTGACCGCGAGGCCCCGCACCGGCGACAGGTCGGCCGGAACGGCGGCCGACGAGGGCCGACGCTAGCCGTCGTCGCGTGGGTGGGCCTCGACGACCTGGCCGCGGAGGGTGGCCTTCAGGTAGGCACTGCCGTACTCGTCGGAGAGGTAGACGTTCAGGGCAGGATCGGTGTCGAGGAGCGTGGAGGCCGGGTTGACGATCAGGTAGCGGCTGGTGGGGTCCGGCACGTTCAGGGTGCGGGTCGCCCTGGTGAGCAGCGCGGGCACGGCGTCCCAGGCGACGTCGTCCAGGTCGACGGGGACCGAGCCGTCCGTGATGGTGCCGCCGGGTCCGAACTTCACCGCCACGTCCCCGCCCCGGTAGCCTCCCGCAGAACGCGCTCACGCAGGGTACGGGCGCCCTGCGGGTCGTACTCGGCGAGGTCCCGATCGGGGGGCCGCACCTCCTTGACGGCGACGTCGCGGTGCAGCGCGAGATCGTGCGCCCGCCACACCCAGCCCATGCCCCCGCCGCCGAGCCGCTCGACCAGTTCGAACCGGCCGTCCACGACGCGTCTGTCGGATCCCCCTGTGCTCATGGAAGGGGAGCTTAGGCCTTCGGCGCGCCCGCTCGTGCCCCGGCATGTCCTCCCCGTGCGCCTGCCGTACGGGGCACTGCGCGAATGGGGTGGTGACGCCGCGGGCATGCTCTGGGCGACGTCGCTTCCGGTGGGCCGTGCCGGAACCGGACCGGAGTCCCCTTTCCCCCGCCCGCATCCCACGAAGGACATGTGGCCTTGGTTCAAACGTACCCTGAGGCACCGTCAGCCCGCCGTCCCGGCCGTTCCTGGACCATCCGTGTGGTCGGACACCGGGACCGCACCGCGTCGGTCACCTGTTCCTCCGCGTGCGCGATGCCGTCGCGCTCGCGCGATCTGGCGGCCCTGCGCCGCTTCGCCGAAGCCCATGCCGCCGCGCACGCCCGAGCGGCGTCGGTCCGGTACGACGCCGCCTGCTGGTGCCGACGTGAGCAGTGCGCCCTGCACGAGGGCACGCGGGTCGCCTGCGCGGGGGCGGTCCTGCTGGTGCTGCGGCACGATCCCTCCGTGGGCCAGGTGTGGACGCTCAGTGAGGTCTGTTCCGCCTGTGCCGCGTTGATGCCGCACACCCGGGTTCTCGGCCGTGCGACGCCACCGCCTCCGGCCGACGCCGCCGGTCCGGGTCCGGCGGGCCCGCGCCCGGCGGACGTCCGCCCGCCGTCGGTCCCGGCCGTGGCACCTCCACGGCTGGTGCCCGGCGGTTTCAGCGCGCCCGGCGCGCCGACGGCGAACGCGGGTGGCGCGGAACGCGTCGTCGGGCAACGGCGGGGGGCGGCCCGGCGCCGGGGGCGGGTGGCGGGCGGCGGGGCGTAGGCCCACCGCGCCCCGTCGGCCCGCGCGGTCAGCCGTCGTGCTCCGAACCCCGCTGAGGCCGGAACTGCCGCGGAACGCGCACCGGCAGGGCGCCCGAGGGCCGGTTCCGGGGCGGGGGCGGGAGAGCCGGAACGGCCGGGTACGACGGTTGGGCTGTGGGCAGGGACGCCATCAGTCCGGCGATGTGGGCGCCGCTGCGCCGGCCCTCGAGGTGCAGGCGGCCGACGTTGGCCCGGTCGTCGGCGAGCAGGGTGAGGACGGCGGAGGGGCCGGCCGCGTACGTGGCGACGTAGCCCCTGGCTCCGCGCACGAGGAGTTCGCGGAACTCGCCGCGCGCCGTGAGGTCCACCATGCGGTGGCTGACGCCGAGGGCGGCGGCGGTGAGGGCCGCGAGGCCCTCCGGCTGCACGCCGGGCATGTCCTGGGCGAGGACGAGTCCGTCGACGCTGGCGGCCAGCGCCCCCGTCAGTTGGGGCATGCGCGTGCGCAGCCGGTGCAGTTCGTTCAGGACCTCGGCCTCGACGGCCATCACCAGTCTCCTTTCGGCGCGTGTCGACGGCGCGGCGGTCACCGGTCCGGCGGGGCGCGCCAGCGGGGCAGCACCGAGAGCGTGATCCCGAGGTTACGGAAAGTGGCGGTCCGAGGTGAGAACTTTGGCATTTTCCTCTGGAACGTGCGAGGCCGTCCCCCGATGGCGGCTCCTGGCTCCGGGAGCGGCGTCCGCGGCATCCGGGAAATGGGGACAGGGCCCGCCCCGACGCGGATGGTGGGCGAGCCCTGTCCGCCGGGTCGATCGTCGGGGACCGTGGCGGCCGGGGACCACGCGTGCGCGTCCGCGTCCGCTGGTGAACGCCGCACACCCCGTGTGCGGGCCGCGCACGGGACGCGGACGGCATCGACCGCCACGACTGCACGACGGCGCGCCCTACGGCAGCACGACGGCGACGGCGCCCTACGGCACCACGACGGCGGCGGGTCCCACGGCACCACGACGGCTACCCGCCCTACGGCAGCACCGAGTCGACGTAGCCGCCGTCGACGCGCAGGGCGCCGCCGGTCGTCGCGGAGGCGAGCGGCGAAGCGGCGAGCCGTAGACGACGGGGTTGGCGATCTCCTCCCTCCTCGTCGGTGATCTCCAGGGCGGGGCGGGCGCGCCGAAGATGACGAGATCGTTCACGAGGACGTCCGCGTCGGGCAGGGCCTCGCCGCGCGGGCGGCGCCCTCCCCGGTGCCGACGTCGGCGGCGACCGCCACGAACCGGCCGTCGGGCACCGCGCGCCGCCGTTCGCCGAGGCTCCGGTCGAGGCGGTCGGCGTCCCGTCCGTTGACGCCCACGGTGGCTCCGGCGCGGGCCAGGCCGGCGGCGACGCGCCGATGCCCTGGGAGGAGCCCGTGACCAGCGCTGTCCGTCCTGTGAGATCCAGCTTCATCGGTTCGTTCCTCCTGCGTACCGTCGGTCCCCGCCGGGGTGCCTGTACCCACCCTCACCGACCCGGCGCGCATGCGCGGCACGAGGGACGCCGCTCAGGTTCCCCGCTCCACGCGTGACGCACACCGCGGGTGGGAATGCGCACCACGACCTGATATGCACCGACCCCGCTCGATCATCCGCCCGCCGCGACGGCGATACTGGCAGTCCCCGTCGCCTCCGCCCCTCACGAAGGGACTCATGCTCACCTCCCCGACCGTCCCGGCCCCGACGCCCTCCACGGTGTGGCTGACCCGCGGCCGCCACACCGGGCCCGCCGCGCCGGACGTGCTGCGCAAGAACCTCCGGTCGCTCAAGGACGACGGGACGCTCCACGACTTCCTGGAGGTCCCCGACGGCAACGCCGCCGCGGGCGAAATGACCTTCGAGGCCCGCTGGCAGGTGCCCGAGGACATCACCGTGCGGGCCCGGCTGACGCTCGGCGAATGGTCCGGGCGCGGACAGGAGTGGACGCTGGTGGCGGAGGCGGAGCGGCCGTGGGATCCACGATGGCCGTCGCCGGCCGCCATGTTCTGGCCCTGGGACGCGGACGCCCCGTGGGGGCAGGAGACGGTCACCGGCGGGCACTACCTGGACGTCAGCGCGCTCCCGGCGGACGACAAGGAAGTGCGCCGGGCCCTGCGCGGCGCCCAGCGCGACACCTGGCTCATCCAGGTGGTGGTGCACGAGGCCATGACGCCCGACGAGCGGGGCCGCCGCTCCCTGATCCCGCTGCTGCCACCCGGACTGCATCACCGTGTCGTGGAGCACCGGGCGGCCCCGCACCAGCTGCGCACCGTGAACTGGGCACTGCGCGAGTTCGACGTGGAGGTGCCCCGCGGCGGCGCGGTGGTGCTGCCGGGGTCCCCCGCCCCGGCCGGGTACGAGGCCCCCGACTTCACGGTGCGCAGTGTGTTCCTGGACGGCACGCCCCCCACCGAGCTGCTGGACGCGGTGAACCGGTACGCCGCCCTGCCCAGGCCGTTGCCGGACGGCGGCGAGGCCGCGCTGACCGCGCTGCGGGAGGAATGGCAGCTGCTGACCCTGGAGGAGGAGCTGGCCCGTGAGCGCAGCCTCGTGGTCATGTACCGGGAGGCGCTGGAGGCGATGACGGAGTCCCGGGACCTCTACCGGGAGGCCGCCGAACAGGCCCGCGAGGCGCTGACGGCCTACCGGGAGGCGACCGGGTCGGGCGGGCCTCCACAGCCGGCCGCCAAGCCCGCCGGTTCCCCGTTCCTCCAACTGGGCCGGACCCTGGAGCGCCTGCGCGGGACGGCGAAGGGCCTGCGCCCGGCCCCGGCCGGGAGCCCGCGGCCGCAGGAGCCACCGGGCGGCGAGGTCCGGTAGCCCGCCCGGCCCCCCATCGCTGTCAGGGCCCATCGTCGTCAGGGCGCCACCGCCGCTGTCCGGTCCCCGCCGCCCGGTCCGATTCCACCCCTTCGGGACGTGTCGAGTGCCGTCCGCTGGATACGCGGACCCCACGGCACGACGGATCTTCCGAAGGGGTCCACGACATGGGCAGCGAGCAGCGACCCGCGCGGGGCACCGGCGCACCGCCTCCCCACCGCTCCGAGACGACCCTGCGGGTCAACGGCAAGCCGCACACCCTGACCGTGGACCACCGGCGGGTGCTGCTGGACCTGCTACGGGAGGATCTGGACCTCACCGGCGCCAAGAAGGGCTGCGACCACGGGCAGTGCGGCGCCTGCACGGTCCTCGTCGACGGGCGGCGGGTCAACAGCTGTCTGCTGCTCGCGGTCGCCCTGGACGGCTGCGACGTCACGACCGTCGAGGGACTGTCGAGCGACGGAGAGGAGCCCCACCCGCTCCAGCGGGCCTTCCTGGACCGCGACGCCTTCCAGTGCGGCTACTGCACACCGGGGCAGATCTGCTCCGCGGTCGGTGCCCTCGCCGAGGCGCAGGCCGGCCATCCCTCACTGGTCACCGACGTGCGCTCGGTCTCCGGGCCGGTGCCGCTCGACCGGGACGAGATCCGCGAGCGGCTCAGCGGCAACCTGTGCCGGTGCGGCGCGTATCCCCGCATCGTCGACGCGGTCGAGGACGTGGTCCGGTGAAACCCTTCGCCTACGTACGGGCCGGCAGCCTCGCCGAGGCGGCCGACGCCTACGTCTCCCATCCCGGCGCCCGCTACCTGGGCGGCGGCACCAACCTCGTCGACCTGATGAAACTCGGCGTGGAACAGCCCACCGCCCTCATCGACGTCACGCGTCTGCCCATGGACGAGGTGACGGAGCTGCCGGACGGTTCGCTGCGGGTCGGGGCGCTGGTGCGCAACAGCGACCTGGCGGCGCATCCACGGGTCCGCCGGCGCTGGCCCGCCCTCTCGCAGGCGCTGCTCGCCGGCGCCTCCGGTCAGTTGCGCAACGCCGCCACGACCGGCGGGAACCTCCTCCAGCGCACCCGTTGCCCGTACTTCCAGGACGTGTCCAAGCCGTGCAACAAACGTGAGCCGGGCACCGGCTGCGGCGCCCTGGCCGGCGTGCACCGCGACCACGCGGTGCTCGGCCACTCGGAGCACTGCGTCGCCACCCACCCCTCGGACATGGCGGTCGCCCTGGCCGCCCTCGACGCACAGGTGGAGCTGTACGGCCTCGCGGGCGTACGACGGGTGCCCGCCGCCGAGTTCCACCGGCTGCCCGGAGAGCACCCGGAGCGGGACACCGTGCTGGAGCCCGGTGAACTGGTGACCGCCGTCCTGCTGCCGGCCGCCACGGGCGGGGTGCCGTCCGCCTACCGCAAGGCCCGTGACCGGGCGTCGTACGCCTTCGCGCTGGCGTCCGTCGCGGTGGTCCTCGAGGTGTCGCAGGGCGTGGTCGCGCACGCAGGGATCGCGTTCGGGGGGCTGGCGCACCGGCCCTGGCGGGCCCGGCGGGCCGAGGAGGCCCTCATGGGGGCGGCGCCGACCGAGGCCGCCTGCGAGCGTGCCGTCGACCTCGAGCTGGAGCAGGCCAGGCCGTTGCGCGACAACGGCTACAAGGTGCCCCTCGCGCGCAATCTCGCCGTCGACGTCCTCGGGCGGCTCGCACGGAACACGGAGGACGCGTCATGAGGCCCCCTGTCACGGGCGCTCCGGTCGAGCGGCTGGAAGGGCGCGAGAAGGTCACCGGCACCGCCCGCTATGCCGCCGAGTTCCCCTCCCCCGGGCGGCTGTACGCCCGTCCCGTGCCCGCCGGGGTCGCGCGCGGCCGGGTGGCGGGGGTGGACGACTCCGCCGCGCTCGGCCTGCCCGGCGTCGTGTCCGTCCTCACCCACGAGAACGCGCCGCGCCTCACGGAGCCGGACGACGCGACCCTCGCCGTGCTCCAGAACGCGCGGGTACCGCACCGGGGCTGGTTCGTCGCCCTGGTGGTCGCGGACAGCCCGGAGGCCGCGCGGGCCGGGGCCGCCGCCGTACGGGTCGACTGCTCGGCGGAGCCGCACGACGTCACGCTGGCCGTGACGCACCCGGAGGCCTACGTGCCCGAGGAGGCCAACGGTGGCAATCCGGCCGTCCGCGAACGCGGTGACTCCCGGGCGGCGTTCGCGTCCGCGGCCGTCCGGGTCGACGTCGGCTACCGGGTGCCGCCCCTGCACAACCATCCCATGGAACCGCACGCCAGCACCGCGCGCTGGGACGGGGAACACTTGACGGTGCACACCTCCAGCCAGGGCACCACGGCGGTGCGGGACGTGCTCGCGGGGCTGTTCGGGCTGGCGAGGGAGCGGATCACCGTCGAAGCCGAGCACGTCGGCGGCGGCTTCGGCTCCAAGGGCACCCCCCGGCCGGACGTGGTGCTCGCGGTGATGGCCGCGCTGCGGCACACCGGGCGGCCGGTCACGGTCGTGCTGCCGCGCCGCCTCATGCCCTCGGTCGTCGGGCACCGGGCGCCCACCCTGCACCGGCTGCGCCTCGGCTCGGACGCCGGGGGCCGGCTGACCTGTCTGGATCACGAGGTCACCACGCACACCTCCCGGGTGAAGGAGTTCGTGGAGCAGGCGGCGGTACCGGCCCGCGTCATGTACGCCGTCCCGCACAGCCGTACGGCGCACCGCGTGGTGCCGCTCGACGTGCCGAGCCCGTCCTGGATGCGGGCGCCCGGGGAGGCGCCCGGCATGTACGCGCTGGAGTCGGCGATGGACGAACTGGCCGTCGAACTGGGCATGGATCCCGTCGAGTTGCGGGTGCGCAACGAGCCGGAGACGGAACCGGACAGCGGCAGGCCGTTCAGCAGCCGTCACCTCGTCGAGTGCCTGCGCGAGGGGGCCCGCCGGTTCGGGTGGGAGGAGCGCGATCCGCGCCCGCGCGCCCACCGGGAGGGCCCGCTGCTGACCGGGACGGGCGTGGCCGCGGCCACCTACCCGGTGCTGGTCGCCCCGTCGGCCGCGGCGGCCCGCGCACTGCCCGACGGGAGCTTCCTCGTCGAGGTCAACGCCACGGACATCGGCACCGGGGCCCGCACCGTCCTCGCGCAGATCGCGGCGGACGCCCTGGACGTCCCCCTGGAGCGGGTCCGGGTCCGGCTGGGCAGCAGCGACCTGCCGTCCGCCCCGGTGGCCGGCGGTTCCTCCGGTACGGCGTCCTGGGGGCGGCCGGTCCACGAGGCGTGCGTCCGGCTCGCGGACCGGCTGACCGCCTTTCCCGGGCCCGTGCCCGAGCACGGCCTGGTCGAGCACGCCCACACCGCCGGCGCGGCGGACGCGGACTCCCCCTACGCCCGGCACGCCTTCGGAGCGCATTTCGCGGAGGTCGCCGTGGACACGGTGACCGGTGAGGTACGCGTGCGCCGGCTGCTCGGGGTGTACGCGGCGGGCCGCATCCTCAACGCCCGTACCGCGCGCTCCCAGTTCGTCGGCGGCATGACCATGGGTCTCGGCATGGCCCTGACCGAGGGCAGCACCATGGACGCCGCTTTCGGCGACTTCGCGGAGTCCGACCTGGCCTCGTACCACGTGCCCACGCACGCCGACGTCCCGGATGTGGAGGCGTACTGGGTCGAGGAGGACGATCCGCACCTCAACCCCATGGGCAGCAAGGGCATCGGGGAGATCGGCATCGTCGGCACGGCCGCCGCGGTGGGCAACGCCCTCCACCACGCCACCGGCGTCCGGCTCCGTGAACTCCCGCTCACGCCGGACCGGGTGCTCACCGCCCTGCTGGAGTCCGGCCGCTGAGCCGACCCCGTTTCGCCCGGCGTGCGGGTGGAACGGGGCGGACGGGCCGGGCCGGGTCCGTCCCGTGCGGCCCGTGCCCGGCCTTGCGACCGGGCGGGACGGGTGCGGGCCGGCCGGCGGTCGCGGGAGACGGACCAGTGGCGGCGCGGGCCGGCCCGGCGGCAACCGCGTCGCCTCCTCGACGGGCCGGTTCCCGGCGCGGCCCGGCTCTGGCGGCCGGCGTGCCCGCGCACGGGTCGGCCGCGCGACGCACCCTGATGCTCGCGGCCCGGCCGACCGGCACCCGATCGGCGCGATTCTCCCGCCCTCGACGGGGCATTCGGCAATCGAGAACGGGGAAATCGACAGTCGGGGAAGCACCGGACACCGCGCGACGGACCGCGCACAGGGAGGGCCCGTGGATGCGAGCACCACGCTCGTCACCGTCGCCGTGATAGTGGCGGTGGCGCTGTTCGCCGTGGCCGCCACCGTCATGGTGCGGCTGGTCCGGGCCAGGCGCGGCCTCCGGCGGGCGGGTCTGCCGGCCGGCCCGCGCTGGGTCTTCTGGGGCGCGGTCGCGTACTTCGTCCTGCCGACCGACCTGCTGCCCGACCCGGTCTATCTCGACGACATCGGTGTCCTGCTCCTGGCCCTGCGCTCGCTGCGCCGTGCCCCCGACCACGCGGGCACCGCCGACTGACCGCTCGGGTCTCGCCAACTCACCGCTCGGGTTGCGCCAACTTAGGCCTCACGAACTCGTTTTCACGCCGCGCGAGGCTCATCGCCCCTGCTCAGCTCCCTGCGCCCGGACCGACCCGGCGGCGATCACGGAGAGTAAGGAAACCAACCACCCGTTCGATTCGTATAAGTGACTGAAGGTCGCACCACAGCAGCGGGCCCGAGTGACGTCGCACGGTGGCACCGCTTGATCGATGCAGTACCGACGAGGGAGAGACGATGCAACCGTTCGCGCTCAACTACGCACGCCCGGCGGCGGAGTTGGAGTTTGCCGCTCCGTACGCCTATGACCCAGGACTGCAGTTGAACGTGCTCCTCGACGGCCGGATCGCCGCTCGCGACCACGCCCTGCTGAGAGAGCTCGGGACGACGACCTCCACAGCGGGCTCCAAGACGCACTTCGACGACTGAACGCGGCGGCCGAGATGACCGTGCTCATCCTGACCAGTGAACAGGACGTCACGGCGGACATGGTGGTCGTGCACCTGAACGCCGCAGGCGTTCCCGTCGTGCGGCTCGATCCCGCCGACCTGACCGGTTCCGTGGCGCTCTCCGGGGAGTACGTGCACGGTGTCTTCCGGGGACATCTGTCGTCCGCGGGGCGGCTGGTGAGCATCGACTCGCTACGCTCCGTGTGGGTGCGCAGGCCCGGCGCGGCGGCGGCGCACGCCCCCGAGCCGTCCGCGTGGCTCACTGAGGAGTCCGCACAGGCGCTGTACGGGATGCTCCGCGGTGGCGAGGCCCGCTGGATGAACCATCCGGACGCGTCCCGGCGGGCCCGGCACAAGCCCTGGCAGCTGCGGCTGGCCCAGCGCAGCGGGCTGCCCGTACCGGCCACGCTCATCACCACGTTCCCGCAGGCGGCACGGGACTTCGCCGAGCGCTACCCCGACCTCGTGGTGAAGCCGGTGTCCGGGGCGCATCCGCAGGACCCGCCGCGGGCGCTGCCCACCACCCGCGTCCCGCCCGGCGCCGACTTCGCCGCCGTCGCGTACGGCCCGACGCTGCTGCAACGACGGGTCGCCAAGCGGGCCGACGTCCGGCTGACGGCGGTGGGCCACCGGCTGTTGGCCGCCCGCAAGGCCGTGTGTGCCGACGGCGACCCGGAGGTGGTGGACGTGCGTTTCGCGCCGTCCGACGCGCCGTGGTGCCCGGTCGACGTCCCGCCACGCCTGGCCGAGGCCGTGCGGACGTATCTGTGCGAGGCGGAACTGGCTTACGGCGCCTTCGACTTCGCGGAGGACGCCGATGGCACGTGGTGGTTCCTGGAGTGCAACCAGGGGGGCCAGTTCGGCTTCGTCGAGGTGGACACCGGCCAGCCGATCGCCCGCACCATCGCGGAGTGGCTGGCCGGATCTCCCTCGCAGCGGCCGGACCGGCACGCGGCCCACTGTGGTTCGGCGGTGCCGTGAGCCGGGCCGGGAGGCCGCTCAGACCGCCAGGGACAGCCCGCTCTCCTCGTCCCTCGCCGCGTTCTTCTCCTGCTCGGGCACTCGGGCCGTCGACGGCGGCACCTCGGCGGCGAGCAGGGCGTCCGCCGCGGCGACCGCCTCCCGGACGTCGGACGTGGCCATGAGGACGCACAGCGTGTAGGTGACGTCCTCCAACTCACGGGCCGTCTGCGGCGTCTCCCGCTCGGCCTGGGCGATCCTCAGCGACGCGTAGCGGGTCAGCAGCGTCCTGACGGTCTTCGGGTCCGGAACGATCACGAGCGCCCCTCTCTCCAGGTGTGGTGCCCTGCGCGTGCCCGGACCTCGGCGGTTCATGCACGAGTGAGGCGCGCGTCACTCTCCGGGGGCATCCTTTTCGCCACTCGGCCCCCTGTGGCCCGTCCGGCAGCCGGCGTCGTCCGCCCGCAGGGGGCCCTGTGCGTCAGGCCACCTGGCCGCTGTGCAGTGCTCTGTACGCGCCACCCCGGTGCAGCAGTTCCTCGTGGGTGCCGGTCTCCAGGATGCGCCCCTCCCCCATGACGACGATCCGGTCGGCGCCACGCACCGTGGACAGGCGGTGCGCCACCACGAAGGTGGTCCGTCCGTGCAGCAGGCGGGCGAGGGCCTGCTGGACCAAGGCCTCCGAGCGGGTGTCGAGCGCGGACGTGGCCTCGTCCAGGATCAACACCTTGGGGTCGCGGATCAGCGCACGGGCGATCGCGAGCCGCTGCTTCTGCCCGCCGGACAGTCGGGCCCCGCGCTCACCGACAAGGGTGTCGAGTCCCTGGGGCAACCGGTCGACGAACTCGGTGGCGTTGGCGTCGCGCAGGGCGGCGCGGACGGCTTCCTCGTCGGCCTCGTCCTCCATGCCGTAGGCGACGTTCTCGCGGACGGTGCCGTCGAAGAGGATCGACTCCTGCGGGACCACCGAGACGAACCGCCGGTAGGTGCGCAGGTCGAGGGTGTTCATGTCGGTGCCGTCCAGCAGCAGCCGGCCCGTGGTCGGCCGGATGAAGCCGATGACGAGGTTGAGGACGGTCGACTTGCCGGCGCCGGAGGCGCCGACCAGGGCGACGGTCTCGCCCGGCGCCACGGACAGGGTGAAGTCGCGCACCGCAGGCCGGTCGCCCTCGTAGGCGTGTCCGACGTCCTCGAAGGTCACCGCGCCGTGCAGCGAGGCCAGTTCGGCCTTGCCCTCGTTGTCCTCCAACTCGGGCGCCTGGAGGACCTCACCGACCGAGCGCACCGACTCCAGGCCCTTGGTGATGACCGGCGCCAGGCCGGTCAGCGTGGTCGTGGAGTTGGTGAGGGTGGTGAGGAACGCGCTGAGCATGACGACGTCCCCCGGGGTGACGCCCCAGACCTCGTAGTACGACACGAGGGCGGCGCCCGCCAGGACCAGCACGCCGACCACGTTGAGCACGACCCACGCGATGGAGCCGAAGCGGCCGTTGACCAGGTCGAGGCGCATCCCGGAGGTCAGCAGGCGGCGCAGGGTGCCGTCCATGCGGGTGAGCGCCGTGCCCTCCAGTCCGTGGGCGCGGGTGACCGGGATCAGCCGGGTCATCTCCGTGACCCGCGAGGAGAGGGTCTCCACCTCGTGGCGGAAGTGCTCGTTGTGGGTGCGCAGCCGGGAGCGCAGCCGGGCCACGACGAACGCGGCGGCGGGCACCACGACCAGGAAGACCGGCACGAACTCGGGCGTGCGCACGGCGATGATGACGAGGCCGCCGATGAGTACGGTGATCGCGCCGAGACCGTTCTCCGCGGTCTGCTGCACCATCTGCTCGACGGCCTCGACGTCCCGGACCACCTTGGCCTGGAGCACGCCGGCGCTGACCCGCGAGTGATAGCCGATGGACAGTTGCTGCATGCGGGTGCACAGGGCGGAGCGCAGGGTGGTGCCCATGCGGCGGACGCTGCCGTACAGCAGGCGGACGTAGAGCAGGTGGAGCGGGTAGTTCACGATCAGGATGAAGAGGATGACGCCGGTGCTGGTCCACAGGCGGCCGATGGGCCGGTGCTCCACGACGGTGTCGATGATGGACGCGGTGATGAGCGGCAGCAGCCAGACGGGGCTGTGCTTGACGGTGAAGACGACGACCGCGCCGGCCAGCCGGCGCCGGTCGGCGCGGAAGAGGTAGGCCAGGGTGCGGATCGGGTGTTCGTCGCGGTAGCGGTGGTCGAGGGGCCTGTCGAGCGACGACGCCATCGGAGGTGGTCCTCCCCGGGGTGCGGGATGCGGGATACGCGAATGCGGGAATCGGGTGCAGGCTCGGGCCCCGGGCCGGGGCGGGCGAGCAAGGGGGAGCAGACGGGTGGGACGCAGGTGGCGAGCAGACGGGTGGGGCGGGCAGCGGGCGGGGGCGGGCGCTTCTCCTCCTGCCGCCCGTCGGGACCGCACCCCGCCGGCTCACAAGACCTGGTGTCAGGATGACCGGGCGCCCCGGCTGTCTCGTCCCACGCCTGCACGGAAAGGGCTCGGGAGGTGGCGGTCGCGCGGCGCGTCCCGTCAGGCCGCGTCCTGCTCCGCCGGTTGCTCCGCCGTGCGGACCGCTTCCGTCGCGGCGGCCGAGTCGCGGATGGCCGCGGGGCGGCCGGCGCCCGGAAGGGGCCCCACCTCCGGCGGATCGGCGGGCATCCGGGCCAGGGACACGCCCTGCGGGCTCACCCCGTGCCGCCCGCCGGTCCGGGCGAACGGCGCGTGGGAACGGGGGGAGGCCGGTCGCCGCCTCGCCGAGCCGGCGCGGCGGGGCCTCGCACGCCTCGTTGAGGTGCCGGGACTGCCGTCGGGGGTCCCACTGCCGTGGCGGGGCGCGGATCACCGTCCTCGGTGGCCACCAGCACGTCGGCGCCCCGATCGTCGTGGCCGAGGGCCCTGCCGGTGAGGGTCTCGTCGTGGCCGGCCTCGACGGCCTCGACGTGGTAGGCGTCCGCCGTGTCGATCAGGGTGAGCCCGGCGTCCGGGGCGGCGTGCACGGTGGCGAAGGAGCGCGCCTCGCCGGGGCGGCACTCGATCGACCGGGGCATCACCCCGGCCCGATCGTGCTGACCCCGACGTCACCGACGCGGTGGTTGTGCATGGCTCGTGACCTCCCTAGGCCGTGGGGACAGGGCGAAGTCCGGTGCACCGGAAGGTGATCGCGGTGCACCGGACGCGTCCCAGCCTGACCCCGGCGGGCCTCGGAGGTCCAATGGAAGAAAGCGAACGCATTCAGCAGCGGGGACGCTGAATGCGGGCCCTGTTCAGGAGTTCGACGCCAGGTACTGCTCCACTCCCGGCGCCTGGTGCGCGTCCTCGACCCCCACCACGCCGCCGGCCGCCTTCGCGTCCGGCTTCAGCACGTACGTCGACAGCGCGGCGGGCCGGCCTACGTCCGTGAAGTTCTGCGGGCTGCCGAGGCCGGTGTCGACGTTCTTCTGCGAACGGTGCGCCTTCACCACGTCCTCGCGGGCGAGGCTGCCGGCCTCGCAGGCCTTCTTCAGGTCGGCGCCCAGGAGTTGGACGGCGCTGTAACCGGACAGCGCCCCGGAGTCGACCGGGGAGGCCGGGTACTTCTTGGTGTAGGCGGTGACCATGTTCTTGACGCCGGGGATGTCGGAGCTGACGGCGGGGGCGCCGCTGACGATGCTCAACATGGCCGTCAGGGCCGGCGCTGCGGGGGTCTTCATCAGCTGCGGGGCGAAGCCCGGGGCGCTGCTGACGACGGGGACGCGCAGGCCGCGGGAGGCGGCGACGCCGACCAGGGAGGCCGTCTGGGCGGGCCCGGCACTGATCAGGATCGCCTTCACGCCGTCCTTCTTCAGCGCCGTCACCTGGGCGGAGAGGTCGGTGTCCGTCGCCTTGATCTTCTGGCCGGCGATCTTCAGGCCGGCCTTCTCCGCCGCCCAGGTGGAGCCCTGGAGCGCGTTGGCGCCGTAGTCGCCCTCGAAGTAGACGTGCCCGACGGTGTCGCCCTTGGCCAGGCCCTTGGTGCGGGTGAGGAAGTCGACCGCGGCGATCATGTCCACGTCGTAGGTGGTGGCCATGACCTGGACGGAGTCCTTGCCGAGCAGCGAGGCGGCCCAGGCCTGCGGGTAGGTGAGGAGGTGGTCGCGCTCGATGTCGTCGAGGAGGGCGGCGACCACCGGGGAACCGATGACCTGCGGCAGGGCGACGACGTCCGGGGAGATGTCGGCATAGGCGGTGACGGCCTTCTGGACGTCGTAGCCGTGGTCCTTCACGACGATCTCGATCTTGCGGCCGCAGATGCCGCCCTTGGCGTTGGTCTCGTCGGCCCACATCTGCTGGGCCTGCACGATGCTCTTGCCGAGGGTGGCATAGGGGCCGGTGAGGTCGGTGAGGGCGCCCAGTCTGATGGTCTTGTCGGTCACTCCGGGGCCGGACCTGACGCCGTCGGCACCGTCGGAGGTGCTGTCGCCGTCCGCTTTGGAGCTGCAGCCGGTGGCCGCGATCAGCAGGGCAGCCAGTGCGGCGGTGAGGGCGGTGCCGCGGGTGCGGTGCTTGGGGTTCACGGGGTGTGCTCCTTGGCTCGTGCGGGTGAGTCCGGTGCGGCGGGTGAGGCGTCTGTGGCGGTCGGCGGTGGTGCGGCCGGTGCCGGATCGGGCGACCGGGCGGGCCGCAGGCGGGCGCGGACCCGGCGGGCCAGGCCGTGCAGTCCGTCGGGCGCGTACAGGAGGATCACGACGATCACGGCGCCGTAGAGGTAGCGGGCGGCCTCCGTCGGGCCGATCGCGCCCTCGCCTCCGGTGCCGGGCGCGGTGACCAGCGGCAGTTGGTCGGCGTACCGGGTCATCAGCAGGGGCAGCGCCGTGACGAAGAAGGCCCCCGCGGTGGCTCCGGCGACGGACCCGAGGCCGCCGATGACGATCATGGCCAGGTAGTCGACGGAGAGGGCCAGACCGAAGTAGTCGGGCACCACGCGGCGGAAGGCGAGCGCCAGGAGAACTCCGGCCAGGCCGGCGTACATCGACGACACGACGAAGGCGGCCGAGCGGTAGCGGGCGACGTTCACGCCCATCACGGCCGCCGCGGTCTCGCTGTCCCGGACGGCCGCGAGGGCCCGGCCGGGGCGGCCGCGCAGCAGACCGCGCGCGGTGAACGAGGTGAGCGCGAACAGGGCCAGACCGAGGTACCAGAGGCGTTCCTCGGCCCCGAACGGCACTCCCAGCACGGTGAGTTCGGGGTCGTCGGCGGTGAACCCGAACCCGCCGAGGGTGAGCGGTGGCACCGAGCGCCCGTTGAAGCCGCCGGTGACGGAGTCGGCGGTCAGCAGCAGGTGGTGGCCGAGGAAGACCAGCGCGAGGGTGGCGACGCCCAGGTAGATGCCGCGCACCCGTCCCGCGACCGGACTGAACAGGCCGCCCGCCGCGCCTGCCAGCAGCACGGCCAGGACGGCGGCCGGCGCCGGGGGCAGGGCGGGGCCGGGGTCGCCCGCCAGCCAGGTGTAGCCGTACGCCCCCACCGCGAGGAAGAACGCGTGGCCGAGTGAGAGCTGCCCGGCCGTACCGCTGAGCAGGCCGAGCCCGACGGCGCCGATCGCCGCGGCCAGCGAGAACAGACCGATGCGCAGCCAGAAGGCGTCGAGGTAGAAGGGCAGGGCGCACAGGAGGAGGACGGGCAGCAGCAACCTGGCCCACTTCGGCAGGAGTTCAGACACGGACCGCTCCCTTCGCGCCGAACAGACCGGTGGGCCGCACCAGCAGGACGACCACCATCACGGCGTACGGCGCCACATCGCCGAACCCCTCACCGAGGACGTGCAGTTCGGACTGGTAGCCCGCCACGAGGGCCTCGGTCATGCCGATGAGCAGGCTGCCCGCGAGGGCGCCGGGCGGTGAGGCCATGCCGCCGAGGATGGCCGCCGGGAAGGCCTTGAGGGCGATCTGGCCGGTGGTGCGCTCCAGGCCCGGCGCCGGGAACGCGGCGAGGAACACCGCGGCGAGCGCGGCGAGCGCACCGGCCAGGCACCAGGCGAGCATGCGGACGCGGCTCAGCCGTACGCCCATCAGGGCCGCGGCCTCCACGTCCTCGGCCGCCGCGCGCAGGGACAGGCCCCAGGGCGTGAACCGGAAGAGGGCGAAGACCCCGGCGATGACGACGGCGGAGACGGCGATCGCGGCGAGCCGGCTGTCGGCCACGGTCACCGGCCCGAGGCCGGTCACCGCGTCGCCCCACGGGTCGCCCAGGGTGAGGAGGTCACCACCGATGCGCCGGGCCAGGTCGGTCACGAGGACGATGTCCACGCCGATGGTGACGATGGTCTGCACATGGGCGGCCTTGGGGTCGGGGTCCCCGCGTTGCAGCAGCAGCCGGTCGAGGGCACCGGCGACGGCCGCGGTCGCCAGGACGGCCACCGCGAGGGCGCCGGCGAAGCCGAGGTCGTCGTGGAGGACGGCGACGAGGTAACCGCCGAGCAGGAGCAGCGAGCCGTGGGCGAAGTTGAGGACGCCCGAGGCCTTGAAGATGACGACGAAGCCGAGGGCGACCAGGGCGTAGACGGCACCGAGGGCGAGGCCGTTCAGAAGGGTGTCGAGGAGGGTGGTCACGGAGCGTTCTTCCCGGGGGGCTCGGTCACTGCGGTCGACTCGGGGGTCGTGGAGGACTTGCCGGGCTCGGGGCTCTCGGCGGGATCGGGGGTCTCGCCGGGGGCGCCGGTCCCCAGGTAGGCACGGAGCACCTCGGGGTGACGGCGGATCTCCTCGGGTGTGCCGTGGGCGAGCCGGCGGCCGAAGTCGAGGACGGTGACCTCGTCGGCGAGGCGCATGACGAGGCCCATGTCGTGTTCCACGAGGACGACCGACAGGCCGAGCTGCTCGCGGACCGTGCGGACGACGTCGGCGGTGGCGGCTCTTTCGGCGCCGTTCATGCCGGCCACCGGCTCGTCGAGCAGCAGCACGCGCGGCTCCAGGCAGAGCGCGCGGGCGAGTTCGACGCGCTTGCGGTCGCCGTACGACAGCAACGCCACCGGGGTGTCGACGTGGGCGGCGAGGCCGGTGAGTTCGGCGATCTCGCGGACCCGGTCCAGGTGGGCGCGCTGTTCGCGGGTGGCGCTCGGCAGACGCAGGGCACTGGCGGCGAAACCGGCACGGGAGAGGGCGTGCCGGCCGAGCATGAGGTTGTCGGCGACCGTGCCCTCGGTCGTGACGATGTTCTGGAAGGTGCGGGCCACGCCCAGCGCGGCGATCCGGTGCGGGGCGAGCCCCGTCAGGTCGGTGTCGCCGAGCAGGACCTGGCCGGCTGCCGGGCGGCACAGGCCCGACAGGACGTTGAAGCAGGTGGACTTGCCCGCGCCGTTGGGGCCGATCAGGGCGTGCACGGAGCCCGGGGCGACGGTGAAGGAGACCGCGTCCAGGGCGGTGAGGCCGGCGAAGCGGACGGTGACGTCACGGACGTGGAGCGCGGGCGGTGCGGCCGGGGAACCGGCGGTGGCGCGGGCAGCCGGGCGGCCGGTCGTGCGGATGTTCACGCGGCCCCCTGGTCGCCGGCCGGCTCGTCGGCGCTCTCGCCGAGGTACAGGCGGCGTACGGCGTCCGTGCGGGCGAGTTCGTCGGCGGAGCCGGACAGCCGGATCTCGCCCACTTCGAGGACGTACGCGTGGTCGGCGAGGGACAAAGCCATGCCCGCGTTCTGCTCGACCAGCAGGACGGCGGTCCCCTGCTCGTTGATCTCGCGGACGACTTCGGCGATGCGGAACACCATGCGCGGGGCGAGGCCGAGGGACGGCTCGTCGAGCAGGAGCAGGCGAGGGGCGGCCATCAGGGCGCGGCCGATGGCGAGCATCTGCTGCTCGCCGCCGGACAGCAGACCGGCCGCCTGCCGACTGCGTTCGGCGAGGACGGGGAACAGGCCGTACACGCGGTCGCGGGACTCCCGGACCTGCGCGGGAGCGCGCCGGCCGAGGCCCAGGCCGCCGGCGCGCAGGTTCTCCTCGACGGTGAGACCGGCGAACACCCGTCTGCCCTCGGGGACCTGGACGACTCCGGCACGGACCGCGGCGACCGGGTCGCGTCCGTCGAGGTCCGTGTCGCCGTAGCGGACACGGCCCGCGGTGATGGTGCCGCGGTGCAGGCGCAGGGTGCCCGAGACGGCCCTCAGCAGCGTGGTCTTGCCGGCGCCGTTCGCGCCGAGCAGTGCGACGACCGCGCCCCGCGGAACGGTCAGGGACACGGAGCGCAGGGCCGACAGGGCTCGCCCGTACGTCACGTCGAGCCCTTCGACGTGCAGCGCGGGCGGATCCTGCGGTGGTGCTTCGGGCATCGCGGCTCCTCGGGTCCGTGCCGGCCGGTCACGGCACTTGGGGGGACGGGGGCGCTCACCACAACACGGGCCCGAGGGGCCGGTACAGGCACGGGGGCGGGGTCGCTGCGTGGGCCCAGCGCGGGGGGCGGGGGGTTGTGCGGCTGCCCAGAGGGGGGACGCGTGCCGCCGAGGGGGCGGGAAGGCCCGGATGCGGGTCACGGGGACGGGCACCGACGGTGCGGCCGCCTCGCCGGAGCGCTCCTCGGCGCAGGGGCCGCGCCGCCAGGACCGAGACGCTCGCGACCCGGTGGAGGGGCGACGGGCCGGCCGAGAAGCACGGGCCGACGACATCCACAAGGTGGGGGAACGGCCGGACCGAGAAGGACGGGACCGGGCCGCGGGCGCGAGTGGACCGCAGCACCGCAGCACCGCAGCGTCCGTCAGCGGGCCGACCGCGCTGCCAGGGCGAGGGTGATCTCGACGACGTCGGCCGGGCGGGAGAGGCTGCGGCCCGTGAGCTGCTCGTAGCGGCGCAGGCGGTTGAGGACGGTGTTGCGGTGGCAGTAGAGGCGTTCGCCGGCCCGCTGGGCGGAACCGTCGCAGGCCAGCCAGGTCTCGAGGGTGTCCAGGAGGACGGCCGCGTCGGCCGGTTCCAGGGCTCTCAGGGGGCCGAACACCCGGTCGGCGAGGGCGGTGGCGAGGTCGGGCGCGGAGATCACCAGGGCCGCGGGGAGGTGTTCGGTCAGGCGGATCGTGCCGCCGGTCCCCGGGCACATGCGCAGCGCGGTGTCGGCGAGCCGGCGGGCGTCGCCGACGGCGGCCAGACCGGACACGGCCGTACCGACGCCCACGCGCGCGCCCGACGCCGGGCCGCCGTCGATCGCCGTCTCGTCCTGGCCGTCGCCCAGCAGGACGATGCCGTAGTCCACCTCGACCCCGGTGTGCCAGTGCACACGTGCGCCGCGTCCTACGGCCGCACGTGCACCGGCCGCCTCGGAGGGGGAGCCACCCGACACCGCGACGACGACGTAACGGCCCTGTTCGGGCAGGTCGAGGGCCTGTGCGGCCTCCGGCAGGTCGGCGATGCGGCTGGTGCCCTCCAGGAGGGCTGCGGCGAGCAGCCGCAGCCGGTTCTCGCGCCGCCAGGCGAGCTGCCGTTCGACCTGGCGGTAGGCGTCCGCGACGAGCGTGCAGTGCTCGTCGACGAAGTTCCACACGTCGGTGGCGACGTGCACGAGGAGGCGTACGTCCTCGGGGGCGGCGCGGGAGGTCTCCTCGACCAGCCCCTGCCAGACCAGGGACCCGCCGAGCCGGAAGGCGTGCAGCAGGGCGTCCAGGGGCAGGCCCTGCTCGGCCCGGGTCGCGCCGATCTTCCAGGAGCAGCGGCGGGCCGCGTCCCGGTTGCCGCGCGGATCGAGGAGGGAGTTCACGCTGTGCCGCAGCGATCGGTGTACCTCCTGCCAGGTGGCGGCGGGGTCGCTCTCCACGGCGACGCGGTAGGCGGGCTCCTGCTCCTGGAGCGCGGCGACCAGCCGGTCGGTCAGGTCGGGCAGGTCGTCCAGCAGCACCCGCGCGGCGCGGTGCAGCACGCGCAGGGCGTCGGCGTCGATCAGCGACCGGACGCGCGGGCGCGGCCGCGGGGCCGGTCCGGTGGGCCCGGCCGGTGCGGGGCGCCCCGCGATCCGTGGCCGAAGGGCGTGTCGCATTGCCGTCCTCCCCCAGGGGTCGGTGACCCGGCGGCTCCCGCGCGGCGGTGCTCCCTCCGGTTCCGGGCCGGCCGTGGAGTGCGCGCGGGTCCCGCCGGCTGGCGGGTCCTGCCCCGAAGGATGGCATACCGTCCGGTCGGTCCCTAGGGGTGTGCACCGGTCTTTTCCGCCCGCTCGACCATCCGGGCCAGTTCCAGGCGGGACCGGACACCGAGCGCGGCGAAGACCTTCCGCAGGTGATAGTCGACGGTGCGGGTGCTCACGGACAGGGTCAGCGCGACCTCCCGGTTGGTCGCGCCCTCGGCGACGCGGCGCGCGATGCGCAGCTGCTGCGGGGTCAGTCCGGACAGGTCCGCGGCCGCCGCCGTCGGCGGACCGCTCGCCGCGGCACCGTTGGCGCGCAGCTCGCCACGGGTCTGCTCGGCCCACGCGCGGGCCCCGCAGCGTTCGAAGCCGACCAGGGCGGCGCCGAGGCGGTCGCGCGCCTCGCGCAGCCGGCGCCGACGCCGCAGCCACTTGCCGTGGAGCAGTTCGGTGCGGGCCCGCTCGAAGTCGCCGCCGGCCGTGTCGTGCAGGTCGAGGGCCCGCCGGTAGAGGGCGTCGGCCCGGTCCGGCGGGGCCAGCAGGGCGCGACAGCGCAGGAGTTGCGCGGGGGCCTGGGGGTCGGCGCCGAAGACCGCCCACCGGGCGAAGTCGTCGACGACCGTCCGGGCGCCCTCGGGCTGTCCGGCGGACACGGCGGCCTCCACGTAGCAGGGAACGGCGAGCATCCACAGCGCGAAGTGCCCACGCCGCGCACCCGGCCGTACCAGGGGTCCGAGCCGGTCCGCGGCCTCCTGGGGCCGGCCCCGCCCGAGGTCGGCGCGGGCCGCCGCCCACTCCGCCAGCGTCGCCGCCTGCGCGAGACCGTGCCGGCGGGCGGTGGCGAGCGCGGCGGCCACATGTCCGGCGACCAGCTCGGTCTCCCCCTCGATCGAAGCGGCCAGCGCCAGTACGGCGTGCTGGTGGGCGGCCATGTTGCGCTGCCCCGTCCGGTGCGCGGCGCGCAGTCCCTCCTCGGCGTGGGTACGGGCGAGCGCGTGCCGTCCGGCGCGCAGTTCGGCGTAGGCGAGGTACTCCCGTGCCCGCGGTACCACTGCGACGGTGTCCAGGGCGCGGGCGGCGGCCAGGGCCCGCGCGCCCGCCCGTCGGGCGCCGGCGAGGTCGCCCAGCATCAGCGCCGCGGCGGCGGCCCGCAGGATGTCCTCCGGGTCGCCGGAGCCGTCCGGATCCCGCGCCACCCGTCGCAGCCGGACCGCCGCCTCCTCGAACCGCGCGTCCAGCAGGGCCCGCACTCCCCGCCGGTAATCGGCGCGGCGCTCACCCTGGGACGGGGGCCCGGTGACCTGCCCGCAGCGTTCGAGTGCGGCGAGGCATCCCGCCGGGTCCCCCGCCGCCCACGCCGCGTCGCAGGCGGCCAGCGCGGCGGCCTCGGCGTCCACCGGGGAGTGGGCGGCCAGCAGGGAGGTGGCGAGGAGGAGGGAGGCCTGGGCCTCGTCGACGGGCCCGTCGTGCAGGACCGTCGTGCCCCGCAGCAGCGCGGCACGGCCCCGCACGGCGGCGGGGGCGGCGCCCGTCCGGGCCGCGTCCAGGAGCCGCAGGGCCTGGTGGGAGCGCCCGCCGAGCAACGCCTGTTCGGCGGCGGCCGTGTAGCGCTCGGCGCGCTGCGGACCGTCCTCGCACAGTTCGGCGGCGCGGGTGTGGGCGGCGCAGCGAAGACGCCGGGACGGCAGGTGCCCGGCGGCCGCCTCCAGTTCGTCTCCCACTGCGGCTCCGGCCCAGGCCCGGTGCAGCAGGGCCCGCGGGTCGCCCTCCTCCAGCTCCCGGGCCAGGGCGAGGTGCGCGGCCCGCCGCCGCCCGTCGGGCGCCGCCGCGTACGCCGTCCTGCGCAGCAGGTCGCTGTGGAAGCGGACCTCGTCGTCGGCCGACGCGAGCAGATCGGGCAACGGTAGGGCGGCTTCGTGCCCGAGGTGCCGCACCGCCCGTACGACGAGTCCCAGGTCCGCGCCCGCGTCCTCGTCGTCCCGCGCGGCGGCCGCCACGGTCAGCAGGAGGTCGCGGTGGCCGGACGGGAGTCCGTCCAGGTATCCGCCGGCCAGGCCCGTCAGCGTCTCGGCGCCGGGCAGTGCGCGGGGCGGCGGACGGTCTCCGCGCACCTGCGCGGGCGAGAGCCGCCGTACCAGGGCCAGCAGGAGGGCCGGACTGCCCTCGGCGGCGTCCACGATCCCGTCGCGGACTCCCGCGTCGAGGGTCCCACCCGTCACCTCGTCGAGGAGCGCCGCCGCCTCGGACGGGGTGAGGGGGTCCACCCTCGTCACCGGCAGCCCGGTGAACTCCGGGGCGGGCGGGCGGTGTCCGGGGACCGTGAGCAGCAGGCGCGCCGCCGTCGTCGTACGACACAGGTGCCGGGCGGCGTCTCCCAGCGCGGTGCGGGAAACCGGGTCCCACAGGTGGGCGTCGTCGACGCACACGAGAAGCGGCCGGGAGCCGGTGGACAGGATGTCGAGCAGGGCCTGGCCCGACCTGCCCGGCGGTGTGCGGCCGGTGGCGTCGCCGAGGGCGCGCAGCAGCGTGCGCAGGCCGCCGCCGGGGACGGCCGACCGTGCCGCGTCGGCCCGGACCCGCACGACGGGACCGGCGGTGAAGGAGTGGGCGGCGCGTTCGAGGAACCAGGTGCGGCCGCAGCCGGGTTCGCCCGTGACGACGAGTACGCCGCCGCCGAGCCGGTCCGCCGGGGCCGTCGCCCGGTGGGGTGCCGGGCCGGGAGTCGCGGTCGTCTGTCCGGTCATTCCCGCGACGTTACGCACGCGTAACGTGAGGCGGAAGCCACCCGTCCACCCGTGGGCGGCCCTGGTTCCGGCCTGTCACCTGGGCGTTTCTCGGATCCCGTGCGGCTGAGGGCTTGTGCCGGCGCCCAACCGCCGAACGGGCGCGGCGTGACCGGGCACAACGGCGGCGGCGGTCGCGCGAGGTGCGCGCGACCGCCGCCGGCGTCGTGGGCGTCAGGAGGTGTGCGGGCAGTTGCCCCGGTACTCCTCGATGGTCAGGCTCGGGCGAGGAAGCGGGCACAGGAACTGCTCGTAGCGGGTGTCGTTGTCGATGAACCGCTTCAGCCAGGAAATGCTGTACTTGGCGATCGTCGTGTCCGAGGTGTTCGGGGTGAAGTGCGTGGCCCCGTTCAGCTCCAGGTAGGCGCGGTCCAGGGCGGACGGCAGCGAGGAGTAGAAGGGCTCGGCGTGGCTGGACACGGGGGCGATGGTGTCGCCGTCGGCGCCGAAGATCAGGGTGGGCGTGGTGATCTCCGGCCAGGTCTTGTCGAGGTTCCACGGCGTCAGCGGGATGGCCGCCTGGAGGGAGGGACGGGTCTTGGCGGCCTCGAGGCTGCCGCCGCCGCCCATCGAGTGACCCATCACGCCGAGCCGCGTGCTGTCGACGCGGCCCCGGACCGAGCTGCGCCCGGTGAGGTAGTCCAGGGCGGCGAGCAACTGCCGTCCACGCGAGTCAGGTTGGTCGAGCGTGCTGTTCGTGTCGATGGTGAAGACCACGAAGCCCTGCGAGGCCAGCCGCGGGCCGAGCCAGGCGATGGAGGACTGGGTGCCGGTGTAGCCGGGCGAAACGGCCACCGCTCCGAAGGTTCCGTCGGCGGTGCTGGTGGGGTAGTAGATCGTGCCCCCGCCGAAGCCGGTGACGGCGAGGGAGGAGACGGTGGTCTGCGAGACGGCGTACGGGCCCCGCGACGCCTCGATGCTCGACGTCGTGGGCGCCGGGCCGCGCTCGTAGGGGTTGTCCGCGGCCTGCGCCCCGGCTCCGTTGAGGGTCGTGAGGCCGACGACGGCGGCGATCGCCGTGGCCAGGCCGGCGAACCGGCCGAGTCTGCGGTGGGGGGAACCGGTGGGCACCCGGTGGGCGGCATCGGTACGCGCTTGCTGCTGCAAGACGAGTCGTCCTCTCTCGTGCGGGCCCACCTGGGTGGGCCCGTGTACGGGCTGCTCCGTGCCACTCTCGCGGCGCGGCACCGCCCGGGGACCGGCAATGTCACCGGTCTCGTGCGACGGCCCGACACGCGACACACCCGGGTGGCGCCCGGATGAAACGGCTCCCTCCTTGCTGCTCCGCGCCCCGCTCCTCGGCCTGCCCCGGCGCGGGTGTACGACTTCGCGCGCCGTGCCCGGCGCGGGGACGGCCCGTACGGCGGCATCGGGTTCGCCGGCGTCCGGTCGGCGCGGACCGGGCGGGAGGCGTCGCGGGGAGCGCACCGCCGCCGGACGCTGTGCCGACGGTGGGTCGGGCCGCGCGGACGCGATGCCCACCGGTTTCACGGCTCCTTCACGTCCTGAAGGCGTTTCGGCGGCGATTCCACGCATCAACGGCCTTGTCCGGTTCACCCGGACCGGGTCCCCGGACGAGGAGAGACGCCGTGCTGTGGATCGCCGTACTGCTGCTGCCGATGTTGTCCGTCCTGCTGCTGGTCATGGACCGCGTGGAGGACCGTCTGCTCGCCCCTGCCCGGGTCAGGGGGCGGCATGCCGGACGCAGGAGGCATCTGCGCCTGGTCCGGGGCACGGCCGGGAGCCCGCAACCGGTCAGCGACGAGATCGCCGAACCCCGGGCCGCCTGACGGTGCGGCCTTCGGTGAGTTCCCGGAGGTGCGTGCGGGGCCTCTCGGCCGGGAGCGACCGAACCGAAGATCCTGGCGTCCCTGTGCGAGGCTCGCCACGGACGGCGTCCCGCCCGGCGTCCGACGTCACCCCGACCGGCAGCAGTGAGAGAGGAAGCGACATGCGTATCGGTCTGCTCGGCACCGGCCCCTGGGCGCGGATGGTCCACGCGCCCGTGCTCGACGCGCACGAGGGTCTCGACTTCGTCGGAGTGTGGGGCAGGCGCCCGGCCGCCGCGAAGGAGCTCGCGGACCGTCACGGCACCCGCGCCTTCGACGACGTGGAGGAGTTGTTCTCCGCCGTCGACGCGGTGGCGGTGGCGCTGCCGCCCGACGTCCAGGCGGACCTCGCGGTCCGGGCCGCCGGAGCCGGTCGTCACCTGCTGCTGGACAAGCCCCTCGCCGCGACGGTGGCGGGGGCGCGTGAGGTGGTGCGCGCGGTGCGGGAGGCGCGGGTCGCGTCGGTGGTCTTCTTCACCACGCGTTTCCTGCCCGAGCCCGAGGCGTGGATCGCCGAACAGGCGGCGGAGGGCGGCTGGTTCACCGGCCACGCGCAGTGGCTCGGCTCGGTGTTCACGGGCGGGGACCATCCGTTCGCCACGCCGTGGCGGCGGGAGAAGGGCGCGCTGTGGGACGTCGGCCCGCACGCGCTGTCCGTGCTGCTGCCGGTCCTCGGCGACGTCCGCCGGGTGGCCGCCGCGGCTCCGGGGCCCGGCGACACCGTGCACCTGGTCCTGGACCATTCCGGCGGCGCGTCCAGCACGCTGACGCTCAGTCTGACGGCCCCGTCGCCGGCGTCCGGTTCGGGCGTGGAGATCCGTGGCGAGGCCGGGGTGGCACGTCTTCCGGAGAGTGCCGCGGACGCCCCGACAGCGCTCGGCCGGGCCGCGGACGCGTTGTGCGCCGCGGCCCGTGACGGGCGTCCGCATCCGTGCGATGCGGCATTCGGCCTGCGGGTCACCGAGATCCTCGCCGAGGCCGAGGGCCTGCTGGCCTCCGACGCCGACTGAGTTCCCGCGTCCGGGGCCGGTCAGGCGTGCCGGTGCGAGCGCTTGTTGCCGGTGACGGCCCGGTAGATGACCAGCAGGATGAGCGAGCCGACGATGGCGGCGATCCAGGTGGACAGGTCGAAGAAGCCGTCGATCGAGTCGACGCCGAAGATCACCTTGCCGAGCCAGCCGCCGAGCAGACCGCCGACGACTCCGATCAGCATGGTGACAATGATGCCGCCCGGGTCCTTGCCGGGGAGCAGCAGCTTGGCAATGGCACCGGCGAGCAGGCCTATCAGAATCCAGGCGATGATGCCCACGGTTTCTCCCATCTCCGTCGGAAAGCGCGTACGTCTTCCGAATGCGCGGAGACGGGAATCGCAAACCTGCCAAGGCGCCTCGGTTGTCGTCGAAGGGCGCGTCGCTCCACCGCAACCCGGCTTGGTCGCCCCGGACGGGGATCGGGAGGCCGCCACCGGTCCGTCGGGCGGAACGGCCCCTTCGCGCTCGGCGCCGGTGCGCAGCGGTATCCGGCCCGGACCGCGGGGTCCACCAGGCGCGCCGGATCCGCTGGGTCGGCACCGCCGGGGCGAGAGGCCGCCGTACGAACGGTGGCGTCGATGAACACACGACCGCCGGACCCGGCCCGAGCTTGTGAAGGGGCGGCGAGGGCGCGGTCACC
This sequence comes from Streptomyces sp. NPDC033216, assembly GCF_055577115.1. Classification (NCBI taxonomy): domain Bacteria; kingdom Bacillati; phylum Actinomycetota; class Actinomycetes; order Kitasatosporales; family Streptomycetaceae; genus Streptomyces; species Streptomyces sp. NPDC033216. The sequence goes on along the minus strand of NZ_JBVIQK010000003.1, from coordinate 454,201 downwards.
TCCCGGCGCGGGGTGCTGCGCGTGCCCCGGAGAGGGCCCGGCCCGGTGGGGGCGCCCAGGGCCCCGGGATGCAGGGTTCGCTCCCGCGATGAATGGTGTTAGTGGACCCCCTGACCGCACCGGGGCCGCAGCAGCCCTCCGGACCGAGGAGCCGTGACCATGCCGACCACAGAGCCCGATCCCTCCCTGCCGCCCTCCGAGCGCGCCACCCCGGACAACCTGCTCCACACCCGCACCGGCACCGAGGTGTCGCCCGAGGACATGGTGCTGGCCGCCGGCCGGGACCTCACCCCGCGCAACCTCGAGTGGGCGCGGCGCAAGCTGGACGCGGAAGGGCCGGACAGCATCGAGAAGATGCTCCCGTGACCCGGTGGTGAACCGCGTCCGCTCGCCCTCTCCCGCAGGTGGACCGGATCCCCTCGCCCTCCCGGGCAGGTGGACGGTTCCCGACCGGTGGCGGGACGCCGGTTCACCCTTTCGAAGGGGCCCTCCGGGCTGACAGACTCCGGAGGTGCCCGACTTCGACATGCTCGTCCTCGGATCCGGTCCCGGCGGCCAGAAGGCCGCCATCGCCGCGGCCAAACTCGGCCGTCGCGTCGCCGTGGTCGACCGCCCCGACATGCTGGGTGGCGTCTCCCTCCACACCGGCACCATCCCCTCCAAGACCCTGCGCGAGGCGGTGCTGTATCTGACCGGCCTCACCCAGCGCGACCTCTACGGGCAGAGCTACCGCCTGAAGGAGGACATCACCGTCGCCGACCTGACCGCGCGCACCCAGCACGTGGTGGGCCGCGAGACCGACGTCATCCGCAGCCAGTTGTCCCGCAACCACGTCGCCCTCTACTCCGGCACCGGCCGGTTCGTCGACGACCGCACGATCGCCCTGCGGGAGGCGGGCGGCCAGGAGCGGCTGCTGACCGCCGGGCACATCGTGATCGCCACGGGTACCCGGCCGGCCCGGCCGGAGAGCGTGGAGTTCGACGGCCGCACCATCCTCGACTCCGACAACGTCCTCACCATCGAGCGGGTCCCGCGGTCCATGGTGATCGTGGGGGCCGGCGTCATCGGCATGGAGTACGCCAGCATGTTCGCCGCGCTGGGCAGCAAGATCACGGTGGTGGAGCGGCGGGCCGGGATGCTCGACATGTGCGACGTCGAGGTCGTCGAGTCCCTCAAGTACCACCTGCGGGACCTCGCGGTCACCTTCCGCTTCGGCGAGACCGTGGCCGCCGTCGAGCGGCACGCGCGGGGCACGCTGACCGTGCTGGAGAGCGGCAAGAAGATTCCCGCGGACGCGGTGATGTACTCCGCGGGCCGACAGGGCCTGACCGATGAACTGGACCTGGACAAGGCCGGCCTGGCGGCGGACGCGCGCGGGCGGATCACGGTGGACGAGCACTACCGCACGCGGGTGCCGCACATCTACGCCGTCGGTGACGTGATCGGCTTCCCGGCGCTGGCCGCGACCTCGATGGAGCAGGGCCGGGCGGCCGCCTACCACGCCTGCGGCGAGCCGGTCGGGCGGATGCACCGGCTCCAGCCGATCGGCATCTACACCATTCCGGAGATCAGCTTCGTCGGCCGGACCGAGGACCAGCTCACCGAGGACCGGGTGCCGTTCGAGGTGGGCGTCGCCCGCTACCGTGAGCTGGCCCGCGGGCAGATCATCGGCGACGCGCACGGCATGCTGAAGCTCCTGGTGTCCCCCGCGGACCGGACCCTGCTGGGTGTGCACTGCTTCGGCTCCGGGGCGACCGAGCTGATCCACATCGGCCAGTCCGTGATGGGTCTCGGCGGCACCGTCGACTACCTGGTCGACGCGGTCTTCAACTATCCGACGCTCGCCGAGTCCTACAAGGTCGCCGCCCTCGACGCCACCAACCGGCTGCGGCAGTTGGACCGCATCGGCGACTGACCCCCGCGCCTCGGCAGGCCCTGGGGCGGGTCTGACCACGCGCGTCGGATCAGAGCGCGGCGTCCGGCGCGGTGCGTCGCCAGGCCGAGGATCGTCCGCGTACCGCTCGGGTGATCCGACAACGCGGCGAAGTGCCCTGCCGGACGCCGCGCACCCGGCGGCAATCGTCAGACACGGCGTCGCGCACCCGGCGGGAGTCGTCCGACACGGCCTAGGGGAGGTTGGCGTCGTCCACGACGTGGACGGCCGCCTCCTCCGCGCCCGCGGCGCCGCCGTCGATGCCGACGTCCTCGGCGATCTCCTCCTTCGTGGCGTCCGGATGCGCACCCTGGTCGGGGGCGACCAGGCGGCCCGCCCGCTCCTCGCCCACCTCCGGATCGACCGGTTCGCCCTCGCCCCGCGGCAGGTCGCCCACGCCGTCCCCGACGGGCTCGGACACGTCCGGGACCTCCTGCGCCAGGCGCTGGTCGAGGGTCTCCCCGTCGCGCTGTTCGGCCGCGGTGGTGCCGTGCTTGGTGACCCCGAGCGGCTTCTCCGGCGGCGAGTAGCCCTCGTCCAGGATGTCGTCGTAGGTACGTTCGTCGAGCGCGTCCTGGAGGTCGAGCGGCGCGGCGTCCTCCTGCTCCTCGTTGGTGCCGGTGGGCTGGTAGGCGTCGTCGGCGGTCGTCTCGGGCTCCGTGCTCATGGATACCTCCTGGGGTGTCGTTACGGCTGCGCTGTCCCCGTTCGCGTATCCCGTCGCGCGCGCCCCAACCGTGGCACATGCCAACCGCACGAGCGGATGCGGACGTTACCCGTCCGTCAATCTTGAAAGCTCAAACGGTGGGGTTATCATCACTCGCACACTCGGTGTGACGGTCTCCCGACGCAGAGGTGGGACGGCGTCCACCACGCCCCTCCTCCCTCGCGCCGCGAGGCGGTTCCCCGCCGGCGGGCGGCGGCGCACCACCCCCCACCCCCCTCGACACCGCCGGGCCCTCCCCTCTCCCGGCGGTGTGCACGACGAAAGCGGCACGACCATGAGCGACAACGGCAGAGGGCTTCAGGCGAACGTCCTCGGCACGTTCGACACGGTGGTGATGGCGGTGGCGGGCAGCGCTCCCGCGTACTCGATCGCCGCCACCACCGCGGTACTGGCCGCAGCGGTGGGTGTGGCGGGCCCGGCGGCGCTGCTGTACTGCGCGATACCCATGCTGGGCATCGCACTGGCGTTCCGCTATCTCGGCCGGATCGACGTCAACGCGGGGGCCAGCTACTCCTGGGTGGGCCGCACGCTCCACCCCTTCCTCGGCTTCGTCAGCGGCTGGGCGCTGGTGATGTCGGCGACGATCTTCATGGTGGCGGGTTCCCTGCCGGCCGGGTCGATGACCCTGGCGCTGTTCGACGAGGGCCTCGCCGACGACACGGCGCTGTCCACCCTGGTGGGTGCCGCCTGGTTCCTGCTGATGCTGGGCGTCGTGCTGGGCGGCGCCCGGCTCACCGTGCGGGCGCAGCTCGTCATGTCGGGGGTGGAACTGGCGATCCTCGCCCTGTTCGCCGTCCTCGCGGTCGTCCACGCGGACCACGCCCGCCCCTTCGACTGGTCCTGGCTCGGCCTCGGCCGGTTCGACGGCGTGTCGGGATTCGCGTCGGGTGCGCTCGTGGCCGCGTTCTACTACTGGGGCTGGGACGTGAGCAGCAACCTCAGTGAGGAGACCCGCGACAGCCGCCGCACGACGGGTCTGGCCGGCCTGATCGGGGTGGGCATCGTCTTCCTCCTCTTCGAGGTGTTCACGATCGCGGTGAACGTCGTGCTCAGCGCGCGCCAGGTGGCGGAGAGCGGCGCGAACGTGCTCGCGGTGCTCGGTGAGCAGGTGTGGCCGGGCTGGGGCGGCAAGTTGCTGACGTCGGCCGTTCTGCTGTCGACCGTCGCCACCCTGGAGACCACCCTCATCCAGGTCACGCGCTCCCTGTTCGCGATGGGCCGCGACCGTACGATGCCGTCCGCCCTGGGCCGGGTGCACGGCACCTGGAACACGCCGTGGGTGGCGATCGCCGTGGTCGGCGCGGTGGCGCTGGGCATGTTCGTCGCCTCCAACGCGCTCGGCTCGGTGGGCGAGATCCTCTCCGACGCGATCTCGGCGATCGGCCTCCAGATCGCCGTCTACTACGGTCTGGCCGGTATCGCGGTGGTCGTCGCCTACCGCAGGACGCTGCTGAGGTCGCCGACGGCCTTCCTCTTCGGCGGGCTGTGGCCGCTGGGCGGCGCCCTGTTCATGTTCTGGATCTTCGTGGAGTCGCTGGGCGAGCTGAGCACCGCGGCGATCACGATCGGCCTCGGCGGTCTCGCGGCGGGCCTGGTGCCGATGCTCTGGTACTGGCGCAAGGGCAGCGACTACTACCGGCCGGCCCGGCTGGACGCCGCGCGGACCGTGCGGGCCGACCACGTGCCGGGAGACACCGTGACCGCGCGCGCCGCCGCCCACGAGGGTCTTCCCACCGACTTCTAGAAGGGGACCCGATGGCGCGAGACCGCTCCGCTCCCGACTTCGACCCCGACTGCGGGGACACGGCCCTCTCCTCCGCCCGGCAGGACATCGTCATCGGGCGCTGGCAGGGCCTGCGGGACCTCCTGCGGGCGACCGGCCGCGACTGGACGGCGCGCGGGCACCGGGTGCGGTCGCTCGCGCAGGCCTGCGCGAGCAGTTCGACGGTGGAGACCTGGCTGGCGGCCGAGCGGCACAGCGCGGACGCGCTCGTGCTGCGCGCGGCCACCGAGACCACCCGCGCGTTCCACCTGGCCATCGCGGCGGGCCGGGGCATGCCGATCGGCCAGCACCGGGTGGACGCCGCGGTGCTGGCCTGCCGTACCGCCGCCGAGGCGTACCCGGACGATCCGACGCCGTGGATCTCGCTGATCTCGGTGGCGCGGCTGTACCCGTCGGGCGTACGCAGGCGCGAACTGGCCCGCTGGTGGGACGAGTTGCACCGGCGCGACCCGCACAGCACGGAGGGCCATCTCCAGGTGCTGCACTACTACTCGGCTCGCTGGCACGGGACGCACGGCCTGATGTACGACTTCGCCCGGGACGCGGCGGGGGCGGCCCCCGCGGGCTGTGCGCTGCCGGTGCTGGTGCAGTACGCGCGCGTGGAGGAGTACCGCCACTTTCTCGACACCGCGGGCGACAGCTCCCCGTCGGTGGGTCTCGGCCGGCACTGGAGTCATGAGGCCGCGCTCGGCGACGTCCGCCGCACCTGGGAGCGCTGGATCATGGGCCGAGCCGGATCCGAGGTGGCCCCCGGCGAGCTGCGCGACGTCAACTACCTGGCGCACGCGGCCTGTCTGGCGGGCGCGGGGGAGGTGGCCGGCCCGCTCCTGCGGATGCTGGGCCGCCGCGCCACTCGCACCCCCTGGTCCTACACGGGGGATCCGGTGCGGCAGATCGTGCGCTGGCGTGCGGAGTGGCAGCGACGCGGCTGACCGCTCTCCCCCGGCCCGCGAGCCACGACGGGCCACGCCCCTCTTCGACGCGCCCCGTGGGCGGCCCCCGCCGTGCTGCGCGCTGAGCGGGCCGGGGGCGGTGGGCGGCCAGGGGTTCGTCGGAGGGCGCGGTGCCGGGAGTGGGGAGCCTGCGCTCGGCCGCCGTCGTCGTTCCGCGTCCGGCACAGCCGCCCGTCCGCCGCCCCCGCCCGCCCCTGGCCGGCGGACGGGGGCGACACGCACGGCCGACACCGGTCAGAGCGCCCTGCGCCGCAGCAGGACGCCGAGGACCAGCAGGCCCGGCAGGAGCGGCAGCCACAGTGTCAGGAGGCGGTAGCCGAGCACGGCGGAGGCGGCCGTCCCGGCCGGTGCGCCGGCCGTGGCCAGGGCGACTCCGAGGGCGGCGTCGAGTGAGCCGAGGCCACCCGGAGTGGGCACCAGCGCGGCGGCGCCGCTCGCGGCGAGATAGAGCAGGGCCACCCGCGGCGCGGGCAGCGGCAGGGCGACCGCCTGGGTGACGGCGATCAGCACGCAGGCGTGCAGCGCGGCGAACGCCAGCGAGCCGCCCCACAGGGCCGCGGCCCGTCGTGGCAGGGCGTGGACGGCCCTGACGTCGGCCCACACCGCCGTCAGGGCCCTGCGGCAGCCGGGGTGGTGCCGGACGGCCGCCACCCCGGCTACGACGGCGAGCAGGGCCGCGACGAGCGCCCAGCCACCCCAGCCGGACGGGATCCGCAGCAGGCCGGGGCATGCGGCGGCGAGTACGGCGACGAGGGCGGCGCGTGCCACCGTGCCCGCCGTGGCCTTCACGGCGACGGCGGTCGCCGCGCGTCCCGCGGTCAGTCCGCGGCGCATCAGGAAGCGCAGGTTGACGGCTCCCGCGCCCAGCCCGGCGGGCAGCAGGTGGTTGGCGGCGGACGCGGCGAACTGCGCGGCCACCAACGGACCCGGAGGCAGCCGTGGGACGACGGCGCCCTGTTGGGCGAGGGCCGCGCACAGCCAGGTCCCGCCCGCCGCGACCGCCCCGGCGAGAAGGTGGCGCCGGTCGGCGCCGGCGAGCCGCACGGCTCCGGTGTGCAGCAGGGGCCAGTGCCGGTGGGCCAGGCAGACGGCGGCCACCAGGACGGCGAGCGTGAACGCGGTCCGCCAGTAGGCGCCGCCTCTGCGGCCGGCCCCGACGGCGACCCGCTCGGCCGTCATCGCGTGCCGTCCCCGGGCGGTGACGGCGCGAGGTGCAGGTCGAGTCCGGCGGACGGGTGGGTCCGCCAGCCGCGGGCGTACGGCGGTGGTGGGTCGCCCGGCGCGGAGAGGGCGGCGGTCGGGACGCGGCCGGCGGTGCGCGCGATGCCCGCCTCGGTGATGTTGACGTTGTGGCCGCGCGGGTTGGCCGAGGAGCAGCCGGCGTAGTAGGCGACCGGGATGGCCTCCGTACCGGTGAGCAGACAGGGCGGGCGCACGCCGAGCCGGTGCAGGTCGGCGGCGGTGCGGGTCCAGTCGCGGCGGTCGGCGGCGGTGCGGTCCACGGTACGGTCCAGCACGACGTACTGCACCGCCAGATGTCCGGCGAGGCCGAGCGCGAGCGCCCCGGCGGCGGCCGGGCGCAGGCGGCCGCCCGGGGCGGTGACCAGGTGCCACAGCGCGTCGGCGACCGGGATCGCGAGCAGCGCGTAGACGGGCAGCAGGAAGCGCGGGGCCGCGTATCCGATCATGAAGAGGTACGGCACGGCGGCCGTCGCGGCGCAGGCCAGCGGCAGCAGGGTGGGCGTGGTGCGACGGGCCCTGACCGCCACCGCGAGACCGGCGGCGGCCAGCACGGGCAGCACGAACCACCAGGCCGTGATCACCGCGTCGGGCGTCGAGCCGGTGCAGGGGCGGCACAGGGTGCGGCCCACCAGACTGCGCAGTTGGTCGTCGACGGCGATGTTCCAGCCGAGGCCGCCCTGGATGCGCGAGGCCTCGGAGAGCCGTTCCCCGAGGCCGCCGTGGCTGAGGTACGCCTCGATGACCCACTGGCCGCCGCCGGTCGCGAGACCCGCCAGGAGGGCGAGGGCCGGCCGGCCCTTTCGGGCGAGGATCATCAGGACGAGCAGGGGGAGGGTGGTCCAGACGGCGTCGGTGGGGCGCATCCAGGCCATGAGGGCGGCGCCCGCCGCGACGCCCGGGAGCGCCGCCCGGTCGCCCCGGTCGGCGCGGGCCCGCAGGAAGCAGCCGACGCAGGCGAGGGCGCCGATCGCCACCCAGAGGTTGGGCATGGCCGCCGGGCCGTAGAACAGCGTCACCCACAGGGAGGCGAAGAGGGCGCCCGCGGCGGCCAGGACGCGGGGCGGGAAGAAGGGGCGCCAGACCCGCAGGGCCAGGTAGAGGCCGAGGCCGGACAGCACGGCCAGGTAGACGCGCAGCAGCTCGGTCGAGGTGGACCACGACGTGACCGGCGCGACCAGCAGGGAGACGCCGCGGGCGCGCGGCGCGCTGAAGAAGGCGGGCGGGGCCTGGACGGAGATCTGGCTGACGTACACCGTCTCGTCCCAGCCGAGGCCGAGGGCCGGGCCGACGAGGACCAGTTGGGCGACGGTGAAGGCGGTGGCGACGGCCGCGAGCGGCCGGCGGCCGCCCGCCCGCCAGGGCGCGCCGGACAGCGTCGCCGGGGTGCCCCGCCGCGCGCCGACGAGCGTGGAGTTCGTGCCGTCGGCCATCGTCCACCCCTTGCCCAGTCATGCCCGTAAACGGAGAAACATGGTCAAACTAACGCGCGGGGGCTGGGGACGCAGGGTCATATACGGCCAGGTGCGCACGCGGACGACGCGGGCCGCCCGGTCGGGGCCGACCGTCCCGATCGGGCCGGAGCCCCCGGCCCGATCCGACGGGAGGGGCCAGGTGTGCCGTCCGGAGAGGTCGGTGACGCGAGTGGCCGGTGGTCGGCCGCGTTGCCGGATCACCCGAGTACCTTCGGTACCCGGATCACCCGAGTGCCTTCGGCACTCGGACGATCCTCCGCCTCGGACCGCACCGCACCGGACGCCGCCCACCGATCCGACGCGCATCGTCAGGCACGCCCTAGCCAGCCCTAGCGGACGTGCGGGGGCCGGTGCCGGGGCTGCTCCGGCTCCGGGCGTACCGGCGCGGGCGGGACGGGCCGCACCGCGGGCCCGTCGCCGTTCAGGTGGACCGGCGTCCCGTGGTGAGCGATCGTCAGCGGCGGGCCGGACAGCAGGGTGTACGTGGCCTTGTCGGGGCCGATCTCCACGTGCAGGCGACGGCCGAGGAACTGGAGCGAGAAGGCGAGGCGGCTGAACGCCTCCGGCAGGCGGGGCGAGAAGTACAGGGTCTCGTCGCCGTCCCGGCGCAGCCCGCCGAACCCGGCGACCAGCGCCATCCAGGTGCCGGCCAGCGAGGCGATGTGCAGTCCGTCGCGGGTGTTCTGCTCCAGGTCGGCCAGGTCCATCAGGGCGGCCTCGGCCGTGTAGGCGTGGGCCAGCCGCAGATGACCCGCCTGGGCGGCGACGACGGCCTGGCAGCAGGCAGAGAGGGAGGAGTCGCGGACGGTGAGCGGCTCGTAGTAGGCGAAGTTGCGGGCGACCTGCTCCTCGTCGAAGTAGTCGCCGCAGGTGTACATCGCCAGCACGAGGTCGGCCTGCTTGACGACCTGCTTGCGGTAGAGGTCGAAGTAGGGGAAGTGGAGCAGCAGGGGGTACTGGTCGGGGCGGGTGCCGTCGAAGTCCCAGCGCTGGTAGCGGGTGAAGCCGGCGTGCTGTTCGTGGACGCCGAGTTCCTCGTTGTACGGGATGTGCACGGCCGCGGCGGCGTCCCGCCAGGCCGCCGCCTCCTCCTCGTCGACGCCGAGCCGGGCGGCCTCCTGCGGATGGCGCTCGACGGCGCCGGCGGCGGCCAGGAGGTTCGCCCGCGCCATGAGGTTGGTGTACGTGTTGTCGTCGGCGACCGCGCTGTACTCGTCGGGGCCGGTGACGCCGTCGATGTGGAAGACGCCGTGCGCGTCGTGGTGGCCGAGCGAGCGCCACAGGCGGGCGGTCTCCACCAGCAGCTCGACGCCGGTGTCCCGCTCGAAGGCGGTGTCGCCGGTCGCAGCGACGTACCGGACGACGGCGTCGGCGATGTCCGCGTTGACGTGGAAGGCGGCGGTGCCGGCCGGCCAGTACGCCGACCCTTCCGAGCCCTCGATGGTGCGCCAGGGGAAGGCGGCGCCGCGCAGCCCGAGCTGGGTGGCGCGCTCGCGGGCGGCGTCCAGGGTGCTCTGCCGCCAGCGCAGGGCCTCGGCGACCGCGTCCGGCGCGGTGTAGGTGAGGACGGGCAGGACGAAGGTCTCCGTGTCCCAGAAGGCGTGGCCGTCGTAGCCGGAGCCGGTGAGACCCTTGGCGGGGATGGCGCGCCGTTCGGCGCGGGCGCCGGCCTGGAAGACGTGGAACAGGGCGAACCGGACGGCCTGCTGGATCTCCTCGTCGCCGTCGACCACCACGTCCGCGCGGGCCCAGAAGTCGTCGAGGTATTCCCGCTGCTCGTCGAGGAGACCCTGCCAGCCGCTGTGTCCGGCCGCCGCGAGGGCCGCTTCCACCTGGTCGCTCATCGCGGGCCGCGAGCGGGCGCCGGACCAGCCGTGCGCGACCAGCTTCTCCACCCGGAGCGTCTCGCCGGGCTCCAGCACGGACGTGACGGTGAGACGGGCGACGTCCACGTTGCTCTCGCTGCCGATGGTGGTGCGCTCGGGGCCGGTGACGGTGTGGTCGGCGGCGACGGCGACGCGCAGGCCGCTGCGCCGGGTGCGGTGCACGAGTCGCAGCCGCCGGCCGACGGCGACGTCCTCCTCCGGCTCCAGCGGCGACTTCAGCGCCCGCGCGGCGCGCGGGTCGGCGCCCGGGTCGGGCAGGCTCTCGTTGGCGACGAGTTCGGACTGGATGACGACGCGGGAGCGGCTGCCGACGGCCTCCACCTCGTAGGCGACGGCGGCTATGGCGCGCTGGGTGAGGGAGACCAGCCGGGTGGAGCGCACCCGGACCGTGGAGCCGGCCGGCGAGGTCCATTCGCACGTGCGCTCCAGGACGCCGCGGCGCAGGTCCAGGACACGTTCGTGGGAGACGAGCCGGCCGTAGCGCAGGTCGAACGGCTCGTCGTCGACCAGCAGCCGCAGGATCTTGCCGTTGGTGACGTTGATGACGGTCTGGCCGGACTCGGGGTAGCCGTACCCCGCCTCGGCGTAGGGCAGGGGGTGCAGTTCGTGCACGCCGTTGAGGTAGGTGCCGGGCAGGCCGTGGGGTTCACCCTCGTCGAGGTTGCCGCGCCAGCCGATGTGCCCGTTGGACAGGGCGAACACCGACTCGCTCTGGGCGAGGACGTCGAGGTTGAGGCGCGTCTCGCGCACGCACCAGGGCTCGACGGCGTAGGACCGGTCGGTGATCACTCGTGTTCCCCCAGTTCGGCCAGGTCCTTCACGACGACGTCCGCGCCGTGGGCGTACAGGGCGTCGCTCTGCCCCACCCGGTCAACGCCCACGACGTACCCGAAGTGCCCGGCGCGGCCCGCGTCCATGCCGGCCAGCGCGTCCTCGAAGACGGCGGCCCGGTCCGGTTCGACGCCCAGCTCGCGGGCGGCGGCGAGGAAGGTGTCGGGGCGCGGCTTGCCGGGCAGGCCGCGCTCGGCGGCCACCACGCCGTCGACGCGCACCTCGAAGAGGTCCTCGGCGCCGATCGAGCGCAGGACGTCACGGGTGTTGGCGCTGGAGGAGACGACCGCCGTGCGCAGGCCCAGCGCGCGGGCGGCCCGCAGATAGCTCAGGGTGCTCTCGTAGGCCTCGACGCCGTCGGTGCGGATCTTCGCCAGGAGCAGCTCGTTCTTGCGGTTGCCGAGCCCGTGGACCGTCGCCGCCTCCGGTGGGTCGTCGGGGGTGCCTTCGGGCAGCTGGATACCGCGGGAGGCTAGGAAGGTGCGGACCCCGTCCGCGCGCGGACGGCCGTCGACGTACTCGTCGTAGTCGTGGGAGGAGTCGAAGGGCCGGTAGCCCGCGCCGTCGCGTTCCCGCAGAAACCCGTCGAACGCCTCCTTCCAGGCGGCCGCGTGCACGACCGCCGTCCGGGTGACGACCCCGTCGAGGTCGAAGAGGCAGGCCTGGATCGTCTCCGGGAGACCGAGCGTCGTCGTCATACAGCACCCTTTCCCTTCCACGGGCTCTCCACCAGGTGGCGCACGCCACATGGCTAGCGCGTGTCGTCAGTCGTGCGGGAACGAGTGGTGCTCGTGGGTGATCTCCCAGCGGCCGCGCCGCTTGCGCAGGCCGAACGTCAGCCGCAACCGCAGGGTGGGCCGCTCGGCCAGTTCCTCGGGCGTGCCGCAGCGCAGCAGGGCGTGCGCGAAGGCGACGTCCGGGCCGGAGGTCACGTCGAGGACGTCGATGTCGAACAGCGCGCCCTGCGCCTGCCAGGCGAAGAACGGCGGCCACAGCGCCCGGTAGGCGGCGAGGCCGCGCAGGCCCTCGTGGGGCGGGGTCACGTGGTACATCCGGAGGTCCTCGGCGTGGTCGGCGAGGACGGCCTCCAGGTCGCCGCGGTGGACCGCGTCGGCCCAGCGCGTGATCAGCGCGCGGATCCGCCTCTCGTCCTCCGACATGTCCGTCCTCCTCCTCCCCGCCCGGACCGGTCCGGGTTCCCCTCAAGACTGCGACACTCTGCTGTGTGCTCACCTACGACGACCTGATCCCCCGCGCGTGTTCCCTGGCCCGCGGGGGGCGTCGCGCCATCCTCGGCATCGCCGGCGCTCCCGGCGCGGGCAAGACGACGCTCGCGGAGTGCCTGGTACGGGAGCTGAACGGCACCGGGGAGCCCTGGGTGGCGCACGTGCCGATGGACGGCTTCCACCTCGCCGACGCCGAACTCGACCGGCTCGGCCGCCGTGACCGCAAGGGGGCGCCCGACACGTTCGACGCGGCCGGGTACGCGGCCCTGCTGCGCCGACTGCGGGAGGAGGCGGGCCGCGACGACGTCGTCTACGCACCAGGCTTCGAACGGGCGTTGGAGCAGCCGCTGGCGGGCGCCGTCCCGGTGCCGCCGACCGCCCGCCTCGTGGTGACGGAGGGCAACTACCTGTTGCTGGGCACGGGCGCGTGGGCACGCGTACGGTCCGAGCTGGACGAGGTGTGGTTCTGCGAGATCGACGAGGCCGAACGCGTCCGCCGGCTCGTCGCCCGCCACGAGGAGTTCGGCAAGGGCCACGCGGAGGCCGTCGCCTGGGTCCGGGGCACGGACCAGCGCAACGCCGACCTGGTGGCGGCCACGCGGGACCGCGCGGATCTGGTGGTGCCAGGGGCCGTAGGGTGGCGGGACGAGCGTGGCGGTCGGCGTATCCGCCCTGCGGCGGGGGGAGTTGGGGCGGACTCCGCAGGCTGAGCGGCATGCGGAGCGGCCGGGGCGAGGCGCGGCTGCCGGCCTACGCGGTGCGCGGCAGTCCGCGGATGACGCTCGACGCCTGGCCGTGGGCGCGGTCAGAGGGCCCGCAGCGTCAACTCCGGTTCGCCGTGGGCGTCGTCACCGCCGAGTACGGCAGTGAAGGCGGCCGTGCGGATGACCAGGCCCGTCCGGTCGCGGGCGACGGACACCGTCAGCGGTTCCGCCGAGCCGTACCGCACGGCGAAGACGTGCAGGTCGTCGGGGGCGTCCGGGACGGGGCCCGCCTCCAGGGCCGTGGAGCCGGCCAGGTGCCGCCAGCCCTCGTCGGGGTTGCCGTAGCCGCGGGGGTCGGCGGCGAGGGCGAAGGCGGCCTGTTCCTGCGTGAGGTCGGCTCGGGCGTCGAAGTACTCCGCTCCCTCGGCCGCGGGATGGGTCAGGCGCAGGGCACCGGCCGACGCGACCTGGCCGCGTGCCGTACGCCGCACCCGGTCGCCGTCGTCCTCGGCGTACGGCAGGCCGGCGAGCAGGTACGGCGTGCCGTCGAGGCGTTCGACGGCCACCGTCGTCCACAGCCGGGTGCCGTCGCTGACGTACAGGGAGCGGACGAACCTCAGGACGTGGTCGCGGCCGACGACGGGCTTGGTGACCAGCTTGGCCGTGAGGCCGCCGGTGCGCAGGTCGCGGACACGGACCTCGCCCATGGGACGGCACAGGAGGAAACCGTCGGTGACCGGGCCGAAACCGTGCTGGCGGCCGATGACGGCCGGCAGGTAGTAGGTGCCGCCCGCCTCGACCAGCGAGGGGGTCATCCGGTCGTCGAAGGCCACCGAGACGGTGCCGGCGCGCAGTTGATGGCGCACCGTGCCCTCGGGGGGCCGGCGGTGCCAGCGGGTGGTGTCCTGGATCTGCCAGACCAGCATCCACGCGAAGTGGCCGTCGACGCCGCCGTCGGCCTTCACCGCGTGCCGGCCCCAGCGGGTGTCGCCCCGGTAGCGGCCGAGGTCGGAGCCGATCCGGTGGCCGAAGTAGCGCAGGCCGAGGACCGACTCGAAGCCGGAGTGCTGCTCGCTGTAGCGGGGTCCGCCGTTGTCGAAGCCGCCGTTGGTCAGCCGGGCGTCGATGTACCGGGCGAGCGCGTCGCCGTCCCGGGCGAAGACCTCCTCGCCGCTGACCCGGTGGGCCTGGGCGAGGAAGGACAGGGAGATCGGTCCGTAGTTGTTGTCGTAGGCGCCGCCGTGCTCGGGCGGCAGGAGGGCGCCGCGGTCGCGGACGCGGTGGGCGCGGATCTCCTCCTCGTACAGGCTCATGGCCCGTGCGCGCACCGACTCCCCGTCGGGGCCGTGGAGTTGCCGGGCCAGCATGAGCCCGCCGACGACGCAGCCGATGGCCTGGTTGGCGGCCTCCTGCGGGTTGAAGCAGGTCGCCTCGGTGAGCCAGCGCCAGTAGCCGTGCGCGACCTGGAGCATCTCGTGGCGGAGTTCGTCGTCGAGCAGGCCGGCCGCCGTCTCGGTCACGTCGACCATCTGGAGGAGCGCCCAGACCGTGCTCGGCCAGTCCCCGATCGGGTGCGCGCCCGGTGCGAGGGTGTAACGGGCGTACGGCAGCCCGGAGTCGCGGACGCGCAGGTTCGGGTAGCCGGGGTTGTCCTCGCGGTAGACCCGCTCGCGCAGGTGGAAGCGGACGCTGCGGCGCACGGCCTCGGGCAGGCGCGGGTCCCTGGAGCGCTCCCAGGCCAGGGCCAGCAGGGAGGTGACGCCGAGGGAGGTGTCGCCGATGTCGTCGACGCAGTCGGGGTGTTCGAGGCTGCCCTCGGGCGTCAGCCGGGCCAGGGCCTGCTCGGTGACGTCGGCGAGGACGGCGTCGTAGGCCTCCGGGGTGTCCGCGAGGTCGTGCAGCGGGCCGCGCTGGTGTGGGAGGTACACGTGTGCTCAGCCCTTCATGCCGGAGGTCGCCAGGCCTTCGACCAGCCTCTTCTGGAAGATGAGGAAGCAGATCAGCGTCGGCAGGAGGGCGAGTGTCGACATGGCGAACATGGCGCCGTAGGAGGAGCCGCTGGTCTGGTCCAGGAACAGGGTCAGACCGAGGGGGACGGTGAACTTGTCGTTCTGCTGGAGGTAGACGAGCTGGTGCAGGAAGTCGTCGTAGGTCCAGATGAAGGTGAAGATGGTGGTGGTGACCAGGGCCGGCTTCATCAGCGGCAGGATGATCTTCCAGTAGATCTGCCAGGGGTTGGCGCCGTCCATCATCGCCGCGTGGTCCAGCTCGCGCGGGATGGAGCGGATGAACTGGACCATCAGGAAGATGAAGAAGGCGTCGACCGCGAGGAACTTCGGGACGATCAGCGGCAGGTAGGTGTTGATCCAGGTCAGGTTGTAGAAGATCGTGTACTGCGGGATGAGGACGGCCTGGGTGGGCAGCATCAGCGTGCCGAGCATCAGGCCGAACCAGATCCTCTTGCCGCGGAACTCGAAGCGCGCGAAGGCGTAGGCGGCGAGCGAGCAGGAGACGACGTTCCCGATCACCGCGCCGATCGTGACGATCAGCGAGTTGGTGATGTAGAGGGAGAAGGAGTTGCCGGACCCGCTCCAGCCGTCCGCGTAGTTCTGCGGGTTCAGCTCGTTCGGGATCAGTCCGGGGTGGGTGAAGATCTCGGTGTCGGGCTTGACCGAGCTGCTGAGCATCCACAGCAGCGGGTACAGCATGACGACGGCGACGCCGATGAGCACGGTGTGGATGAAGATCCGGCGGGCGCCGGTGGCCGAGCGCAGCTTCTGGAGCGGCGAGGCGCTGGAGGTGGTGACGGACATGGTGGGAAGGACTCCTCGCTCGGACGTCAGGCGTCAGTCGTCGTAGTGGACCCAGTAACGGCCGGCGATGAAGTTGACCGCCGTGAAGCCCGCGATGACCAGGAACAGCACCCAGGCCAGGGCCGAGGCGTATCCCATCTGGAGGTCCGTGAAGCCCTTCTTGTACAGGTAGAGGGAGTACAGCATCGTCGAGTTGAGGGGTCCACCGCTGCCGTTGCTGATGACGAAGGCCGGCGTGAACGTCTTGAACGCGTCGATGATCTGGAGGACCACGTTGAAGAAGACGATCGGGGTGAGCAACGGCAGGGTGATCTTGACGAAGCGGGTGGCGGGCCCGGCGCCGTCGATCGCGGCCGCCTCGTAGACGTCCTTCGGCAGCTGCTTCAGACCGGCCAGGAAGATGACCATCGGGGTGCCGAACTGCCAGACGGCGAGCAGGATCAGCGTGTAGATCGCGGTGTCGGGGCTGGAGATCCAGTCCTGGCCCTTGACGCCGAACCAGGCGAGGAAGTCGTTGAACAGGCCGTCGCCGCCGAAGACCTGGCGCCACACGATGGCCACGGCCACCGCCCCGCCGAGCAGCGAGGGGAGGTAGAAGGCGGCCCGGTACAGGCCGATGCCCTTCAGGTCGCGGTTGAGGAGCATCGCCACACCGAGCGCCAACGCGAGCTTCAGCGGGACCGACACGACGACGTACAGAAGGGTGGCGTGCACCGTGTCCCAGAAGACCGGGTCGTCGGCGAACATCCGCTCGTAGTTGTCGGTGCCGACCCACCGGGCGGGTGTCAGCAGGTCGAAGTCGGTGAAGGACAGGTACAGCGAGTCGAGCATCGGGTAGATCGTCAGGCCGAACAGGCCGAGGAACCAGGGGGCCAGGAAGAGGTAGGGCCACCAGCCGCCGCCCCGCTTTCTGGCGAGGCGGCGCCGCATACGTTCGCGCTCCCGCTGGTCGGAGGGGGGCGCCGGGGCCGGCGTCTCCTTCACGACCGCGTCGGACTTCGCGGTGGTCATACTCATCTCCCTGACCCTCTCCCGGTCTTGCTGCGTGCTGTGCGAGTTACGCGGACAGGATGCCTGCGGCCTGGTCGAAGAACTCGCCGAGCTGCGCCTTGACGGACTTCTTGCCGAAGGCGACAGCGAGGTTGGACTGGAACAGCAGGTCCCAGACCTGGTCGGCGCCCTGCGGCGGGGGCACCGGGTTGGGTAGGGCGTCGGTCGCCTTCGCCACCCGCCGGGAGATGTAGTCGGCGTTCGCCATGTTCAGCTTGTCCGTCTCGGACAGACCCGCGGAGATCAGGTTGCGGGCCTTGTCCGTCGGCGGGATGCCGCGCAGCAGCTGGAAGTCCTTGATGGCGGTGTCGTTCTGCGCGATGAACGAGATGATCTTGACGGAGTCGGCGACCCGCTTGCTCTTGTTCGTGGCGCTCAGCAGCACACCGCCGTTGACGAAGTTGCCCTCGCGCGCGCCTGCCCAGTCGCCTTGCGGGGTGGGGAGGAAGTCCAGCCGCGCGTCGGTGATCGAGCCGCCCGCGCCGTAGACGCCGGAGTCGAAGGTGAACAGGGCCTTGCCGATGACGACCGCGTTCTTGGTGAGGTCGTTGTGCGCGGCGGAGGTGATGGCCGGCGGCGGGGAGGCGTTCAGCTTGCGCATCTCCGCCCAGTACTCCCACCACTCCTGGAGGGTGTCGGCGGTGAAGCCGACCTTCTTGCCGTCCTCGGAGAAGAAGGTCTGGCCCTTCTCCCGGGCGAATATCTCGAAGCACTGGAGGGTGCCGCCGCCGCCGTCGTCCACGCCGTAGGTCTTGCCGCCGCTCTTCTTGTAGACCTGCTGGGCGACCGACTTGAGGTCGGCCCAGGTCCACTCGCGGTCCGGCAGCTTCAGACCGAGCGCCTCCAGGCCGCTGCGGTTGACGGTGAGCTGGTTGACGCCGATGCCGGACGGGACGCCGTAGAGCTTGCCGTCGACGGTTCCGTTCGCCAGGAGGGTCTTGGAGAAGCCGGTGAGGTCGAGGTCCTTGCCGACGTACTCGTCGAGCGGGGCGAGGACCCCCTTGCGGGCGTACTGGGCGACCAGCGCGGTGTCCATCTGCATGAGGTCGGGCGCGCTGCCGCCGGCGACGTTGGTGTTGAACTTGTCGAAGTACCCGTCGTACCCGGAGTAGGTCTCCTGGATCTTGATCTTCGGGTTGTCCTTCTGGAAGGCGGCAAGCGCTTTCTTGTAGGCCGCGTGGCGCTCGTCGCTGCCCCACCAGGTCATGGTCAGCTTGCTGCTGGTGCTGCCGGCCCCGGTGCCGCCGGAGCAGGCCGCGAGCGAGCTGCCGAGCGCGCCGGCGACGGCGAGACCGCTCGCGGCGCGGAAGAGGGTTCTGCGCGAGATCTGGTGACCCACCGGGTCCTCCCTGAGGTGCGTGATGGATTTCCCGGCCGGTCGATGCGGCACGGGCATGCTGCTCGGAATGGCGCCTTCCGGTGGAGCGGCCTCGCCCGGCCGCGCCATCCGGACGGGTACGGATCCCCGGCCGCCATGGCCGTCGTCACACGAGCACGCCCTCGTGCGGCTGCCGTACCTCGGGTACGGGCGGGACGCCTGCCCCAAGCCGACGTCCCGGCCGACTTAGAAAGCGCTTGTCCGGACATTGGCAGACCGAGTCGGAGGCCGTCAATCCTTCGCCCGCGCCGCCTCGGTCACGGTTTGGACTCCCCGGCCCACCGCGAGCCGGGCCGCGCCGACGACGGTGCCCAGGTCACCGACGGTGCTGCTGACCACCTCGGTGGGCCAGCTCAGCCGCTCCACCTCGGCCCGTACACCGGGCAGCAGCCGCGGGTCGGCGCCCGTGCTGCCGCCCAGCACGACCAGCCCCGGATCCAGTACGGCGATCACCGCGGCGGCCAGCCGGCCCACGTCCACGGCGTGTCGGTCCAGGACGGCACGGGCCGGGGCGCTGCCCTTCCGGGCCAGGGCGAGCAACCGGTCCGTGGTGCGCGGACACGGTCCGTCGGCCTCCTGCCAGACCTCGGCGGCGCGCCGCAGCAGGGAGCGGGCGCCCAGGTACTCCTCCAGGGCCTCGTGCCGGGGCTCGGTCCCGTCGGCCCAGGGGTAGGGCAGCCGGGCCAGCTCACCGGCCGCGCCGTTGGCCCCGCGCAGCACCCGCCCGCCCACGACGATGCCGAGGCCGATGCCGACGCCGATCCGCAGGTAACCGAAGGTGTGCCGACCCCGCGCCGCACCCTCGTGCAGTTCCGCCAGCGCCGCGCAGTTCACGTTGTTCTCCAGGTGGACGGGAACCCCCGGCGGCAGCACGACGGCCACGGCGTCGAAGACCGGACCGGCCTTGGCGGTCGCCGGGCGCATGCCGCCCCGTTCCCCCGGCGCGGTGACGTCACCGACCGCGACGACGATGGACCGCAGCGGGGCGTTCGCCGGCAGTGCGTCGAGCGCTTCCCGTACGACGTCGGCGGCGCCCGTCCGCGGGCCGGTGGCCTCGGCGAGCAACGTGCCGTCCAGGGCGCAGCCGCGCACCCGCGTGAGGGCGGGGCCGAGATCGACGGCGAGCACCGCCCCGGCGGCGGGACCGAGGCGGTACACGGCCGCCGAGCGCCCCGTACCGCCGGAGGAGGTGCCGGAGTGGGCCGCGAGGCCGACACCCTCCAGCTCCGCGACGGCCGAGGACACCGTCGGCTTGGACAGGCCTGCCATCGTCGCGAGCTGCGGCCGGGTGGCGCTGCCCGCCTCGGCCAGCACGGCGAACACCGCGCCCGCGCTCTCGGTCAGGCGGGGGGCTCTTGCCACGACGTGTTCCACGGTTCCCCCACTGAGGTCACGGTCCGCACCCACGCGTCGATCATTCCTGTCGATCGACTCTGCGGAATACGGCGATGGAATGGCCGGCGTGGAGCGCGCCCACGCGTTCCCGGCCCGGTGGCACCGCGCTCGGACCCGGGCGCGGCGACTCTTGACGCACTGTACTTCGTTAGTTAACTTCCTAACGAACACCACGGTACTCGCCTGCCGTGCTCCGCCAGAGGCCCGTCCCGGGGCTTCGCCACTTCCCTGACGTTCTCCTCCTGTTCCTCCAGGACACGGTTCGCCCGCCGTCGCAGCCCAGCGCAACGACGAAAGAGGATCCGTGCAGGACTTCCCTCCGGCGTGCCCCCTGCTGGTCGGCATCGACGTGGGCGGCACCAAGACGCACCTGCGCGCGCTCGCGGGAGGCGACCTCGTCGCCGACCACGTCCGCGCCAGCGGCGGCTGGCTGCCCCACGACCCCGCTGCCGCCGCCGGCTGGCTGGCCGCCCTGGTGCGCGACACACTGCCCGCCGGCGCCCGCCCGGCCTCCCTCGCCGCAGGCGCGCACGCCTGCGAGAGCCCCCGCCAGGGCGCCGCGATCGGCGCCGCCGTCGCCGCCCTCCTCGGCGTGCCCGCACGGATCGTCGGCGACGCCGAACTCCTCGTCCCCGCCGCCGGCCTCGACAGGGGCGTCGGCCTGGTCGCCGGCACCGGCTCGGTGGCCGTGGGCCGGCTGCCCGACGGCACCGTCGTCCAGGTGGGCGGCTGGGGTGCGGTCCTCGGCGACGAGGGGGGCGCCGCCGGTCTGGTGCGGGAGGCCGCCCGCGCCGTACGCGCCGCCCACGATCGCGGGGAACGTCCCGAACGCCTCGCGCTCGGACTGCTCGACTCGCTCGGGGTGCCCGAGGTGCCGGCGCTCGGCGCGGCCCTGGAAGGCGTCAGCGACCTCTCCGCCGACTGGGGCCGGCACGCCCCCGCCGTCTTCGCGGCCGCCGCGGACGGCTCCCCCCTCGCCCGCACCGTGATCACCGAGGCCGGCGGGGCGCTCGCCGCGCTGGTCACCCGGCTCGCCGCCCGTGGGGTCCCGGTGGACGACGTCGTGGTCGCGGGCGGCACGGTGCTCGCCCAGCCCGCGCTGTACGAGGCGTTCACCACGGCACTCGCGAGCGCCCTGCCGGGGACACGGGCGAGGACGCTGCGGATACCACCCGTGCAGGGGGCGATCGCGCTGGCACGGGGGCTGGTGCGCGACGGCGTCGACGCGCCTCCCGCCGCCCACCGATCGCCGCCGTGAACCGGCGTTCGCCACCGTCGGCGCGCCGCCCGAGCGGGCCCGAGGTGGCCGGCGCCGACGCCGCCGTGCTCCGGCGTTCGCCGGCACCCTCCCCGCGGCCCACCCTTCCGACGGCTCCGGCGCCTCCCCTCTGCACCCCGTGCGTCCGCGCCCCCGCGCCGAGCCGTCGGCACCGCGTTCACCCGCCTGACACGCCCCGATCGCCGGGTTCTCGCCGACGGGACACGACACGGCCGTAGATCTTCGCGCGTACGCACCATTCGGCTCACGGACCGTCGAACCCGTTCGGAGTCGCCCCCGATCACCCGACCTCCCCCGGCCGCACGGCCGCACCACTCGAGAGAGGCACCTCCATGCCGTCAACCGCCGTAGACCGAAGAGGCTTCCTGAAGGCGTCCGTGGGCGGCTCCGCCGCGCTGGTCGCCGCGCCCACGCTGGTCTTCTGGCCGGCCGCCGCCGACGCCGGGGCCGCCACGGCGCCGCTCGCGTTCGCCGACGACTACAAGAGCAACGTCATGGCGAACCTCACGCCCGAGACCAACGCCGTGGTGCGCGTCCTGGGCGGCATGGCGAAGATCTGGAAGACGGGCGCGGCCTGGAACACCGGGACCGTGCTGCGGCCCGACATCCTGCGCGCCAACATGCGCTACTGCGCCCGCGTCACCGCCGCCCGCACGGAGGCGCAGGCGCGGGAGGCGTTCGTGCACGACCGCCAGCACCAGAGCTACGCGATGATCGGCGCCCTGGGGCCGCTCGCCGATCTCTATCGCACGGGCGCCAGGGCGGTCACCTCGATCACCACCGCGCCGGACACCACTCCCCCGACCACGATCAGCGACACCGTGCCCGCCGACGCCCCGGCCGGCTCCGCGCTCGGCGCCGGGTCCTCCACCTCGGACCTCGGACAGGTGGCCAGGCTGGTCGACACCGTGCGCGGCCCGTTCGCGTCCGGCAACCCCGGCAAGTACGCCTTCCAGTACCCGCGCCCGTGGCGCATGAACGAGAACAGCGAGGTCGTCGACACCGGTCGCACCGACGCCCTCGGCTACCCGGTCTACGACTCGCAGGTGGTCGTCGTCCCCCAGCTGCTGCGCCAGCGCAGCACCTCCCCCGTCGACGACGGAGGCTTCCCCAGCGGGCACACCAACGCCTTCCACCTGGCGGCGCTGGCGTTCGCGTACGCGGTGCCCGAGCGGTTCCAGGAGCTGGTGACGCGCGCCTTCGAGCTGAGCCACACGCGGATCGTCTCCGGCATGCACTCCACCGTCGACGTCATCGGCGGGCGCGTCATGGCCACCGCCCTCGCCGCGGCCACACTGGCCGACCCGGCCAACGCCGAGCTGAAGAGGGCGGCGCGGGCGCAGGCACTGGCGTACTTCACGCAGCGGACCGGCACCACGGCCGACACCCTGTACGCCCACGCGCACTCCGACGCCGGCGACCGCTACGCCGACCGTCGCGCCAACCACCGTGCCGTCAAGCACCGGTTGACGTACGTGCTCACCCGCGAGGGCCGCGACGAGCCGCTCACCGTGCCCAAGGGCGCGGAGGTGCTGCTGGAGACACGGCTGCCGTACCTGACCGCGGACCAGCGCCGCGAGGTGCTGCGCACGACCGCGCTGCCCGCCGGGTACGTCCTGCTGGACGGCTTCGAGCCGTGGGGACGCCTCGACCTGTTCACGGCGGCGGACGGCTACGGCTCCTTCGACGCCGACGTGACGGTCACGCTGGACGCGTCCGCGGGCGGTTTCCGGGCGGCCGACGCCTGGCGCAACGACATCGGCGGCCGGGGCGGTCTGACGAAGAGGGGCACCGGCACCCTCACCCTGACCGGCCACAACCGGTACACCGGGGGGACCGTGGTGGCGGACGGCGTGCTGGTGTCGGCGTCGGCGCACGCGCTGGGCCACGGTGACGTACGGGTGCTGGGCGGCACCGTCCGCGTCGACGAACCGGTCCAGGTGCACGGCCTGTTCGCCCAGGAGTCCGGCACGCTGGAGCCGACCCTGCGCGCGGGACGGCACAAGGCGGTCCTGACCGTGACGCGCCGGGTGGCGCTGGGCGCGGACAGCGTGCTGTCGCTGCGCCTGGACGGGGAACGACCGCCTGCCGTGGGCAGCATCGTCCGCGTGATCGACGCTCCGGCGCTGCGCGGCCGCTTCGACCGGGTCGAGCTGAACTCCGCCGGCCTGCGGGCCGTGCCGCTGTACACGGCGGACGGGCTGTCCGTGCGCATCGTGCGGCGATGACGCCCTGACGGGCGGAGAGCGGTACGCCGACGGGTGCGGGCCCCTCGGCGGACCGTCCCCGCGCGCGCCTCTCGTCCTCTCCCCCGACGTCCTCACCGGGCGCGGGCCCGCTCTCGGCCGCACCCGGCCGGGCACGGTCCGTGAGCTATGTTGAGCTTCGTGGGAGAACAAGGAGGAGGAGCGGTGCCATCGCCTCAGCAGGCACGCGCGCAGGCGACCTCGATCACCTCGGGCAAGACCGATCCGGAGGCGGAGGTGTCCGCGACCTCCCGGCTCAGGGCGCTTTTCGACGGACCCCATCTGTCCCCGGGCCAGCGGCGCATCGCCCAGTACCTGATCGAGCACCTCACCGAGGCGGCGTTCCTGTCGATCACCGACCTGGCCGAGCGGGTCGGGGTCAGCCAGCCCTCGGTGACCCGGTTCGCGGCGGCGGTCGGTTTCAGCGGGTATCCGGCACTGCGGGAGAAGCTCCAGTCGATCGCGCTCGGCACGCTCGCGGGCGGCCCCGCGCCGGCCGAGGAGAACCGGAGCAACGAACTCCAGGCGGCGGTGGACGCGGAGATCGAGAACCTGGAGAACCTGCGCCGTGACTTCGCCGACCCCGATCAGGTCATCGACGTGGGCCGGCGGCTGTCGGCCTCCACCCCGCTGACCATCGTGGGCCTGCGCATCTCGGCCTCGCTGGCGGAGTACTTCGCCTACGCGGCCCGCCGTATCCACCCGGACGTACGCCTGGTGACGCGGGGCGGCAGTGTCGCGTACGACGCTCTGCTCCAGTCCCGGGAGGCGGGCGGGGCGTGGGTGCTGGCGTTCTCGATGCCCCGGCACGCGCAGGAGACGCTGACCGCGGTGCGGGTCGCGCGCAGTGCCGGCCTCAAGGTCGCGCTGGTGACCGACCTGGCGCTGGGGCCGATGGCCGACGAGGCCGACGTCACCTTCGCCACCGGGACCGGCTCCCGGCTGGTGTTCGACTCCTACGCCGCCCCCGGTGTGATGGCCGCGGCGCTGCTCCAGGCGATGACGGACGCGGGCCCCGAACGCACCCAGGCGCGGCTGGAGGAGTACGAGCAGATCGCCGAGCAGCACCAGTTCTTCCTGAGGGAATGACCAGGCGCCGCCGACTCACCCTCACCCCCCGTCACACGAAAGTGCGCCGGGATCATTGCGAACAAATCGCGCATGAATGTTTTCATGCGTCTTGCAAAGGGGGCGGCATATATAAATACTGCTCACGGCCGCACCCGCCCGCCAAGGGCACCAGAACGGGCACCCGAAACCGCCGTCCCCCACCCGCGACGGCGCCGAGGATGCTCGGGGCCTCGCCGGAACGAGCGCCCGCGGCGGCCCCGGTCATCCCCTGGACCGGGGCCGCCCAGAACCGTCGGACCACCCGTCACCGACACAGACCCGGAAGCGATGATCATGCCCCTGACGACCACGCGCATCAGCCCGGACTGGCCGTGCCAGGTCAAGACCCCCGGCAGCTACGACTGGGAGCGCTCCGCTGCCAAGTGGCTGCGCGAGCTGGTGCCCGCGCGCTACGCGAGCTACCCCGCGCTGCTGCGTCACCCCGTGCTGCTCGCCCGCCATGCGCAGATCCAGGTCCAGCACGAGATCCGGGTGGCCCGCACCGCTCTCCAGACGGCCCGTGCCGACCTGCCCCGGCTCGGCCTGCCCGAGTCCGTCATCGAGCACACGATCAAGCTGTACGCCGCCGAGGTGCTGCAACTCCAGCACATCGCCCGCAGTGTCCGCGCGGTCACCGAGGCGCTCGTGGAGAGCGGTCCCGGCCGCTGAAGGAGTCCCTCCGTTCCCCCTCCCGTCCGCCATCGTCGCTGGCGAGAGCAAGGACACAAGACCGTGCTCGGACCCCGGCCGGTATGCCATGCTCAAGGCGTGACGAGCGAAGCCGCCCGGCCCCCCGAGGCCGGCGCCGTACCCGACCCGGCCGCCCTGACCGAGGTCGTCGCCCGCCAGCGCGCGGAACTCGACCGGCTCCACGACATGGCGGCCACTTCGGTGGTCGTGGAGCGCGCCACGGGCGCCGTGATGGCTTGTACCGGCTGTTCCCCGGACGCCGCCCACGAGGAGCTTCGGCGGCGGGCCGAGAAGGCACGGCGCACGCTGCTGGAGGAGTGCTGGATCACCCTCGGCGGCCTGGGCTCCCAGGGCCGTACGGCCGCACAGCCGCTCCCGGCCGACGAAGTCACCGATCCCCCGCCCCGGTCCGCCCCGCTCGCCGCGGAGCCCGACCGCGAGGCCCTGGCCCGTTTCGGCCAGGCACTGGTCCGGGTCGGCGGACCGCAGGACCTCGCCCGCTGCCTGCTCGACAACCTCCCGCCGGAGACCGGTGCCGAGGCCGTCCTGATCTTCGCGCGGCTGCCCGCCGGCGGACTCGAACTCGTCGGCCACGCGGGCGTCGACGACCTGCTCGTCCAGCAGTGGAGCCGGGTGCCGCCGCTGAGCGGGATCGCCCCGCTGGAGGCCCTCGACTCCGGTGAGGCGCGCTGGCTGGAGGACCTCCAGACGGACCGGTGGCGCTACCAGCTGATCGGGGACCCCGCCGAACAGTGGCAGACCCGCGCCTGGCTGCCGGTGCCCACGGGCAGGTCGGCCGACATCGTGGTCGGCATACTCCGGCGCCGCGAGGGGCCGTTCACCCCCGAGGTCCGCCAGCACCTGCTGGCCGTCGCCCGGTTGTGCGCGGGCCCGCTGCACATGTTCGACACCGCTCAGGACCCCGCGGTCGGCACGGTCGCGACCGCGCTGTCAGCGGTGCGGACGGTGTTCGACCGGCTGGCGGGCAGCTCGGTCCTCCTCACACCCCTGCGCTCCCCGTCCGGGGAGGTCGAGGACTTCCGCATCGACGCCGCCACCGCGGACACCTTCGACGCCGTCGGCCGAAGGGGCCCCGAGCTGGTCGGCCGACGCTTCCTCGAGTGCTGGCCGATGCCGGTCGAGGACCCGCTGTGGCAGGGCTGCCTGGGCACTCTGGTCACCGGCCAGCCGTACGAGAGCGAGCCGTTCACCCGGCAGGACGTCGTCGCCGGGGCCGGCGAGCCGTCCACCTGCTCGGCGCGGGTGGCGCGGCTGGGCGACGGACTGGTCGTCAACTGGATCGGGCACGACCCCTCGGACCGGCAGGAGCAGCGCCTCGCCGACGTGCAGCGGCTGGGCAACCTCGGCTGGGTCAACTGGCACCTGGCCACCGGCGAGGTGAACTGGTCCTCCCAGGTGTTCGCCATCTTCGACCGCGACCCCGCCCGTGGAGCGGTGCCGCTGGCGCAGTTGCCGGGGCTGGCGCTCCCCGAGGACATGCCGGCGGTGGCCCGAGCCGTCACCGAGCTGATGCGGCGGGGCCGACCGTGCGACGTGCCGTTCCGGATCGCCACCCGCGACGGGACCAGGCATCTGCGGGCCGTCGCCGAGGCCGTGCCGGACGACCGGGGCGCCCCGGTCGAGGTCCACGGCTTCGTCCAGGACGTCACCGCACAGCGCAGCGCCGAACTCGCCCTCGTGGCCAGTGAACGGGCCATCCTGACCCAGCACGGCGTGCTCCAGGCCGAGCGCACGGTCGCGGCCAGGCTCCAGGACGCGCTGCTCCCGCTGCCGAAACAGCCCGTGCGGCTGGCGGGGCTGCGGGTCGACATCGCCTACCTGCCCGCCCAGTCGGGGCTCAACGTCGGCGGTGACTGGTTCAGCGCCATCGAACTGCCCGACGGCGACGCCCTGTTCGTGGTGGGCGACGTGGCCGGGCACGGCATCGACGCCGTCGCGGCGATGGCGCTGCTGCGGTTCACCGCCAAGGGCATGGTCATCACCGGCTCGTCACTGACCGGGGCTCTCGTCCGGCTCAACGCCCTGCTGCTGCACTCCCGTGATCCGCACGGCACGGCGACCATGGTCCTGGCCCGCTACAACCCCCGCGAACGCCGGCTGGTGTGGGCGCAGGCGGGCCATCCGCCGCCCCTGCTGCTGCGCGACGGGAAGGCCCGCTACCTCGACCGGCCCTTCGGGATGCTGCTCGGCGCGGGCGACACCGCGACCTACGAGGAGGCGGAGTGCCGTCTCGCGCCCGGTGACCGGCTGGTGCTGTACACCGACGGCCTGGTCGAGCGGCCCTCGGAGAGCATCGACCGCGGCCTGGACCGACTGGCCGGGGCCGCCGAGATGCCGGGTGCGGGCGGGTCGGCCCCGCTGGACCGGCTGCTCGGCGCGCTGCTGGAACCGGAGCGGCGGGACGACGTGTGCGTGCTGGACATCAGGGTCCCGGGGGAGGGCGAGGAGACGGCGGCGTAGGCACCGCCCGTCAGTCGGCGGCGCGGGGGCGGCCGGGTCAGTCGGCGAGGAAGCCGTGCAGGGAACGGGTCATCGCGGCGACGAAGGCGTCCCGCGTCCTGTCGTCCAGACGGTCCAGGGACAGGTACGGATTGAGGTCCTCCAGCTCGACCAGCAGCAGCTCGCCGTCCGGGGCCCGGCAGGCGTCGACGCGCTGGATGCCGTGCGCGAGCCCGTTCCAGTCGACGAAGCGACGGGCGAACCGCAGGTCCCGGGCGCTGACGTCGTACGGCTCCAGCTGCCAGCGGCGGTCGGGGTGCGGGGCGTACAGGGCGTACTGGAAGTCGTCGTCGACGAAGTAGAAGGAGATCTCGTGGACGAAGTCGACGCACGGCTGGATCAGGGTGGCGCCGTCGGCCAGGGCCGGCAGGGCGTCGGCGGCGACGAAGCGCAGGCCCAGGGAGTCGGCGCCCAGCTTGGGCTTGACCACGTAGCGGTCGGATGCGGGCAGCCGGGGCAGATCCTCGCGGCGGTCGACGGTGGGGATCACCGGGAAGCCGCCCGCGCTCAGGTCGAGGAGGTACTGCTTGCCCGCCATGTCGGCGCGGCCGGTGAGCGGGTTGTAGACGCGGGTGCCGGCGCTCAGCGCGCGCTCGCGGAAGGCGGCGTACTCCTCGCCGTAGCCGAGGACGGGTCCGCTGTTGCGGACGACGACGGCGTCGAAGGCGTCCATCAGCGAGGCCGCGTCCAGCGGATGGCACAGGGCGAGGTCGAAGTGGGCGCGCAGCCGGGAGGTGAGGAAGACGTCCTCGTCGCCGTAGCGGCGCCCGCGGGCCTCGTAGGCCAGGTCGGTGACGTAGAGGAGACGGGGGCGGACGGCGGACATGCGGGACTCCTGGGCGGTGCGGGCGGTACGCGGCACTGGGCGACGGCGGCGGTGCAGGCAGCGTATGTCGGGTGCGGAGAGGTCCCGCCCGCGGGTCCCGCGACGGGCGTTGTCGTGGCGGTGGGCGTGGGGCGGGCGGGACGTACGATGACAGGGTCGGGAACCGGATCGTCCGACCGGTCCGGGACAGCGTCGTCTCCCCCGTCGTCTCTCCTGTGCGTCTCCGCCTCCTCTGTACGTCTTCGGTACTCCTGAAGGGCTCGCGACTCCCGTGACCACCGCAACACTCCTCGACGGCAAGGCCGCCGCGGCCGACATCAAGAGCGAACTCGCCCTGCGCGTGCAGGCGTTGAAGGAGCGCGGGATCGCGCCGGGGCTCGGCACGATCCTGGTCGGCGACGATCCGGGCAGCCGCTCCTACGTCGGCGGCAAGCACCGCGACTGCGCCCAGGTCGGCATCGCGTCGATCCGCGTGGAGCTGCCCGCCACGGCCTCGCAGGCCGATGTGGAGGCGGCGGTGCTGCGGCTGAACGCCGACCCGGCGTGCACGGGGTTCATCGTGCAGCTGCCGCTGCCCGCACACATCGACACCCATGCGGTGCTGGAGCTGATCGACCCGGTCAAGGACGCGGACGGGCTGCACCCGGCGAACCTCGGTCGGCTGGTGCTCGGCATACCGGCACCGCTGCCCTGCACCCCGCGCGGCATCATCGACCTGCTGCGCCGCAACCACGTGCCCATCACCGGGCAGCAGTTCTGCGTCATCGGCTGCGGTGTCACCGTGGGCCGGCCGCTGGGCCTGATGCTGACCCGCAGCTCCGAGCACGCCACCGTGACCCTGTGCCACGAGGCGACGCAGGACGTCGCCGCGCACGCCCGCGTGGCGGACGTCGTCGTCGCGGCGGCCGGCGTCGCGCACATGGTCACGCCGGACTGGGTCAAGCCGGGCGCCACCGTGCTGTCCGTCGGTCTGACGCGCACCGTCGAGGGCATCCTGGGTGACGTCCACCCGGACGTGAGCGATGTCGCGGGGTCGTTCGCGCCGCCGGTCGGCGGAGTGGGCCCGATGACGCGGGCGATGCTGCTGACCAACGTGGTCGAGGCCGCCGAACGGTTCTGAGGACACTCCCCCGGCGGCTGCACTCAGTTCCCCGCGCAAGGGAACTGAGTGCCACCGCCGCCGGACGGGTGTTACGTTCCCTGCCATGAGCTCCAGTGACAGCGCCGAGGCGGCCGGCACCAAGCCGCCCATGCGGGACGCCCTGGTCGCGGCCGCCTTCCGGCTGTTCCTGGAGCGGGGCTACGAGCAGACGACCGTCGACGACATCGTGGCCCTCGCGGGCGTCGGCCGGCGGTCCTTCTTCCGCTACTTCCCCTCCAAGGAGGACGTGGTCTTCCCCGACCACGAGCGCTGCCTCGCCGACATGACCGCCTTCCTCGCCGCCGACGACGAGGGACGCGACCCGGTGCGCCGGGTGTGCGACGCAGCCCGGCTCGTGCTGCGCATGTACGCCGAGAACCCCTCCTTCTCCGTGCAGCGCTACCGCCTCACCAAGCAGGTGCCCGGACTGCGGGCCTACGAGCTGTCGGTGGTGTGGCGCTACGAACGCGCCCTCGCCGAGTACCTGCGCCACCGCTTCGCCGGCCGGCCCGACGGGACCCTGCGGGCCGACGTGGTCGCCGCCGCCGTGGTCGCCGCGCACAACAACGCGCTGCGCTCCTGGCTGCGTTCGGACGGGGAGGCCGACGCGAGCGCGACGGTGGACCACGCCCTCGGGTACGTGCAGTCGGCGTTCGGCGCCCCGCCCGCGGCTCCGGCGCGGGGGCGCCCGGACCGTCCGGAGCACTCCCAGCACTCCCAGCACTCCCAGCACTCCCAGCACTCCGAGGATTCCGAACACCCGGAGGACGTGGTGGTCGTCGTGTCGCGGCGCGACGCGCCCCTGTGGCGGGTGGTGCGGGAGATCGAGACCGCGCTCGGCCGGCGGTAGGCCGCCCTCCAGCGGCCTCCGCCATATCGGGGGTACGCAGTGCCTTTACCGGTGGCACTGAGTGCCATACTCTGTGGGCGTGCACGGTGGCACGGCGAACCGCGCACACCCGTGTCCGGGTGAGCCGCGCACGGGGCATTCCGGCCGAAGGCAGGGAGTTGACCAGCGTGTACCACCACTCAGGAAGCGCCGTTCAGCAGGCGGCGGGCTCCTCGGCGGGTCTCCTCGACCGCCAGGCCGCCACGGACACGGACGCGATCCTCTTCCAGCGCTGCACCTGGTGCGGCACCGCCATGTACCACCGGCTGCTGTGCCCGGTGTGCCAGGGCAGCGACCTGCGCACGGAGCGCAGCGAGGGCACGGGCACGGTCCGCCACGCCACGGTGGTGCACCGCAACACCCCGTCCGCGCGCAACGTGTCCCTGGTCGAGATGGCCGAGGGCTTCGTGGTGCGCGGCCGGGTGATGGGCCCGCTCATCGGCATCCACAGCGGTGACCGGGTCCGGCTGTCCACGGCCAAGGACCCGGTGCGGGGCGAGCCGGTCTTCCAACTGCTCGACGAGCCGTACCGGGCCTGGCACTGACCCGGCGGCCCTCCCGTACGACAGGTTCGCGTACGGGCGCGGCACGGGCGGTCACGGGTGACCGGATTCTTGTCCCGCGCGGACGGAATCCGACACGGAACCATCGGCACAGGCAACCCACAGGTCCCCTTTCGCTTCCTTCGTGACGCGAGGGGCTCCGGATACGGACGGGGTCCCCGCGCTCCGAACGTTGAGGAGTGGACCCTTGATCCGTGCCCGGCGAATAGGTGTCACCGCGGTGACCGCGCTCGCGGCCCTGGCGGGAACACCGGGACTGGCACAAGCCCGGCAACCGTCCGAGACAGGGCCGTCGACCATCTCGTCCGACAGCGGTCTGCCGCCCGGCTGGCAGGTCGGCGGCGAGGGTGCGGCGCGCGAACTGGTGTGGCGCTCGCCCACGCCCGTGCCCATGGGCGACGCCCGCGTGGAGTTCCGCGCCGGCGACCGGTCGCTCGGCGCCCCGAAGGCGGAGAACGACGGCCGTACGTTCCGGCTGTCCCTCGCCGCCGTCGGCGACGCCCCCCTGAAGGACCTTCAGGTCCTGTCGAGCGGACGCCGGCTGGACGCGCCCGCCGGCCGGACCGCGAGGCGACACCGCGACGCGCTGTCCGCCCCGAACCCCCCGGCCGCGTCCGCGGCGAACTCCGTGGACCCCGGCAGGCCGGGGGTCTACCGCACGACCTCCGGTGAGTACGGTCTCGACCCGGTGAAACTGCCCGGCTTCGCCGAGCCGGTCGAGATGCGGGCCGTGGTGGTGGCGCCCCGGGGCACCACAGGCAAGCGGCCCCTCGCACTCTTCCTGCACGGCCGTCACAGCACCTGCTACAAGCCGGGCGGCGACGACGTGACCGGCGACTGGCCCTGCCCCGCGGGCACCAAGGCGATCCCGAGCCACCGCGGGTACCTCAAGGACCAGCAACTCCTCGCCTCGCAGGGTTATGTGACGGTGTCGATCTCCGCCAACGGCATCAACGCCCAGGACTGGGAGGCCGAGGACGGCGGCGCGCAGGCCCGTTCCTCGCTGGTGCGACAGCACCTCGCGAGATGGGCCGGCTGGGCCGCCCGCCCCGGCGCCGCCCCCGCGGCGGTGCGTAACGCCCCGACCGCCGACCTCTCCCGCGTCCTGCTCGTCGGGCACTCGCGCGGCGGCGAGGGCGTCAACCGGGCGGCGATGGACAGCCTGTACCCGCCACCGGCCGCCCAGGACGGCTACCGCGGTCCGGTCCGCTGGAAGATCCGCGGCACCGTCCTCGTCGGACCGACGGTCTTCGGCCAGAATCCGGTCGCCGACGTGCCGTCCACGACGATCCTGCCCGGCTGCGACGGCGACGTCTCCGACCTCCAGGGCGAGGTGTACGTCGACGGCACGCGCGGCATCAGTCGCGGCACCGCCCTGCACAGCGCCGTGTACATGGTCGGCGCGAACCACAACTTCTTCAACACCCAATGGACGCCCGGTTTGTCCGAGGCACCCTCCTCCGACGACTTCTGGGACGACTCGGAGCAGCCCGACCCGGTGTGCTCCGCGGGCGCCCGCACCCGGCTCACCGCCGACCAGCAGCACCGGGCCGGCGCCACCTACATCGCCGCCGCGGCCCGGCTGTTCGTCGCCGGTGACGACCGGGTGCGCCCCCTGCTCGACGGCTCGGGACGGCGCGCCCCGTCCGCGGACCCGGCCCGCGTGCTGACCCACGCCGTCGGCGCCCGCCGGACGGCCGGGTTCCTCCCCGACGGCGGGGTGAAGGTGACCGGCGGCAGGCTGTGCGCGGCGATCGACCCAGACCCCGCCAAGGCCTGTCTGCCCGCCGACACCAAGGGCTCCTCGCCTCACTTCGCGTGGTGGCAGATGGGCAAGGAGGCAGGCCG
This sequence comes from Streptomyces sp. NPDC033216, assembly GCF_055577115.1. Classification (NCBI taxonomy): domain Bacteria; kingdom Bacillati; phylum Actinomycetota; class Actinomycetes; order Kitasatosporales; family Streptomycetaceae; genus Streptomyces; species Streptomyces sp. NPDC033216. Next base: position 421,696 of record NZ_JBVIQK010000003.1, on the reverse strand, counting down.
CGGCGCGGTCGCACTGACGTGGACGGCGCCGGGCACGGCGACGAGGATCCGCCCGCCCGCGCCGCTCTCCCTCACCGGGGCCCGGAGCCTGGCGCTGCGCGTGTTCGTGCCGCCGAACACGACCGGCACCGCACTGGACGTGTCGGTCACCGACTCCGCGGGCCGTCGGGCCAGGCTCGGCCGGGTCACGGTCGACGGGCTGCCCGGCAGCGAACGCACCGCCTCCTACTGGGCACGCGAGGTGCGCGTCCCGCTGACCGCGGCCACCCGCTCCGGACTCGACCTCAGGCACGTCAAGTCGCTCGAGCTGACGCCGCGTTCGGCGTCCGGGCAGGCCTGGCTGATGGACGCCTGGGGCTGGGCGCCCGGCACCCCGACGGTCGGGGCGGCGGCTCTGCCGCGCGTCGACATCGGCCGTCTCACCGTCAAGGAGGGCGACTCCGGGAGCCGGACCTACCACGTCCCGGTGCGGGTCTCGGGGCACGGCAGCGGCAAGGTCCGCTTCTCCGTCCTGGACCCCGACACCGGCCGGGCCGTGGACAAGCTGGTCACGGTACGGCCCGGAGCCACCCCCGTCGTCGTGGCGGTCCGGGTGGAGGGCGACACCCGCTTCGGCCACGACGAGCCGCACGACCTTCTTGCGAAGGCCGTGCGCGGCGCCGTCGTCGGCTCCTACCGGGGCGGTGTCACCGCGGAGAACGACGACCCCGAGCCCGAGGTGACCATGACCCCGGTCACGGACCGGGTCGCCGAGGGCGGGACGCTGACCTGGCGCATCTCCTTGTCCGAGCCCGCCGACGCGGCGATGTGGCAGCCGGTTCGGGTGGTTCCGGTCACCGAGGGCGCCGAGCTGTCGACCAAGGACGTCGACCCGCGGTGGCTGCTCGACCACGCCGGTGACGGGCCCGATCCGGAGCGCCCGCTGTCCGAGGCGAACCTGTGGGTGTGGACGGAGATCCCCGCCGGGACCACCACCGCCGACTTCACCGTGGTGACGGTGGCGGACCAGGTGGCCGAGCCGGCGGAGTCGGTACGCCTCGCGCTCACCGACGACGAGGCCGGACCGCTTCCCGGCCGTCCCGTCCTGACGGGAACGGTCACGGACGCGTCGTAGCCGGCGCGGCCGCGGTGAGGGGGCCGGTACCGGCCGGTACCGGCCCCCTCACCCGTTCACAGGGTCACGCGGATCCCGACCGTCCCGTCCACGCCCCGCCGGAGCCTGCTGCCGAGCAGCGTCAGGCGGCCGACGACGCCGTACTTGCGTGCGATCAAGGTGCGGTACCGGGCGGTCGTCCGCGCGTCGCAGATCTCGGCGTGGGCCGGGCGCTGCTCGCCGGTGGGGTTGCCGCGCACGTCGCAGGGACCCACCATGACGTCGCCGCGGGCCCTGATCCGCTTCACCTTCCAGGAGTCGGCGGCCGACCACGCCCCGAGCGCCTCCCCGTCGCGCACCACCCACACGGGGGTGGCGACCCCGGTCCCGTTCTTCCGATAGCTGGTGATCAGCAGGTACTTCCCCGCTCCGAGCCGGTCGAGCGCCTTGTCGTCCATGTCCGCAGTGTAGGCACGCGGACCAAGGGTCAGCGCAGCGCGGACGCCATCCGTCGCACCCCCTCCGCGAGGATCTCCGGCGAAGTCCCGAGGTTCAGCCGTACGTGCCCGGCGCCGCCCGGGCCGAAGTCGGGACCGGGGCTGAGGGCGACCCGGCCCCGCTCCAGGAAGATGCGCGCCGGATCGTCGCCGAGGCCCAGCGCCCGGCAGTCCAACCAGGCCAGATACGTCGCCTCGCCCGGCCGGTGCCGGACCCCGGGCAACCGGTCGGCGAGGAGGGCGGCGAGCAGGCGACGGTTGTCGTCGAGGCCGGTGAGCAGCGCGTCCAGCCAGGGCGTGCCGTCGCGCAGGGCGGCGGTGTGGGCGAGGACGCCGACGTGGCTGGGGCCGTGGCCGACCTCCTCCGGCAACAGGGCCAGGTCGGCTTCGGCCGCGGGGCCCGCGACGGCGAGGCCGGCCTTGAGCCCGGCCAGGTTCCACGCCTTCGACGCCGACATCAGCGACAGGCCGTTGTCCGCACCGGGAACGCTCAGATACGGCACGAAGTCGACTCCGCCGGCCGTGAGCGGGGCGTGGATCTCGTCGGCGACCACCCGGACGCCGTACCGGTCCGCGAGTGCCGCCACCGCGGCGAGTTCCTCGGCGGTGTGGACCGTGCCGGTCGGGTTGTGCGGGCTGCACAGCAGATGCGCGGCACGCCCACCGCCCGCGACGGCCCGCCGGTAGGCCGCCTCCAGCACGTCGAGGTCGAGGCGTCCGTCCGCGCCGAGCGGCGCCTCGGCGATCCGGCGGTCCATGTGCTCGACGAACTGGAAGAACGGCGGGTACACCGGCGGGTTCACCACGACCGGGTCGCCGGGCCCGGTCACGAGCTTGAGCATCTCGACGACGCCCAGCATCACGTCGGGCACGATCGCCGTACGCTCGACCGCGAGGCCGTGCCAGCCCCACCGCTCGGCGGCGAACGCGGCCAGCGCCTGCGCGTATCCGGTGCCCGCGGCGTAGCCGGTGTCGCCCAGGGCGAGCGCGTCACCGACCGCCCGGACGACGGGCTCGGCGAGGGGGACGTCCATCTCCGCCACCCACAGCGGCAGGACGTCGTCGGGGTAGGTGCGCCACTTCATGCTCGTGCGGCGCCGGAGGCGGTCGAGGGTGAGGGCGCGCAGTGGATTCGGTTCACCGGACGATTCGTGCGGGATCCTGGTCATGGGCACAAGATAGAGGGCCGCCGGACGAGGGGGATGATCGGAACGGGACAGCGGCGGCGGAAATCGGGGGACCACGCGCGGAGATCAACGCGCCGGTCTAGATTGCTCCTTGGCCCGAAAGCACCGTAAGCCCCCAGGCATCCCAGGAGCAGATCCGTGACCGAGAACCCACCGGCCGTGGACGAGGCGGCGCACTCACTGCGCGACCGCATCAACACCGGCCAGCCGCACACCGCTCGCATCTGGAACTACTGGCTGGGCGGCAAGGACAACTACGAGGTCGACCGCGCCGCCGGCGACCAGATCCGCCGGCTGCACCCGGGCATCGGTGAGTACGCCCGCGCCGACCGCCTCTTCCTGGGCCGTGCCGTGCGCCATCTCGTCCACGACGTCGGGATACGTCAGTTCCTGGACATCGGCACCGGTCTGCCCACCGCGGACAACACCCACGAGGTGGCGCAGGCCGCCGCCCCGGACGCGCGGATCGTCTACGTCGACAACGACCCACTGGTCCTGGCGCATGCCCGCGCCCTGCTCACCAGCACGCCCGAGGGCCGTACCGACTATCTCGACGAGGATCTGCGCAACGTCGACGCGATCCTCGAACACGCGGCGAAGACGCTGGACTTCAGCAAGCCGGTGGCGCTGATACTGCTCGGCGTGGTCATCTTCGTCGGCGACGACGAGGACCCGTACGGCCTGGTGAGGCGGCTGGTCGACAGGCTGCCCGCGGGCAGTCATCTGGTGCTGTCGCACACCATCACCAGCCCGGCGATGCCGGACGTGGACGAGGCCGTCAGGTTCTGGAACGAACACGGCACGCCGAAGCTGACCCAGCGCCCACCCGAGGACGTGGCCCGGTTCTTCGACGGCCTGGAGCTGCTGGAGCCGGGCGTGGTGTCCTGCTCGCGCTGGCGGCCGGAGGAGACCGGCGGGGCGGAGCCGGAGGAGGTCGCCATGTTCGGCGGGGTGGCCCGCAAGGCGTGAGGTGATCGTCCCCGGGCTGAACGCGGCCGGGTCCCGGCACGTAAGGGAGTGAGGGTTCTCGACGACGGGAGGACCCCGCGGTGTTGGGACCGCGCGTTCGCTGTTTCCGGGAGCCATGCATGAGGCACGTACGACGACGGATCGTCCGGCGAGCGACACGGCTGGCGGCCGTCGGCGGGCTCCTCCTGGGAGGTGCCATGGTCACGCAGGCGGCCATGGCGAGCGAGACGCCCGCCACCGCGACCGCGCCGGACGGTGCGGCGCGCTCCGTCACGAGCACCGGCGCGGATCTGGTGAAGCGGCTCGGCACCGCCCGGACGGCGGGCACCTGGGTCGACGCCGAGGGCCGTCCGGTCGTCGCGGTCACCGACGAGGGCACGGCCGCGACGGTCCGCGCGGCGGGCGCCGAGGCGAAGGTCGTCGGGCACAGCATGAACGAGTTGACGTCGGCCGCGGCGGCACTGCGTTCGGCGCCGCGGGTGGCCGGGACCGCCTGGGTGCTGGACTACAGGTCCAACCAGGTCGTCGTGCGCGGCGACAGCACCGTGTCCGCGTCCGACTGGGGGCGGATGACGGAGGTGGCGTCGGGCATCGGCAGCTTCGTCCGCATGGAACGCACCGAGGGCGCCTTCACCACCCGGCTCAACGGGGCCCAGCCCATCCTGTCGACCGGCGGGCGCTGTTCGGCCGGCTTCAACGTGACCAACGGGTCGAACGACTTCATCCTCACCGCCGGTCACTGCGGCCCCGCCGGATCCAGCTGGTTCGCGGACAACCGGGGCACCCAGCAGGTGGGACAGACGGTCAACTCGACGTTCCCCGGCTCCGACTTCTCGCTCGTGCAGTACGCGGGCGGGAAAGCCGGCGCGGGGGCGGACATCGTGGCCATCGGCGACGGCAACGGCGTGCGGATCACGGGCGTGGGCGACGCGGCCGTGGGACAGCGCGTGTTCCGCAGCGGCAGCACCACCGGGCTGCGCGACGGCGAGGTGACCGGCCTGGACGCGACGGTCAACTATCCGGAGGGCACCGTCTCCGGACTGATCGAGACGAACGTGTGCGCCGAGTCCGGCGACAGCGGCGGCCCGATGTTCTCCGACGGCATCGCGCTCGGCGTCACCTCGGGCGGCAGCGGTGACTGCACGACGGGCGGTACGACGTTCTTCCAGCCGGTGACGAAGGCGCTGGCGCAGCTCGGGGTGCAGCTGATCGTGGCGGCGCCGTCCGACGCCGCCCGCGACGGTGCCTCGCCCGCGCCGTCCGAGGGCGCTCCCCAGCCGTCGTCGTCGCCCACACAGGCGGCGGTGGCCCCGGGGTCGGTCACGCCGGGCTCGACGACGCCGGTGACGGGCGGCACGGGCAGCGTGTCACTGGCGGCGAGGCTCACGGATCCGCGCGCCATCGGACCCGGCCTGCTGGTGATCGCGGGCAGTCTGGTCGCGCTGGTGGCGACCCGGTACATCAGGTCGGAGCAGGACCGCAGGGCGTACCAGCGGCAGTACTCGGCCAGCTGGGGATGAGGTGACGCCAGGCACAGTGGCGTCAGGGGACAGATTGTCGGACAGGTCGCCGGACAACGAGAAGGGCACCCACGCGGGGTGCCCGGACGGAGTGGCGAGGGGCGGAGCGGCGAGGCTGGAAGGCCCGCGGCCGGACGGCCGTCAGGCCGCCTCGACCGATTGCGGGGCCACGGCGGCCCACTCCAGGACGAGCCGCCGGTACTCCTCGCGCTGCTCGCCCGTCAGTGTCCCGCCCGACCGGAGCCACAGGGCTCTGATCTCCTCGTTGACCTCCGCGGCCGATCGCTCGGAGAGGTGTTCAACAGTGGTGGACATGGTGTGAATCTTACGGCGCCGAAGGTGAAGGGCGCGTGAGTTATACACGCACTATACGGACAAAACGGACGTGTCACTGATCACGTCCGTCTGCCCGTATCCACGCGCGCCGGTCAGGTGCCGGGCTTGCGGCCGTACACGAAGACGTCGTCACCGGTCTTCAGCAGGGACCAGTACTTCTTGGCGGCCGTCTTCGTCATGTTGACGCAGCCGTGCGAACCGGGCGGGTTCCACATGCTGACGCCGACCGAGTGGAAGGCCTGGCCGCCGTCGAAGAACTGGCTGTACGGCATCGGCACGTTGTAGATGCTCGACACGTGGTCGATGTTGCGCCAGTAGACCTTCTTCAGGCCGGTGCGGGTCTCGTAGCCGTCGCGTCCGGTGCGGACCGGAACCGGCCCGTAGACGAGGCGGCTGCCGTCCTGGATCCAGCTGATCTGGAGCGTGAGGTCGACGCAGGCGATACGGCCCTTGTTGGTCGGGCACTTGCCGGCCTTGTTGGGCTTGCCGCCCACCGCCTTCTGCTTGTTCATGAGATCCATCACCCCCCAGGTGACGGGCCCCGCGTAGCCGATGTTCGGCGAGATGCCGTGCTTGCTCTGGAAGGCCTGGATGGCCTTGCAGTCGGTCGACGACTGCTTGCCGTCGACCGGTCGGCCGAGGAACTTCTCGACCTGCTTCTGGTACGGCCCGGCCTGCGTGGTGCAGCTCGCGGCCTGTGCGGGCGCCGCGCCCAGCGCGAGCGTCAGCGGCGCGATCAGCCCCGTGACGCCGAGCACGACGGCACCTCGTCTGCGTATGTCCCCCATGACTGCCCCTACCCTCTCCCTGGCCCGATTCCGGCGACTCGACCAACTAGACCCGTCTGCCGGTCCTTCGGTTGTAGGGCGGCCCGTACTGTGACGAAACAGTGAACTTCCTCGGGGTCCACCTCCTCACGACCGGACGGGGTGCTCGCGGCCGCACGGCGGCCGGGACCTCGCCGTCGGCCGCCGGACGGGGAAGGGGCTCAGCGGTAGCCCGTGGTGTCCGCCGGCTTCCCCGCGTCCTGGACCTCGACGAGGTAGCGCCAGGCGTCGGGGCGACTGCCGTCGAGGTCGGTGAAGCCGTATTCGGGGGCGAGGCCACCGCTGGACAGTGACCGCCCGTTCCAGCGGGCCACTTCGCGGTCGGCGGCGAGGGCGGCGACGGCACGGCCGACATAGTGGGGCGTCTCGGAGATGGCGAAGTGCGGAACCGTGTCGAGGGCGTCGCGCCAGTTGTCCTCGCGCACCCCGAACTGGTCGAGCATGATCTCGGAACGCAACCAGCCGGGGGTGAGCGCGAGCGCGGTGGCGCCGCGCGGACCGAGTTCGTGGGCGAGGGCGAAGGCCATCCGCAGGACGGAGGCCTTGGCGAGGTCGTAGAAGAAGTTCACGCGGTAGGTGTCCCGGTTGTACTCGGCCGTGCCGTCGGTGACCTCGACCACGAGGCCGCCGGGACGGCGCAGCAGGAGCGGCAGGGCGTGGTGGCTGGTGATCGCGTGGGTCTCGACGGCGAGCCGCAGCAGCCGCAGCCCGTCGTCGAGGTCGTGCTCCCAGACGGGGGTGTCCCAGGCGAAGAGGTTCTCGCCGCCCCAGATGTCGTTGACGAGGACGTCGAGGCGGTCCTGCTCGGCGGCGATCCGGTCGACGAGCGTGCGGACCTGGGCGGAGTCGAGGTGGTCGGTGGGTACGGCGATCCCGTGACCGCCCGCCTCGGTGACCAGGTCGGCGGTGTCCTCGATCGTCTCGGGGCGGTCGTACTCGGAGCGGCGCGCGCGGGTGGTGCGGCCGGTGACGTAGACGGTGGCGCCGGCCGCGCCGAGTTCCACGGCGATTCCCCGCCCCGCCCCTCGGGTCGCCCCGGCGACCAGGGCGACCCTGCCTTCCAGCGGACCGGACATGTGTGACCTCCTGCGGGTGTTCCGTCGATGCCGTCATCGAGGATCACGTGGAAGCCGGACATCTTCTGTCGCTTTTTCCGGCCGGGTCACCCGGCCGGCGGAGGGGATGCGCCGGGGCGGGCCGTCAGTGGCCCCGAGTGATCCACTCCTGGAGGTGGGGAGCCTCCGCGCCGATGGTGGTCGGGTCTCCGTGACCGGTGAGGACCTTCGTCTCGGGCGGGAGGGTCAGGAGGCGGTCACGGATGGAGTCGATGATGGTCGGGAAGTGGGAGTAGGAGCGGCCGGTGGCGCCGGGGCCTCCCTGGAAGAGGGTGTCGCCGGTGAACAGCACACCGAGCCCCGGCTCGTACAGGCAGACCGCTCCGGGCGCGTGACCGGGCGTGTGCAGCACGGTGAGGTCTGCGCCCGCGGCCTCGATGACCTGGCCGTCGGTCAGATGGGCGTCGGGGTCGCGGTGGGGGTGGGTCAGCTTCCACAGCGGCAGGTCGTCGGGGTGCAGCCAGATGGTGGCGCCGGTCGCGTCGGCGAGGGCGGGCGCCGCACCGACGTGGTCGTTGTGGGCGTGGGTGCACACCACGGCCGTCAGCCGACGGTCGCCGAGGGCGGCGAGGATGGCGTCCGCGTCATGGGCGGCGTCGATGACCACGGCCTCGTGGTCGTCCCCGATGATCCACACGTTGTTGTCGACGTCCCAGGTACCGCCGTCGAGACGGAACTGGCCCGAGGTGACGAGGCGTTCGATGCGGGTGGACATCAGAGCACCACCACCGAGCGCAGCACGTCGCCGTGGTGCATCCGCTCGAACGCCTTCTCCACCTCGTCGAGCCGGATGGTCTCGGAGACGAACGCGCCGAGATCCAGGCGGCCTTGCAGGTGAAGGTCGATCAGCATGGGGAAGTCACGGGAGGGCAGGCAGTCGCCGTACCAGGACGACTTCAGCGCGCCACCGCGTCCGAAGACGTCCAGCAGCGGCAGCTCCAGCTTCATCTCCGGGGTGGGCACGCCCACCAGCACGACGGTGCCGGCCAGGTCACGGGCGTAGAAGGCCTGCTTGTACGTCTCCGGGCGGCCGACCGCCTCGATCACCACGTCCGCGCCGAAGCCGCCGGTCAGCTCGCGGATCGCCTCGACCGGGTCCGTCTCCTTGGAGTTGACCGTGTGGGTGGCGCCCATCGTGCGCGCGGTGGCCAGCTTCCGGTCGTCGATGTCGACGGCGATGATCTTCGCCGCGCCCGCCAGGCGGGACCCGGCGATGGCCGCGTCACCGACCCCGCCGCAACCGATGACGGCGACGGTGTCGCCGCGGCCGACGTTGCCCGTGTTGATCGCCGCGCCGATGCCGGCCATCACACCGCAGCCCAGGAGTCCGGCCACCGCCGCGGAGACGGACGGGTCGACCTTGGTGCACTGACCGGCCGCGACCAGCGTCTTCTCCGCGAACGCCCCGATACCCAGCGCCGGTGACAACTCCTGTCCCGTGGCGGCGAGCGTCATCTTCCGGCTCGCGTTGTGGGTGTCGAAGCAGTACCAGGGGCGTCCGCGCAGACAGGCCCGGCACTGGCCGCACACCGCCCGCCAGTTCAGGACGACGAAGTCGCCGGGGGCGACGTCGGTGACGCCCTCGCCGACCGACTCCACGACACCGGCCGCCTCGTGGCCCAGGAGGAAGGGGAAGTCGTCGTTGATGCCGCCCTGCTTGTAGTGCAGGTCGGTGTGGCACACCCCGCAGGCCTGGATCTCCACCACGGCTTCCCCGGGTCCGGGGTCGGGCACGAGAATCGTCTCCACCCGCACCGGTTCGTTCTTCCCCGGTGCGATCACTGCGCGCACTTCCTGCGCCATGGTGCTGTTCCTTTCGTCGGCGGCCGACCGTCCGCCTCCGACCCTACGCGTGAGCGATCGGCGGGGGACGTACATCGAGCCAGGTCACCGGCCGCGAGGCGGTGCCGGGGCCGGGTTCCACGGGCGTCGACGTAGCCTGAACGCCGCAACCCGACCCGGATCGAGGAGCCTCGTGAGCATCGCAGAGACGGCCGCCGTCCAGCCTCCGTGGCGGCTGCTGCTCGACTACGTCGGACCGCACCGCTGGACGCTGCTGGCGGGGGCGCTGCTCTCGCTCGTGACGGGGGCGACCGGGCTGCTGCTGCCGCTGGTGGCGCGGGCGCTGATCGACGACCTGTCCCACGACCGCGCGATCACCGGCGCGTTGGTGCTGCTGTCGGTCCTGGTCGTCAGCAACGCGGCGGTCGGCGCGCTGGGTTCGTACGTGCTGCGGCGCACGGCCGAGTCGGTGGTGCTGGGCGCGCGCCAGGCGCTGTCGTCGTATCTGCTGCGGCTGCGCATCGCGGCGGTGGACCGCAGTGAGCCCGGTGACCTGATGGCCCGCATCACCTCGGACACCACCCTGCTGCGGGAGGTCACCACCGATTCGCTGGTCGGTCTCGGCACCGGCGGGCTCACGCTCGTCGGGACGGTGGTGCTGATGGGGGTGGTGGATTTGGTGCTGCTCGGGGTCACCCTGGGGGTGATCCTGGTCGCGGGCACGGTCATCGGGGTGATCGTGCCGCGCATCAACCGGGCCAGCCGCCGTGCGCAGGACGCTGTCGGGGTGATGGGTGCCTCGCTGGAGAGGGTGCTGGGGGCGCTGCGCACGGTGAAGGCGGCGGGTGCCGAGGACCGTGAGGAGAAGGCGCTGCACGCGGCGGCGCACGACTCGTGGCGGCAGAGCGTGTCGGCCGCCAAGTGGTCGGCGGCCGCGGGCAACACGGCCGGTCTGGCCATGCAGAGCGCGTTCATCACGGTGCTGGCGGTGGGCGGTGCGCGGGTCGCCACGGGCGCGATCGACATCGCGACGCTGGTGGCCTTCCTGCTGTACGTCTTCTATCTGATGTCGCCGATCCAGCAGGTCATCGGCGCGGTCGTGCAGTACCAGGCCGGCTCGGCGGCGCTCAGCCGCATCCAGGAGACGCTGCTGCTGCCCGCCGAGCCGGCGTCCCGCCCCGCGCCCCTGCCCGCGCCGACGGACCAGCCGGCCTCGCTGGCCTTCACCGACGTCCGCTTCCGGTACGCCGCCGATCTGCCGTACGTCCACCACGGGGTGACGTTCGACGTCCCGGCGCGCGGCATGACCGCGTTCGTCGGCCCCTCCGGCGCCGGGAAGACCACGGTGTTCTCACTGATCGAGCGGTTCTACGACCCCGACTCCGGGACGATCACCCTCGACGGCCGGCCACTGCCGGACTGGGAGCTGGGCGCACTGCGTGCCGCCATCGGCTATGTCGAGCAGGACGCCCCGGTGCTGTCGGGGACCCTGCGCGACAACCTGCTGCTGGGGAACGCGGAGGCCGACGACGACACCGTGCGGCGGGTGCTGAGGACGACCCGTCTCGACGGGCTGGTCGGCGGACTGCCGGACGGGCTCGACACGCGTGTCGGGCACCGCGGGACCAAGCTGTCCGGCGGGGAGCGCCAGCGGGTGGCCATCGCCCGCGCCCTGCTGCGCAGCCCGCGCCTGCTGCTGCTGGACGAGGCGACGTCCCAACTGGACGCGGTGAACGAGGCGGCCCTGCGCGACACCGTCGCGGAGGTGGCCCGTACGACCACCGTCCTGGTGGTCGCGCACCGGCTGTCCACGGTCACCTCGGCCGACCGGATCGTCGTCATGGAGGCCGGGCAGGTGCGCGCGGTGGGCACCCACCGTGAGCTGGTGGCGGCCGACCCGCTCTACGCCGAGCTGGCGGCGACACAGTTTCTGGCGGCGGCGGGCTGAACGCCGGCGGGGGCCGCGCGGAGTGCGGGCGGCCACCGCGCGGGACACGGGAACGTGCGACCCGAGTCAGGGGTGGACGGCCGGGAGCGGCCCGGTGACCGGGGTGACGAGAGCGGCGACCTAGCGCAGCTCGTTCAGCTGCTGGAGGCGGTACAGCTCGTTCAGCTCACCGAGGTGGTCCGGGGCCGGCGTCGGCTCGGCGCGCTGCCCCTCGGGGAACGGCGCCTCGGCGAGCGAGTCCAGTCCGGTGATGGGGTTCAGCTTGCCGACGGCCGGAGCCTCGGCGGCGCTCGCCAGGGGTGCGGCGAGGCCGGTGACCCCGGCGGCGAGAGCGGCGACGGCGACGATGCGACGAGTGGAGATCATGCCTACAGCAACGCGCCGGAGGGCCCCTCGGACACGGGTGTGCCGCGGCGTCACCCGAGGGGGCGTGGCACGTCGCCCGCGCTTGCCCGGCGCGGTGCGGCGCAGGAGTCTGGGCCCCACCCCGCGGGCCGCAGTATGTTCAGCAGTTGCCGCACCAGTTCGTCCACGGCCTCGTCCAGGGTCGCGTCCACCCAGCCCGCGCTCCAGTCGTGCAGGAGGCCGTTGACACTGCCGATGAAGGCCGTCGCCGCGAGACGGTAGTCGCGGGGGGCCGCCTCCCCCCGGTCGGCGGCGGCCGCGGCCTCGGCGCGGATGAGTTCCACCCAGCGGGCGCGCCGTGCCAGGCGCTGTTCCTCCATGCGGGGGCTGACACCGACGATCTCGACGAAGGTGATGCGGATGTGGCGCGGGTCGGCGGTGACACTGCCGGCGTAGGCGCGGAAGATCGCCGCGACCCGCTCCGCGAGCGGCAGGTCCCGGGCGGTGGCGAGCGCGGCCACGACCGCCTCCTCCGCCCAGTCGTTGACCTGGAGATGCAGCGCCGCGAGGACGTCCTCGAGGGTGCGGAACTCCTCGTAGAACTGACGCGTCGACAGCCCGGCCGCCTCACTGAGCGCCGCGACGGTCGTGCCCCGGTAGCCGGGGCTGTCGCCGAAGAGTCGCAGCGCCGCGTCCAGGAATCTGCGCCGCCGTTCGGCCTGCCGTTGTGCGGCGGACTTGCCGGCGTATCGGCCGGTCGGCGCCCTGAGCCTGCCCGCCACGGTTCCCCCCTCGTCGCTCCGTCTCTCGATTTTGTCGTGCGCGTGGTCTTGTGGCGAAGCACGCCCTTCCTTACTTTCCAGTAAGTCAACTTTGAACGCACCCGTGTTCAGATTCGGGACCTCCCACCCCCCAGAGGAGAGAGCAGACATGGCTGCCTTCAGAACCAGGCACCTTTGCTCCGTAGCCGCCGCCCTCGTCATGACCGTCACCGCCCCCACCGCCGTCGCCGACGCCGCGACCGCCACCACCGACGCCGCGGCGCTGCGCCAGGTGCTGCTGGTCGCCAACAACTGGGACGGCACCGCCGACGTCATCAAGTCCACCGGGGACTACGCGAGGATCGGCCGGATCAACGTCATCCCCGACAAGGACCAGCGCATGGCGGAGATCAACGCCGACCCGGTCCGGTGGATCGCCTTCATGACGATCCGCAACAGCGTCGGCGAGGGTCACGACCAGTTCGTCGACGACATGTACTCCACGCCGGACGGCACCTCCGTGGTGGTCTCCCGGCCCAGCTTCGCCGACGTCGTCTCGATCAACCTGTCGACGGGTGCCGTGAACTGGCGCTTCCCCGTGTCGGGTTACCGGTCCGACCACATGGCCGTCTCCCCCGACGGCAAGCGGGTCGCGGTCTCCGCGTCGACGTCGAACACCGTCCACGTGCTCGACATCACCAACGGCAAGCAGCTCGGTTCGTACGCCACGGGCGACAAGCCGCACGAGAACATCTTCACCAAGGACGGCAAGTACATCTGGACCATGTCGATCGGCGACGTGACCACCGCCCTCGACGCGCCGTGGCTGGACTGGACGAAGGGCGACCGGCGCATCACCGTCGTCGACGCGACGACGTACCAGCCGGTGAGGACGATCGACATGCGGCAGCGGCTGGACGCCGTCGGTCTCTCGGACCACTCGGACGCCGTGCGCCCTGCCGTGTTCTCCCCCGACGAGTCCACGCTCTACTTCCAGGTCTCCTTCTTCAACGGGTTCTTCGAGTACGACATCGCCTCGGACCGGATCACCCGGACCAAGACGCTGCCGAAGAACTCCGCGACGAGCGACGACCGCACCACGTTCGTCAACGACTCCCGGCACCACGGTCTGTCGATGCGGCCGGACGGCAGCAAGCTGTGCGTGGCGGGCACGATGGACGACTACGCGACCGTCGTCGACCGCGCCACCCTCCGGGAGGGCCCGCTGGTCCCCGTCTCCAAGCCGTACTGGGCGACGGTCGGCGGCGACGGCAAGGACTGTGTCGTCTCCGAGAGCGGCGCCGACCAGGTCACGGCGATCGACTTCGCCACCGGCCGCAAGGTCGTCTCGGTGCCGGTGGGAGACCACCCGCAGCGGGTGCGGCTCGGTCATGTCGCGGCCGACTGGAGGTCTCCGGCCGGCTGAGCCCGACCGTCCGCCCGTGCGCGGGGCTGCGGCGCGGATCCCGGCGCACGGGCGGGTCCGTCACCCGCCGATCCGCTGCGCCGCCCAAGCGGCCAGTTCAGCGCGGGCCGCGGCCAGCAGGGCAGCGGAGGGGGCGGTGGCGCCGTTGGTCACCAGGGCGTAGTGCAGGGTGCCCGAGTCCGTGTCGGTGAGCAGCAGGCGCCGGCTTCCGGTACCGCCCGGCTCGGCGGCGACGCCGACCGGGGTGGTGGCGGTGTACACCGGCGGGGCGTGGGCCGTGCCCAGGTCGGAGACCACGGTCGTCGACGCGGTCGGGAACGAGGCGGGCAGGTGCAGCTCGGTCGGCGCGGAGCCACTGCCGGAACGCCACACGAGCAGGCCGTACTGCCCGGTGCCGACGAGTTGGGCCACGCCGGGCAGCGAACTCGGCACCGGGTTCCAGGTGAGGGTGGTCGAGCCGTCGCGGGAGCGGTCCTCGTAGGTGAAGGCGAGGGTCGTGCCGGAGGCGGCGCTGGGGTAGATCCGGTCGAGCAGCCGCATGTCCTGACGAAGCGTCACCCTGCCGCTGTCGTCGAGGCGTACGGCGGAGAGGTCCTCGTCGTTCCACGCGTCGCCGGCGGTGAGCACCTTGTCGGGGTTGCCGTTCATCAGCTCGTGGTGACGGCCGTGGTAGATGTCCCACTGCCACTGGTTGCCGGAGAGGACCGGTCCGGAGGCGGCCGGGTCCGTCCACCAGCCGGCGCCCTTCACGCGGGAGTCGAGTGCCTGGTACATGGCCTTGAGGACGGTCGGCGCCTTGTCGGAGACCGTGCCGGCGAGGGGATGGCCGAACTCGCTGACCACGGCCGTCGTCCCGGCCGCCGCCGCCCGGTCCCGGACGGTGCCGAAGTCGGTGACGTACCGGCCGTCGGCCGCCTTGCCCCACATCAGGACGGCGGAGATGGCCTTCTGGTCGTAGAAGTGGGTGTTGAAGACATAGCGGGAGCCGAGGGTGCCCGCGTCGAGGAGGCCGCCCACCTGCTTCTGGGAGTCGATGTTGGCGTTCCAGAACATGTTCGGCTCGACGAGGGCGGGCTTGTCCTGCCAGCCGGCCGCGTCCATGCGGGCCCGGAACCTGACGTAGAAGGGCCACAGCAGGTCGCGTTCCCAGGTGCGGCTGGTCTGACCGGGGTCGTAGGTGCCGGCGTAGGGCTCGTTGTAGGGGTCGAAGCCGATGACGCCGGCGAACTCCTCGGCGGTGAGATGCTGCCGGACGTACGTCATGGTCTGCTGCGCGGTGGCCAGGAAGGCGTCCTGGACACCGTACGCGTTGTGCCAGAAGTCGCGCTGGGCGGCCTTCACCGCGCCGTTCTGGGTGATGTTCTGGCCCCAGAAGAGGCAGATCCCGCAGGACTCGTCAGGGTAGTCGCCCAGCTCCACCGCCCACCCGGGGGCGCCGTCGCCGGTGTACCAGCTGTCGGGGTCGAAGAGGTGACGGGAGTGGAGGTCCTGGTGGAAGTCGGGGTAGACGCGGATGCCGGCGTCCAGGAAGGCGCGCATCTGGTCGGTGGCCGCGGCCAGGTAGGCGGTGTCGACCTGGCCGCGCACCGGTTCGGCGTAGGCCCAGGAGAGCAGGAACCGCACGGAGTTGCCGCCGCCGAGGGCCCGCAGGGCGGTCGCCGACTTCTTCGCGTCGGCGACCGAGGCGAAGGGCAGGCCCTTGTTCTCGGCGAGCTTGGTCTCGCCGGAGACGTTGTAGCCGCGCAGCACCACCTCGCGGCCGGTGCCGTCCACGAAGCGGCCGCCGGACACGGTGAGCGCGGTGCCGTCGAACGGGAGGGAGTCGGGGAGGGGGGCGGCGGTGGCGGCCGGGGTGCCCGCCACCGTCAGGAATCCGCAGAGTCCGCAGAGGACGACCAGAACAGCGAGCAGACGTGCCCGGATATTCGGCATGTCCACTACAGTCCGACCCTTTCCGGACACCGTCAATACCTTCTGACTCACGAGTAAGTTGACTTTCCGTCACCTCGGCTCGCGCGGCTCGACTCAACTGCTCCTGCGGCCCGTCACGTTCAGCAGGTACTCCTTCCGGTCGAGCGGGTTGTGGTCGGTGCGCGGGCGCTCGGGGAGCCTGCCGTGGACGACGGGGGCGTAGTGGTCGAAGGCGCTCTCCAGCTCACCCTCGCCCCGCGTCAGCCCCGGCAGCCGCTGCTCCAGGGCGTGCACCCGGGCGGCCGGCACCGTGCCCTCCAGCACGCACAGCACGCCCCGGGTCCGCGTCGCGCGCGGTACGGCCCGCAGGGCGGCCAGCACCGGCAGCAGCGCGCCGAGGCTGTCCACCGGGGCCTCGATCCGGAACCGGTGCATCGGCTCGTGCACCTGTGTCCCCGCCCGGCGCAACGCCTCGACCAGGACCAGCGGGGTCAGGCCCCGGAAGTCGTACCCGGTGCTCGACATGCTCTTGTCGAAGCCCTGATGGGCGTGGCTCTGACGGGGCGAGTACCCGCAGTGCGTCATGGTGACCGCCGCGTCGGTGACCCGCCAGCCGTGCAGCCCCTGGCCGAGCGTCTCGCGCACGGTGTCCTCGACCGCCTTGAAGAAGGCGTACGGCATGGATCCCAGCTCCACCTCCAGGCCGAAGGTCACGCCGCTGCCCGGCGGGGCGGGCTCGACGCGCAGGCCGACGGTGGCGAGGAAGGGGTTGCCGTCCCCCTTGTCGAACTCGACGGCCGCTCCCGGGCCGGCCGGACGCTCGACGCACAGGGGTGTCGTCTCGCGGAAGGTGACCCCGAGCCCGTACTCCTCGGCGAGAGTGGCCTGGACGACCTCCTTCTGCACCTCGCCGTAGAGCGACACGGAGACCTCCTGGCGTACCTCGTCGTGGCGCAGGCCGATCAGCGGGTCCTGTTCGGCCAGCTGGGTCAGCGCGAGGTGCAGCGAGCGGCGGTCGGTGTCCGGTCCGGGCACCACGACCGTCTCCAGGGTGGGCGGCGCGAAGACGTGGCCGGGACCGGTGCGCGGGACACCGAGGCTGTCGCCGATCCTGACCTCGGGCAGGCCCCACAGCCGGGCGATGTGGCCCGCCTCGGCAGTCTCCCGCCGCACGTCGGTGCCCTGCTCGAAGACACTGATCGCGGTGACCTTGCCCTCCCGCCCGCCGAAAGGGACGCGGTCGCGGGTGCGCAGGGTGCCGGAGAAGAGGCGGGCGTAGGCGACCTTCTCCCCCGCCGGTCCCCGCTCCACCTTGAAGACCGTCCCGCAGAGCGGGCCCTCGCGGTCCCCGGCGGCCGGCGGAAGCAGGTCCCTGATGCCGGCGATCAGCTCCGGAACGCCGGCCCCGGTCGCCGCCGAACCGAAGAAGACGGGGTGGACGCGGGATTCGCGGGTCTGGGCGACCAGGGCCGCCCGCAGTCGCTCCGGGGTGAGCGATCCGTCGACGTACGCGGCGAGGAGGTCGTCGTCGTGGTCGGCGAGCACGTCGGGGGCGGGCATGCCGGGGCGGAACGCTGCCCGGGGGGTGCCGAGGCCCGTGACGGCGCCCATCGCCACGACCGGCGCGCAGAGCCGGCCGGACAGCTCTCGCAGGACACCCTCGTAGCGGGCGCCGCGCCGGTCGGTCTTGTTGACGAAGACGAGCGTGGGGATGCGCAGCCGCCGCAGGGTCCGCATCAGGACGCGCGTCTGCGCCTGGACACCTTCCACCGCCGAGACGAGGAGCACGGCGCCGTCGAGCACGCCGAGGGCGCGTTCCACCTCGGCGATGAAGTCGGGGTGGCCGGGGGTGTCGATCAGGTTCACGGTGACGTCGTCGACCGGGAAGGAGACCACGGCCGCCTTGATGGTGATGCCCCGCCGGCGTTCCAGTGCGAGGGTGTCGGTGTGGGTGCTGCCGGCGTCTACGCTGCCGATCTCGTCGGTGATCCCGACGCAGTGCAGCAGCCGCTCGGTGAGGCTGGTCTTACCGGCGTCGACGTGGGCGAGGATCCCGAGGTTGAGCAGGTGCACGGAACGTCATGTCCTTCGGAGTGGGGGTGATTCCTTCCTGGGGGGACATGAACGCTGCTCGCATCTGTGCTCCTGGATCGTCCGGTGACGGGTCTCGTGCAGTCCAGCAGACGGGCGGTGGCGGCGGCAACGGGATTAGGGCCTGTACGGTGCCGGGCCGGCGCCGGGAAGGAGCGGGACGTGCGTGAGATTCTCCCGGTGCTGAAGGGCTGGTACGCGGCCGGGGAGCCGTTCGCGCTCGCCACCGTGGTCGCGGTCAGCCGCAGCGCGCCGCGCGATCCGGGCGCCGCCATGGCGGTCGGTCCGCACGACGAGGTCGTGGGCAGTGTCTCCGGGGGGTGCGTGGAGGGGGCGGTGTTCGAGCTGGCGCGGGAAGTGGTGACGAGCGGTGAGGCCCGGCTGGAGACCTTCGGCTACACCGACGAGGACGCCTTCGCGGTGGGCCTGACCTGCGGCGGCGAGATCACCGTGCTGGTGCGGCCCGTCGAACCCGGCCTCGACCCGTCGTTCGGGGCGGTCGCCGAGTCGGTCGCGGCGGGCCGGCCGGTGACCGTCGCCACGGTCACCGACGGGCCCGCCCGGCGCGGGGCCACGCTCGCGGTGTGGCCGGAGGGGACCTCCGGCACGCTGGGCACGGCCGGCCTGGACGCGGCGGTCGCCGCCGACGCGCGCGGCGAACTGGCCCTGGGCGCCACCGGCGTACGGCACTACGGGCCACGTGGTCAGCGGCGCGAGGACGCCGTACCGGTGTTCCTGCACTCGTTCGCGCCCCCGCCGCGGATGCTGGTGTTCGGGGCGATCGACTACGCGGCGGCCGTCGCCCGGATCGGGGACTTCCTCGGCTACCGGGTCACGGTGTGCGACGCGCGGCCCGTGTTCGCCACCCCGCGCCGTTTCCCGGCGGGCGTCGAGGTGGTCGTGGAGTGGCCCCACCGCTATCTGCGCGGGACGGCTACCGACGGGCGCACCGTGATCTGTGTGCTGACCCACGACCCGAAGTTCGACGTGCCGCTGTTGGAGGTCGCGCTGCGCCGGCCCGCCGCGTACATCGGGGCGATGGGCAGCCGCCGTACCCACGACGAGCGCAGGGGCCGGCTCGTCGACGCCGGGCTGACGGAGCGTGAGCTGTCCCGGCTGCGCTCACCGGTGGGGCTCGACCTGGGGGCGCGCACGCCCGAGGAGGTGGCGGTGTCCGTGGCCGCCGAGATCGTCGCGCTGCGCTGGGGCGGCAGCGGGGCTCCGTTGACGACGACGGCCGGAGCGGTCCACCCCCCGCGCCCCGTGCCTTAGCCCGCTCGGCTCAGCGGGGCGGCAGGCGGTGCAGCACGACGTCCGTCAGCCGGCCCACGTCCACGACGGCGGTCAGGTAGGTGCAGTGCGGTTGGCGTCGGCGGTCGGTCGGGGAACCCGGATTGAGCAGCCGCAGCCCGCCGGGGGCGGTGCTGTCCCACGGGATGTGGCTGTGGCCGAAGACCAGGACGTCGAGGTCGGGGAAGCGGGCGGCGCAGCGGGCCTCCCGGCCCTTCGCGGGGCCGGTCTCGTGGACCACCCCGAGGCGCAGCCCCCCGAGATCGGCGTACGCGAACTCGGGGAGCCGGGCGCGCAGTCCCTCCCCGTCGTTGTTGCCGTACACGCCGATCAGCCGACGGCTGCGGCGCTCCAGCAGATCGAGGGTGGCCGTGTCGACCCAGTCCCCCGCGTGCACGACGACATCAGCCCCGGGGAGGGCGTCCAGCAGCGGCGCCGGGAGCGCCTTGGCGCGCTTGGGGAGGTGGGTGTCGGACATCAGCAACAGTCGCACGCCCTCAGCGTACGGCGGCGGGCGGGTCTCCCGGTCCGCGCGACGCGCTCCCGGCCGCCTCGACCCCTTTCCCGGTCCTGTCGGCCGCTTCGGTCCGGTTCCGGGTGGTCTGGCTCTCGGCACGCTCAGGCTTTTCCCGGACCGCCGGCGGACCTCTCAGTCCTCACCCCTGACGATGTTGCCCTGCGGGCCGGAGCGCACCGCGGGCGCGATGCCGGGCGGCTCCACGGCCGGTGTCCAGGTGCGGGGCGCGGCCTTGGTGCCGCGCAGCCTGCGGGCCCTGGCCCAGCCGGTTTCCCGCCGGTGGGCGGTGCGCTCGTCGAGAGGCGAGGACGTCACAGCCGTTCATCGCCTTTCTGCGTCACGGTCAGCGGGCACCGGGGCCGCCACTGCCGAAGGAACCGCCGGACCCGGAATCCCAGCGGGGGCGGCTCTGGTCGTCGCTCGCCCGGCTGCCGGTGGGCCGCAGCTCGTGCGGGGTGAGGCGCTCGCCGTCCTCCGGCTGCGGCATCTCGTTGGGCTCACGCGCCCCGTGACTCTCGCGTACCGGGCCCGACGCGGGCATCCGGGGCTGTTCCTCGGGGCGCGGCGGCGCGGGCTCACGGCTGCGGATCTTGGCGCCGAGCCGGAAGGCGAAGATCAGGCCGCCGACCAGCACGACGCCGACGACGACGAAGGCGACGGTGGCCAACGCGGATCTTCCGGAGGCCGCCAGAACGGCGGTGGCAATGGTGTCCATGGACGGCGGGTACCCCGCCCGCGCTCGGGAACACCCGCAGCGCCACTGGCTCACCCCTCCAGCTGCACCTCGCTCCACACCTGTTTGCCGCCGCTGACCGGCAGCGTTCCCCAGGTGTCGGACATGGCCTCGACGAGAAGGATGCCGCGGCCGCCCGTCGCCTCCCAGCTCAGGCTGGTCGGCTTGACGGGCGTGCGGGGCGAGACGTCGGTGACGGAGATGCGCAGCCGGTGGTTGACCAGCGTGAGGTCCAGACGGACGGGGCCCTCGGTGTGCACGAGGGCGTTGGTGACGAGTTCGGAGACGACCAGCAGGGCCGCGTCCATGGCGTCCACCGGAATCCCCCAGGCGCGCAGGCTGCGCCGGGTGAAGCGGCGGGCGTGCCGGGCGGCCTCGGGGACCCGCCACACCGTCCAGCCCTCACGCAGGGGTCGTACGGCCATGCCGTCGTAGCGCATCAGGAGCAGGGCCACGTCGTCGCCGCGGTGGGCGTTGCCGAGCAGGGCGTCGGCGACGAGACCCAGGTGGGCGGGGTCGGACACGGACAGTTCGTGGGCGAGCCGGTCCATGCCGGTGTCGAGGTCCATGTCGGCGGACTCCACGAGCCCGTCCGTGGTCAGGGCGATGACGGTGCCGGGCATCAGCCGCAGCGGGGACATCGGGAAGTCGGCCTGGGTGACGACGCCGAGCGGGGGGCCACCGTCGGACTCGGCGATCTCCGTTGCGCCGTCCGGGTGGCGCAGCAAGGGCGGCGGGTGTCCGGCGCGGACGCACCAGGCGGTACCGGCCTCCAGGTCGACCTCGACGTAGCAGCAGGTGGCGAAGAGGTCGGTCTCCAGCTCCATCAGCAGCCGGTTGGCGTGCGAGACCACCACGTCGGGCGGGTGTCCCTCGGCCGCGTAGGCGCGCAGGGCGGTGCGCATCTGGCCCATGAGGGTGGCGGCGCCGGTGCTGTGGCCCTGGACGTCGCCGATGATGAGGGCGACGTGGTTGTCGGGCAGCGGGATCACGTCGTACCAGTCGCCGCCGACCTCCAGGCCCGCGGTGGCCGGCAGATAGCGGGCGACGGCGACCGCGCCGGGGAGTTTCGGCAGCCGGCGGGGCAGCAACTGACGTTGGAGCATGCCCACGAGTTCGTGCTCGGCGTCGAAGGCGTGGGCGCGCATCAGGGCCTGTCCGACGAGGCCGGCGGAGGCCGTGAGCAGGGCGCGTTCGTCGGGCCCGAAGTCGTGCGGGGTGTCCCAGCCGATCAGGCAGGCGCCGGCCATGCGGCCCCCGGCGGACAACGGCAGGACGGCCAGGCCGCCGGGGCCGACCTCCGCGAGGGCCGGTTCCAGGACGGTGCCCGCGGGCCAGATCCGAGCCCGCCCCTCGCGCAGGGCGGCGGCGAGGGTGGGCATGGTGCGCACGGGCGCGTCCGGCCACTCGGTGCGCCATTCCAGCCGCCACAGTTCGGGCCAGGACTCGGGTTCGGGCGGGTCGAGGACGGTGACGACGAGGCGTTCGTTCTCCAGCTCGGCCAGCGCGATCCGGTCGGCCCGCAGCGGGAGGCGCAGTGCGGACACGACGGCCTGGCTGACGTCACGGACCGTGCCGGCGGTGGCCAGGGCGGCGGCCAGTCGCTGCACGCGGGCCACGTCCGTGACGCCGGAGCGCAGGGTGGAGACGTCGGCGACGGTGCCGACGAGCCGGGCCGGGTGACCGTCGCCGCCGGGCAGGAGACGACCGCGCAGCCGCAGCCAGCGGGGCGGCCCTTCGGCCCGCAGCACCCGGAACTCCAGTTCGCGTTCGCCGATCGACATGTGGTCGGCCTCGACGACGGACATCAGCGAGGGCAGGTCGTCCGGGACGGTGTGTCCGAGGAGGGTCTCGACGCGGCCGTCGAACTCGGCCCTGCGCAGGCCGAACAGCTCCAGGATCTCGTCGCCGACCTCCACCCGGCCGGTGTCCATGGCGAGGCTGAAGGAGTTGGCGCGCAGCTCCTCGGCCTCGTCGGGCCCGGCCGGGGCGGGAAGGGAGACAGCGTCGGCGACCAGTTCCAGACAGGCGCGGTCCTCGGTGTCGAAGCCGCCGGGGTCCTCACTGACGGCGAGCAGGCAGCCGCCGCCGTCGCCGTCGTGCACGGGCAGTGCGGCTAGGTGCACGTCCCCGGCGGGCATCCGGCGCGAGTCCGGGGCGTCGGCGAGCTGCTCGGGGCCCAGCCACAGGGGCGTTCTGGTGCGGTGGGCGTCGGCGGCCGGGGACCGCCCGTCGAGGGGGTAGCTCTCGCGCAGCCCGTACAGGGTCCTCGGGACGCCGGCCGACTCGATCAGGCAGAGCAGGTCACCGCCCTCGGCGGGGGCGTAGACGGCGGCCAGGCGCGCGCTGGAGAAGACCAGGGCCTGTTCGAGAACGCGCCGCATCCGCTCCGGTGAGGCGGGGGCGCCCGTGACCGTCTTCAGGGCAACTTCGACACGCAGGGCTCTCGCCTTGCGCTCCGCAGCACCCTGACTGACCACGACCGTAATTACAGCGCTTATGAGACGTTCCCGCAGCCCTTGTGACGGCGCGGAGAGTTTTCGCCCGAGCGCGGGAGGACCCGAGCGCGGGAGGAGCGGGGCGCGGGGGCTCGGGGGTGCCCACGCTGCGTTCTCGCGCCTCCCCATGGCCCCCGCGCCCCAAGCCCCGCAGGCGGGCCCCCGTCACACCCCCGCCGCCCCCGACCCCGCAGGCGGTCCCCCGTCAGGCCGCCTCACGGCCCCGCGCCCCAGCCCCCGCCCACCGCCGTCGTCGTCGGCCACTCGCCGTGCGCTCGCGGTCGGCAGGGGGCAGATTGGTGGAGACGAGCGGTCGGGCGAGGAGGTGGGCGCCGTGTCCGAGGGACAGCGGTCCGGCCGGGCGCCCGGGAATCCGGTCGGAGGGTCGATGCTCTCGCCGGCGTTGAAGGCGATGATGGACGCCGTCGGGGCGCACTCCGGCGCCGTCTATCTGCTGCCCGGCGACGAGCCGGTGCTGGAGATGACGGTGATGGCGGGGCTGCCCAGGTCGTTCGCGGCGCCCTGGGAACGGGTGGGGCTCGGCGCGCCGATCCCGGTGGCCCGTGCGGTGCGCGAGCGGCGGCTGGTGTGGGTGGGCGGTGAGGAGGAGATGGCCCGCTCCTATCCGCGGATCGCCATGGTCCTGCCGTACCCGTTCGCGCTGGCCGCGCTCCCGCTGGCGACCGGTTCGAAGGTGTACGGCGCGGTCTTCGTGACCTGGCCCGGCTCACATCCACCGGAGCTGTCGGACCGGGAGCGGCATGAGCTCCTGACGGGCTGCGAGCGGCTGGCGCTGGGGCTGGAACGGGCCGCCGCCGAGAACCGTCCGGTGCGCGCCGAGGCCGATCCGCCGGTCGCGGGGCCGCCCGGGGCGGCCGACACACTGGGCACGGTGGAGGCGGCCCGCATGGTGGCCCGGCTGCCGTACGGACTGTGCTCGCTGGATCTGACCGGCCGGGTGGCGTTCGCCAATGCGGCGGCGGCCGACCTGCTCGGTGTCCCGGTGGGCGAACTGCTGGGCGCCCACCTGTGGGCGTCGGTACCGTGGCTGGCCGACCCGATGTACGAGGAGCGCTACCGGGCCGCGCTGCTCAGCCGGAACATCACCTCCTTCGTGGCGCTGCGCCCGCCCTCGGACTGGCTGTCCTTCCGGCTGTATCCGAGCGCTTCGGGGATCACCGTGCGGGTGGTCCGGGCGCGGGCGGTGTCGGTGACGGGCCCGGCCGACGGCGAGCGCGACGACGCGCCGCCCCGGCTGGTGTCGATGTCACAGGCGCTGAGCCTGGCCGGGGCGCTGACCGAGACGGTGAGCGTGCAGGACGTGGTGCGGCTGGTGGCCGAGGAGATCGCGCCGGCCGTGGGCAGCGGTGCCCTGACACTGCTCGGGACGCGGGCGGGCCGCCTGGACGTCCTGGGGCACCACGGTTATCCCGACCCCCACGTGGTGGAGCGGTTCGACGGAATGCCGCTGGCCTCCCCCTCGCCCGGCACGCACGCCCTCACCCACGGGGTGCCCGCGTTCTTCGACTCCCGCCGCCGGCTGGAGCAGCTCCATCCGCACGCCGCCCCCGACGGCTTCGCGGCCTGGGCCTATCTGCCGCTGATCGCCTCGGGCCGCCCGGTGGGCGTCTGCGTGCTGGCCTACGCCGAACCCCACGACTTCTCCACGCACGAACGCGCGGTCCTGACCAGTCTGGCCGGGCTGATCGCGCAGGCCCTGGACCGGGCCCTGCTGTACGACGCCAAACACCGGCTCGCGCACGGCCTCCAGGCGGCTCTGCTCCCCCACTCGCTGCCGTCGCTGCCGCGGATCGAGGCGAGCGCCCGCTATCTGCCGGCCACCCGGGGGATGGAGATCGGCGGCGACTTCTACGACCTGGTGCCCTCGTGTCCGCTGCCGGCGGCGGTGATCGGGGACGTACAGGGACACAACGTGACGGCGGCCGGGCTGATGGGGCAGCTCCGCACGGCCGTACGGGCGTACACGACGGTGGGGCAGGCGCCGGCCGAGGTGATGCGCAGCACCAACCGGCTGATGATCGACCTGGGGACCGACCTGTTCGCCAGTTGCCTGTATCTGCGGCTGGACCTGTCGCTCGGTCGCGCGGTGATGGCGCGGGCCGGACATCCGCCGCCCCTGCTGCGGCGGCCGGACGGACGGGTGCGGGTCCTCGACCTGGCGGGCGGACCGCTGCTGGGCATCGACCCGGAGGCGACGTACCCGACGACGGAGATCGAGCTGTCGCCCGGCTGTGTGCTCGCCCTCTACACCGACGGGCTGATCGAGTCGCCGGGGGTGGACATCGAGGACGCGGTGGCCGACCTGGGGCGACGGCTGGACGAGGCGGGGGATCTGCCGCTGGAGGAGCTGGCCGACGGACTCGTGGGGCACTTCGCGGCGGCCGAGGAGCGGGTCGACGACGTGGCGCTGCTGGTGCTGCGCGCCGGTGCGCGGGACGACGGCTGACGAGCCGTCGGCCGGGTCCCGGCGGCGGAAACGCCACGGTCCGGCCCTCCCGCCGGAGGGTCGGACCGTGGCACCGGCCGGAGCGGTGGTGGCGTCCGGCCGGTGGTAGGGGTGAGCGGTGCGTCAGTGGGTCCCGGTCTGCCCGGAGTCGTCCTGAACGCCGTCGCCGCCCTGGTCCTCGGCGCCGGCTTCACCGCCGGCGTCCTGACCGTCCGCGCCCTGGCCGGCCTCTTCGCCGGCGCTGTTCCCCGCGTCGCCGCCGGCCTCCTGAGCGCCGGCCTCCTCACCGGCATCAGCACCGTCACCGGCGCCCGCTCCGGCCTCCTCGCCGCCGACGCCGTCGTCGGCACCGACTCCCTCACCGGCCCCGCCGTCGCCGAGGGTCGCACCGACCGCCTCCAGGGCGGTGGTCACCGGCTGGAAGAAGGTCTCGCCGCCGGCCGTGCAGTCGCCGCTGCCGCCGGAGGTCAGGCCGATCGCGAGCCCGTCCTGGGTGAACAGCGAGCCGCCGCTGTCGCCGGGCTCGGCGCACACGTCGGTCTGGATCAGGCCCGTGACGGTGCCCTCGGGATAGTTGACGGTGGCGTCGAGGCCGAGGACCTGCCCGTCGGACAGACCGGTGGTGCTGCCCATCCGGAAGACCTGCGTGCCGACGGTCGCGTCGGCGGCCCGGGAGATCCGGAGGGTCTGATCGCCGAGGTCGACCTCGCTCGGCGCGACCGTGGCCGGGTCGTCGTACTTCACGAGTGCGAAGTCGCCGTCGCCGGGGAAGACCGCCTGGTCGACGGTGGCGACGGGCTCGCCGGCCTCGGAGTCGGACCAGGCCTCGGCCGCGACCCCGCAGTGACCGGCCGTCAGGAAGGCCGGGGAACCGTCGCCCGCGGTGACGTTGAAGCCGAGGGAGCAGCGCGCTCCGCCGCCGAAGATGGCGTCGCCGCCGGAGGCGAAGGTCTTGAAGGTGCCGGCGGACTTCTTGATGGTCGCCGTTCCGGCGCCGAGGTCGCGGACGGTGGACTCCAGCCGGTCCCACTTGCCGCCGGTGACGGTGGAGTCGGCGGTGACGAGGATCTTGTTGGTCCGCGGGTCGACCGCCCAGGAGGTGCCCGGGATGGTCGCGTCGGCCTTGAGGGTCTGCGCGGCGGCCTTGAGTTCGGCCGTGCTGTTCTCGACCTCGCGTACCTCCGCGCCGGCCTTCTCGGCCTGCACCACGGCGTTGTTCCGGTCACCGGAGACGTCGGCGACGTTGACCACGAGCTGCTTGCGGCCGGTGTCGTAGTACGAGCCCGCGAAGGCTTCGCCCAGCAGGTTCCGCAGCTGCGCGGCGAGGTCGGAGGCGTCCGCCGCCTTCAGGGTCTTCGGCGCCGCGGCGGCCTGGTCGCCGCCGTCCTGGGAGGCGTTGGCGTGGGGGAGCAGGAGTGCCGCCGCTCCGAGCGCCGCGACACCGCCCAGCGCTATCGCGGCCTTGCGCTTCGGCATTCGCTTGTGACTCAAAAAACTCGACCTCCTGGGGGGACGGGGTCCGGCTGCCGGGGGCGGCAGCCTCGTACGGCGGCGCCTGGTTGCCGATGGGTACGCAGGGGGCGCGTGGTGCGTTCAACGCCGTTTGCCACCTTCCTTTGCGAACCCGCGAATCGGCCATGACCGGAGTCCGGGGCCGTCGGCCGGGGAACAATCGCCCATATGACGATGACGACCACTGAAGCCGACAAGATCCTTTCCGACTGCTTCGCACCCTGGGTGCGCGCGCTGGGCCTGTCCGTGGAGGCACTGGCAAACGACCGGGCGACTCTGCGTCTGCCCTGGTCGGCGGAGCTGGCCCGGGAGGGCGGCGGCCTGTCGGGGCAGGCGTTGATGGCGGCCGCGGACACCGCGACGGTGATCGCCGTCTCGGCGGCCCGGGGCGCCTTCGTGCCGATGACGACGGTGCAGCAGTCGACGTCCTTCCAGCGCGCCGTGACCGACTCGGATGTCCTGATCCAAGCGGTCCTGACGAAGCTGGGCCGCCGGATGGCGTTCGCGGACGTCGCGATGACGGCTGAGCGGTCCGGTGAACTCGTCGCGCGGGCGAGCACCGTCTACGCCCTGCTGGGCTGATACCGGCTGGAGAGCGACGCCGGGACGGCGACGGAGGCGCGGGACACCGACGAGGCACGAACAGCGACCACTCGGTCACTCAGTGTTCCGGCCGGTGAGCGGAATGCCTGCTTCAGAGAATCTGCACACCGATTGCCCAAGCGGGTCACGGGGCGCGGAGCTTCTGCACAACCTCGCGGACGCCGCCATGCCATTGGGACGGGTGTGCCGGATTCGCCACGAGGGCGTGCGCCGCTCATCGGAGCGATTCCTGTCCAGGGTGTGAAGAAGTCGCCGACAAGGCGTGACCACGCCTGCACGCTTTGACGCTCCGGCGAGGTAAGTGGGCTGGTGAGGCCGGTGATTGAGTGGATGCGTCGGCGGCGGACCTGCTTTGATCCATCGCACCGCGGGGTTCGCCGGGGGTCACCGGAAAGGGGCCTTCGGTGCCGCGGTCGCGGCCGTCATCTGTCCCCAGAGAAGGCCGTTCCCCCCTGATGAGATATCCATGTGAAGGGAAGTTCCCCCATGAACTCCACCCCCCAGGTTGAGACCGTCGAGATCGCCGACGCCGACCTCGACAACGTCTCCGGCGGCCTGTCCGTGCACGCCGTCGGCACCGTCACCGGCCTGGTGGACGGCGTCGCCCCGGTCTCCGGCCTGGTCGACACGGTCGTCGGCACGGTCGAGGGCGTGACCGGCCTGAACACCGCCCCGGTCACCAACCTGGTCGCCGGTCTCTGATCGCAGCCTTGTGACCCTTCGAGTCCCGGAGCCGACACCCGGTTCCGGGACTCTTCGGCGCCGTGCGGCCCCGATCCGGTGGTCCGCACTCCCCGAACCGGTGCCGTGAAAACCCCAGGGAAGTCCCGTGCAGTTCCGCCAACAGGCCCTCGCCAAGCTCCAGTCGCCCGAGGAACTCGACCTGCCGGTGCGCTTCGCCCGGCCCCAGGGCTGGCTCGTGCTGTCCGTGACCGTGGTCGTCATGGCCGCCGCGTCCGTGTGGGCGGTGACCGGTTCGGTCGCCTCCACCGTGAGCGCGCCCGCCGTCCTCACCCACGGCGAGGGCAGTTACATCCTCCAGAGCCCCGCCGCCGGCCAGGTCACGGCGCTCCTCGCGAAGGAGGGCGAGCGGCTGCCCGCCGACTCCCCCGTGCTGAAGGTGCGTACGGCCGACGGCGAGACCGTGGTGCGCACGGTCGCCGCGGGCCGGATCACCGCGCTCGCCGCCACCATCGGGCAGATCATCTCCACCGGCGCGAACGTCGCCGCCGTGGAGAAGGTCGCCGCCGCCGACGACCCGCTGTACGCGACCGTGTACGTCCCGGCGGAGAACGCGGCCTCCGTCCCGGCGGACGCGGCCGTCGACCTGACCGTGCAGACCGTGCCCTCGCAGCGGTACGGCGTGCTGCGCGGCCATGTGAAGTCGGTGGACCGCGCGGCGCAGTCCGCACGGCAGATCGCCGCGTTCCTCGGCGACAGCCAACTGGGCGAGCAGTTCACCGAGAAGGGCCGCCCGGTGGCGGTCCTGGTCCGCCTCGACCCGTCCTCCGCGACACGGAGCGGCTACCGGTGGTCGTCCGCCGACGGGCCGCCGTACGCGCTCACCTCCATGACCATGGCCACCGCCTCGATCCGGCTGGCCGACCAGCGTCCCCTCGATTGGCTGCTTCCGTGACCGCGACCGAGACCCGCGGCAGGCGGCGGGCCGCGCCACCCCGGCGTTCGGTCCCCAAGAGCCGGGGGAAGACCGTCCGTACCCCCACCGTGCTCCAGATGGAGGCGGTGGAATGCGGAGCCGCCTCCCTCGCCATGGTCCTCGGGCACTACGGCCGGCACGTGCCGCTGGAGGAGCTGCGCATCGCGTGCGGGGTGTCGCGGGACGG
The DNA here is from genome assembly GCF_055577115.1 of Streptomyces sp. NPDC033216. Lineage (NCBI taxonomy): Bacteria > Bacillati > Actinomycetota > Actinomycetes > Kitasatosporales > Streptomycetaceae > Streptomyces > Streptomyces sp. NPDC033216. The sequence goes on along the minus strand of NZ_JBVIQK010000003.1, from coordinate 392,424 downwards.
CTCGCGCGCGAGCAACCTGCTGAAGGCGGCCCGCCGTTACGGCCTGACCGCCAAGGGCATGCAGATGGACCTGGCGGCTCTCTCCGAGGTGCGGGCGCCCGCGATCCTCTTCTGGGAGTTCAACCACTACGTCGTCTATGAGGGCCTGGGCCGCCGCTTCGGCCGCCGCGGCGTGTTCGTCAACGACCCCGGCAAGGGCCGCCGCTTCGTCCCGATGGAGGACTTCGACGGCAGCTTCACCGGCGTGGTGCTGGTGCTGGAGCCCGGCCAGGACTTCGAGCGCGGCGGACGCAGGCCGGGAGTGCTGGGCGCCATGCCGGCCCGGCTGCGCGGCACCGCGGGCACCCTGCCGGCCGCCGTGCTGGCGAGCCTGCTGCTGGTCGTCGTGGGCGCGGCCGTCCCGGCGCTGAGCCGGACCTACATCGACATGTTCCTGATCGGTGGCCAGACCTCGCTGCTGGACGTGCTGTTCGCGTCCATGGGCACCTGTGTGCTGCTCACCGTCGCGCTGACCTGGCTCCAGCAGGCCAACCTGCACCACGGCAGGATCATCTCCTCGACCCTGTCCAGCGCCCGCTTCCTGCGCCATCTGCTACGGCTGCCGGTCACCTTCTTCTCCCAGCGCAGCCCGGCCGACCTGGTGCAGCGCCTCCAGTCGAACGACGCGGTCGCCGAGACCCTCGCCCGCGACCTCGCGTCGGCGGGCGTGGACGCGGTGGTCGTGGTCCTGTACGCGATCCTCCTCTACACCTACGACCCGGAGCTGACGTTCGTCGGCATCGGCGTGGCCCTGCTGAACCTCGTCGCCATGCGGGTGGTGATCCGGCTGCGCGCGACCCGTACGGCGAAGCTGCGCGCGGACAACGCGCGGCTGACCGACACGGCGTACAGCGGACTCCAGCTGATCGAGACGATGAAGGCGACCGGTGGTGAGGACGGCTACTTCCGCAAGTGGGCCGGGCAGCACGCCACCACGCTGGAGGAGCAGCAGCGGCTCGGGGTGCCCAGCGCCTGGCTGGGCGTGGTCGCGCCGACGCTGGCGACGGTCAACAGCGCACTCATCCTGTGGATCGGCGGGATGCGGGCGATCGACGGCGCCATCTCCGTGGGTCTGCTCGTCGCCTTCCAGGCGCTGGTCGCCCGCTTCACCGCCCCCCTGACCCGGCTGAACGGCGTCGCGGGCCGCATCCAGGACTTCGCGGCGGACGTGGCCCGGCTGAAGGACGTGGAGAACTTCCGGGCCGACCCGCTCTACGACCGCCGCTCCGGCGGCCACTCCGCCCGCCGGCTGCACGGCCACGTCGAGCTGGAGAACATCGCCTTCGGGTACAGCCCGCTGGACAAGCCGCTGCTGACCGGCTTCGACCTGAGTGTCGGGCCGGGCCAGCAGGTGGCGCTGGTGGGCGGCTCGGGCAGCGGCAAGTCGACGGTGTCCCGGCTGATCTCGGGCCTGTACGCCCCGTGGGAGGGCGTGATCCGCGTCGACGGACAGCGCCTGGAGGACATCCCGCGCGGGGCGCTCGCCGCCTCGGTCTCCTTCGTCGACCAGGAGGTGTTCCTCTTCGAGGGCACGGTCCGCGACAACGTGGCGTTGTGGGACCCCTCCGTCCCGGACGACGCCGTGATGGAGGCGCTGCGGGACGCCGCCCTGTACGACGTCGTCGCGCGGCGGCCCGGCGGCATCCACGGCCGGGTCGAGCAGGACGGCCGCAACTTCTCCGGCGGACAGCGCCAACGCCTGGAGATCGCACGGGCGTTGGTGCGCCGGCCCAGCATCCTGGTGCTGGACGAGGTGACCAGCGCGCTGGACGCGGAGACCGAGCGGATCGTCATGGACAACCTACGCCGGCGTGGCTGCGCCTGCGTGGTGATCGCGCACCGGCTCAGCACGGTCCGCGACAGCGACGAGATCGTCGTCCTCGAACACGGCACCGTCGTGGAGCGCGGACGGCACGAGGAACTCCTCGCCCGCGGCGGGGCGTACGCGGCACTGGTCAGGGAGCGATGAGATGACGGCCGTACCCGAAGGCGACATCGTGCTCTCGGCGTTGGGGCAGACGGGCACGCGGGTCGACTGCGCCGGGTTCAGCCGGCTCGACCTGGAGGGTCCGCAGGTGCTGTGGCTGGTCGCCGAAGGCGCGCTGGACCTGTTCGCGGTGGACGCCGAACAGCGGGGGCCCTGGCATCACCTGGGCCGGCTGGAGAGGGGTTCGCTGCTGCTCGGGCCGGTCGCCGGCCCCCAGCACACCCTGGTGGCCCGCCCGTCGCGCGACTGTGCGGTCCACCGCGTCGGCCTGCGCGAGCTGTACCGGCCCGCAAGCACCCAGACCTGGTCCTACGACGAGTACGGCAACCCCCACCACGCGCCGCCCACGTCGAGTCCGCTGGAGTACGCCCTCGCCCTGGGCGTCGGCCGCGGACTGTCCGTCCTCTTCCAGGCACCGATGGGCAGCGAGCGGACCGCGGCGGGCGGCGGTGCCGCCGAGCGCGTTCGTCCGCACACGGGGGACGACGACGACGTGTTCTGGATGCAGGTGCCGCCGGGCAGTGTCCAGTACGGCTCGCTGTACGGCGCGGAGGCCGCCACCGACCTGCTGATGGACCCGGCGCTCTGGCAGTCCGTGGTCGACCAGCAGTACCGCCTGCTCACCGCTCTGGACCGGTGGATCGAGCAGGTGGAGCGCACCCACGAGACGCGCGCGGCAGCCGGCATCAAGGCCGGTGAGGCGGTGCGCGCGCAGGCCGACCGGACACTGCTGGCGTCGATCGGCGGGAAGGCGGGGCCGCGCGCGACGGCCGCGGACGCGGACGCCACGTTCGCCGCCTGCGACCTGGTCGCGCGGGCGGCCGGCATCGCCCTCGTCGAGCCGACCCGGACGGGCGCCGGCAACGACCGTCTCGACCCGGTCGAGCAGGTCGCGCTCGCCTCCCGTGTGCGCACCCGCGCCGTACGGCTCGACGGGCGCTGGTGGCGCGAGGACGTCGGCCCGCTGGTCGGCCACCGGGCACTGTCCGGGGCGCCGGTCGCCCTGCTGTGGCGGCGCGGCGGCTACGTCGCCGTCCATCCCGCGACCGGCCGCGAGACACCGGTGGAGAAGGCCAACGCGGAGGAGTTCGAGCCGCGGGCCGTCATGTTCTACCGCCCGCTGCCCGAGCGGCGGCTCGGTCCGCTCGGACTGCTGCGGTTCAGCATGCGGGGAACCGGCCGCGACCTGACGAACCTGCTGCTCAGCGGACTCGTCACGGTCGCGATCGGTGCCCTGGTGCCGATCGCCACCGGCAAGGTGCTCGGCGAGTACGTGCCGAGGGCCCAGCAGGGGCTGATCGAGCAGGCGTGTCTGGCCGTCCTGGTCGGCGGTGTGGTGGCGGCGGCGTTCACGCTGCTCCAGAACATGACCCTCCTGCGGCTCGAGGGCCGGATCGAGGCGACGCTCCAGCCGGCCGTGTGGGACCGGCTGCTGAGGCTGCCGACGAAGTTCTTCGCCGAACGCTCCACGGGTGAGCTGGCGAGCGCGGCCATGGGTGTCAGCGCGATCCGCAGGCTGCTGGCGGGCCTCGGCCCGTCGGTCGCGCAGTCCGTCACCGTCGGCACCATGAACCTGGGCCTGCTGCTCTGGTACAGCGTCCCCATGGCACTGGCCGCGATCGGCATGCTCGTCGTCGTCGCCGCCGTCTTCCTCGGGCTCGGGCTGTGGCAGGTGCGCTGGCAGCGCAGGCTCGTGGTGCTCTCCAACAAGCTCAACAACCAGGCGTTCCAGACCCTTCGGGGCCTGCCGAAGCTGAGGATCGCGGCCGCCGAGAACTACGCCTACGCCGCCTGGGCCGGCCAGTTCGCCCGCAGCCGTGAACTCCAGCAGCGGCTCGGCCGGATCAAGAACCTCACCACGGTGCTGGGCGCCGTCTATCTGCCGTTGTGCTCGCTGCTGATGTTCATGCTGCTGGCCGGTCCGGCGCGCGGCACGCTGTCGGCGGCGGACTTCCTGACCTTCAACACGTCGATGACGATGCTGCTGACCTCGGTGGCCTCGCTGACCGGCGCGTTCGTGTCGGCGGTGGCCGCGCTGCCGCTGTTCGAGGAGATCCGGCCGGTGCTGGAGGCGACCCCCGAGGTGCGGGCGGCGAGCACCCGGCCGGGTCCGCTGTCCGGCGCGGTCGAGGCCCGCCGGCTGTCGTTCCGCTACTCCGACGACGGCCCCCTCGTCCTGGACGACGTGTCGTTCGAGGTGCGGCCGGGCGAGTTCGTGGCGATCGTCGGGCCGAGCGGCTGCGGCAAGTCCACCCTGCTGCGCCTGCTCATCGGCTTCGACCGCCCGGTCTCGGGCAGCGTGCTGTACGACGGTCAGGACCTGGCGGCCCTCGACCAGTCGGCCGTACGGCGGCAGTGCGGGGTGGTGCTCCAGCACGCCCAGCCGTTCACCGGATCGATCCTGGACGTCATCTGCGGCACCGGGTCGTACACGCCCGAGGAGGCGATGGCGGCGGCCGAGATGGCGGGGCTCGCGGAGGACATCAAGCGGATGCCGATGGGGCTGCACACGATCGTCTCGGGCAGCGGCTCGGTGTCGGGCGGTCAGCGCCAGCGGCTGATGATCGCCCAGGCGCTGATCCGGCGCCCGCGCATCCTCTTCTTCGACGAGGCGACCAGCGCCCTGGACAACGAGACCCAGCGCACGGTCATCGACAGCACTCGCAAGCTCGACGCCACCCGCATCGTCATCGCCCACCGGCTGTCGACGGTGCTGGACGCGGACCGGGTCGTCGTGATGGAGAACGGCAGGATCGCCGAGCAGGGACCGCCGTCCCGGCTGCTCGCGGACGCCGGGGGCCGGCTGCACGAACTGGTGCGGCGGCAGCTGGCCTGAGCCGGCGGCGGCCACTCGCGTGCCGGGATTCCGGGCGCTGCCGGCCGCGGTGCGTGGAAGTCGCGTGCCGCAGAGTGACGTAGGGAGCGGCTCCGCCGGGTATGCGCACGCGCATGAGAATCAGCGTGCTGGACGTGGGATCCAACACCGTGCGACTGGTGGTGGCGGACGCGCAGGACGGCGTACCTCTGCCGGTGCACACGGCCAAGTGGCGGTTGCGGCTGTCCCAGCAGGTCAAGCCGGGTGAGCCGATACCGGGCGAGGCGATCGAGTACCTGGTCGACGCGGTCACGGCCGCGAACCGTACGGCGACACGGTGGGGGGCGACGAGCCCGCTGGCCTTCGCCACCGCCATGGTGCGCAACGCGCCGAACCGGCAGGAGGTGCTGCGTACGGTCACCTCACGCACCGGTGTACCACTGTGCACCCTGCCGGGCGAGGTGGAGGCCGAGCTGACGTTCCTGGGGGCGCGCCGCTGGATGGGATGGCGGGCGGGGCCGCTCGCGCTGATGGACATCGGCGGCGGCTCGTTCGAGGTGGCGTTCGGCCGGGGCCGGTTGCCGGACTTCGTGGCCTCGCTGCCGCTCGGCGCCGGCCGGCTGACCCACGAGTTCTTCGCGGGCCAGGACCCGCCGGCCCCGGAGCGCGTACGCGAGCTGCGCCGCAGGGTCCGCCACCAGCTGCGGGACGTGGCCGCCCGGATCCGCTGGGAGGGGCCGCGCACGGCGGTGGTCACCTCCCGCACGTTCCAGCAGCTGGCCCGGCTGTGCGGGGCGCCGCCCGGCCGCCACGGTCCGTTCGTCGCCCGCACCCTGGACTGCGCCGACCTCGGCGAGGCGGTGATCCGGCTGGCACGGTTGCCGGCCGCCGCGCGGGCCGAACTGCCCGGCATCTCCGCGCCGCGCGCCGCGCAGAGCCTGGCCGGCGCGGTGGTCGGACACACGGCGATGAAGCTGATCGGCCTCAAGACGGTCACGGTCTGCCCATGGGCGATCCGCGAGGGCGTCCTGCTGCGGCACATCGAGGACGGGGCGTCCTGGTGGGCGGAGGTCACCCGGCTCTCCGACGAGTCGCCGCCGGACCCGGTACCGCTGCGCGCCGCGGCAACCGCCACGAACTGAACCGGGCCAGGGCCGCCGGCCCGGCACGCGACGGCGCCACGAGGCGGTGGGGCGCCGCGAGGCGGTGGGGCGCCGCGAGGCGGTGGGGCGCCGCGAGGCGGTGGGGCGCCGGCACCGAGAGGAAGGGAACCGTCATGTCCGAGAACGCCGGGAACCGACAGCAGCACACCGAGCGGGACGCCGAGCAGGACCGGCAGGACCCCCCGAGGACCGCGCTCGAAGAGGTGATGCGGGAGATCCGTGAGGCCGCCGGCCGCACCGACGAGCGGCACGAGGCCCGGCGCGGCCGGGGGGAGGCCGGCGGGGCCGTCACCCCCGACACCCGAGCGCGGGAGGATGCCCGCGGGCACTGACGAGGGGGGCGGTGACGGCTCAGCCCTCGGCCCACTCCGGGGGGATGGCCCGCGACCTGCGGGGTACCCGGCGGTCATGGCATATGAAGGACCACGGCTGCCCACCGCCCGCGGCCCCCTCTCCGCGGCTGTCCGGGAGTATCTGCTGGGCGCGGGCTCACTGCCGCCGGCCGGGACGGCCGCGGGCGCGCCCGCGTACGGCGACGACCTCCAGCTGGCCCTGTACCTCTGCTACGAGCTGCACTACCGCGGCTTCGCCGGGGTGAGCCCCGAGGTCGAGTGGGATCCCGACCTCCTGCGGCTGCGCGCCGAGCTGGAGCACCGCTTCCTGACCGCCCTGCGCGCCGACGCCCCCGTCCACGACAGCGTGGAGGACGCGCTCGCGGAGCTGCTCGTCGAGCCCGTGGAAGGCGACGGTGTCTCTCACTTCCTGTGTGCCGAGGGTGAGCTGTGGCAGCTGCGCGAGTACGCGGCACAGCGTTCCCTGTACCACCTGAAGGAGGCCGACCCGCACGCCTGGGTGCTGCCGAGGCTGTGGGGGCGGGCCAAGGCGGCGATGGCGGCGGTGGAGTTCGACGAGTACGGCGGCGGCCGCCCCGACCGGGTCCACGCCCGCCTGTTCGCGGACCTCATGACGGACCTGGGCCTGGACACCACGTACGGCCGCTACCTGGACGCGGGGTGCGCCGAGACACTGGCCACGGTCAATCTGATGTCCCTGTTCGGCCTGCACCGCGGTCTGCGCGGGGCGCTGGTCGGTCACTTCGCGACGGTGGAGATCACTTCCTCACCGGGCTCCCGGCGGCTCGCGGAGGCGATGCGCCGCGCGGGCGCCGGTCCCGCCGCCGTGCACTTCTACGACGAGCACGTGGAGGCCGACGCGGTCCACGAGCAGGTCGTACGGCACGAGGTGATCGGTGGTCTGCTGGAGGAGGAGCCGCATCTTGCCCCCGATGTCGCCTTCGGCGTCGGCGCGACCTCCCTGCTGGAGGACCGGCTGGCCGATCGGCTGCTCACGGCCTGGCGTGCCGGACGTTCCTCGCTGCGCACTCCCCTGGCCTCGGAGATGGCCCATATTTCCTGATGGCGGGGGTACTTGGTCGCCGTGAATCAACCGCTGGTACTTCCGGGCGTGTACGCCCCTCAGGAGGACACCGACCTGCTTGCCGGGGCGCTGTCCGAAGAACCGCTGTCGCCGGGCTCCGACGTCCTCGACGTGGGCACCGGTTCCGGCGCGCTGGCCCTGGAGGCGGCGCGGCGCGGCACTCGCGTGACAGCGGTCGACGTGTCCTGGCGTGCGGTCTACGCCGCACGCTGGAACGCTTGGCGGGCCGGGCTGCCGGTGCGCGTGCTGCGCGGGAACCTCTTCGAGCCGGTGCGGGGCCGCACCTTCGACCTCGTCCTGGCGAACCCGCCGTACGTGCCCGCTCCGACCGGCCGTGCGCCGCGCGGACCGGCCCGCGCCTGGGACGCGGGCGGTGACGGCCGGATGGTGCTGGACCGGATCTGCCAGGAGGCGCCGGGGCTGCTGCGGCCGGGCGGGGTGCTGCTGCTGGTGCACTCCGCGCTGAGTGATCCGGACCGAACCGTGCGGCATCTGCGTACGGCGGGCCTGAAGGCGGCCGTGACGCGGCGGCGGCGTATCCCGTTCGGGCCGGTCCTGCGCTCCCGTGAGGAGTGGCTGCGGCGCCGGGGCCTGCTGTCCGTCGACGAGAACAACGAGGAACTGGTGGTCATCCGTGCCGAACTCCCCCGCTGACCGCCCCCGCCGGATCAGCGTGCAGCGCAAGGGGCCCCTGCTGGTCGAGGGGCCCGTCGAGGTGGAGCTGGAGGACGGCTCCACGGTCGTCTCCGACCGCTTCCGGGTCGCCCTGTGCACCTGTCGGCGCAGCCGCCGCTATCCGTGGTGCGACACCAGCCACCGCGACCGGGCCTGACGTCGTCCGGTCCCGGGCAGCTCGCGCGCGGAAAATGCCAGGGACCGGCGGGCGGCCCCACTCCGCCCGGCCGGCCCCTGGTCGCGGGATCGCCGTGGTTGTCCGTGTCAGTGGCTCGCACTCCCCACGTCACGAGCCGTTGGCATTGCCCACGGGGCCACGCGACCCCGGTCTAGAACGCGAAGAGGACGCTCCCGGAGGAGTTCTTCACGCAGTCGTTGGAGAAGGTGCGCTCGTAGGAGACCCGCTTGCCCTGCCATACGCCGTCCACGGTGACGACCACGGGGTCGTACTCCCTGGTGCACAGCGCGTCACCCGGGTCGGCCAGCACCTCGAAGTCACCGCCGGAGGCGCGCAGCTCGGCACAGGCCAGGGCGGCGGCGGGGTGGCTGCCGGAGGGGCCCGGCGCACAGGTGAGGGTGACGGCACGGGCCGGGTTGACGGCGGCGGCGCTCTCTCCGTGCCCGAGGGTCAGCACCAGGGCCGACGGGGCGTAGAGCGAGGCCGGGGCGGCCGAGGCGGCGAGCGCGGACCCGGTGAGGGGTCCAAAGACAGAGGCGGCCGTGAGGCCGAGGGTCGCTGCCCAGCGCGCGGTGTTCCGCATTGTGTGCATCCTTCCGCTCGATTCGGTGTGCCGGTCCGACTCGGTCGGTGTCGAACGCGGCGAGCGCGAGTCTGCCGAGTCCGCCGCCGAAACTCACATCGACCCCATGGGTTTCAGTAACCTTGCGTATTGAATCAGTGGCGTGAAGTCACGGAATTCGAACGTTGCAACCCCCGGGGCAAGCGCTTCATGATCCCGCACTGGCCTGAATGACCGGTTTTCATGGGCTCGTTAATCGTCCGGAAATATTCAGCTTCCCGGCCCGGCCCCGCGAATCGGCCCGCCCGCGCCCGCGTCGGCGTCTCGCCGACGGGTGCCGGACCGCCGGCCGACAGGTCCTCTCCAGTACCTCCGAGCGCCGCCCGCCCCCCACCTACCGGCCGGTATGGTCGCCGTGAAGTGGCGGCTCGACGACGAGGGGCGGGATCCACGGATGGTCAGGCAGTGGGCGGACTTCCAGTACGAGATCTATCTGAACGGGATGACGGGCGCGGTGCCCCGGCTGCCCACCGACCTGAGTCGGCTGGAGGAGCTGACCGAGCGGCGGCTCGGTCCCGGGCCGGTCGGTTATGTGGCGGGCAGCGCGGGTGACGGCAGTACCGCCCGCGCCAACCGGGCGGCCCTGGAGCGCCGTCGGATCGTGCCGCGGATGCTGCGGGACGTGCGGGAGCGCGACCTGTCGGTCGAGGTGCTCGGCCGTTCCCTGCCCGCGCCGGTGGCGCTGGCTCCCGTGGGCGTGCTGTCGATCATGCACCCGGAGGCCGAGGCGGCGGCGGCCCGCGCCGCCGCCGCGCAGGGCGTGCCGTTCATCCTGTCGTCGGCGTCGAGCACACCGATGGAGGACGTCGCGGCGGCGACGGGGGACGCCGAGCGCTGGTTCCAGCTGTACTGGTCCAAGGACCGGGAGGTGACGCGGAGTTTCCTGGACCGGGCGCGAGCGGCGGGATTCTCGGTGCTGGTCGTCACCCTGGACACCCCGCTGCTGGCCTGGCGCCCGCGTGACCTCGACCGGGCGTATCTGCCGTTCCTGCACGGGGTGGGCACCGCCAACTACTTCACCGATCCGGCGTTCCTGGCGGGCCTGGCCAAGCCGGTGCGGGAGGACCCGGACGCGGCGGTGATGCACTTCGTGAACCTGTTCGCGGACCCCGGCAAGACCTGGCCGGACCTGGCGTTCCTGCGCGAGCACTGGGACGGGCCCATCGTACTGAAGGGTGTGCTGCATCCGGACGACGCCCGGCTGGCCGCCGATGCCGGGATGGACGGTGTGGTGGTCTCCAACCACGGCGGGCGGCAGGTGGCGGGTGCGGTCGCCGCCGCCGACGCGCTGCCGCGGGTCGCGGCGGCGGTGGGCGACCGGCTGACCGTGCTGTTCGACAGCGGGGTGCGCAGCGGCGACGACGTGTTCAAGGCGCTCGCGCTCGGCGCTCGCGCGGTGCTGCTCGGCCGGCCGTACGTCTACGGTCTGGGCCTGGGCGGGCAGCCCGGCGTGGAGCATGTGATCCGCTGTCTGCTCGCCGAGCTGGACCTCACGCTGGCCCTGTCCGGTCACGCCACCCCGGTGACCGTCGGCCCGGCGGACCTGGAGGAGGCCGCCGGGTGACGGGCGGACCTGCCGCTCCTCAGGCGGTGCGGTCCGACAGTTCGACGGGCCGCGCCGCGGGCGGCTCGGTTCCGGTGATCGACAGCGAGCCGGTGGCGGCCGGGGCGGCGTAGGCCTGCCAGCGCTGCCCCGCGGAACGGTCACGGACCTTGACGACGACGTCTGCGCCGGATTCCGCACCGGCCGGGGCGAGGGCCAGCGACTCGTTCCAGCGGGGCAGCAACTCCCCCTGCGGGGTGAGGTCGTAGCGGACGTCGTCGGCGCGCGGGTCGCCGACCGCCGCGCACGCCTCCAGGATGACGACGCCGGCGTCCGCGTGCGCGTCCACGCACAGCTGGGGCTCGGCCAGGCTGCGCAGTCGCCCGTCCTTCTCGTACGACCACTGCTGGGACCGGTCGTTCGAGCAGTCCGCCAGTTCGAGGACGGCGCCCGCCTTCGCCTCACCGCGGACGTCCAGGCACAGGTCGGCGGCGAGGTTGCGCAGCCGGGTCCCTCGCGGGGCGTCGGGGAGCTTGGCGGTGTCGGGGCCCGAGGGGACCGTCGGGGTGGCGCGGGAGCCGGTGCCGGACGAGGCCGTGCCGTCGGCGGTGGCGGGCGGGGCGGCCGGCTCGGCGGTGCCGTCGTCGGTCCACAGGCCGGCCGCGAGCAGGGCGGTCAGCAGGCCGGCGCCGGCGAGGCCGACACCCGTGAACAGGGCGCGCGGGGAGCGCGGTCCCGCTCCGGGTTCGCGGCCGGGTGAGGGGGTACGGGCGAACAGACCTGCGGCGCGGCGCGTGCCGCGCGGGCGGCCACCGCGGTGCCGGGCGGAGCCGCGCAGCGGCACGGGCGGCCGTACGGCGCGGCCGGGCCGCGATTCGACGTAGCGGCGCGCTCCCCAGCCCAGCACGGCTTCGGCGAGCAGGACGCCCAGGTCGCCCTCGAAGTGGCCGAGTTGCTCCGCCGCCGCACGGCAGTAGCGGCAGGCGTCCATGTGCCGGCGGACGTCGGGCAGGAGGTCGCCGCCGCGACCTATGGGGACGTCGAGAAGCCGGTTGTAGAACCGGCATTCCTTGCCGGGCGCGAGGTCCCGGTGGGCGCGGACGCATCCCTCGCGGAGCTTGTCGCGGGCCTGTTCGTGGACGCCGGCCACGGTGTCGGTGTCCATGCCGAGCAGGCCGGCGGCGACGGTGATCGGCTCCGCCTCGACCTCGGCGTGCCACAGCACGCAGCGGGCGACCGGGGGCAGGCCCTGGAAGGCGCGTTCCGCGAGCAGCCGGTTCTCCGGGGTCATGGACTCGGCGGCCCGCATCCCCCGGGCGCCGGCCGGTTTCCCCAGGTCGGGCAGGACGCCGGAGAGTGTCTCGTCGGTGGCCCACTGCCGGACCGTGTCGCGCACGGTGACCAGGAGGCGGGGGCGCAGCGCGGTGCCGGGCTCGCCCAGCTTCAGCCGGTCGAGGACCTGGTGGAAGGCGGCGGTGGCGACCATGGAGGCGACGCCGGTCGGAGAGGCGAGGCAGATCACCGCGTAGTCGTGAACCGGTTGCCAGTGCCGCGCGATGAGCATCGCCGTGGACTGGGCCACCTCACTGTCCGTCCCCCCGCGGGTCCCCGAGGCGAGGGCCTCGTCGGATTCACCGGGTCCCGAGCCGGGCGGGGGGTAGGGCGGGCGGGGGGGCTGGGGGGTGAGCACTGTGCGGCTTCCTTCGGTACGTACCTGTCCGACGCGGCGGGAGCAGGTGTCCGCCTCCGCCGGCGAACACCGGGCACCCGGCCTCGGCCCCCGCACGAGTGGCTCACCTTCGCACAACCGAGTCGCGCGCAACAAGCCGCCGGGAATTCCCGGCCACTGTTGAAAGAATGTCGACAAGCGGCGCCCGATTCACCCTGTCCGCAGCGGATTTGGCCGCCCCTTCCGGCCTGTCACCCCGACCGCGTTGGCCGGTCACCCCGACCCCGTGTGAAGCGCGCGCTCGCGGCGGCGCCGCGCACACGTTCCCCGCGTGCGCGGCGCGTAGTGGACTGGGAGCCGGCCCTTCCTCGGAGGCCACGCGCGGGACGGCGGCTCTCCCTGCGCGAAACGGCCGCCGGCCCTGTTCACTCCCGCCCTGGGCCGGCGGCCCGCGAAGGCCTCGCTCAGATCTGCCAGGAACGGAGCCGGTCGGCCGCGCCGTACACGTCGGTCTTGCCGTCGATCAGGTCGCGGGTGAGGTCGACGAGGGCGCCGTAGGGCGGGTCGATGCCGACGCCGCTGACGAACATGTAGGCCACCGCCGTGGCGCTGGCGAAGCGGGCGTTGGCCGAGGGCAGGGGCTTGAGCAGCGCGAGGGTGTGCAGCAGCGCGGCGGCCCGCCAGGCCGGGTCGGAGTCCACGCCGAGCCGGGGCGGGTCGACCCGGTGGCGGGCGACGGCGGCGACGAGCGCGGAGAAGTCGTTGATGGTCGGCTGGTCCGGCAGGACCTCTTCGTGGCGCTGGAGCAGCCAGGGCACGTCGATGTGGATGACTGGGGTCATCGGTCAGGCGACCCGCCCCTCGCCCTTGACGGGTGCCTCGTCGTCGGGAAACGCCGCGGCGAACTCGTCGGCGTGGGTGGCGAAGAACCTGCGGAACGCCTCCGCGCCCTCCTGGAGCGCCCGGTGCCTTGCTATGTCGGCGGCGGCGGCCTCCCGGACGAGCGCCTTCATCGACGTACCGCGTTCCTTGGCGATCTGCCGCAGGTCCTCCAGCTCGCGATCGCTGAATTCCACATTGAGGGCTGGCATGTCCTTCACGGTACCGCTCGGGTACTTACGCGTAAATATCCCCTGGTCAAAGTAGCGACAAGGCGGTACCGAACGGTGTCCGAGCGATCCTGCCACCGGTCATTTCCTGGCAGGCTCGGACACCGTCCGGCCGCGAACGGTCTCCCTCCGGCAGCTGTCCCTGGTTCCTGCTCCGTGAGCCCCGGCCGCTATCCCTGGTCGGCCACGAAGGAGGCCATCCGGGCCAGGGCCGCGTTCCAGTTGATCGCCGTCTCGTTCGTCGACCACGACTGGATGTCGTCGATGTAGCAGAACTGCCCGACGCAGCCCTTGAGTTTCGCCTGCGCGAGCGGGTCCTGGATGCTGGAGTTCGGGCCGCCCGCCAGTGTGCCGTCCGGCGGGCCCGGCAGGTTGGGGTCGAGCTGGTGGGCGTACCAGCGGCTGTGCTGCTGATGGGCGGCGACGTCGCCGTAGCCGGTGACGTAGGAGATGTTCAGGGCGTTGCGGCCGAGGATGTTGTCCATCGCCTGGACCGCTCCGTCGCGGTACTTCGAGGCGCCGGTGATGTCGTAGGCGGTGGCGACGACCACGGCGTTGTTGAGGACCTGGTGGGCGGAGCCCCAGTCGTAGCGGTTGTCCTGGGGCGCGTACGGCATGCCGTACGCATGGCCCCGCAGGGTCGCGAGGTAGGCGTCCGCGCCCGTGACCACCGAACGGCGCACTTTGTCGCGGCCGGGCAGCCCGCTCGGGACGGTCGCGAGGTCGAGGCGGGCCGCCGCGGCGGTACGGGACCAGTCGAAGCCCTGGGGGACGAAGATGTCGGCCGTGTGGACCGGGGAGTTCAGGACGTGGTCGGCGAACCGCCGCTCACCGGTGGTGAGATACAGCTCGGCGGCCGCCCAGTAGAACTCGTCGGTCACGTCGTCGTCGCTGTAGGCGCCGCCGCCGATGCCGTCGGCCGGGTCGGCGTGGACGGCGGGGTGGGCGAGGGCGGCCGTCCACGCCGTGCGGGCGGCCGTCAGCGCGCGGGCGGCGAAGGCCTTGTCGTAGGGCTTGTACAGGCGGGCCGCCTGCGCGGCCGTCGCGGCCAGGTTCAGGGTCGCGGCGGTGGTCGGCGGATGCAGCTCGCGCTTCTGCGGGTCGTCGTCCGGCAGCATCGGCAGGCCGGTCCACTGCTCGTCGTGGACCTTGTGGTGCGCCATGCCGGCCAGCGGCTGCCCGTCCGGCACCTGCATCCTCAGCAGGAACTCCAGTTCCCAGCGGGCCTCGTCGAGGACGTCCGGCACCTTGTTGCCGCTCTCGGGGAGCGCGAGGGTGCCGTCGCCGAGCTTGGCCGGGTCGCCGGTGCGGGCCGTCAGCGCGCGTTCGTGGGTGCTGAGCAGCTCCCAGGTGGCGATGCCGCCGTTGACGACGTACTTGCCGTGGTCGCCGGCGTCGTACCAGCCGCCGGAGACGTCGAGGGTGTAGTCGCAGACGCCGGGCCGGCAGGGCACGGCGGTGTCCCCCTGGTTGGGGGCGACGCCGAGGTGTCCTGCGGCCCTGCCGTAGCCGGGCCGCAGGTCGTCGCGGATCTCGATGCCGCTGCGCTGCGGGTAGTAGTACTTGACCGCGTCCAGGCGGAGCCGCTCGTAGGCGGCCGTGCCGATGTCGAAGGGATGGCTCCTCTCGCCGTCCACGGACAGCGTGAAGCCGGTGCCGCGGGTGCGGTACGCGCCGAAGTCGACGGAGTGGACGTTCTGCCCGGAGGACGCGTCGAGGCCGCGCGGCACGGTCCAGCCCCGTGCGACGGTCGCGCCTGCGGCGTTCCGCAGTGCCCAGGGCAGCTTCCCGGTGGCGTCGGTGACGACGGTGGCGTTCTTGGGCCCGGCGGGCAGATAGGCGACCTGGTTGACGCGGACCCGCGGCCCGGTGTCGGGCTCGTACACCTCCGGCGGCACCCCGCCCAGCAGGGACACGTCGTCGAGGCAGAACCGCCAGGGCTCGGCGCTGCCGCCGACCTGGAAGGCGACCTGCCCCTGGGCGGAGTCGACCGGTGAGGTGAAGGTGTAGGAGTACGCCCCGGCCGGCTCGCCCAGCACCGGGACGGCCTCGTGCCAGGTCTCGTACGGCGCGACGGCCTGGCCGACGATCGCCCGCACCACGTGTCCCTCGGGCACACCGGACGCCTTGAAGGAGAACCGGTAGGTCTCCCCCTTGACCAGGGCGATGCCGTCCTGGCCGACCGCGGAGTCCCAGCGGTTGACGGTGCCGCCCGGCACGTCCGCGCACAGCCGGCCCTCCGACGGGGCGGTGACGGCGTTGCTGGACCACCAGGCGTCGGCGCCCGCGTCGAAGGTGCCGTTCCTGATCTGCTCGGTCTCCTCGGCTCCGGCCTGCGGCACGGGCAGCGCGGTGAGCGCCGCGGCCATCAGGGCCGCCAGGGGCAGCAGGGTGGTTCTGCGTGGTTTCACGTCTGGGCTCCTCCGGCAGATGCGGGAACGCTCCGGACGGGAGTGCGATGGGAGCGCTCCCAAAGGCGGTCGGAGCCCATGGTTGTTGCAGTCATGACACCCCGTCAACGGTCCGGACAGGACGGCTTGACCGTCACGGCCGCCGCCCTGCCCGGACCCGACCGGTTCCTATGCCTCCAACCTGCTGATCCTGATCGCCCCCTGAACCTCACCGGGGCGGCTGCTCACCAGGTTCAGCCGCAGCCGGGAGCCGCGGACGGCGTCGAAGGTGACGACCGTCGGCCGGTCCGAGACGTCCGCCCACTCGACGGCCGCCCCGGTGACGGGCGCACAACGCTCCCCGTCGCCGACCTCGACCTCGATCGCCGCCGGCAGGCTGTGCGCGGCCCCGGTCGTGAAGGACACCTCCACACGGTCGAAGGTCCGCGTCCGCCCCCAGTCCACCGACACCCAGTCCTTCGGGCGGGCCTGGCTGAAGGCGGGCAGCAGGGCGGTGGCCGCCTTGACGAAGGCGTTGGACCAGCCGGTGGCCGGATCGCCGTCCAGCATCGCGGCGGGCAGGGTGTCGGTCCGGCCCGAGTAACTGGCGTCGGCACGGGGATGGTTCGCGGGCTCGGGGAGGTCCGGGACGAAGGCGGGCGCGGGGGTGGTCGCCGCCGTGCGGGAGTGGGTGGTGCGCACGGTGACGGTTCCCTTGCGCAGGCCGTCCACCTGGGCGCTCACCTTCAGGGAGCCCGCCTTCGTCCCGGAGCGCACGATGGCGAGGGCTTTGCCGTGGAAGGCCGTGCGGGTGCTGGCCTGGTAGCGCTCGGCGCTCTCCTGGCGCCCGTTGTCGAGCCCCGCGAGGGATCCGCCGCGCACCTCGAAGGAGATGAGGTGCTCCGCGTCGGGCACGACCACACCTCGCGCGTCCACGACGTCGGCGGTGACGAAGACGAGCGAGCGGCCGTCGGCGGGAAGCGTCCCGCGGTCCGCGGTGAGGCGGACGGCGTGCGGGGCACCGGCCGTGCGCAGGACGTCGGTGGCGACGACCCTGCCGCCGTCGCGGGCGACGGCCTTCAGCACGCCCGGCCGGTAGGGCACCTTCCACGTGAGATGGAGTTTGCCGGCACTGCCGTTGGGGCTGGTGTAGCTGCCGGGGTAGGGGCCGGCCGTGAACGTCTTGTCGTCGCCGGTGGCCTCGGTGGTCTCCAGATACGGCCGCCCGTCGACGGTCCTCTTGGCGTCGAACTCCCGGACGCCGAGCGACTCTCCGTCGAGGAACAGCTCGACGCTCCTCACGTTGGCGTACGCCCACACCTCGACGGTGTCGCCCGGCTCGTGGTTCCACGTCGCCGGCAGCAGGTGGACCATCGGCTCGTCCGTCCACTGGCTGCGGAACAGGTGGTACATGTCCTTCGGGAAACCTGCCGTGTCCACGGCGCCGAAGAAGGACGCCTTCACGGGGAAGACGTCGTACGGCGTCGGCTCGCCGATGTAGTCGATGCCCGACCACAGGAACTGCCCGGTGAACCACTTCCGGTCGCGGTCCTTCTTGTGCCCGTACTCGCCGCTCATGGTCCAGGAGGCGAGGTTGTTGTCGTAGGACGAGGTCGCCCGTCTGCCGGGGGTGTGGTTCTCGCCCGTGTTGAGGCGCTCCGGCTCCTGGTACGTGCCCCGCGTCGAGGTCTCCGAGGACGACTCGGACTCGAAGAGGAACAGGTGGGGGTAGGCCGCGTGCAGGTCGTCCACCGATGTGGCGGTGTTGTAGTTGAGGCCGAGCCCGTCCAGCTTGGCCAGCATCAGATCGGCCGCCGAGCCCTTCGCGGGGAGCCTGCGGTACTTGTCGGAGCCGATCACCAAGGGCCGGGTGGCGTCGGCCGCCCGGATCGCGGCGATGATCCGGTCGGCCATGGCGAGACCGGCCGTGGTGGTCGAGTCGGGTATCTCGTTGCCGATGGACCACAGCACGACGGCGGGCGAGTTGCGGGCCGCGAGGACCATCTCGGGGGCGTCCCGCTCGCACCACTCGTCGAAGAACCGCCCGTAGTCGTAGCGGGTCTTGCCGGTGCGCCAGCAGTCGAAGGCCTCCACGAGCATCACGATGCCCAGTTCCTCGCAGATCCGGATCATCTCCGGCGCGGGCGGGTTGTGGGAGGTGCGGAAGGCGTTGACGCCCATCGACTTCATGATGGTCAGCTGCCGCCGGATCGCGTCGGCGCTGACGGCGGCGCCGAGCGCGCCCAGGTCGTGGTGGAGGTCGACGCCCTTGAGCTTGGCGTGGGCGCCGTTGAGGTGGAAGCCCTCGTCGGGGTCGAAGCCGAAGGTGCGGATGCCGAAGGGGGTGCGGTAGGTGTCGGCGCGCCGGCCGCCGACCCGCAGCTCGGTCTCCAGGGTGTACCGGCGGGGCGTGGCGAAGTCCCACAACAGGGGTTGGGGCACGACCAGTTCGTGGGTCTCCGTGGCCCGGTCGGTCACCGTGACGGTGGTGGACGTACGGGCCACCGTGCGGCCGTTCGGCGCGATGATCCTGGAGAGGACCTCCACGTCCGCGGCGGCGCCGGAGGCGTTCACCAGATCCGTGCGCGCCCGGACGACGGCCCGCTCGGCACCGACCTCGGGAGTGGTGACGTACGTGCCCCAGCGCGGGACGTGCACCGGCTCCGTGACGATCAGGCGGGCCTCGCGGTAGATGCCGCTGCCGGAGTACCAGCGGCTGCTGGGCAGCCGGTTCTGCACCTTCACCGCGAGGACGTTCTCGGTACTTCCGTCGGTGTGCACCAGATCGGTGAGATCGATGGCGAAGCCGGTGTAGCCGTAGGGGTGCCGGCCCGCCTCGATGCCGTTGCAGTAGACGTACGAGTCCATGTAGACGCCGTCGAACTCGACGGAGATCCGCTTGCCGGCGCAGTCCGGCGGCAGGGTGAAGGCCAGGCGGTACCAGCCGAGGCCACCGGGGAAGAAGCCGGTGCCACTGGTGGTGCCGTGCTCGGTCGTGGGGGTCTGCTCGATGCTCCAGTCGTGCGGGACGGCCACCCGCCTCCAGGCGGAGTCGTCGTGACCGGGGGCGGCGGCATCGGCGTACCGCCCCGTCGGGTCCGTGATCCCGCCCGGGTTCACCAGAGCGAAGCGCCAGCCGTCGCGCAGCGCGACCGTGCGCCGGCCGGAGCCGCCCGCGGCGGCGTCGGCGGCCTCGGCCACCGGGCTGCCGAGGAGCCCGCCTGCGGCGGGAGCGGCGGCGGAGGCGAGCAGGACCGATCTGCGAGTGACCGTCATGGCGGCTCTCCCTCATCAGGAACCAGAAGTACTCACAACTGGACTTCAGCAAACAGAATCTGACGCCGCGCCACTCGGGTCCGTCAAGGGGGCGGTCGCACTCGTCCGCCCACCTGCTCCGCGGCCCGCGTTCCGGCGGTGTCCGCACACCCGTCCGTGTGGCAGAGGACGACCCGCGTTCTCGTCCGTGCCGACGCCACAAGCACTAAGGTGGAACGCAGGTGGCCTGCCTGTTCACTGTGAGTGTCCGCGATGGAGTGGGGACGATGACCTCGGACGACCCGTTCGACGACGCCACGACGGCGCGAGCGGTCATTGCCGAGGACGGCACGCTGGCCGAGTGGAGCGAGGGTGCCCGCCGCCTGCTGGGCCACCGCTCCGCCGAGGTGGTCGGCAGGCCGGCCGCCGTTCTGCTGGCGGACGGCGGGCCGGCGCGGCCCCCCGGCCCCGACGAGGGCCGCTGGAGCGGCACCCTGGCGCTGCGCCACCGCGACGGTCACAGCGTGTCCGTGTGGGTGCTCGCCCACCGGCGTCGGTCGCCGGACGGCGGTCCGCTCACCTGGCTCGCCGTGACGCCGCTGCCCGCGGGGTTCCCGGACCCGCAGGACGACGACCTGGTGCGCGCCGCACTCGTCCAGTCCCCCTGTGCCACCATGATCTTCGACGACCGGCTGCGGCTTCGCGCGGTCAACGACGCCATGGCCGAGTTGGTCGCGCTGCCCGCCGCCCGCATCCGGGGCCTGCGGGTCACAGAGCTGGGTGACCGGCCGCAGAACGCGGAGATCGAGACGTACGTGCGCCGGGCCCTCGCCACCGGCGAGCGCCAGGAGATGCAGACCGTCATGAAGGCCCCCGGCGAGGAGCGGGCGCACGCCTGGCTGGCCCGGATCGCGCCGCTCACCGACGCCGCCGGACAGGTTCGGGGCGTCTGTGTGACCGCGCACGACTTCACCGAGCACTTCCTCGCGCGCGAGCGCCTCCAGCTGGTCAACGAGGCGAGCGTGCGCATCGGCAGCACCCTCGACATCACCCGTACGGCCCAGGAGCTGGCGGAGGTGTGCGTGCCCACGCTGGCCGACTTCGTCAGCGTCGACCTGCTGGACCCGCAGGAGTACGGCGGTGAGGCGAGCGGCCCGCTGACCGCGCCCGTCCGGCTGCGGCGGGCCGCCCACCACTCGGTCAGCCCGGGCGCCCCCGAGGCCGTCTGCAAGCCGGGGCAGGTGGACAGCTATCCGGCCGCCTCCCCCCAGGCCGGCTCGCTGCTCGCGGGCCGCACCGTCACCGCCGCCGTGCCGACCGGTGCCGACCTGGACGCGTGGCGCTCCTGGGACGAGCGGCGGGTCCAGCGGGTCCGGGAGTACGGCACCCACTCCACGATGTCCGTGCCCCTCCAGGCCCGCGGCACCACGCTCGGCGTGGTCGTCTTCTCCCGCTACCGGCGGCCGGAGGGCTTCTCGCCCGACGACGTGCTGCTGGCCGAGGAACTGACGGCCCGTGCCGCCGTCTGCATCGACAACGCCCGCCGCTACTCCCGTGAGCGCGAGACCGCCCTGGCCCTCCAGCGCAGCCTCCTGCCCCGCACCCTGCCCCGCACCGCCGCCGTGGACGCCGCCTCCCGCTATCTGCCGGCCGCCCGCGCCGGTGTCGGCGGCGACTGGTTCGACGTGATCCCGCTGTCGGGGATGCGGGTCGCGATGGTCGTGGGGGACGTGGTCGGGCACGGCATCCAGGCGTCGGCCACCATGGGCCGGCTGCGCACCGCCGTGCGCACCCTCGCCGACATCGACCTGGCGCCCGACGAACTGCTCACCCACCTCGACGACCTGGTCGTCCGGCTCTCCGAGGAGGCGGGCGGGGAGGGCAGCCCCGGCGAGGTCGGGGCGACCTGCCTGTACGCCGTGTACGACCCGGTGTCGCGGCGCTGCACGCTGGCCCGGGCCGGGCATCCGCCGCCCGTGCTGCTGCCGCCGAACGGCGAGCCACGCGGGGTCGAGCTGCCCGCGGGGCCCCCGCTGGGACTGGGCGGGCTGCCGTTCGAGTCGACCGAGCTGGAGGTGGCCGAGGGTTCCGTGCTGGCCTTCTACACCGACGGTCTCATCGAGTCCCGCGAGCGGGATGTGGACGCCGGTCACCGGATGCTGCGCGAGGCGCTGGCGGCGTACTCGGACTCCCTCGACGAGACCTGCGACCGGGTGCTGCACTCCCTGTTGCCGCAGGGCAGCGCCGCCGACGACGTGGCCCTGCTGCTCGCCCGCACCCGCGGTCTGCCTTCCTCCCAGGTCGCCACCTGGGACATCCCGGCGGACCCCGCGCTCGTCGCGCCGATGCGCAGGCAGGCCGTCGAGCAGCTCGCCCGCTGGGAGCTGAGCGAGCACGCGTTCACGGCGGAGCTGGTCGTGAGCGAGCTGGTCACCAACGCCATCCGGTACGGCGCCCGCCCCATCCGGTTGCGGCTGATCCACGACGCGACCACGCTGATCTGCGAGGTGTCCGACACCAGCCACACCGCGCCGCATCTGCGCCGGGCGAAGACGTTCGACGAGGGCGGCCGGGGGCTGCTGCTGGTCGCCCAGCTCACCCAGCGGTGGGGCAGCCGGCACACGGCGGAGGGCAAGACGATCTGGGCCGAGCTGGGACTGCTCGGGGACGACTGAGCGCCGGTCGCGGGCGGGTACGGGCAGGCCGGGTGTGGGTCGTGGCGTGCCGGGGCACCCGCCACGGGGACGCGCCACACCTGTGACGCGGGGACGCGGCATCGAAGGGTGGAGCGATGGCACACACGGCCCCGGCTGACCCGGACCGGGCGCGTTGCGCCCGGGAGCGCTCGTCCCCGGCGGGTTCGTCCGGGGGGCGGCGTCCGGCCGTCCTGGCGGCGGGTGCCATGGCGGTGCTCGGACTGCTGAGCGCCTGTGGCGCAGGCGGTGAGGGCTCCGGGCCCGCACCCGCCTCCTCACCCGCCGTCTCCTCCTCGGCCGTCTCCTCCCCGTCGTCGGCGATGTCCGCGCAGGTGTCCTCGGCGCCGGCCGCCACCACCGCGCCCTCCCCCGCCCGGCCCGTTGCCGGCGGCCGCTGCCACACCTCGGAGCTGCGTGCCTCCGTCGGACGCAATGACCCCGGGGCCGGGCAGGAGAACTTCCCGGTCGTCCTCACCAACGCGTCCGGCCGGACGTGCACCCTGCGCGGCTATCCGGGCGCCGCCTTCCTGGACGCCTCCGGCAGGCAACTGGGGCCGGATCCACGGCGGGAACCGGGCTCGACGCCGGTCACGGTGACGCTGGCACCGGGCCGCAGCGCCTGGGCGGGACTGACGTACTCCGACCCCGAGGTCAGCGGGGCCGAGGCGACCACTCCCACGACGCTGCTCGTGACACCGCCGGACGAGCGGGACCCGCTGCGGGTGCCGTGGACCGGCGGACAGGTCCCCGTGTCGGGCAACGCCTCGTCGGTGCGTCTCACCGTGCTCGCGGCCGGCACTGGCCCCTGATCCGGGACCCAGCCCCGCCCCGAGGCGCGTCGGCCGGAACCACCGCGGCCGACGGTGGCGTCACCGGCGGCCGTCCGAGCCGGGGCCTCCGTTACGGTGACCGCCGAAGCCGCCAGAGCCGAAGCCGCCGTATCCGTACCCCTGGTCCTGGGTGCCGCCGCTCGGACACGGGTACCCGTAGGGCCCGCAGGCGGTGTCTCCGGGGGCGGGTGTGACGCTGAGGATCGGAGTGGGGGTGAGGGTGGGGGCCGGCTCCGGGCCGGGCGTGGCGGCCGGGGGCTTCGACGCCTCGGGGGTGGGCTGCGGGGCCTCGGCTCGGGTATCGGAGAGGGTGCTGCCGGCGCCCCACTTGACGGCCTGCATCTGCGGGTCGGGCTGCGAGGTGTCGATCACCCAGCGCTGGGCGCCGCTGTCGGTGCGGTTCTTCAGGACGAGGGCGCCGGAGCCGTCGGTGGCGGCCGGAGCCAGGGCGAGGCTCTGGTTGGAGCGCGGGACGAGCGTGCCCTGGAGGGTGAAGTCGTAGCGGACGCTTCTGGCGCCGGGCTGCGAGGCGCCCACGCAGGGGGCCAGCCGCACCGAGTACCCGAGGTCGGAGTCGAGGCAGAGATCCGGGTTCCCGGTGTTGCGCAGCAGCCCGTCGGCCTCGTACGACCACTGCTGGCCGACGTCCGAGGAACACCTGGCCAGCTCGGTCTCGGCGCCCTTGACGGTCTTCGTGCCGACGCTACCGATGCACAGCCCGGAGGCCACGTTGCGCAGGCGGCCGCGCAGGGTGCCCTGGGTCTCCTCACCGGCGTCGGCCCAGGACGGGTCGGAGGTGGAGGCGTCCGTGTCGGGTGCCGGGGTGGCCGCGGCGTCGTCGCCCGACGAGGCGGAGTCGCCGCCGGAGAGCGCGGACCACAGCACCAGGGGGACGGCGACCAGCCCGCTGACCGTGAGCACGGCGACGGCGAGGTTGCGACGGCGGACGCGGCGGGCCGCCTTGTGCGCCGACCGCCGGGAGAGGAGGCGGGTGCGCCGGCCGGAGCGGCCTTCGGAACCGGCGCCGTCGTGCGGTTCCGAGCCCGGTGCGGGGGCCTCGGCGGGCTCACCGGCACCGGTCGTCCCGGCGGGGGCTGCGGCCGGCGTCTGGTCGATGAAGGCCTCGCCGACGAAGGCCGGCCGCTGGACGGGCGGTGCCGCGACGGGCGCGTCGGCGGAGGGTTCCGTCCTGGCTCTGAGGTAGGCGGCGGCACCCCAGCCGAGGACTCCCTCGGCGAGGGCGATGCCGAGGCCCGCGCCGAACTGGCCCAGCTGGTCGGCGGTGTGCGCGCAGTGCCGGCAGTGGCCGAGGTGGATGCGCAGGTCGGGGTCGACATCGATGCCGCCGCGGCGGCAGGTGACGTCGAGGAGCCGGTGGTAGCGGTGGCAGTCCTCGTCGACGGCGAGTTCGCGGTGAACCTGGAGACATTCCTCGCGCAGCCGTTCGCGGGCCCGGCGCAGTTCGACGCGGGCGCACTCCTCCTCCAGGCCGACCAGCCCTGCCGGGACGGCGAGGGGTTCGGCCTCGATCTCGGTGTGCCACAGCAGGCAGCGCGCCGACTGCGGCAGTCGCTGGAACGCCCGGGACAGCAGTCGGCGGTGCACGGGCGGCAGCAGCCGGGCGGCCGGCCGCTCGCCGTCGTCCTCGGCGGCGCGCAGGTCGGGGTGGAGCAGGTCTCGACGGCCGTCGGAGTCCCACTCCGCGGCTATGCGGCGCACAGTGACCAGAAGGTGGGGCCGCCACGCGGAGGTGGGCCCGTTCTGGCGCAGGGTCTCGCCGAAGATCCGGGTGAAGGCCGCAGTGGTGAGCATGCCGGCCGCACGCTCCCCGTCGGCGCACAGCCGCGCGTAGGCGAAGGCCGCCTCCCAGTGCCGGTCCAGCAGTTCACCGACGGGGTGCAACGCGGGCGAGGTGCCCGTCCAGTTCTTCAGCTCGGCGCTCAACTGTTCGTCCGTCACCTCGAAGCGGCGCGTCGAAGAGTAATTCGACAGGCCTGCGTCTTTCACGGCTGCATTCCTCCCGGGAACATGCGGCATAAAGTCCGTACCAAAGGGGTGGGCGATCCCGTCTTCGCAGCGACGGGAAGCCTTGCGCACAACGTTCGGCATCCCGAACACCCGCCGAGCGCGGCTCTGTGGGAACGCAGAGGGTGGGGACGGGGATGCCTCGTGCGCACAGTCGGGGAAAACACTCTCCATGCGCCGACGAGGCCCACCTTTGCACAGGCGGACCAGGCGGAACAAGGGATCTCGTGGTTTCGTGATTGCTCACCGCCACAATGCTTTTGACAAATCGTCGATGACGTCGTCATTCGGGACGGTCGCTGTAATGGTGTCCCTTTCAGGAGCTGATCGTGGGGGTATTCAGTCCGGACGCGGCGGACGCGGGGCGGCGCCCCGACGGCGGGCGCGGAACACCCGTGGCCCGCCGCGTCCGCCCGTCAGTGGCCCGAGACCGCGTGCGGGGTGTACGGCTGCTCCAGCTCCCGCGACTCCTCGTCGGTGAGGGTCAGTTCCACCGCCGCCACCGCGTCCACGATGTGGCCCGGCTTCGACGCGCCGATGATCGGGGCCGTCACCGTGTCCTGCTGGAGCAGCCAGGACAGGGCCACCCGGGCACGCGGGACGCCCCGGGCCCCGGCGATGCGGGTGACCGCCTCGACGACGGCGCGGTCGCTCTCGGGGGAGAGGCGGCTGCCGAACTCGTCCTGCGTACTGCGCTCGGTGGCGGTGCCCCGGTCGCGCGTGAGCCGGCCACGGGCCAGCGGACTCCACGGGAGCACACCGACGCCCTGGTCGGCGCAGAGCGGCAGCATTTCGCGCTCCTCCTCGCGGTAGAGGAGGTTGTAGTGGTTCTGCATGGAGACGAACGTCGTCCAGCCGTGCCGTTGCGCGGTGTACTGCATCTTGGAGAACTGCCAGGCGTACATCGAACTCGCCCCGAGGTAGCGCACCTTGCCCGCCTTCACGAGGTCGTCAGGGCTTCCATCGTGCGGCGGTGATCAGCCTGCCGACGTCCGCGGCGACGCCGGCGGCGCAGACGACGACGTAGAGGAAGGGCGGCTTCTCGTCCTGTGCGGTCACACCCGCACCCTACTGAAGGGCACAGGCGGGCCTCGGGCACCGGTGCGCGCTGCTGCGCCGGCCTCTCGTCCGGCACGGGGCGGGCCCTGGGCCGCCGTCCCCAGGGCCCGGAAAACCCGTTGCCGCGTCATGACCCGCTCCCGCAGGATCTGGCCATGCCTACGCTCGCCGCCCGCACGCCGATCCCGTCCGCCGCCGTCCTTCCGGCGCGGGTCCGGCAGCAGCCCGGCGTCCACCGGAGGCCCGAGCCCGCGCGCCCGTGACGGCCGCGCTCGTCGCCGGCCTGGTCGCCGGATACGGCATCGCCGTACCCGTCGGCGCGGTCGGGACGTATCTCGTCTCCCTCACCGCCCGTACCTCAGTGCGCACCGGTGTGTGCGCCGCGCTCGGCGTCGCCTCCGCCGACGGGCTCTACGCCCTCCTCGCCACCGTCGGCGGCTCGGCCGTGGCCGCCGCCCTGCGCCCCGTGCTCGGCCCCCTGCGCTGGGCCTCGGCCCTGGTCCTGCTCGCCCTCGCGGCCTGGGGTGCGACGACGGCCGTACGCCGGTATCGCGCCCACCGGCTCACCACCCGGACCGCCCCTCCCCCGCCGAGTCCGATGCGGGCCTATCTGAGCCTGCTCGGCCTCACCCTCCTGAACCCGACCACCGTGGTCTACTTCGCGGCACTCGTCCTGGGCACCGGTCCGGCGGACGTCGCACGCCCCTTCGAGCAGGCAGTGTTCGTCCTGGCGGCCTTCGCCGCGTCCGCGAGCTGGCAGGTGCTGCTCGCCGGGGGCGGCGCCCTGCTGGGCCGGGCGCTGACCGGCCACCGCGGGCGGCTGGTGACGGCTCTCGTGTCGAGTGCCGTGATGACGGTGCTGGCCCTGCGCATGCTCGGGTGACAGTGCGTCGGGCGGCGGATGAAACGCGCAGCTGCCAGTGTTGAACGCGGGTGTCGGTCTACGACATCACGAAGGCCAAGACGAAGGGGACAGATGCCATGCCTCTCAAGGGTGAGTACGAACCGAGTCCGACCCAGTGGGTGCGCGAGCAGGTGGAGTTGTACGAGAGCTCGGGCGGTACCGAGGGAACCACGCTCCAGGGCACCGGAAAGCCCGTGATCGTGCTGACGACGGTGGGCGCGAAGAGCGGGAGGATCCGCAAGACGCCCCTGATGCGGGTCGAGCACGAGGGGCGCTACGCCGCAGTCGCCTCGCTGGGCGGGGCCCCCAAGCATCCCGTCTGGTACTTCAACGTGAAAGCCGATCCCCGCGTGGAGCTACAGGACGGCCCGCAGAAGCGGGACATGAGGGCCCGTGAGGTGACCGGCGAGGAGAAGGCGCAGTGGTGGGAGCGGGCGGTCGCCGCCTACCCGCCGTACGCCGAGTACCAGCGGAACACCGACCGGGAGATCCCCGTGTTCGTCCTGGAGCCGGTCGACCAGCCGCACTGACCTGCCGATCGCGGCTCGGCGACCCCGCGGCCTGCTGACCTCGTGGCCTGCCGAGCGCTTGGGCCGGTGACCGAGGGACGCCGGCCCCGAGGGCCGGTGCCCGCGTGGCCCGGTGGGCTTCGGTGAGCCCTGCCGGTGCCCCGGCCGTCCCTCGCCGGAAGGAACTCCGCGGAAAAACCGCCGTCGGCCGGCATGGACGTATCCGTGCCGGGCAACCGATGGTCAGGCCCCGCCGCGCTCCCCCGTCGCGGCGGGGCTTTCGTCGTGCTCGTCGCGGTTGGGGGGATCGGGGCGGTCGGTCACGTCGAGGAAGATCTGGTCCGCCTCGGGGACGACACCGGCGATGGAACGCTTGATACGCATCGCGACCTCCTCGACCAGTTCGCTGTCCATGCCCGGCACCAGATCGACGCGGGCCGCCACCAGCGCCGAGTCCACGCCCGTCCGCATCGTGAACAGACCCTCGACACTGTCGATCTCCGGCTGCGCGGCCAGCAGGGCGCGGATCCGGTCGGCGGTCTCGGGGTCGGCGGCCTCACCGATCAACTGGTCGCGGGCCTCGCGGCCGAGTCCGTAGGCGACGCAGACGAGGAGCAGACCGATCGCGAGCGACGCGGACGCCTCCCACACCACCTGGCCGGTGACCATGTGCAGGGCCATGCCGATCGCGGCGAAGGTGACGCCGAGGACCGCGGTGCCGTCCTCGGCGAGGACCGTGCGCAGGGCCGGGTCCCGCAGGCCCGTGGCCGCGCCGCCCAGTCGGCGCACCTGGTACAGGGCCCGGAGCAGTGAGGCACCCTCCGCGAGGAAGGCGACGCCGAGCACCACCAGGCCGACCACGTAGCCGCTGAACCGCTCCTCGTCACCGGTGAGCAGCGCCTCGACGCCCTGGAAGAAGGAGAAGCACCCGCCCATGACGAAAATGCCCACGGCCGCGAGGAGCGACCAGAAGAAGCGTTCCTTGCCGTAGCCGAAGGGGTGCCGGCGGTCGGCGGGGCGGCGGCTGCGGCGCAGGGCGGCGAGCAGAAAGATCTCGTTGAGGCTGTCGGCCACGGAGTGCGCCGCCTCGGACAGCAGCGCGGGCGAGCCGGCGACCAGACCGCCCGCCAGCTTGGCGACCGCGATGACCAGGTTGGCCGCGAGCGCCACCAGCACGGTGACACGGGTCCGGCGGTCCGCGGCGGCCTCGGCGGCGCCGTTCGAGGTCGCGGTCGCGGCGGCCGCGCTTCGTAAGGCACTGCTCTTCGGGGGTGTGGTCCGCGCCGTCGTGCCTTTCGGGGTGTTGGATCGCGAGGTTGTCCCAGTCACCTCCGCCAAATGCCCCGGCCGATCGGACTCATACCGTGCCGTCGGCGGAAAACGGGGAAGGCGGTGAGGCAGGCACGTACGCACCACGACCGGGAGGAAGCATGGCGGGCCGGGCTGCCGACGGCAACAGCGCCCTCGGGCACAAGGCGTTCAAGCGGTCCGCGAGCCACTTCGCCGACCGGATCACCGCGGACGGCCGCGACGGGTGGCCCGTGGCGGCCGGCCGCTACCGCCTGGTCGTCAGCCGTGCTTGCCCGTGGGCGAGCCGGGCCGTGATCTCCCGGCGGCTGCTCGGGCTGGAGGACGCCCTTTCGCTGGCGATCGCCGACCCGGTGCAGGACGACCGCAGCTGGCGCTTCACCCTGGATCCCGACGGCCGGGACCCGGTGCTCGGTATCCGCTTCCTCGCCGAGGCCTACGACCGGCGCGAGAAGGATCACCCCGGCGGGGTGAGCGTGCCGGCGATCGTGGACGTCACCGACGGGAAGCTGGTCACGAACGACTACCGGCGGATCACCCTCGATCTCGCCACAGAGTGGCGGGCCCTGCACCGGGAGGGGGCGCCCGACCTCTACCCGGAGCCGCTGCGCCACGAGATCGACACGGTCATGGCCGAGGTGTACGAGGACGTCAACAACGGCGTGTACCGGGCCGGGTTCGCGAGCGGCCAGGGCGAGTACGAGGAGGCCTGCGCCGCGGTCTTCCGGCGGCTGGAACTGCTGGCGTCCCGGCTGGCCGGGCAGCGGTACCTCGTCGGGGACGCCATCACCGAGGCGGACATCCGGCTCTTCACCACGCTGGTGCGGTTTGACGCCGTGTATCACGGCCACTTCAAGTGCAACCGGTGGAAGCTGACGGAGAACGAGGTGCTGTGGGCGTACGCCCGCGACCTGTACCAGACCCCCGGATTCGGTGACACGGTCGACTTCGATCACATCAAGCGCCACTACTACCAGGTCCACACCGGCATCAACCCGGCCCGGATCGTCCCCCTCGGACCCGACCTGTCCGGCTGGCTGAGCCCGCACCAGCGGGAGCGGCTCGGCGGGCGGCCGTTCGGAGACGGGACGCCGCCGGACCCGCCACGGCCGGGCGAGGAGGTCCCGCCGCAGGGCCGGCCCTGACTCGCCGCACACCCGATCCCGTCCCAACGCACTCAGGAGGTACATGTGGGTAAGAAGCAGAAGCTCCCGCTCGTCTACCAGCCCGTCGGCTTCGTCTTCGGCTGGGCCAGCGGCGCGCTGGCGGGGATGGCCTTCCGCAAGGTCTGGAAGGCCGTCCGCCACGAGGACAACGCACCCGACGCGCTGGACCGGGACCGCGGCTGGGGAGAGGTCATCCTGGCCGCGGCCATCCAGGGGGCGATCTTCGCCGCGGTGCGCAGCGCGGCGGACCGTACCGGCGCGAAGGCCATCGAACGGTCGACCGGTGTGTGGCCCGCGAAGGAGAAGGGCGGCCGGGACTGAGGAACACGGCCGGCGCCGCCCCTTCACGGGGCGGCGCCCCGCTCAGTCCTGCTTCGGCGCCGTGGACGGCCGCAGTCGCAGGGTGAAGGAATGCCCGGCCGGGTCCGCGTACTGGCGTTCCTCGTGCGGGCCGGGGGCGCCCTTCGTCTCGAGGGGCCGCCCGCCGAGGCTCACGATCCGGCGCTCCGCCTCGTCGAGGTCCTCCACCAGGAACTCGAGGTGGGCCTGGAACGAGTTCTCGGGGCGGGGCCAGCTGGGCGGGGTCATGTTGACGTCGCGCCGGAATCCGAGACGGGTGCCGGCGGCGCCCACGATCTCCACGAGGTTGGCGCTCGCGACGCTCTCCTCGGCGTCCAGCAGCGCCTTGTAGAACTCGGCGAGCTTCTCGGGCTCGGCGCAGTCGAGCACCACGGTGCCCGCTTTCACCAGTGCCATGTCTCTCCTTCGCGAGGTCCGGTGGCGGGGCGGACCCGCGCCGCCCCCGAAGTCTGCGGATACCCCGGATTCAGACGGCCACCAGCCATTCCCCGCCCCCCGTCGGCTCCCTCCCCTGCGGTGCCTCCGTTCCGCGCCGGGCCCGCACGCGGCGCGGCCGGACGGAGAAGTACATGCAGGGCTTGACCAGTTCGGCCCGCGCGTCGGAGCCGGCGCCGGCAGCGAAGATCTCGGCGCCCGCCTCCGGGAGGCCGACGGCCCACCCGCCTTCGGGAGGCCGACGGGCCCCACCCGGAGTCCAACGACGCCGCTCGGCGCTGGACTTCCTGGACACCTGTCCACCTATACTGGACACCTGTCCAAGAAATGGGGAAGACGAATGACAGCCGTCGCCGACGTTCTCGTGGGGCTCGTCGCCGCGTTGCACCTCTACATCCTGGTGATGGAGATGTTCCTGTGGCAGAAGAAGCAGGGGCGCTCGTTGCACGGTTTCGATGCGGAGATGGCTCGGGCGACCGCCCCGATGGCCGCCAACCAGGGGCTCTACAACGGGTTTCTCGCGGCGGGCCTGGTCTGGGGACTGATCGCCGGCGACCCGACGGGTTTCCGGGCGCAGGTGTTCTTCCTGTCCTGCGTGATCGTCGCGGGCGTCTACGGCGCGGTCACGGCGAACCGCCGGATCCTGGTCGCGCAGGCGCTTCCCGGCGCCCTCGCCCTGACCGCCGTCCTGATCGCGCGGTGACCCGCCGCGAACCCGAGGACCCGCGGGCGGCCCGCACCCGGGCGAGGCTGCGCACCGCGCTCCTCGACGAGTGCGCCGAACGGCCACTGGCGGAGGTCGGCGTAGCCGCGCTGGTCCGCCGGGCCGGCGTCGGCCGCGCCACCTTCTACGTCCACTACGACGATCTGGAGGCCCTCGCGGTCGACGCCTGCGCGGACGTCGTACGCGAGGCGGTGGAGGCGCTGCACGCCTGGCGGGGGCGGCCCGATCCGGTGCGCGCCCCGGCGGCGCTCGCCGGGTTCTTCGCGTCGCTGAGCCCGCACGCGGCGCTGTACCGCGCCCTGTTGACGCCGGGCGGCGGCGGGCCGCTGGGGCGCGTGCTGCACCGGGATCTGCGGGCGTACAGCCTGCGGGAGCGCGAGCGGGCGGGCGCCGCGGACGCGCCGCTGGTCGCCTCGGCCGTCGCCGCGACCTTCGCGGGGGTGCTCGCGGACTGGCTGCACGGCCTCCTGGACGGCGGTCCCGCCGAGATCGCCGACCAGGTGTGGCAGTTGCTGGTCGCCCTGCACACCAGCCGCTGAACCCTCACATGCAGGCCACCCCGCCCGTCGCCGAGGGCCAGGCCTCGACGCCGTCGGGGGTGCGGACGTACGCCGTCCCGCGGTCGTCCGTCAGCCACAACTGCCGACCACGGCAACGGTATCCGGTGTCGCGCGCGTCGGCGGGGAGGGTGACGTCGGGGTCGTAGGGGGCGGTCAGCGCCTCGGTTCCGAGGACGCTGCGCGCATTCCCGCCCCCGTTCCCTCGGCTGTCCTCGCGCTTCTGCGACGCGGCGGGAACCCGGAACGTTCAACGGGCCGTCTGGAACGTCTTCCGGTACGCCTGGGGCGAGACACCGATCGCCGCGTGCAGGTGCTGGCGCAGCGAGGCGCCCGTGGCGAAGCCGACCCGGCCGGCGATCTGGTCCACCGTCAGGTCGCTGGACTCCAGCAGGTGCCGGGCGTGCGCCACGCGCTGCTGGATCAGCCAGCGGCCGGGGCTGAGACCCACCTCGTCGTGAAAGCGGCGGGCGAAGGTGCGCAGGCTCATCCGGGCGTGCGCCGCGAGGTCGGCGAGAGTGAGGGGTTCGCCGAGGCGCCGCAGGGCCCAGGCACGGGTGGCCGCCGTGCTCGCGGCCCCCGTCTCGGGCACCGGCCGCTCGATGTACTGGGCCTGTCCGCCGTCCCGGAAGGGCGGGACGACACAGCGGCGGGCCACCGTGTTGGCGAGGTCGCTGCCGTGGTCCTTGCGGACGAGATGGAGGCAGACGTCCACGCCGGAGGCGGCGCCGGCGGAGGTCAGCATCGGGTCGTCGTCGACGAACAGGACGTCCGGGTCGAGGTCGACGTGCGGGAACATCCGGCGGAACTCGTCGGCGAGCTGCCAGTGGGTGGTGGCCCGGCGGCCGTCGAGGAGACCGGCGGCGGCGAGCACGAAGGCGCCGGTGCAGATGGACACGATGCGCGTGCCGGGGCGGATGCGGGCGAGGGCGGCGGCGGCCCCGTCGGGGAGGCCGGCGGTGACCCGCGAGGGCGAGACCGGGGCGATGACGACGGTGCCGGCGGTTTCGAGCACCTCGGGACCGTGTGCGACGCCGATCGTGAAGTCCGCGTTCGTGCGCACCGGCCGGCCGTCGACCGTGCAGGTCAGTACCTCGTACCGGCCGTCGGCCGCGCCGAGGATGCGGCTCGGGATGCCGAGTTCGAAGGGATAGACGCCGTCGAGGGCGAGGACGACCACGCGTTCGGGATGCTGTCTGTTGCCGCGCATGGCACGATCCTATCGAAGAGTGGCAATCATGCCATTTACTGGGTGCGCGGACCCTGGCAGGCTGTGGCCCCATGAGTACTGAGCGCACGATGCGCGTCATCGGACAGGACGTCCTCGGCGGACCCGAGGTTCTGAAGGTGGAGACGGTGGAGCGGCCCGAGCCGCGCCCCAACGAGGTATTGGTGCGGGTGCGCGCGGCCGGGGTGAACCCCACCGACTGGAAGCACCGCGCCTCGGGCGGCTTCCTCGGCAAGCCACCGTTCACGCTGGGCTGGGACGTCTCCGGCACGGTGGAGAAGGTGGGCATCGGCGTCGCCGCCTTCGCCCCCGGTGACGACGTCTTCGGCATGCTGCCCTACCCGCACGGTCACGGCTCGCACGCCGAGTACGTCGTCGCCCCGGTGCGCGCCCTCTGGCACAAGCCCGCCTCGATCGACCATGTGCAGGCGGCCGCGCTGCCGCTGGTGTCGCTGACCGCCCTCCAGGCACTGGGCGAGGTCGCCGACGTCCGGGCGGGACAGCGGGTACTGATCCACGCGGCGGCCGGCGGCGTCGGGCACGTGGCCGTGCAGATCGCCAAGGAGCGCGGCGCGTATGTGATCGGCACGGCGAGCGCGGCCAAGCACGACTTCCTGCGGGAACTGGGCGCCGACGAGGTGATCGACTACCGGGAGACCGACTTCACGCAGGCCGTGAAGGACGTCGACGTGGTGCTGGACACCATCGGCGGCAGCACCTCGACGGGTTCGCTGCGGGTGCTGCGCCCGGGCGGCGTCGTGGTCTCGATCCTGCCGGTCGGGTCGCGGAAGTTCTTCGACGAGGCCGAAGCGCTCGGCGTGCGCGCGGTGCGGATGCTGGTGGACGCCGACCGCGCCGGAATGCGCCGGATCGCCGCTCTGGTCGAGGCGGGCAGCCTGCGCGCCACGATCGCCGGGACGTTCCCACTGGCCGATGCGGCCGAGGCGCACCGGCTCGGCGACACCGGCCGGACCACCGGAAAGCTGGTCCTGACCGTGGACTGATTGCCCGTCAGTCGACGGTGGACTGACCGTCCGTCAGTCGCCCGTCGACTCACGGGCGTTCAGTTCTGCAAGAGGAGGACGGGCTTGACGGTGCGGCCGACGGTCATGTCCCGCACCGCCCGGTCGATGTCCTCGAACGGATAGGTGCCGACCAGACGGTGCAGCGGAAGCCGCCCGTCCTTGACCAGTTGGACGAGGGCCGGGATGAAGGTCTGCGTCTCACTGTCGCCGAGGGTGAGGCCGACGACCCGTTTGCCGCTCAGCAACCCGTTGACGTCCAGAAGGACTTCGGTGCCGAAGGGCGGGGCGCCCACGACGACGAGGGTCCCGCGGGCGGCGAGCGCGTCGACGCCCCGGCGCAGGACGGCGACGTTGCCGGTCGTCTCGACGACCCCGTCGGCGCCCCGGCCGCCGGTGATGTCCGCGACCGCCGCACCGAGGTCGGCCTCGCTCGCGTCCACGGTGTGGGTGGCGCCCAACTCCGGTGATCGGCTTGCCGACGTCGAGACTCTCCAGGCGGGCGATCTCGTCGGCCTCCTCGCGGATCAGCTCTGCCACGCGGTGCAGGACGCGGCCCCGCTCCCGGCCGCTGAACCCGGACCACGGGCCGGCGTCGAAGGCGGTGCGGGCCGCCCGGACGGCCGCGTCCACGTCGGCGGGGCCGGCGGCGGCGACGCTGGTCAGCACCGTGCCGCGGGACGGGTCGACCACCTCGGTACGCGCTCCGTCGGCGGCCTCGCGCCACTGTCCCCCGACGAAGAGCCGGCCGGGGCCGGTCGGGTGGGTCTCGAAGGTCGTCATCGCCACTCCTCAGCATCGTCGCCAAGTTTTCAACAAACAGGATTCCTGTTGGTTCGCAGCCTCCTTACAGACAGGTTTCCTGTCAATGCTCTAGGCTCTGGCCCATGGTCGGCATGCACACAGCCAAGGCACCCCCGTCCCTCCTCTACATGGTGAAGCAGGTGGAGCTGGTCGTGCGCTCCCACCTGGACGAGCTGGTCAGGCCGTCCGGGATCACGGCGCTCCAGTACACGGCGCTCACCGTGCTGGAGCGACACGACGGACTGTCGGCCGCGCAACTGGCCCGCGACTCCTTCGTCACCGCGCAGTCCATCGCCGACGTGGTGCGCTCACTTCGGAGCCGGGGTCTGATCCGGCGCGAGCGCAACCCCCGCAACCGGCGCGAGCTGCTGATCCTGCTCACCGACGAGGGGCGGGAGGTGCTCGACCGGCACGCCGGGCCGGTGCGGGAACTGGAGGAGCGGATGGTGCGGGACCTCACGGACCGGCAGGCCGAGCAGTTCCGGCTGGCGCTGTCCAAGGCGTGGCAGGCCCTCTCGTAGGGGCGCAGACTCCCGCCGGAGGGGTATTCTTCACCACTTCGTTCACGACCCGAAAAAACTCGGCCGAGACACGCCCTCATTTTCGAAGACATATGTCAATCGAACATGCTGGAATTCACTCCATCGGAGTAACGTGCTGGGGTGGGGAACTGCCGTGCGCACCCCCGCCGTTGGAGGCTCCCGACCGGTGGAGCTGTGTGGGAGGCGATGTCGTCGTGCAGCAGGAATCCGCCGCGGACACCCCGCATCTGCGCGTCCGGGAGGACCGGGGGTACACGGTGCTGGAGTTCCACGGCGAGATCGACATCGTCGCCGCGGCGGAGATCGGCTCGCTCCTGGACCGTGCCACGGCCGGTCCCGCCCCTCGCGTGGTGCTCGATCTGAGCGGGATCGAGTTCTTCGACTGCTCGGGGCTGCGCCTGCTCTACCGCGCCCGCGGCCGGGTCCTGGACCACGGCGGCGACCTGCACCTCGTCTGCACCCACGCGCTGACCCTGCGCGTCCTGCGGGCCACCGGGCTGTCCCGGCTGCTGCCGCCCGCGCCGAGCCTGGAGGCGGCCCTGGAGCGGCCGGGGGCCACGTCCGGCTCGTTATGACCCCACATGACCCCACCAGGGTCTTTCCCGGCACCTCCGCGTCGAAGAGGGCACTCACGAACCCACCGACCCACCGTCGTGACTACGCCGTACGGCCTCGGCCAGGGCCAGGCGACAAACAGCGCGTGCACCCTGCCCGTGTGCTCCTCGACGGCCACCGGCACCGGGCCGGTGCACACGATCCCCAGCACGCCCGGCCGCTCGCCGAGCCGCTCGAGGGCGCCGTCCGCGAACCGTCCGTGCGGACGGGCCACCCCCATCGCCGGCGCCGGCTCCCGCACCCGGTCCGGGGACGCCCTTGTCACCGCTCCTCAACGGGAGGGCCTGTCACGGCGTTTGACGGGCATCAGGTGAGCAGGAAGGAGGACCGTCCCCATGACGACTTCCATGAAGCGCCTCCCCAGGCGCATGCCCGGCTGGGCCAAGGTGCTCACCGCTGTCGTGGTCGTGCTCGTCGTGATGTTCGCCGGGATCCGGCTCAGCCTGCTGCCGGGACTGCGCGACTTCTTCGGCACCGAGACCCACGACCGTTCGGGGCCGGCACTGCTCCAGTCCATCCAGGACATGAGCCGCTACGAGGCCGCCTCCGGCAACTTCCAGGTCGTCGTCGACCTGGAGAAGGACGCCAAGTACCTCCCCGACGCGCTCCGAGGCACGCGCACCCTGTACGTCGGGGCGGGCACCGTGGACGCCTACGTCGACCTCGGTCAGGTGGGCGACAAGGACGTGACGGTCGACAGCGACCGTACGTCGGCCACCCTCCGGCTGCCGCACGCCCGGCTCGGCACGCCGGCCCTCGACCCCGACCGCTCCTATGCCGTCTCCAAGCAGCGCGGCCTCCTCGACCGGCTCGGCGACCTCTTCTCCGACAACCCCAACGGCGAGCAGGCCGTGCAGAAGCTCGCGGTCCGGCACATCGGTGAAGCGGCGAAGGACAGCGAGCTGACCGCGCGCGCCGAGACCAACACGACCAGCATGCTCCAGGGCCTGCTGCGCTCGCTCGGCTTCACGGAGGTGCGGGTGACCTACGGCGCCTGATCTGCGGGGTGCGCCCTCCGGTTGCACGACCGGGCGCGTCCGCGTCTCACAGCCCCGGACAGGCGGGCAGCCCCGGCGGGAACGGCGGGGCTGCTGGACTGGGCCCGCGGCACGGCCGCGCCGACCAGCAGCGAAGCGAGGTGGGACGGGTGGGCCACGCAGTTCCCGACGTCCCCGGCTGGGCGACGGTGCAGCGGCGGCGCCCGATCCGGCGCACGGCGGAGGGCGCGCCTCGCGAACCGGACGCGTGCACGGCGGCGGCCGGCGAGGCCGGGGTCGCTCCGGCGGCGCGGGAGGCGGCCCCGGGGGTGTGGGGAGCCGGGGTCCGGCCCGTCGCATCTCGCGTCCATTCGGGGGTAACCGCCTTACCACGCAGGGAAGTTGAAGAGTGGAGGACCGCATGGACCGTGCAGCCCTACGTCCGCGTGCCGCCGCACTGCGGGTACGCACCGCGTTTCGCCTGCGCACCGCCGAGCCGGAACCGCCCGCGGAGACCGAGCAGGCCAAGAGGGGCAAGGGGGCGGGATTCGGCAGGCGGGCGAAGGCCGGCAGGCAGACCACGTCCGGCGTCGCCGGACGCGACGGGCGGCGGCCGCTGCCCTGGCCCCTACGGCTGCTGGCGATGATGATCGCCTTCGCGTTCATGGTGGCGTTCGCCGTCGTACTGGCCCGGCTCACCCTGGAGCCGTCCCCCGCCTCCGAGGCGCTGGTGCACTCCAACCTTCACCCCGGCCGGTCGCTGAGGGCGTACCTGGACCAGCCGGAACTGCGCGACGCGGTGAAGCAGATCGGCGGGAACCTGCTGCTCGGGGTGCCGTTCGGCGTGCTGGTGCCCGTCGTCGCGCCCGGGGCGCGCGGACTGGTGCGGGTCCTGCTGCTGACCGCGAGCGTGATGCTGCTGGTGGAGTTCGCCCAGGGCGCGCTGGTGACCGGGCGCGCCTTCGACGTCGACGACGTCATCCTCAACACGGCGGGCGCGCTGGTCGGTTACCTGCTGGCCGGCCGGAGGATGGGCCGGGCCGTGCACGCGCGCCGGGTGTGACGACGCGGGCGGCTCCCGGTGCGGGCACCGGCAGGTCCACCCAGCTAGCGGTGGCGGGGTTTCCAGGTGTAGCGGTCGCCGCCCACCCAGCGCACCACGTCCGGGTCGTCGAGGTCGTGGACCGTGATGCCGAACGCGGCGGCCGTCTCGAGGACATCGGTGACGGCCCTCGCCTCACCGACCACCTCTCCGTCGATTTCCACGATGCGAAACGGTGACTCGCCCGGCTGCACCCCGAGCACCGTGATCCGCGGCTGGGACATGTAAGGGCTCGCGATTTCGGTCATGTCATAGAGCGTAAAACGCAATCAGCCGGTGCGAATCACCTGATTCCGGCGTCGGCTGGACCGTTCCCGCCGTCCAGCAGGTCCAGCCCGGACCGCTCGACGGCTACCCCGAGGATTGGCCGCCCGGCGGCCCCGTGTTCACCCGGCCGGGTGAGGCCGGGGCCGCCGCAGGAGCCGTACGAAGCCATACCGCGGGCGGTCTCAGGGCCTGCGCCAGTCGTCGCTGTCGAGGTGCGATCCCGCCTGCGGGCCCATCCTGAGCATCCCGCCGTCCACGCTCCAGGAGGCGCCGGTGACATACCCGGCGTCCGGCCCGGCGAGGAAGGCGATGACGGCGGCGACCTCGCGGGCGTCGCCGGGGCGGCCCAACGGGATGCCGGGGCGGCTCCGCGTGTGCGGGTCGATGTCCTCCTGCCCGGTCATGGGCGTGGCGATCTCGCCGGGCGCCACGGCGTTGACGGTGATGCCGTACTCGGCGAGTTCGAGGGC
The DNA here is from genome assembly GCF_055577115.1 of Streptomyces sp. NPDC033216. Classification (NCBI taxonomy): domain Bacteria; kingdom Bacillati; phylum Actinomycetota; class Actinomycetes; order Kitasatosporales; family Streptomycetaceae; genus Streptomyces; species Streptomyces sp. NPDC033216. Next base: position 353,942 of record NZ_JBVIQK010000003.1, on the reverse strand, counting down.
CATGACCTGCGTGAGCAGGCCCAGTCCGCCCTTGGCCGCGCAGTACGGCGCGGCACCGACGCGGGGCTGGTGCTCGTGGACGGAGGTGACGTTGACGATGCGGCCGCCGTCGCCCTGCCGGATCATGCGGCGGGCCGCCTCCTGCCCGCAGAGGAACGGGCCGACCAGGTCGACGTCCAGGACGCGCCGCACATCGTCCAGCTGGAGGTCGAGGAAGGGCGTCATGGTGCCGGTACCGGCGTTGTTGACAAGCACGTCGACGCGGCCGAGCCGGTCGCACAGCTCGGCCACCGTGCCGACGACGGTGTCCGGCCGGGTCAGGTCCAGCGAGGCCACGGCGGCCCGTCGGCCGTGCGACCGGACCTCCTCCGCGGTGTCCTCGGCTCCCTTCGAGTCGCTGTGCCAGGTGATCCCGACGTCCATCCCCGCGGCGGCGAGGCGTACGGCGGTGGCGCGGCCGATGCCGGAGTCGCCACCGGTGATCAGGGCGACCTTGGGCTGGGGAACGGTGGGGTCGGACATCGGCGGCCTCCTCGGGCACGGCGAGGGTGGGGGACGTCGCAGTACCCGGGTGGGTACGGACCAAAACCGGCGTTCCCGTCGTGCGGGCCGGGCCCGGGTGGGGAACGCTGGTGCCAGGAGGTGGCGATGGACCCCGTCGAGGCTCTGGACCGGATCGCCTTCCTGCTGGAGCGGTCCCTGGCGCCGACCTACCGGGTGCGCGCCTTCCGTACCGCGGCCCGTGTGCTGGCGCGGCTGCCCGCCGGGCAGATCGGTGAGCGGGCGGACGCCGGAACGCTGGAGTCCCTCAAGGGGGTCGGTCCGAAGACCGCGCAGGTGGTGCGCGAGGCGCTGGCCGGAGGGGTCCCGGCCTATCTGGAGAAGCTGGAGGAGGAGGTCGGCAAGCCGCTCACCGGCGGTGGAGCCCGGCTGCGGGCCCTGCTGCGCGGTGACTGCCACCTGCACTCCGACTGGTCGGACGGCGGCAGCCCCATCGAGGAGATGGGCCGGGCGGCGGCCGCGCTGGGACACGAGTGGGCGGCGCTGACCGACCACTCGCCGCGGCTGACGGTGGCCCGCGGGCTGTCCCCGGAGCGGCTGCGCCACCAGTTGGACGTGGTGGCCGAGCTGAACGCGACGTGGGCACCGTTCCGGCTGCTGACCGGCATCGAGTGCGACATCCTCGACGACGGCTCCCTCGACCAGGAGCCCGAACTGCTGGAGCGGCTCGACGTGGTCGTGGTGTCCGTCCACTCGAAGCTGCGGATGGACGCCCGCGCGATGACGCGCCGGATGGTGACCGCCGTGCGCGATCCGCACGCGGACGTGCTCGGCCACTGCACGGGGCGGCTGGTGACCGGACGGGGGCGGCCGGAGTCGCAGTTCGACGCGGACGAGGTGTTCGCCGCCTGCGCCGAGTCGGGCACGGCCGTGGAGATCAACAGCCGGCCCGAGCGGCTCGACCCGCCCCGGCGGCTGCTGCGCCGGGCCGTGGCCGCCGGCGCGCTGTTCTCCATCGACACGGACGCGCACGCGCCCGGACAGCTGGACTGGCAGGTCCTCGGCTGCGAGCGGGCCGAGGAGTGCGGGGTGCCACCGGAGCGGGTGGTCACCACCTGGCCCTTGGACGACCTGCTGGCCTGGACACGGGAGGGCCGGGTGCCGGCGGGCGTGACCGGCGCCTGACGTGGTACCCGGCGCGGGCCGCGCGAGCAGGAAGGGACCCGCCCGCGGCCCGCGTGGACCCGCGCGGACGCGGACGACCGGTCCGCACCCGTGACGCCCCGCGCGGACGAAAGCCGACGAAAGGACCCCGGATGGAACGCGCCGCAGTCTTCGACGTCGACGGCACGCTCGTCGACACCAACCACCTGCACGTCGTGACCTGGTGGGAGGCGTTCCGGCAGGCCGGCCACCGAGTGCCCATGCACTCCGTGCACCGGGCGATCGGCCTCGGTTCCACCGACCTGATCGCCCACGTGCTGGGCGAGGACCGCGACGAGGAACAGGACGCCGTGCTGAGCGCCGCGCACAAGGCCCTGTACGGCCAGTACTTCGACCGGCTGCCCGCACTGCGGGACGCCGGGGCGCTGCTGCGGCGGCTGCACGAAGACGGCCGACGGGTGGTGCTCGCCACCTCCGCGAGCGGCGCCGAACTGTCGGCGCTGCGCCGCGCCCTCGACGCCGACGAGGCGATCACGGCCACGGCGAGCGCGGACGACGTCGAGCAGGGCAAGCCCGCCCCCGAGACCGTCGAGCACGCCCTGGAGCTGGCCGGCGTGCCCGCCGAGCGGGCCGTCTTCGTCGGCGACACGGTGTGGGACATGCGGGCGGGCCGCCGGGCCGGGGTGCGCTGCGTCGGCGTGCTGTGCGGGGGCATCCCGCGCGCCGACCTGGAGGAGGCGGGCGCCGAGGCGGTCTACGACGATCCGGCCCATCTGCTGGCGGCCCTGGAGGACAGCCCGCTGGCATGAGCGACCGAGTGGGAACACACGTGACGGAGGCGCCCTGGGGGCGGCGCGTGCTGGAGGCGGCGCGGCGCGAGGGGGGTGCCGTCGGCCGGGCCGCGCGGGCGGCAGCCGGCGGGCCCGGCAGGGAACGGGACCTGGTCGTCCAGTCGCTGAAGGCGGTGGTGGCGGCCCTGCTGGCCTGGCTGGTGGCGGCGGACTGGATGGGCGACCCGATGGCCCTCATGGCGCCCTGGGTGGCGCTGGTCCTGGTGCAGGCCACGGTGTACGGCTCGCTGCGGCAGGCCGCCCAGCAGTGGACGGCGATCTGCGCGGGCACCCTGCTCGCGTCGGCCGCGCAGGCCGTCACCGGAGACACCCTCGGCGCGCTCGCGCTGTCCCTGCCGGTACTGATGCTGCTGGCCAACTGGCCCCGGTTCGGCGACCAGGGCATCTACGCGGCCACCACGGCGGTGTTCACGATCGCCTCGGGCGCGGTGTCGGCGTCGGCGGTCGGACACCGGGTGGGGCAGGCGGCGCTCGGCGCGGTCATCGGGATCGCCGTCAACGCGCTGGTGCTGCCGCCGGTGCATCTGCGGGACGTGCGGGAGAACCTGGTGGCGCTGGCCCGGGAGGCGGGCGGGACGCTGGACGCGGTCGCGGCCGGGCTGCGGGAGGGCGACTGGGACGCGACGACGGCCGCCGAGTGGTCGCGGGCGGCCGACCGGCTGGAACGGCGGCGTGAGGGGCTGCGCTCGGCGCGCGGCTGGAGCCAGGAGAGCCTGCGACTGACCTCCGGGCCGCTGCGGGCGCTGCACCGCCTCCCGCTGGACGTGCCACCGGAGTCCGAGGACGCCCGCTGGGGCCGGGTCACCGACCACACTGCGGCCCTGACCCGCGCGCTCGCCGTGGCGGCCGACGGCGACCGCACGCCGGCCCCGCCCGAGGCGGCGGCCCTGCGGACCTACGCCCGTCTGCTGGAACTGCTGGGCGAGGCCTGCCGGACGGAGGCGGAAAGGTTCCCGGTGCTCGGGGCCCGAGGCGAGGAGAGGGCGGAGGAATCGGCCGAGCTGGAGGAGTTGCGACGCCGCTTGCAGGACAGCCTGCGCGATCACGCCACGCGCGGTGCGGCGCATACGGCTGTCCTGGGGACGCTGCTGCTCCAGGCGGAGAACCTGTGGGCCGAGATCCTCCCGGCCGCCCGGCAGGCGGACCGGAGCCGGTGACGCGGATCACGGCGGGGGGCGGCGGGGCCGGGAACACCCAGCGGTGGTTCACCGTTGAACAGACCGTGGGTGCGGATGGGACAGTGTCCCCGGGCCTCACCTTTTGCCCACAGGGACGATCGTTCGGCTGAAGCCCTGTGGAGCCTTTCGCCGAGAGGCGACCGCCGTCCGCGCCCACACCCAGACCGCCCCGACCGTGATTCCCCCGTCCCGGTCGGGGCTTTCCTCTGTCCCCGGTGGCCGCCCGTGCCGGCCGGCCGGGACGGGCGGCCACCGGGAGGACCGCGACGCCACCGAGCCCGAACGATCTCGCTCATCCGGTGATCGTCCCGCGGCCGTCCGGTCCGTTCCGGGTGGCGCGTGCCTCGCCCGGAACGGGGGTACTCGTCGCACCCCAGCCGAGGGCGGCGAGAGGAGTCGAAGGTGAGCAACGGGTCGGGCAGGAGGGTCGTGGTCACCGGGGCGACCGGCAATGTCGGCACGAGTGTGGTGCGGCTGCTGGTGGAGGATCCCGAGGTGGAGTCGGTGGTGGGGCTGGCCCGGCGGTTCCCGGACCGGACACCGCCGAAGACGGAGTGGTCGGCGGTCGACCTGGGCTCCGCGGAGACCGATCTCGCCGGGGTGTTCGAGGGCGCGGACGCGGTGGTGCATCTGGCCTGGGCGTTCCAGCCGACGCACGATCCCGTGAGGACCTGGCGGACCAACGTGCTGGGCAGTCTGCGGGTGTTCGAGGCGGTGGCGGCGGCGAACGTGCCGGCACTGGTGCACGCCTCGTCGGTGGGTGCCTACTCGCCGGGGCCCAAGGAGCGCCCGGTGGACGAGTCGTGGCCCACGCACGGCTGGCCGGACGCCGCGTACTGCCGGGAGAAGGCCTATCTGGAGCGGGCCCTGGACACCTTCGAACGCGACCATCCCGAGACCCGGGTGGTGCGGATGCGGCCGGCGTTCCTGTTCAAGAGGGAGTCGGCGAGCGAGCAGCGCCGCATCTTCGGCGGCCGGTTCCTGCCGGGGCAGGTCTTCCGTCCCGACCTGCTGCCGTTCCTGCCGGACGTGCCGGGACTGCGGATGCAGGCGCTGCACACCGACGACGCCGCTCAGGCGTACCGGCTCGCCGTGCGCACGGAGGTGCGCGGGCCGTTCAACCTCGCGGCCGATCCGCCCCTGGACGCCGCACTGCTCGCCGAGATGTTCGGCGCCCGCCCCGTGCGGCTGCCCCGGACGGCGGCCCGCTCGGCGATCGCCGCGGCCTGGGGCCTGCGCCTGCTGCCCGCCTCTCCGCACCTCTTCGACGCGGTCCTGCGCCTGCCACTGATGGACTGCACCCGCGCCCGCGTCGAACTGGGCTGGCATCCTCAGCGCACGGCGCCGGAGGTCCTGGAGGAGTTCCTGCGCGGGGTCCGCGCCGGCGCGGGCGCGCCGACGGCGCCGATGCGAGGACGCAAGGTGGGCTGACGACGGGTGTCGGCGGTACGCGCCGGTGACGGCCGGGCCTGGCCGTCACCACCCCACCGCCGGGACCGATTCGGGGCGCACCACCGGCCTCCCCTGACGCTCGGTACGGCCATCTGCGGCGGGCCCTCCCCCGGCTCGGACACCGCCGGTCCGCGTCCGGGCGGGGCGGGCCTGGCCGTCAACCCCCTCGTGCCGATCCGGCGTGCCCACCCGGCGCCGACCCTTCGTGCCTGCCCGCAGGAGTGGAGCGCGGTCCGGCACGGCGACGAAAACCGCCCGGTCGGCCATGCGGACGATCGTCGCAAGGGACCGGGCGGCGGGTCGTCGGGACCTCCGCCTGGGCGCGCACGTCTCAGCCGGACGGCTCCTCGGGGGTGGGCTGGTCGGGGTTGACGGTGGCCGGACGGGGAGCGCCCTGGCGGCCGGTGCCCGCCTCGTCCGTGTCGGGGACGTCCGCGCCGGTGTCGGCATCGTCGCTCGCGCCGGGGTTCTTGTCCGACCGGGCGGGAGCGATTTCCCAGGGGTCCTCGCCTCCGTCCGCCTGCTGGTCGGGCAGGTCGCGCGGTACGGGCGTGCCGTTCTCTCCAGGTCCTTCGAGGCGGTGTTCGGCCACGGCGTCCTCCCTTCGGGGTCATGTCGCACGGGCGGGACGCGAGTACCTCCTGGGTGACCGGCGAAACCTCAGTGCGGGACGCGGTCCTCCAGAGCGGTGCGCCAGGCCGGGGCCGGACCGCTGGGGACGGGCTCGGGGCGGCGGCCGCCGCGCGAGAAGAAGTCGGCGAGCGGCAGGATCGCCGCGCCCACGGTCACCGCGTCGGGCCCGAGCCGGCCCAGTTCGACGGTGACCTTCTCGGCCGGGTGGCGCAACGCGTACGCGGTGGCGTGGCGGCGCACGGCGGGCAGGAAGCGGGCGCCGAGCTGGAGGCCGGCCCAGCCGCCGATGAGGATGCGCTCGGGCTGGAAGAGGTTGATCAGGTCGGAGAGCCCGGCACCCAGGTACTCGGCGGTCTCCTCCAGTACGGCCAGGGCGACCGGGTCGGCCTCGGCGCCGTCGGCCGGGTAGGCGGCCGCGAGCATCGCGGTGAGCGCGGTCTCCTCGTCGGTGCCCCGAGGAGGCTCGCCGCCCTCCTCGCGCCAGCGGTCGAGAAGCGCCTCGGCACCCGCGTACGCCTCCAGGCAGCCGAGCGCCCCGCAGCGGCAGCGGCGTCCGCGCACCCGCACGGTCAGGTGCCCCCATTCGACGGCGCGGCCGTTCTCCACCTCGGGGGTGACGAGGCAGGCTCCGACGCCGGAGCCGAAGAGCACGACGCAGGCGTTGTGGGCGCCCCGGCCGCCGCCGAACCACATCTCCGCCTGGCCCAGGGTCTTGGCGCCGTTGTCGATGAAGTACGGGACGCTCTCGGGGAGCGGGGAGCCCGCCCGCAGCAGTTCCTCCAGCGGGACGGCGTCCCAGCCGATCGTCTGGCCGTGCACGACGGCCCCGTGCTCGGGGCCGCGCTCGACGATGCCGGGGACGCCGATGCCGACGCCGAGCAGCCGTTCGGGGGCGATGCCCGCGGCGCCGAGCACTTGGGCGACGCCGTCGCGGATGTGGCCGACGATGCCCTCGACCTCGTACTGCCGCTGTTCCAACGGGCGTTCCGCGCGGGCGAGTTCGGTGAGGGTCAGGTCGAACAGCTCGATGCGCACGCGGGTCTCGCCGACGTCCACGCCGATCATGTGGCCGCTGGCGGGCGCGACGCGCAGCAGGGTGCGGGGCCGGCCGCCGTCGGAGTCGACGCTGCCGGCCTCCTCCACGAGCCCGTCGGCGACGAGGTCGGCGACGACATTGCTGACCGAGCCGGAGCTGAGGCCGGTGACCGGTCCCAGCTCGAAGCGGCTGAGGGGGCCGTCGAAGTAGAGCCGTTGCAGGACGGCCGTGCGGTTGGCCCGCCTGAGATCGCGTACCGTACGCCCGTTGCGCCCCGCCATGTCGGCCCCCTTCGAACCCTGCCCGACCTGCAACATACCTGTGCGGGTGGGGTCCGCGCGACATTCGTACAACCCTTAGTTCACGATGTGAGCTAAGAGACGCGGGCCTTCTCGATCCCCTCGGGGGCCGCGAGCCGCTCGGTGGCGACCGACTTCTGGACCGCTTCGGCCCGGCCTTCGGCGACCGCCCGCGGCAGGCTCTCGGTGACCACGATCAGGCAGCGGCGGGCGTGGCGGCGGGCCAGGCGCAGGCGGGCCGAGGCGTCCCGCCCCGCCGGGCCGTGCGGCGCCCGTTCCCGTGACTCCATGCCTGTGCGCCCCCCTTCCCCCGCCCTGTGCACCGCGAGCCGGCCGCATCCCCTCGGGTGCGTAGACCGTACCGACTACCCTGGCCCGATGACCACCGGCCGCCCGAGCGCGCTGTCGACGGCGCTGGACGAGACGCACGACCCGCCGCTACGGCCGCTGCCCGCGGCGGTGGCCGAACTGCTGCGGGACGTGGGCGCGCCGCCTCGGCTGGTGGCACATCTGCGGGCCGTGCACGATGTCGCCGCGCAACTCGTCGACTGGCTCGGCGCGTACCGGCCGGAGCTGGCGGTGGACGCCGACGCGGTGCTGTTCGGCGCCGCCACCCATGACGTGGGCAAAACCCTGCACCCCGCCGAACTCTCCGGCCCCGGCTCGCGGCACGAGGAAGCCGGCCGGGACCTCCTGCTGACCCACGGCGTTCCCCCCGAGCTGGCACGCTTCGCCGCCGGACACGCCCACTGGAGCACGGAGACCGCCGTCGAGGACCTCCTGGTGAGCCTGGCCGACAAGGCCTGGAAGAACAAGCGGGTGGCCGACCTGGAGGACCTGGTGGTGGCCGGCCTGTCCCGCGCGGGCGGACGCCCGGCCTGGGAGGAGTTCCTGGCCCTCGACGAGTTCCTCGTCCATGTCGGCGAGGACGGGCACCGCAGACTGGCCTGGCAGGCGGCGCATCCGGTGCTCGGGTGAGCGCCGCGTAGCGGTGGCACCCGCTGGTGGGCGCGCCGGCACGGAGGGAGGCGGCCGCCGGTACCGCGGGCAGAGGGGCGGCACACCTCCTCGACCCCTCCGCCCCCTCCCTCGAACCGGTCCGGCGTGCGCCACCCCGCCCCACGCCTGGGGCGGAGAATCCGGCGCGCCGTACTCCGGTCGCTCCCGCGGCTCGGCGTCGTCGTACTCGCCCTGGAGATGCGCCTCTCCCGACTGGGGTAGCCGCCGGGGTGTGGGGGTGAGCCGGCGTGGACGGTGCCGGTGACGAACCGCGGGTCGGCGGGCCCCGTCGCACGCCAGGGACCGCAGGTGGGGATCCCCGTGCCGGGCCGGTCGGGATGTGTCGGAGGTCGCGCGCGGGGTCGGCGCGTGCGGCCGGTCCCACCCGCCGGGCGGGCCGCGGTCCGGCGCCCGGCCGCCCCTCGCGCCCGCCGTGGCACGACCTGACGGAAAATCACTGGCCCCCTTTACCCGTGTCTCTTTACGCTTAGGTTAAAACCTAGAGCCCCAAGGAAGCGGCGGTCCGGTCCGCCGGCCGTCGGGGGCCCGCGATTCAGGAGACCTTTTCGATGAGGACACTCACCGAGCACGACATCCGCAACTCCTTCGTCAACTGCTCCAAGGGGGAGGCCAGGCGCCTGGCGGTGCCGCGCGATCTCGACTCGCGACCCTGGGGCGATCTGGACTTCCTGGGTTGGCGGGATCCAGGCGCCCCCGACCGCAGCTACCTGGTGACCGAGCGGGGCGGGCGCCCGGTGGGTGTGACCCTGCGGTTCCCCGCCTCGCGGCGTGGGTTCCTGCACCGCAGCATGTGCTCGCTGTGCCTGACCACCCATCCCGGCGGCGGAGTCTCTCTGATGACCGCGCGCAAGGCCGGCGCGGCGGGGCGTGAGGGCAACTCGGTGGGCCTGTACATGTGCACGGACCTGGCCTGTTCGCTCTATGTACGCGGAAAGAAGGTCCCCGAGTCCGGGGGCCGGTTCGAGGAGAGCCTCACCCTGGAGGAGCAGATCGCGCGGACGACGGGCAACCTGGCCGCCTTTCTCGACAAGCTGTCGGACTGACTCCGCGGGCCGCCCCCCGTCAGGCTGACGCCTCCGTTCGCGCCCCCTTTCGAAGTGGGTGACGGAAGAGACGTTCGAGGCAGGTGAGGAGCGGGAACTGGCCAAGGAATGCAAGATGTACGTGAACGTGCCGCGCCGTTCGTGCGGTTCGTGCGGCGCCGTCGGGAACCCGCGGTCGTCCAGGCCCTGCGGTCCTCCGCAGCCGCGACGATCGCCTATGTCATCGCGCTGCACCTGAGTCCGGAGGCAGCCCCGCTCACGGCACCGCTGACCGCGCTGCTCGTCGTCCAGGTCACCCTGTACGCGACGCTCACCAACGGTGTGCGGCGCGTCAACGCGGTGGTGGCGGGCGTACTCGTCGCCATCGCGTTCAGCCTGTTGGTGGGGCTGACCTGGTGGAGTCTCGGGCTGCTGATCGTGGCCGCGCTGGCCGTCGGCCATCTGGTACGGGTCGACGAGTACGTGCCCGAGGTGGCGATCAGCGCCATGCTGGTGCTGGGCGTGACCACGGTCGGGAACACCGCCTGGGCGCGTGTGCTGGAGACCCTGATCGGGGCCGTCGTCGGCCTCGGCATCAACCTGCTGCTTCCGCCCCCGGTGTGGGTGGAGGAGGCCGGCGAGTCCATCGAGGGCCTGGCCCGGCGGGTACGGCAGCTGATGCTGCGGATCGGCGAGGAAGCCGCCGGCCGCACTCCCTCCGAACAGGCCGCCGCCCGCCTGCACGAGGCACGCCGCCTCGACCACGACATCGTCGAGGTGGACGCGGCGCTGCGGCAGGCGGAGGACAGCCTGCGGCTCAATCCCCGTGTGCGCGAGGGCGTGCTGCACCGGGTGGTGCTCCGCACCGGCCTGGACACCCTGGAGATCTGCACGGTCGTCCTGAGGGTCCTCGCGCGCACCCTCACCGACCTGACGAAGGAGCGCGAGCCGGCGGCGTTGTTCCCCGCGGAGACCAGCGCCACCCTGGAACGGCTGCTGTCGGAGATCGCCGACGCGGTGGTCAGCTTCGCGGTACTGGTCACCACCCACGTCAGCGAGAACGCGGAGTCCGCCGAGGAGCGCCTCACCTCGCAGCTGCGGCAGGCCGCGGTCACCCGCGACAAGCTCGCCCAGCTGCTGCTGGAGCAGCTCCAGCACGACGCCCGGCAGTGGCAGCTGCACGGCGCGGTGCTGACCGAGGTCAACCGCATGCTCGACGAACTCGACACCGAGCACCGCTCGCGCCGCCTCCTGGAGGAGCTGGACCGCGCCACGCGGGAGCAGGACCGGCGACTGCCGTGGCTGTCCCGGCTGCGCGAGCGCATCCACCGGCGGCTGCGGGTTCCGGACCGGCTGCGGCGCAGGAGGCGCACCGACACGCGCCGTTCTGCGTGACGACACCGCCCGGCACGGGCCGCGCCGAGCCGGTCCCGTGCCGGGCCCGTGGACGGCGACGGGGCGTGGGCGACGCACGGGGACGACGAGGGGGACGATGACCCCGGCCCTCCGCAGGCCCGGCCCCCCGGCCAGGCTCCGAAGCGCATCAGGTGCAGCCGCTCGACGACGCGCCGGGAAAGCCGGCGTGCGGAACGCACCGGTGGGCGGGACAACTGCGGGCCGACGCTGCGTTCGGCTTTGCGTTCGGCGGGTGGCGCGGGTCAGGGTGGCTTCCACAAGGGTGGCGGACGACGACTCGAGGTGCGGCGCATGGGCAGCGGGACGGGAACGGCACACGGAGGCTGGGGCAGGCGTCGCTTCGTCGGGGCGCTCGGCGCGGCCGCCGCCGCCTCGGCCCTGGCCGGCTGCGGGGACGGCGCGTCACGGACCCCCGCGGCGCCGCACGACGGCACGGCGAGCGCCCCGGACCAGCCGTCCGCCCCCTCCCCGACCGCCGCCTCCTCCCGGCCCCCGCGGACGCCGTCCGGCCCCCGGCCGCTCTACCTCGGCACCTACACCTCCGTCGAGGGCGGCGGCAAGGGCATCGGCGTCGCCGCGTACGACCCCGTGTCGGGCCGGATCACCCGCTCCGGCACGATCACCGGCGTCCCGGACCCGTCGTATCTCGCCGTGCACCCGGACGGCCGGACGCTGTACGCCGTCCAGGAGCGGGAGCGCGGGGCCGTGACCGCCGTACGCACGGCGGACCGTCGGGTACTGGGCAGCCGGGCGACGGGTGGGGCCCACACCTGTCATCTGTCGGTGCATCCGGGCGGGCGCTGGCTGCTGAGCGCCGACTACGGCTCGGGCACGGTCGCGGTGCATCCCATCGACGCCTCGGGGGCGCTCGGCGAGCGCACCGACCTGGTCACCCACGGCCGTCCGGCGCCCGGACCGGGGCAGGAGGACCCGCACGCGCACCAGATCGTCACGGCACCGGACGGCGGCCACGTGCTCGCCGTGGACCTCGGCACCGACACCGTCCACTCCTACCGCCTGGACCAGCGGGCGGGCACGCTGACCGAGGTCGCGCGGGCCCGCACCCGGCCGGGCGCCGGTCCGCGCCATCTCACCTTCCACCCCGGCGGCCGGTACGCGTACCTGGCCGACGAGGTCGACGACACGGTCTCGGTCTGCGCCTACGACCCGCCCTCCGGCCGCCTGACGATCGGCGGAGCGCAGTCCACGGGTGCGAAGGCGGACCCCAACCACCCGGCGCAGTTCGCCGTCACACCGGACGGCGCGTACGCCTTCCTGGCCAACCGGGGCGACGACACGATCGCGCGCTACGCCGTCGAGGCGGACGGGGCGCGGCTGCGCCTGCTCGGCACGGTGCCGTCCGGCGGGGAGTTCCCCCGGCAGCTCGCCCTCTCCCCCGACGGCGGACTGCTGTTCGCCGCGAACCAGCGCTCCGGCACGGTCGGCGTGTTCCGGGTGGACGGCCGCGACGGCGCACTGCGGCGCGCGGGCGAGCCGTTCGGGTCACCCGTCGCGGTCTGTGCGCTGCCGTTGTAGGGCGCGGGGGCAGGACGCGGCGGCGGCCTGGTGGAGCAGGACGTGCATGCGCTCGGTGAGCTGCCCGACGTCGTCGGCCGGCGCGTGGAAGGGCAGCCGTACGTCGCCGTGGGCGCGGGCGCGCTCGATGCGCAGCGTCAGTCCGTGCCGGTCGACGGCGAGCGGTGTGACCCGGACGGCGCCGTGCAGGCTGTCCGCGCGGACGAGCCGGGTGAGCCGTTCCACGGCATCGGGGTGTGCGTCGGCGAGGTGGGTGAGCAGGTGCGCCTCGGCCAGGGCCAGCGGATCGGGGTCGGCGGCGGCGAACTCGTCGAGGGCGACGACGACCGCCCCGGCGGGGTCCTTCAGCACGACGCGGGTGGCGTGGAAGGCGAGGTGGCCGTCCTCGGGGACGAACCAGCCGGCCAGCCAGAGCCGGGCGCGGATGCGGCCCCGCACCGGGACGGGCGCGACGTCGGCGAACTCCAGTACGGCGGACGGCTCACCGCGCGGCGCGCAGATCGCGGCCGTCAGCAGCGCGCTGTCCTCCGGCACGTGCAGGAACACCCGCCCGTCGTCGCCGACGGTGTGCGCGCCGACGAACTCCTCGCGGCCGCCGTCCGCGGTCACCGCGCACGACCACGACGCGGCGAGCACGGACCGGGCCCGTTCCGCCGCGCCGGGCACGGCCGTCCAGCCGTCGCTGTCACCCATCCCGGACATCCCAGACCTCCTTAGGTTAGCCTTGCCTAAGTTATCGGAGATCGGGGCGTGCGCCAACCAGGACCGTGAACCCCGTGCGGCACCCCTCATCGGGCGATGACGCCGAGCAGCGCCCGTGCGCACAACTCCCGGACCTGCTCCCGCGACAGCGTGTCCTCGGCCCCGCGCAGCCACTCCAGGCACACCGCCGTGGTGAACGCCAGCCAGCCGCGCACGGCGAGGCGCACGTCGGCGCGCCCCCCGAACAGCGGGCCGAACTCGGGGTCGGCGGCGAGGGCGGCGAGGATCTGCCGCTCCTGGGCCGCCAGCGCCCGCTGGTAGACGCGGCGCACGGCCCGGTCACCGGCCGCGTCCGCCCGGTGGAAGGCGCGATAGCCGTGCGCGTGGGCGCGAACGTACTCCAGGTAGGCGTCCAGGCCGGTGGCGAGTTGCTCGCGGACGGGGACGCCGGGGACCGCCGCCGTCATGCGCAGCATCCGCTCGCTCTCCCGCTCGACGACCGCCGCGAAGAAGTCCCGTTTGGTCGGGAAGTAGTGGTAGAGCAACCCTCGCGAGACGCCGGCGATCTCGGCGACCTGCTCGATCCACACCTCGTCGTACGGGCTCTCCGAGAACAGGCGCGCGCCCACCGACAGAAGCTGGTCGCGGCGCTCCTGGGTGCTGAGGCGGCGCCGTGTGCGCTCCCCCTGGTGGGCGGCCATGCGGGCACTGTACTTGACGCCGGTTCAGCGGCGGGACGAGACTGGGCGCGTTATTGAACCCACGTACAACAAGCCCAACCTGCCGCTGGATCAAGGGAGATCGCGTCATGGCGGAGTCGAAGGCCGGGGCGGAGCCGGGCCCGCGGGCCGGGTCGCGAGCGGGCACGGAGGCCGGGGCCGCGCTCCCCAAGGGGTTCCGCGGTGCCGAACTGGGGTGGCCCGAGCTGCGGCGCATCCCGCGTCCGCCGTACCGGCTGCCACTCGTCGGGGACGTGCTGGGAGCGAGCCGGCGGACGCCGGTGCAGGACTCCCTGACGTACGGCCGCCGGCTCGGTCCGATCTTCCGGCGGCGCGCCTTCGGCCGGGAGTTCGTCTTCGTCTGGGGTGCGCGGCTCGCGGCCGACATGGCGGACGAGACGCGGTTCGCCAAGCACGTGGGGCTCGGGGTCGCCAACCTGCGGCCGGTGGTCGGGGACGCCCTGTTCACGGCGTACAACCACGAGCCCAACTGGCAGCTGGCGCACGACGTGCTGGCGCCCGGGTTCAGCCGGGAGGCCATGGCGGCCTACCACCCGATGATGCTGGACGTGGCGGACCGGCTGACCGGTCACTGGGACCGCGCGGCGGCCTCCGGGGTCGCTGTGGACGTGCCCGGCGACATGACGAAGCTGACGCTGGAGACGATCGCGCGCACCGGCTTCGGACACGATTTCGGCTCCTTCGAGCGGCCCCGTCCGCACCCCTTCGTGACGGCCATGGTGGGCACCCTGAGCTACGCGCAGCGGCTCAACACCGTGCCGTCACCCCGGCTGCTGTGGCGGGCCGGCCGCCGCAACGAGGCCGACATCGCCTACCTCGACCGCACGGTCGACGGGCTGGTGCGGACGCGCCGGACGGGCCCCGGCGGCGACGGCGACCTCCTCGACCGGATGCTGGAGACGGCCCACCCCGAGACCGGGGAGCGGCTGTCGGCGCAGAACGTACGGCGCCAGGTCATCACCTTCCTGGTCGCCGGCCACGAGACCACCTCGGGTGCGCTCTCCTTCGCCCTGCACTACCTCTCCCGGCACCCGCGGGCCGCCGCCCGCGCCCGCGCCGAGGTGGACCGGGTGTGGGGCGACGCCCCGGTGCCGGGGTACGACCAGGTGGCCAAGCTGCGCTACGTGCGCCGGGTCCTCGACGAGTCGCTCCGGCTGTGGCCGACGGCGCCCGCGTTCGCCCGGGAGGCCCGCGAGGACACGGTGCTGGCCGGCGAGCATCCGATGCGGCGCGGCGCGTGGGCGCTGGTACTGACGGCGATGCTGCACCGCGACCCCGAGGTGTGGGGCCCCGACGCCGAGGAGTTCGACCCGGACCGCTTCGAGGCGGGCGCGGTACGGGCGCGCGCCCCGCACACCTTCAAGCCGTTCGGCACCGGGGCGCGGGCCTGCATCGGGCGGCAGTTCGCGCTGCACGAGGCCACGCTGGTGCTCGGCCTGCTGCTGCGCCGCTACGAGTTGGTGCCCGACCCCGGCTACCGGCTGCGGGTGACGGAACGGCTCACCCTGATGCCGGAAGGGCTGCGGCTGCGACTGGAGCGGCGCACCCCGGTGGCAGCCACCGCCGGAGCACCGGACGCGGGGGAACCCGCCTCAGCGCCCCGCTGTCCAGTGCGCGGGCCGGCCGACTGACGCCGGCAGCCTGGTCCCGGCACTCCCCCGGGCCGCGGTGAGCTGCGGCTGGGTCAGGAAGATCGCGCCGGTCAGGTCGGCGTCCGTGAGGTCGGCGTCGCGCAGGTCGGCGCCGATGAGGTCGGCACCGCGCAGGTCGGCGCCGGTCAGGTCGGCGGCGACGAGCAGGGCGCCGCGCAGGTTCGCCCCGCGCAGGTCGGCCCCCTTGAGACGGGCGCCCATCAGGTCGGCTCCCCGGTGTTGCTTCCTGCGGCCGGGCACACCCGCGCGGGCCAGTTCACTGCTCCGCAGCAGCAGGGCGTTGACCTCCCCGCGGTGCGCGGACACGTCCAGCGCGGCGAGTTCCTCGGGGGTGCCCCGCGTCAGTTCCTCCGTGCGCTCCAGGGCGCGGCGCAGTTCGGGGTGGAGCGGGCGGGCCGCGGCCAGGGCGAGGGCCTCGGTGAGGTACCAGAGCAGTTCGTGGAGGTGCCGGACGACCGGGAAGACCTCGACCATGCGGCGCGCGTGGTCGCGGGAAGCCGTACGCCAGCCCTGGCCGGCGAAGGTGATCTGCGAGACCTTCTGGCCGGCGCCGAAGCAGTCGTAGACCGTGCAGCCGTTGAAGCCCTGCTGCCGCAGCCGGGCGTGGATGCCGCAGCGGTGGTCCTCGCCCAGGTTGGGACAGGGTTTCCCGGCGTCCTTGTCGATGGCGAAGTCCGCGGAGCGGGCGAAGGGCAGGGCCACGCAGCACAGCCCGAAGCAGTTGCCGCAGTCGCCGCTCAGGTCTTTCCGGTCCACCGTCTGGTCTCGCATCTGGTCCACCCTACTGACCTGCGCTCTGTCCCCGTACAGGGTGACGTTCCTGCCGCCGGCGACCGTGACGCCCAGGACCGCCCGCAGGACACCGTCGGGGGGCCTCGAGGATGCCGGCCTCACCGTGGATCAGGACGAGCGGGTCGTGGGAGGCGGACCCGCGGCACCCGGACGGGCCCGGCGCTCCGCGCGACGGGCCGACAGGGCCTCTTCGGCGTTCAGGCCTCCCCCTGTTCCCTCTCCCCCGCCGGCCCTGTCGGGCCCTGTCGGCCGAACAGTTCGAAGGCCACCGCCGGTGTGCCGCCGAAGCGTTCCCCCGCGGCCCGCGCCACCTCCGTCAGGAGATTCCGTACGTAGGTCTCGGGGCGCTCGTCGGTCAACGCCTCGATGTACGTCCGGTGGCAGAGCAGCGAGGCGACGGCCCGCTCCAGTCCCGGCGTCGCGTCCACGGCGTGCGTGGGGTTCGCGGACCCGGCGACGGCGACCCAGCGGACGCCGTTCCAGGGCCGGAGGCCCCGCTCGGCCAGTTCCGGGAAGATCCAGCGGTTGCCCGCGTCCCCGGCCGCGTCGAGGACGGCCCGGCCGACGGCGACGTGGTCGGGGGTGTTCCAGGCAACCCCGCCCCAGGTGTCGCGGTGGTTCAGGGTGATCACCAGCTCGGGGCGGTGTCGGCGGACGGCGGCGGCGATGTCCCGGCGCAGGGCGGGGCCGTACTCGATCACCCCGTCCCGGTGGTCGAGGAACTCCACCGTGGCGACACCGACGACGGCGGCGCTCGCCCGCTGCTCGCGTTCCCGCAGCGGCGCGCACTCGGCGGGCGCGATCGTGTCGATGCCGGCCTCGCCGCGGGTCGCCAGCACGTAGGCGATCTCGCGGCCCGCGTCCGTCCAGGCGGCGATCGCGGCCGAGCAGCCGTACTCCAGGTCGTCCGGGTGCGCGACGACGGCCAGCGCGCGCCGCCAGTCCTCGGGCATGGGTGTGAGCTGAGGTGGTGTCGGCTCGATCATGGTCCGCACCCTAGCCGGAGCCCACCGCCCGGCACACCCGGCTTCCCGCGGCGGGTCAGGCCTCGTCGCGGGTCAGCGCCAGCAGCCGGTCCAGGACGCGGGGGCCGCCCGCGCGGACGCCGTCGTGTTCGAACTCGTCGGTGACCCAGGTGCGCAGACCGCGGATGGCGCGGGCGGTCCGCAGGGAGTGCGCGGTGTCGACGTACAGGTCGTCGTGGTAGATCGCCGCCGCGACCGGGACCTCGTTGGCGGCGAGGCGGGCCGGGTCGTACAGGGGCGTCCAGTCGGTACGGGCGGCGAGGAGGTCGGCGGTCTCGCGCAGCGGGCGCAGCGCGGGGTCGCGCTCGAACATCCAGGGGTGGACGGTCTCGCCGGTCAGCAGCAGCGGTCCGTCGCCCGCGAGGGTCTTGGCCGCGTCGAACTGCGGGAACTCGGCGCGCACCCGCTCGGCCGACCAGGCCGTGGGCCGGTCGTCCTGACCGTAGATCGACTCGTGGACGAGGGCGTAGAGGGGGTGCGAGGCGTACGACAGGAGGCCCTGGATCTCCTCCTGGAACGCGTCGGACAGGGCGGGTCCCCGCAGGGTGGGCACGAAGGGGTCCTCGAGGAGGAAGTGCAGCCGGTGGCTGCCCTCGCTGCCGCCGAGGAGGATGCCGAGGGTCTGGAAGGCCTCGACGCCCAGGCGGTAGCCGCCGGGAAGGGTCACCTCGTGCTGGAGCAGGTGCTCGGCGATCCGCCGGGCGCGCTCGACGTCCTGCGGGTAGCGGGCGTAGTGCGCGGCGACCTTGCGTTCCATGCGGGGGTACGCGGCGCGGTAGACGTCGTCGGCGTGGGCGTCCAGTGAGGGCAGGCCGCCGGTGATCACGGCCGCGGCGAGCCCTTCGGGGGCGAGGGAGAGATAGGTGACCGTGCAGAAGCCGCCGAAGCTCTGGCCGAGGACGGTCCAGGGGGCACCGCCGGTGACCTCGCGGCGCACCAGCTCGCAGTCACGGACGATGGAGTCGGCGCGGAAGCGGGCCAGGTACGCGGCCTGTTCGGCCGGGCCGCCGCGCAGCGGGAGCGTCTGGCGGTTGGCTGGGGTGGAACGGCCGGTGCCGCGCTGGTCGAGGAGGAGCACGCGGTACTCCTTCAGGGCGCGGTCGAGCCAGGCCTGCCGGCCGACGGACCGCTGGGCGCCGAAGCCGGGTCCGCCCTGGAGGTAGAGCAGCCAGGGCAGGTCCCCTCGCGCCTTGTCCCCGGCGACGACCTCGCGGGCGTACAGCTCGATCGTCTCCCCTGCCGGATCGGCGTGGTCGAGGGGCACGGTGAAGCGGTGGTCGGTGAGGACGACGCCGGGCTGGCGGTAGCTGACGGACAACTGAGGCTCCCGTGACGATCGGTGTGCGGGCCGCGTCCCAGTTCAGCACATGTCCGGGTGCCGGCGGAGCCCGGGGGATCATGAACGGCTACTGAACGGCGGGTCAAGCCGCCGACCGCCCCGGGGATCACCGCTGCTGAACGGCCGGTCAGCGCGATGGCAGGCTGGACCGGCGCACGACCAGTTCCGGCTGGAGCACGACCCGGCGGTGCTCGTGCCCGCGCGCCCCGCCGTCGGATCCCTCCTCGGTCTCCTCCAGGAGCATGTCGGCGGCCAGGGCGCCCATGGTGACGGCCGGCTGGCGGACGGACGTCAGGGGGACGGCCGCGGCGGCGGCGAACTCGATGTCGTCGTAACCGACGATCGCGAGGTCGTCGGGGACGTTGACGCCTGCCGCGTACATGGCCTGGAGGACGCCGAGGGCGAGCAGGTCGTTGGCGCAGAAGACGGCGGTGGGACGGTCGGCCAGGCCGAGGAGCCGGGCGCCCGCGTCCCGGCCGGCGGCCACGTCGAGCCGCTCGGTGGGCAGTTCGCGCAGGCAGTCGGGGCCGAGGCCGGCCTCGGCGAGGGCGCTCAGGGCGCCGGTGCGGCGGTCGCGGATCTGGGTGAGTCCGGGCGGGCCGCTGACGTAGGCGACGGAGCGGTGTCCGGCGTCGACGAGATGGCGAACGGCGAGGGCGCCGCCGGCCACGTCGTCGACGGAGACCGAGCACTCGGTGGTGCCCTCGGAGACCCGGTCGACCAGCACGAACGGGATGCCGTGCCGACGGAACGCGGCGATGTTGCGGCCGGTGGCGTCGGCCGGGGTGAGCAGCACGCCCCGCACCCGCTGTTCGGCGAAGAGAGACAGGTACTCGGCCTCCTCACCGGCGCTCTCGGCGCTGTTGCAGACCATCACGCCGAGCCCCGCCCGCCGGGCGGCCCGTTCGGCGCCGCGGGCGACGTCCACGAAGAAGGGGTTGCCCATGTCGAGGACGAGCAGCCCCATGATCCGGCTGCGGCCCGCCCGCAGTTGGCGGGCGGACTCACTGCGGACGTAGCCGAGCCGGTCGATCGCGGACAGCACACGCGCGCGGGTCTCCGTGGCCACGGTGTCCGGGCGGTTGATGACGTTGGACACCGTGCCGACCGAGACTCCGGCGACGCGGGCGACGTCCTTGATTCCCACCGACTGGGCCATGAGGCAGGGACCTCCAGAGAGACAGGGACGAGGGGGCGGCGGGGGCCTTCACATTACCGCCCTCCCGCCGCGTACCGGACCGGTCAGGCGGGCAGCCGGAAATCGACGACGCGGAGCGCCGAGGGGGTCGTCCCGCTCGACTTCTCCTGGTACATGAACGACAGCACGTGGTCCGCCCTGACGCGGGATTCGTCGATCACGACCTCGCCGAAGGCGTTGAGGCCGCTGCCGTCGAAGAGCAGCGTCCAGTCCGTGTGGCCGGAGGCCTTCGAGGCGCCGGCGATCCGGCCGAAGGGGAAGATCGCGTAGGCGTTGTCGTACTTGTCCAGGACCAGCTTGGTGCGCTGGCTGGAGCCGAGGACGACGGGGATCTCCGTCTTCTGCCAGGTCCCGGAGGATCTCTTGCGGAGGTGGAAGGCCCGGCCGTCGGCGGTGCGGTCGCTGACGTAGTCGGTGGTGCACTGGCCGAAGCGGCCGGGGACGTAGCTGATGATCGCGTGCGGGAGACCGGTGGAGTCGGTGAACTGGCTCTCCTGGTTCATCAGGGAGTGGTCAGGATCGAGGGCGTCCACGACGAGTCCGCGGTCCGTGACGGCGACCTTGTCCGAGCCGCCCGTGGTGCCGACGACGGTGCCCGCGTCGTTGCGCCAGGTCCGGCCGCGGTCGGTGGAGTACACGTAGCCGGTGTCGTGGTTCGTGATGCCGCCGCTGGAGCACATGACGGCGCTGTTCTGCTCACGCCAGGTGAAGAACGCGTGCAGGCGGCCGTTGACGTCGTAGTCGATGCCGTGAAGGTACATGTTGCGCGCGGTCGAGGAGCCGTGCTCGCTGGTGTAGGTGCCGGTGGAGCTGGACCACTCGCCGAGGTCGGTCCACGTCGAACCGTCGTACTCGGCGAGCGCGTTGCGGCCGTTGCCGGAGATGCCGACCCGGTAGCTCAGCTGGAGCTTGCCCTCGGGGGTCGAGACGAACTGCGGGTAGGTGAACCGGGTGGTGAGCGGGAGACCGTCGAGAGTGGACTGGACGGCGCCGAAGACCGACGACGTCCAGGAGGTGGTCGCCGGGTTGTCGAGGAGCCCGGCGACGGACTTCACGTAGGAGAAGCCGTCGCTGTGCGAGTCCATGTTGAGGTGCAGGCGGCCGTCGGACCTGGAGACGCCCATGGAGACGACGTTGTGGGAGTCGTCGCTCTTGAGCTGGTGGGAGAGGGTGACGGTGGACCAGCTGGTCCCGCCGAGGGCGCGGCGGGCGACGACGGCGTTGCGGGTGGAGGTGTACCAGGCGGCGTACTGGTGGCCCTTGTAGGTCAGCAGGCCGTTCTTCTGGAACGCGTTGTTGTTGACGAGGCCGTCGTAGGACACGAAGAACAAGGCCCGGTCGTCGAGTCGGGTGGTGCCCGTCCTGGTGACCGAGGGGCCGGGGTCGGCGGCGCGTGCGGTGCCGACGGCGAGGACCGGGGACGCGGCCGCGCCGAAGAGGGCGCCGGACAGCAGGGTACGTCGTCTCATCTCGGAGGACTCCGTTGTCGTGCGAGAGCGGAAGGGAGGCGAGCGAGGGCTGTCAGGCGAGGTGGAACACCTCACTGAGGGGCTTCATCGCCTCGTCGGGGCGGGACCCGTCGAGGGATTCGAAGAAGGGGGACATCTCAGCCTGCCAACGGGCGTTGACCTCGGTGGCTTCCATGCCGGCGAGGGCGGCCTCGAAGTCCTCCGTCTCCAAGTAGCCGACGAGCAGCCCGTCGTCCCTGAGGAAGAGCGAGTAGTTGTGCCAGCCGGTGGCCGCCAGGGCTTCGAGCATCTCCGGCCACACGGCGGCGTGACGTTCGCGGTACTCGGTGAGCCGGTCCTGACGGACCTTGAGCAGGAAACAGACGCGCTGCATGAAGTACCGCCGCCTTCTCAGAAGTTGAACTGGTCGATGTTCCCGGCGTCGAAGACGGTCGGCTTGCCCAGGCTGATCACGCCGTCCTTGCCGATGGTGTAGCTGGTGCCGCCGGCCTTGAAGGTCTCGCCCTCGGCGCCGGTGATCTGACCGGAGACCAGCGCCACGGCCGTCTGCGCGGCGAGTGCGCCGAGCTTGGCCGGGTCCCACAGCTCGAAGGCGTCGACGGTGCCGTTCTTGACGTACTTGCGCATGTCGTTGGGGGTGCCGAGGCCGGTCAGCTTGACCTTGCCCTTGTACTTGGAGCCCGACAGGTACTGGGCGGCGGCCTTGATGCCGACGGTGGTCGGGGAGATGATCCCCTTCAGGTTCGGGTACTCCTGGAGCAGGCCCTGGGTCTGCTGGAAGGACTGCTGGGCGTCGTCGTTGCCGTAGGCGACCTTGACGAGCTTGATGTCCTTGTACTTGGGGTCCTTCAGCTCCTCCTTCATGAAGTCGATCCAGATGTTCTGGTTCGTCGCGGTCTGCGCGGCGGACAGGACCGCGATCTCACCCTTGTAGCCGATCTGTTCGGCGAGCAGCTGCACCTCTGTGCGGCCGAGGTCCTCGGCGGACGCCTGGGAGACGAAGGCGTTGCGGCACTCCGGGTTGGTGTCGGAGTCGTAGGTGACGACCTTGATCTTGTTGCTCATGGCCTGCTTGAGCGCGGTGCACAGGGCGCCCGGGTCCTGCGCCGACACGGCCATCGCGTCGACCTGCTGCTGGGTGAGGGTGTTGACGTACGACACCTGGCCCGAGGTGTCGGTGGCGCTGGAGGGGCCGACCTCCTTGTAGCCGGAGCCCAGCTCTTTCAGGGCCGCCTCGCCGCCCTTGTCGGCGCTGGTGAAGTAGGGGTTGTTGACCTGCTTGGGCAGGAAGCCGACGGTGAGGCCCTTCCTGGTGGCCGCGTTCGGGTCGGCCTTGCCCCCGGAGGCCGCGGCGCCGGTGCTCTCGTTCTTCACGTCCTCCTTGGTGGTGCCGCCGCAGGCGGTGGCGGCGAGCGCGAGGGAGGTGACGGCGGCGAGAGCCGCGCCCGTACGGCGAAGGGATGACTTGCGCATGACGAAGGGTCCTTTGTGAGTACGAGGGGAAGCGGGGAGCGTCTGAGAGGTCATGACGTCGGGGCCGGCGTCCCGGCCGGTGGCGGCGCCGACGCGGCCCGGCGGGCGGCCCGCGCGACGGCGATCTGGCGGGCGACCCGGGGGCCGAGCACGGAGAGGACGAGCAGGACGCCGGTGACGACGATCTGCGACTGGGCGGAGACGTCCTGGAGGCTCATCACGTTCTGTAGGGCGCCGAGCAGGAAGACACCGGCGACGGCTCCGCCGAGGGTGCCCTTGCCGCCGTCGAAGTCGATGCCGCCGAGCAGCACCGCGGCGACGACGGAGAGTTCGAGGCCGGTGGCGTTGTCGTAGCGGGCGCTGGCGTAGTGCAGGGCCCAGAAGACGCCGGTGAGTGAGGCCATCAGGCCGGTCAGCGTGAACAGGATCAGCTTCTGGCGCTTGACGCGGATGCCGGCGAAGCGGGCGGCCTCCTCGCCGGCGCCGATCGCGAACAACGAGCGGCCGAACGGGGTGGCGTGCAGGGCGACCACGGCGATCGCGAGGAGCACCACGAAGGGCGGGAAGGCCTGCGGGACGAAGGTGTCCCCGAGGCGTCCGGCCGCGAAGTCCAGGTACCGGGTGGGGAAGTCGGTGACCGCGTCGGAGCCGAGCACGATCTGCGCGATGCCCCGGTAGGCGGCCATGGTGCCGATGGTGACGGCGAGGGAGGGCAGCCCGAGGCGGGTGACCAGCAGGCCGTTGATCAGGCCGCACACCACGCCGAGCAGCAGGCAGACCGGGATGATCGCCTCGATGGTCATGCCCTGGTTCCACAGGGCGCCCATCACCGCGCCGGACAGGCCGGCCGTGGAGGCGACGGACAGGTCGATCTCGCCGGAGACGACCAGGAGGGTCATCGGCAGGGCGATCAGCGCGATGGGGAGCGTGTTGCCGATCAGGAAGGACAGGTTGAGGGCGTTGCCGAAGCCGTCCACGAAGGAGAAGGACAGCAGGAGCAGGACGATCAGAAGGGCGCCGACGACCGTGTCCCACCGGATGGCGCGGGCCAGCGACTCAGGCATGGCGGGCGTTCCTCTTCTTCAGTGCCGACGCCACCCGCAGCGCGACCACGCGGTCGACGGCGATGGCGAGGAGGAGCAGGATGCCGTTGATGGCGAGCACCCAGACGGAGCTGACGCCGAGGGCGGGCAGCACGCTGTTGACGGAGGTCAGCAGCAGGGCGCCGAGGGCGGCGCCGTAGACGCTGCCGGAACCGCCGGTGAAGACCACACCGCCGACGACGACGGCGCTGACGACGGTGAGTTCGTAGCCGGTGCCGGTGCCGGAGTCGACGTTGCCGAACCTGGCCAGGTACAGGGCTCCGGCGAGGCCGGCGAGGGCGCCGCAGAAGGTGTAGGCGACGAGGATCCGCTTGCGGACGGGGATGCCGGCGAGGCGGGCGGCCTCCGGGTTGGAGCCGAGCGCGTACAGCTCGCGGCCGCTGCCGAAGTGCTTGAGGAAGTAGGCGGTGGCCATGAGGACGACCAGGGCGATCATCGCGAGATAGGGCACGGCGGAGAGGCCGCCGGAGCCGAAGTCCACGAACCCCTCCGGGAGATCGGCCGCGGTGATCTGTCGGGAGCCGACCCAGATGGAGTCGACGCCGCGGACGACGTACAGCGTGCCGAGGGTGACGACCAGGGCCGGCACCTGGCCGAGGCTGACCAGGAGGCCGTTCAGCAGGCCGAAGCCGATGCCGAGCAGGACCGCCAGGACGACCGCCACGACCGGGTTGCCGCCGTCCTGGAGGTGGACGCCGGCGGCGAAGGCGCTGATGCCGAGAGTGGAGCCGACGGAGAGGTCGACGTTGCGGGTGATGACGACCAGGGACTGGCCGGTGGCGACCAGGACCAGGATCGTCGCGTTGAGCAGCAGATCCTTGATGCCCTGTGGTGACAGGAACTCACTGTTGCCGGCCTGGGCGATGGCGATCATCACCAGCAGGACGAGGAGGATGGCCAGTTCCCGTATCTTGAAGACGCGGTCCACCAGGCGGGTGCCGCTGGACCTGGCCACCTCGGCGGCGGGGGCTTCGGGAGCGGTCACCGTCATGCGGCCGCCCTCCCCGTGGCTGCGGCCATCACGGTCTCCTCGGTGGCGTCGGAGCGGGGGATCTCGGCGGTGAGCCGGCCCTCGTGCATCACCAGCACGCGGTCGGCCATGCCGAGGACCTCGGGCAGGTCGGAGGAGATCATCAGGACGGCGACCCCGTCGGCGGCCAGCTCGGACAGCAGCCGATGCACCTCGGCCTTGGTGCCGACGTCGATGCCGCGGGTGGGCTCGTCGACGATGAGCACCTTGGGCCCGGTGGCCAGCCACTTGGCGAGGACGACCTTCTGCTGGTTGCCGCCGGAGAGCGTGTTGACGGTGTCGGCGATCCGGGCGTACTTCACCTGGAGCCGGAGCGCCCAGTCGAGGGAGCGGCTGCGTTCGGCGCCGCGGTCCATCAGGCCCGCTCTCACCGTCGTACCGAGTCCGGTCAGGCCGATGTTGCGCTCGATGGACATGTCCATCACCAGGCCCTGGGCGCGCCGGTCCTCGGGGACCAGGGCGAGGCCCGCGGCCATGGCGGTGGACGGGGCGCCGTTGGTGAGGCTGCGGCCGTCCACCTCCACCTCGCCGGCGTCCCAGCGGTCGATGCCGAACACCGCGCGGGCGACCTCGGTGCGGCCGGCGCCGACCAGGCCGGCGAGGCCGACGATCTCGCCGCGCCGGACCTCGAAGGAGACGTCGGTGAAGACGCCCTCGCGCGTCAGCCGGCGCACGCTGAGGGCGACCTCGCCCGCCTCGACGTGCTTCTTCGGGTACAGCTCGTCGAGGTCGCGGCCGACCATCCGGCGCACCAGGTCGTCCTCGGTCATGCCGTCGAGGGGTTCGCCGGCGATCCGGGCGCCGTCACGCAGGGTCGTCACCCGTCGGCAGATCTCGAAGATCTCCTCCAGCCGGTGCGAGATGAACAGCACGGCGGCGCCCTGGTCGCGCAGGGTGCGTACGACCCCGAAGAGGCGCGCGACCTCGCTGCCGGTGAGAGCGGCGGTCGGCTCGTCCATGATCAGGACGCGGGCGTCGAAGGAGAGCGCCTTGGCGATCTCCACGATCTGCTGGTCCGCGATCGACAGACCGCGCGCGGGGCGGTCCGGGTCCAGGTCGACGCCCAGGCGCCGCATCAGGGCGGTGGTGGCCTCGCGGGCGGCCTTGTGGTCGATGCGGCCGAGGGCCCGCCGGGGCCGGCGTCCCATGAAGATGTTCTCGGCGATCGAAAGGTCGGGAAAGAGCGTGGGCTCCTGGTAGATGACGGCGATTCCGGCGTCGCGGGCGTCGCCGGGGCCGTGGAAGACGACGGGCTCGCCGTCGAGCAGCACCTGACCGGCGTCCGGTCGGTGCACTCCGGCGAGGGTCTTGATGAGGGTCGACTTGCCCGCGCCGTTCTCGCCGGCGAGGGCGTGCACCTCGCCGGGGAACAGCTCCAGGGAGACGCCCCGCAGAGCGCGTACGGCGCCGAAGGACTTGGAGACGTCCCTGAGCGCCAGCACCGGGGCTCGTCCCGTGTCGGACGGGTGGGTCATGGATGGCTCCTCGACGACGTACGCCGACAGTCCCCGAAGGGCGCCACGACGTCGTGAAAGGTTTCAACTGGATGGCCCGGACGTTAGGCACGACGGACAGGGCACGTCAATGGGTTCGTCTCGAAAAGTTTTCGATAGTCGACGGTCACACACCGGTCACGGAGAACGCTCCCGGACAGAGGGGTTGACACGCTCCCGGCAGGCTCATAGCTTCCCGTTCTGAATCGTTTCACCCGGAAGCCTTTCCGGAAGCCGCTCAGGTTGTCTTCCCGAAACCGATGCCACAGGAGCCCCAAGTGACCGACCTCGCCGCGGTGAAGGCCGCGCTGAAGACCCAGGCCGTAGAGACGCCGTCGTGGGCGTACGGGAACTCGGGGACCCGCTTCAAGGTGTTCGCCCAGGAGGGCGTGCCGCGCGACCCGCGGGAGAAGCTCGACGACGCCGCGAAGGTGCACGAGTGCACCGGCGTCGCCCCGACCGTGGCCCTGCACATCCCCTGGGACGAGGTGGAGGACTACTCCGCACTTGCGAAACACGCCGAGGACCGGGGGGTCAGGCTGGGGACGATCAACTCCAACACCTTCCAGGACGACGCCTACAAGCTGGGCAGCATCTGTCACCCGCAGGCCTCGGTCCGCCGCAAGGCCGTCGACCACCTCCTCGAGTGCGTCGACATCATGGACGCGACCGGCTCCACCGATCTCAAGCTGTGGTTCGCCGACGGCACGAACTATCCCGGCCAGGACGACATCCGGGCGCGGCAGGACCGGCTGGCCGAGGGCCTCGCCGAGGTCTACGAGCGGCTCGGGGACGGGCAGCGGATGCTGTTGGAGTACAAGCTGTTCGAGCCGGCCTTCTACACGACCGACGTGCCGGACTGGGGCACCGCCTACGCCCACTGCCTCAAGCTCGGACCGAAGGCGCAGGTCGTCGTCGACACCGGGCACCACGCGCCGGGCACCAACATCGAGTTCATCGTGGCCACGCTGCTGCGCGAGGGCAAGCTCGGCGGATTCGACTTCAACTCGCGGTTCTACGCCGACGACGACCTGATGGTGGGCTCCGCCGACCCGTTCCAGCTGTTCCGGATCATGTACGAGGTCGTCCGGGGCGGAGGGCTCGGCTCCGACGTGGCGTTCATGCTCGACCAGTGCCACAACATCGAGGCGAAGATCCCGGCGATCATCCGGTCCGTGATGAACGTGCAGGAGGCCACGGCGAAGGCGCTGCTGGTGGATCGGCCGGCGCTCAGTGCCGCGCAGGCGTCCGGGGACGTGCTGGAGGCCAACGCCGTGCTGATGGACGCCTACGACACGGACGTGCGTCCGCTGCTGCGTGAGGTGCGGGAGGAGATGGGGCTCGCCCCGGACCCGATCGCCGCGTACCGGGCGTCCGGCTGGGCCGAGAAGATCGTCGCCGAACGGGTCGGCGGGCAGCAGGCCGGCTGGGGGGCGTGAGCGTCCGCCTTCACCTGTCCGTCCCGGACTGCGGGCCCGTCGTGGCCGGTCGCGCAGTTGCCCGCGCCCCGAAGTAGTGCTCTCGCCCTCTGCAAGTAAGGACTGAAGGTTCATGACCACCCACCCCGAAGCCGCCGCTCTCCTCGCCCGGTCGCACCGGCTGGGCGCTGATCCGCGGAACACCAACTACGCCGGCGGGAACACCTCCGCCAAGGGCACCGGCACCGACCCCGCCACCGGTGGGGAGGTCGAGCTGATGTGGGTGAAGGGGTCCGGTGGAGACCTCGGGACCCTCACCGAGGCGGGGCTGGCCGTGTTGCGGCTGGACCGGCTGCGGGGACTCGTCGACGTCTATCCGGGCGTCGAGCGCGAGGACGAGATGGTCGCCGCGTTCGACTACTGCCTGCACGGCAAGGGCGGGGCGGCGCCGTCCATCGACACCGCCATGCACGGCCTCGTGGACGCCGCCCACGTCGATCACCTGCACCCCGACTCGGGCATCGCGCTGGCCTGCGCCGCCGACGGGGAGAAGCTGACCGCCGAGTGCTTCGGGGACCGCGTGGTGTGGGTGCCGTGGCGACGGCCCGGTTTCCAGCTGGGGCTGGACATCGCCGCGGTGAAGGCCACCAACCCGCAGGCCGTCGGGTGCGTCCTCGGCGGACACGGGATCACCGCCTGGGGGGACACGGCCGAGGAGTGCGAGCGCAACTCGCTGCACATCATCCGTACCGCGGAGGCGTTCCTGGCGGAGCGGGGGGAGGCAGACCCGTTCGGACCGGTCGTCGAGGGCTACGGGGCGCTGCCCGAGGACGAGCGCCGGGAGCGGGCCGCCGCGCTCGCGCCGTACGTGCGGGCGATCGCCTCGCGGGACCGGCCGCAGGTCGGGCACTTCGACGACTCCGACGTCGTCCTGGACTTCCTGGCCGCCGCCGAGCATCAGCGTCTCGCCGCGCTCGGCACCTCCTGCCCGGACCACTTCCTGCGGACCAAGGTGCGGCCCCTCGTCCTGGACCTGCCGGCCACCGCCACGGTGGCGGAGGCGGTGGCGAGGCTGAAGGAGCTGCACGCCGCCTACCGTGAGGAGTACGCCGCCTACTACCGGCGGCACGCCGGGCCCGACTCCCCCGCGATGCGCGGCGCCGACCCGGCGATCGTGCTCGTGCCCGGGGTGGGCATGTTCTCCTTCGGCAAGGACAAGCAGACCGCGCGGGTGGCCGGAGAGTTCTACGTCAACGCGATCAACGTGATGCGCGGCGCCGAGTCGGTGTCGACGTACGCGCCGATCGAGGAGTCGGAGAAGTTCCGCATCGAGTACTGGGCGCTGGAGGAGGCCAAGCTCCTGCGGATGCCGATACCGAAGGCGCTGGCCACGCGGGTGGCGCTGGTGACGGGCGCGGGCAGCGGGATCGGCAAGGCGATCGCGCACCGGCTGGTCGCCGAGGGGGCCTGTGTCGTCGTCGCCGATCTCGACGGGGACAAGGCGGCCGCCGTCGCCGAGGAGCTGGGCGGACCGGACAAGGCCGTCGCGGTGACCGTCGACGTGACCTGCGAGGAGCAGATCGCCGAGGCCTTCCGGGCCGCGGCGCTGGCCTTCGGCGGGGTCGACCTGGTGGTCAACAACGCGGGCATCTCCATCTCCAGGCCGCTGCTGGAGACCTCCGCGAAGGACTGGGACCTCCAGCACGACATCATGGCCCGCGGTTCCTTCCTCGTCTCGCGCGAGGCGGCCCGCGTGATGATCGCGCAGGAACTCGGCGGCGACATCGTCTACATCGCGTCGAAGAACGCCGTCTTCGCCGGTCCGAACAACATCGCCTACTCCGCCACCAAGGCCGACCAGGCCCACCAGGTACGGCTGCTGGCCGCCGAGCTGGGCGAGCACGGCATTCGCGTCAACGGGATCAACCCCGACGGCGTGGTGCGCGGCTCGGGCATCTTCGCGGGCGGCTGGGGCGCCGAGCGCGCGGCCGTGTACGGGGTGGAGGAGGAGAAGCTGGGCGAGTTCTACGCGCAGCGGACCATCCTCAAGCGGGAGGTCCTGCCCGAGCACGTGGCGAACGCGGTGTTCGCCCTCACCGGCGGCGAACTCACCCACACCACCGGTCTGCACATCCCGGTCGACGCGGGTGTGGCGGCCGCCTTCCTCCGGTGACGGCCGTGAAGTCGTACGCCGCGGTCGACCTCGGCGCCTCCAGCGGGCGGGTGATGGTCGGCCGCGTCGGCCGGGACTCGCTGGGGCTGGCCGAGGCGCACCGGTTCCCCAACCGGCCGGTGCGCGTGCCGGAAGGGCTGCGCTGGGACGTGCTGGGGCTGTACGCCGGGGTGCTGGAGGGGTTGCGGGCGGCCGGCCAGGTCGACTCCGTCGGCATCGACAGCTGGGCCGTGGACTACGGCCTGCTCGACGCCGACGGGGCCCTGCTCGGCAACCCGGTGCACTACCGCGACGCCCGCACGGAGGGCGTCGCGGAGGAGGTGTGGGGGCGCGTCCCGCCCGCCGAGCTGTACGCGGCGACGGGGTTGCAGTACGCCCCGTTCAACACCCTCTACCAGCTCACAGCAGCCCGCGGGAGCCGTCAACTGGTCCATGCGAAGCGGTTGTTGCTCGTCCCTGATCTGCTGTCGTACTGGCTGACCGGTGAGCAGGGCACCGAGCTGACCAACGCCTCCACCACCCAGCTCATCGACCCCCGCACCCGCGACTGGTCGTACGACCTGGCCGCGCGGCTGGACATCGACCTCGGCCTGTTCGCGCCGCTGCGGCGGCCCGGGGACGCGGCGGGGGTGCTGCGGGCGGAGGTGCTGGAGGAGACCGGGCTGGCCGGTCCCGTGCCGGTGACGGCCGTCGGGTCGCACGACACGGCGTCCGCGGTGGCCGCCGTACCGGCGACGGGCGAGCGCTTCGCCTACATCTGCACCGGCACCTGGTCCCTGGCCGGCCTGGAACTGGGCGGGCCCGTGCTCACCGAGGACAGCCGCGCCGCCAACTTCACCAACGAGCTGGGGCTGGACGGCACGGTCCGCTACCTCCGCAACATCATGGGGCTGTGGCTGCTCCAGGAGTGCGTACGGTCCTGGGGCGATCCGGATCTCGGCGGGCTGCTGCGCGACGCCGCCGGGGTGCCGGCGCTGCGGTCGGTGGTCGACGCGGGAGACGCCGCCTTCCTGGCACCGGGCCGGATGCCGGAGCGGATCGCCGAAGCGTGCCGTGCCTCCGGGCAGCCGGTGCCGCGGACACCGGCCGAGGTCACCCGCTGCATCCTGGACTCCCTCGCGCTCGCCCACCGGCGGGCGGTCGAGGACGCCCAGCGGCTGGCCGGCCACCCCGTCGACGTCGTGCACATCGTCGGCGGCGGCACTCGCAACGCGCTGCTGTGCCAGCTCACCTCCGACGCGTGCGGGCTGCCGGTGGTGGCCGGCCCGACGGAGGCCGCCGCGCTCGGCAACGTCCTCGTCCAGGCCAGGGCGCACGGGCTGGTCGGCGACCTGCACGCCCTGCGCGGGCTGCTCGCCAGGACCCAGCCCCTGACGCGCTACGAACCGCGGGGCGGGACCGGGCGCTGGCGGGACGCACAGGCCAGGATCGCCACAGGGTGAGCCGGGGCCTGTTACCGGTGCGGCCGCCGGACTACCCTGCACTCATCCGATGACCAACCCACGAGGAGCCGCGATGCGTGTCGCACTGTTCCTGACCTGTGTCAACGACACGCTGTACCCGGACACCGGCCGCGCTGTGGTGAAACTGCTGACCAGACTGGGTGTCGAGGTCGACTTCCCGATGGCTCAGACCTGCTGCGGGCAGGCCCACTACAACACTGGTTACCGGCACGAGACCGAGCCTCTGGCCCGCCATTTCTCCGATGTCTTCGGGGAGTACGAGGCGATCGTGACGCCGTCGGGGTCCTGCGGGGCGATGGTGCGCGAGCTGTATCCGCGGATGGGTGAGCGGGCGCGGGCCGAGGGCCGCGGCGACACCCTCGCCGCGACCCTGGCGCCGGTGGTGCCGAAGACGTACGAGCTGACGGAGTTCCTGGTCGACGTGCTCGGCGTGACGGACGTCGGGGCGTACTACCCGCACACGGTGACCTACCACCCGACCTGTCACGGGCTGCGAGGTCTCGGTCTCGCGGAGCGGCCCCGGCGGCTGCTGGGGGCCGTGAAGGGGCTGGAATTGGTCGAACTGCCCGGCGCCGAGGAGTGCTGCGGCTTCGGCGGCACCTTCGCGCTGAAGAACGCCGACGTCTCCGCCGCGATGGGCGCGGACAAGGTGCGCAACGCCGAGTCGACGGGCGCCGAGGTGCTGTGCGCGGCCGACAACTCGTGTCTGATGCACATCGGCGGCACCATGACCCGGCTCCGGTCGGGCCTGCGGCCGGTGCACATCGCGGAGATCCTGGCGAGCACGGAGGAGGAACCGGCCGTATGAGCGGGACGTTCGTCGGGATGCCGGCGTTTCCGGAGGCCGCCCACGAGGCGGTCGGCAACGCGACGCTGCGCGGGAATCTGCGGCACGCCACCCACACCATCCGCGGCAAGCGCGCGAAGGCGGTCGCCGAGGTCTCCGACTGGGCCCAGTTGCGGGAGGCGGGCAAGCGGATCAAGGACCACACGCTGCGTCATCTCGACCGGTACCTGGAGCAGTTGGAGAAGTCGCTCACGGCGGCGGGCGGCATCGTCCACTGGGCGGCCGACGCCGACGAGGCCAACCGGATCGTCACCCGGCTGGTCAAGGAGACCGGCGAGTCGGAGGTGGTGAAGGTCAAGTCCATGGCCACGCAGGAGATCGGGCTCAACGAGGCCCTGGAGGCCGCCGGCATCCGCGCCTACGAGACCGATCTCGCCGAGCTGATCGTGCAGTTGGGCAAGGACCGGCCCTCACACATCCTCGTCCCCGCCATCCACCGCAACCGCGGGGAGATCCGGGACATCTTCGCCCGCGAGATGGGCGAGTGGGGGCGTCCGGCGCCCGAGGGGCTGTCGGACACCCCGGCCGAACTCGCCGAGGCGGCCCGTCTGCACCTGCGCGAGAAGTTCCTGCGCGCGAAGGTCGGCATCTCCGGTGCCAACTTCATGGTCGCCGAGACCGGCACCCTCGTGGTCGTCGAGTCCGAGGGCAACGGACGGATGTGCCTCACCCTCCCCGAGACGCTGATCTCGGTCGTCGGCATCGAGAAGATCGTGCCGTCCTGGCGCGACCTGGAGGTCTTCCTCCAGACCCTCCCCCGCTCCTCCACCGCGGAGCGCATGAACCCCTACACCTCGACGTGGACCGGCACGACGGACGGGGACGGGCCGCGGACCTTCCATCTGGTCCTGCTGGACAACGGCCGCACCGACACCCTCGCCGACGAGGTCGGCCGCCAGGCCCTGCGCTGCATCCGCTGCTCGGCCTGTCTCAATGTCTGCCCCGTCTACGAGCGGGCCGGCGGGCACGCCTACGGCTCGGTCTACCCGGGGCCCATCGGCGCGATCCTCAGCCCTCAGCTCCGGGGCACCCAGAGCGAGATCGACGCCTCCCTGCCGTACGCCTCCTCGCTGTGCGGCGCCTGCTACGAGGTGTGCCCGGTCGCCATCGACATCCCCGAGGTGCTGGTGCATCTGCGGGAACGGGTCGTCCAGGGCGGGCCGGTGACGCGGGAGGGCGACAAGGCGGTCCTGAAGCCGGCCAAGGGGCACGCCGCCGAGCGGGCGGCGATGCGGGCGGCGCGCTGGGCGTTCAGCCGTCCCGGCGCCCTGCGCGCCGGGCAGCGGCTCGCCTCCCGCACGCGCCGGCTGCATCCGCGCTCGCTGCCCGGCCCCGGCAAGGCCTGGAGCGACACGCGGGATCTCCCGGCCGTACCCGCGGAGTCCTTCCGCGACTGGTGGCAGCGCACACAGGGCGGAAAGGACGGTGCCGAGTGAGCAGCAGGGAACGGATCCTGGGACGGGTGCGGCGCGCGCTGGCGGACGTGCCGCGGGACGAGCCACCGTACGAGGAGGCCGTCGGCCGCGGCTATCTGCGCGAGCACGGCGACCGGAGCGTCGAGGAGACGGTGGAACTGCTGGCCGAGAACCTCGCCGACTACCGGGCGGTCGTGCACCGCTGCGCCGCGCCGGACCTGCCGGCGACGATCGCGGGGATGCTGGCGGCGAGGGGCGCGAGGACGGTGCTCGCCCCGCCGGGACTGGACGCCGGCTGGCTGGCGGCCACCGACGCCGAGCGGCTCCCGGACACCGCCGGGGACACGCCCTACGAACTCGACCGGGCCGACAGCGTGATCACGGCGTGCACGGTGGCGGTGGCCGAGACCGGCACCCTGGTCCTGGACGGCTCCCCCGACCAGGGACGCCGCCGCATCACTCTCGTCCCCGACCACCACATCTGCGTCGTGCGCGTCCCGGACCAGGTGGTGTCCTCCGTCCCCCAGGCCCTCGAACGGCTCGACCCGGCCCGCCCGTTGACGTGGATCTCCGGCCCCTCCGCGACCAGCGACATCGAACTGGACCGGGTGGAGGGCGTGCACGGCCCGCGCACCCTGGAGGTGATCCTCGTGGGCTGAGCGCCCTTACAACTCGCGGCGCTCCAGGGGTTCCTGGGCCGGGCCCTGGATGACCTTGCCCTGCACGTCGAAGCGGGAGCCGTGGCACGGGCACTCCCAGGCCCGCTCCGCGCGGTTGAACGCCACCAGGCAGCCCAGGTGGGTGCAGCGCGCGGAGACGGCGTGCAGTTGTCCGTCCTCGTCGCGGTGGACGGCGCAGCGCTCCCCCGAGACGCGGACGACCGCGCCGTCTCCGGGGGCGATCTCGTCCACCGCCGAGCCGGTCCCCGTCGGCAGCCGGTCCCCCACGAAATGGCGGGCGACGTCGGCCTGGTGCTTGAGGAAGGTCGCGCCCTCGCGGACGACGGAGGCGATCCGCCGCGGGTCGTACAGGTCGGTCCAGGGGCAGTCGTGTCCGGTGATCCGGTCGCTGAGCAGCCGGCCCGCCATGATGCCGCCGGTCATGCCCCAGCCGCCGAAGCCGGTGGCCACGTACACGTTCCTGCTGCCGGGGTGGAGGGGGCCGACCAGGGGGACCGAGTCGGTGGAGTCGTTGTCCTGGGTGGCCCAGCGGTGTGTGAAGGTGAGGTCGCCGAAGTGCTCGGTGGCCCACTCGGCGAGCCTGCCGAACCTCTCCTCGACGTCTCCGCCCGCACCGGGGGTGAAGTGCTCGCCGGTCATGACGAGGAGGCGTCGGCCGTCGGGCAGGGGCGCGGTGCGCACGGAGCGCGTGTTGCGTTCGGGGGTGATGTACATGCCGTGCGGCGCGCGGTCGGCGTCGATCGGCGCCGCCAGCACCAGTTCGCGGCGCGGGGAGAGCCGGGTGAAGAGGAGCGCGCGGTCGAAGACGGGGTAGTGGGTGGCGACGACGACGGTGCGGGCCGTCACCTTCGTGGTGGACGCCGGGCTCTCCACGGTCAGTTCGCAGGGGTCGCCCTCGTGGAGGTCGGTGACGCGAGTGTGCTCGTGGATGGTGCCGCCGAGCCGCCGGATGGCGTCGGCGACGGCCAAGAGGTACTTGCGGGGGTGGAACTGGGCCTGGTCGGCGACCCGGACGGCGCCGGCGACGGGAAACGGCAGCTCGGTGTCGGTGACGTACTCGGCGGCCAGCCCCGCTTCCCGCGCGGCCTCCGCCTCGGCCTTCAGCTGGTCCGTGCGGGCGGGGTCCTCCGCGTAGGTGTAGGCGGCGGTGTCCTCCCATTCGCAGTCGATGCCCAGCTCGGCGGCGATCGCCGCCGCGTACCGGATGGCGTCCGTCTGGGAACGGGCGTACAGCCGGGCGCCTTCGGGGCCGCGCGTGCGCCGCAGACGGTCGTAGACGAGGGTGTGCTGGGCGCTCAGTTTGGCCGTGGTGTGGCCGGTGACGCCGGCCGCGATCCGGTGCGCCTCCAGGACGGCGACCGAACGGCCCCGCCTGGCCAGTTCCAAGGCGGTGCTGAGCCCCGCGATGCCCGCGCCGACGACGGCCACATCGACGGTGAGCGGCCCCGTCGGAGGGGGTGCCGGCTCACCGGGTGGCGCGGTCCGCAGCCAGTACGACCCGTGGATGTCCGCCTGCTGTTCCATGCGTCCCGAGTGCCCGCGACGGGGCCGGTCACACGACCGGGCCGGACCGGTCACACGACCGGGCGGGGCCGGCGGCGCGCAAGCCGCGCCGGGGGCGGGAAGCGGCTCTCCGGGGAGACACCCACAACGGCCGGTACCCCGCCCCGCCGGCCGTGGCGTGGCCCGGCGGGGCAGCGGCGGACGGACGGCGGGGCGGCGCGGAGCCACGACTCGGCTTCAGCCCGACCCAGTTCGCGGGCACACGCCGGACGGCCGACCCCCGCAGGACGGTCTTCGTGCCCGGTGACGTCCGCACATGAGCGACTCCCTCCCGCCCTGCCGCCGCCGTCGGATCACGGCGCCAGCCGGCGCCGGGGGCTCCGGCTGGATCCGGATCGGTGGCCACGGGAGAGTCGGCCGCCCCGGAACGCGCCCAGCCGGTAGGGAGGCGCGAGTGCCGCACCGTCCGCCGGCTCGGCGCGTCGGTCAGCCGTCCCCTCCGTCCGGTCGGCTAGGCTCAGTCGGCCTTCGCGTACTCCTGGGCCATCTGTCCGGCGAAGTCGTACACCACGGCCTGCTCGTCGCCGACCACCCAGGCGTCGTGGCCGGGCGAGCAGACGAACACGTCACCGGGGCCCACCTCGCTCTCGGCTCCGTCGTCCATGCGGATGCGCATGCGGCCCCGCACCATGTAGCCGTTGTGGTGGACCTGGCAGCTCGTGGTTCCCGCGATCGGCGCCACCGACTCGGACCAACGCCAGCCGGGTTCGAAGGTCGCCACGGCGAAGTCCAGCCCCGTCATGTGGACGGCCTCGAGGTGCCCCCGCGGGAAATCGCGTCGCTCGTCCGGCTTGTCGAGCGTCTTCACTTCCATCATGACGCTCCTCCTTCCGGCCGCGTTCGAGCGCGGCCGGGGCCGGTCTCCCCGGCGGCACCGGGGGTCACCGGTGGGGGCCGGCCCCCACACGTTCATCCTCCGCCCGCGACCCGGAGGCCGCCATTCGGGTGTACCGGCGTTCCTCGGGTGCCACAGGGCACCCCTCAGGCGCCGCCGGCGCAGAGCCGCGTGAAGCGTTCGGCGTCGATGTTGCCGCCGGAGACGATCACACCGACCCGACGCGGCAGTGGCCCCGTCCGGCCGGAGAGCAGGGCCGCCAGGGGGGTGGCACCGCTCGGCTCGATCACGATCTTCAGGCGTTCGAAGGCGAACAGCATGGCCGCGCGGATCTCGTCGTCGGAGACCAGCGCGATCTCGTCGACGAGCCGCCGGTTCACGGAGAAGGTGAGTTCGCCGGGCGTGTGCAGGGCCTGGCCGTCGGCGATGGTGTGCGGCACCGGGATCTCCACACGCCGACCCGCCTCCAACGACCGCCTCGTGTCGTCCCCGGCTTCCGGCTCGACGCCGACGATCCGGGTCCCCGCGTACAGCCCCTTGGTCACCGTGGCGCTGCCCGCGATCAGTCCGCCGCCGCCGACCGGCGCCAGCAGAGCCCCCAGTTCTCCGACCTCTTCCAGGAGTTCGAGGGCCGCGGTGCCCTGTCCGGCCATGACGTGCGGGTGTTCGTAGGGCGGAATGACGGTCAGGCCCCGTTCGGCGGCCAGGGCCTCGGCGATGGCCACCCGGTCGCCGCCGTAGCGGTCGTAGGTCACGACCTCCGCGCCGTACGCCTCGGTCGCCGCCCTCTTGGAGCCTGGGGCGTCGTCGGGCATGACGATCACCGCGGTGGTGCCGAGTTCCCGGGCGGCGAGGGCGACGGCCTGGGCGTGATTGCCGGAGGAGTAGGCGGCGATGCCGCGCGCGAGCTGCGCGGGGGTCAGCCGGGAGGCCGCGTGGTAGGCGCCGCGGAACTTGAAGGCGCCGACCCGCTGGAAGTTCTCGCATTTCAGGAGGACTTCCGAGCCGACGAGCGCGTCGAGGGTGCGGGAGCGCAGGACGGGGGTGCGGTGGGCGACGCCCTTGAGCCGGGCGGCCGCGTCGCGGACGTCGTCCAGGGTGATCGGCGGGCGGGTGGTCGTCACGGGTGGGCTCCCTCGGAGGTGGGGTGCGGGCCGGGCGCTGCGGCCGTGCGGGCCTGGGACAGGTAGCTGTAGGCGGAGGCACGGGAGATGCCGAGGCGGGCGGCGACCTGCTCGATCGCCCGGCGTACGGCGAACACGCCGCGTTCGTCGAGGGCGCGGAAGAGGGCGAGGCGCCGGGGCCGCTCCAGACCGGCCCAGGTCCGGTCGCGCGGCAGATGGGTGTCGAGGAGGGCGTCGACGACGGAGTCGATGTCGTCGCCGAAGGTGGTCACGGGTGGGTCCGCGGGCTGACCGGCACCCCCGGCCAGTGCGGCGAGCAGGCGCTGCGCGCGGCCTACCTCCGTGACGTCCACATTGACGCACAGGGCGCCGAACACCGTGCCGGCGGAGTCGCGCAACACCATCGTCGAGGACTTCACCGTCCGGCCGGTGCCGGTACGGGTGACGTAGTTCAGTTCGTCGTCGGCGTCGTCGCCGCGGGCGAGCACGCGCATGCCGATCTCGCTCATCGCCGCGCCGACGGTCCGCCCCGTGACCTCCCCGGCGACGGCGACCACGGAGTTCTCGGGACGCCGGTAGTCGTGCAGCACCACCTCGCACACCGGCCCGATGGTCGCCGCGACGCCGTCCACGACGGGCACGAGGGCGCGCAGGATCGCGTCCCGCTCGGCCTCGCGGGGCCTCTCGTCCGGGAGTTCCCCGACGGCCATGCCGCTCCCCTCCTCCGTGTGCCGTACGTCCTGTGCGCACGCCTCCCCATTAGACCATGGATCCAAGTATTGGACTACACGTCCAGAAAACGAGCACGCCCGTCCCTTTCGCGGGAAGCACGGATCAAGGGGTGGCATCGCCAATTGCCGCTTCCCTAGGATGGGTTGCCGACCGCGCCAGCCCTCGGCGTGGGCCCGGACTGGGGGAAAAGAGATGCAGTCAGGCAAGCAGCTGTCCACGTCGATCGATGCCACGGTGCCGACAGCCGCGCGCATGTACGACCACTATCTGGGCGGCAAGGACAACTACGCGGCGGACCGCGCGGCGTGCGAGGAACTCGACAAGGTCGTCCCCAGCACGCGCGCCCTCGCCCTGAACAACCGGCGCTTCCTCCAGCGGGTCGTACGGACCCTGACGCAGGAGTACGGAATCCGGCAGTACCTCGACCACGGGTCAGGCCTGCCCACGCAGAACAACGTGCACCAGGTCGCCCAGAGCATCGACCCGAGCGCGCACGTCGTCTACGTCGA
The DNA here is from genome assembly GCF_055577115.1 of Streptomyces sp. NPDC033216. Classification (NCBI taxonomy): domain Bacteria; kingdom Bacillati; phylum Actinomycetota; class Actinomycetes; order Kitasatosporales; family Streptomycetaceae; genus Streptomyces; species Streptomyces sp. NPDC033216. The sequence goes on along the minus strand of NZ_JBVIQK010000003.1, from coordinate 315,059 downwards.
CAACGACCCGATGGTCCTCGTCCACGGCCGGGCCCTGCTGGAGCAGGACGAGCGCACCGCGGTCATACACGCCGACATGCGCGAGACCGAGGCGATCTTCACCCACCCCGACACCGAGCGCCTGATCGACTTCTCGCAGCCGGTGGCCGTGCTGTTCAACTCGGTCTTCCACTGCATCCCGGACAGCGAGACCGACGGCCCGCCGGCGGTGGTACGCCGCGTGATCGAACGCCTCGCGCCGGGCAGCTTCCTGCTGATGTGCCAACTGGTCAGCGAGGACCCGGAGCTCCGCGCGTTCGTCACGGACTTCATGGACCAGGCCACGCAGGGCCACTGGGGCCGGGTGCGCCAGGAGAAGGACATGGCCGCGCTGTTCGAGGGACTTGAGATCCTCGACCCCGGCCTGGTGGAGGTCTCCACCTGGCGGCCCGACACGGAGGTGGCGCCCCGACAGCTCACGCAGGAATGGATCGAGTTCGGCGGTGTGGCCCGGTTGCCCTGACCGGCCGCCTGCGCGCGCTCCCGGACAGGCACCGTTCAGGGAGCGCGGTAGCGGGTCTCCGCCGTCTCACGCAGGAGCACCAGGGAGTCACGGGGGCTGAGCGCCTCGTCGGCCAGCCGGTCCAGCGTGACCCGGTACTCCTCCGTCTCGTCCTGCTCCTCCAGGAAGGTGGCGCTTCTGATCTGCTCGAGGTAGACGACATCGGGCAGGTCGGAGCCGCCGAACCGCAGATAGGTCACGGGGATCGACGGCTCGCAGGCGTGGGTGACGTCCAACGGCACCACCTGAACGGTCACATGGGGCAGCTCGGCCATCTTCACCAGGTGGTCGAGCTGCTCCCGCATCACCTCGGGGCCGCCGAGCACGCGCAGCAGCACCGACTCGTCGACGACGGCCCACAGTTGCGGGGCGTCCTGCCGCTCCAGGAGCCGGGTGCGCCGCGTGCGCAGTTCCACCCGCCGCTCGACCTCGCGAACGGGCGCCGTCGGCAGGCCCCGCTCGACGACGGCCCGGGTGTACGCCGGGGTCTGCAACAGTCCCGGAACGTACTGGATCTCGAAGGTACGGATCGTGGTGGCCGCCTCCTGGAGTCCCACCAGGCGGTCGAACCACTCGGGCATCAGCCGCTTGTCGTAACGCTGCCACCAGCCCGGCTCACCCGCCCGCCGCAGCAACTGGAGCAGGACGGAGGCCTCGTACGCGTCGGTCCCGTAGAGGTTCAGAAGCGCGCGGACGTCACCTTCCGTCGGAGGACGGCGCCCCTTGCCCGCCTCGATCCGCGACAGCTTCGCGGGGCTGAACCCGACCGCACGCGCGGCCTGGTCCTGGGACAGCCCGGCGTTGTCGCGGATACCCGCCAGCTGTACGCCGACGAGCATTTTCAGCAAGGTCGGGGCGGGCTCGGCCCGGTTCAGATACGGTTCGAGGCGGGAGACGCGAGGCGACTCGGCAGACATCCTGACTCCCCGTTCTGGCGTGCGTTGACCGGCAGACGACAAAGCCCATTGTCGCACCCGAAGGCCACCGACCGCACGTCGTACGGGAATTGACTCCGCTCGCGCCGCTCCAGGTCCGGCTCGGGCGAGCGCATGCCGTCACAGCAGGTGGTCGAACTCCCCGCCCTTCGCGCCGGCCACGAACGCCGCCACCTCAGCCGGCGTGTAGACCAGCGCCGGCCCTTCGGGATCACGGGAGTTGCGCATCGCGACCCCTCCCCCCTCCAGGACGGCCACCTCGACACAGTTGCCCTCGGCGCTGCTGTGACTGCTCTTGATCCAGCGGGCGCCCAGCGCGCTGGCCCGGACTCCGTTCGGCACTGACGACACTGCAACCCTCCTCGCTCGAACGCGCAATTTCCCGTGAAATTGCACGAGGACTTCGTCAGCGTGGATAATAGCCGTGTCGTCAACCGCACTTCCCCCGCCCTGTACTGACGTCGCCTCAGGGAGATGCCGTGTCATCACCTGCCCGGTTCCGGAGTCACGAGTCCGTCCGCGACTCGCCCCGAACGGCCGTGCTGCACCTCTCGGGCAGTCGGGAGGGATTCGCCGAGGCGCGGGACTTCACCCACCGCACCCTGGACGGCTGGTCCCTGGAGCACTGCGCCGACGACGCGCTGACCGTCGTCACCGAACTCGCCGCCAACGCCGTCCTGCACGGCCTGCCGGACCCGCCCGAGGAGGGCGGGGACGTACGGCTCAGGCTCGCGCTGCGCCGTTCCCACCTGGTGTGCGCCGTCACCGACCCGAGCGGCGAGCTGCCCGTCTACCCCCGCGCCGGAGATTCGCTGCTGGAGCACGGCCGGGGACTGCACATCGTCGACGCCCTCTCGGAGCACTGGGGCTGGACCCTTCGCCCCCCCGCGGGCAAGACCGTCTGGGCCATGCTCCCGACCCGTACCCCCACCTGACATGACTGCCATCAGGAGATCCACGCCGCTCGAGGACCTCGGCCATGTGCCGTGGCCCGAGATGGCCGACTCGACCGGGTCCGCCGAGGCCATCCCGGTCCTGCTGACCACCGTCGCCCGCGGCGACGCCGACACCGCCGGGCCCGCGCTCGGCCAACTGCGCCAGCGCATCTGCCAGTACGGCTTCGTGGTGGGCCAGGCGACGGCGGCCACGGTGCCCTTCCTCTGGGAACTCGTCCGGCTCCCGCAGGTCACCTGCCGTGTCGAGATACTCCAGCTGCTGAAGAGCATCGCCGACGCCCGGCAGTGGGAGACCACCGCCGCCGTGTATCCCAAGCTGCTGCGCCGCCGCGAGAAGTACGTGGAATGGGAACGCGACGCGCGCCACGCCGTCCACGCCCAGCGCGGCGTCCTGCGCCACCTGCTCGACGAACCGGACCACGACATCGTCCGGGCCAGCCGGGAACTCGCCGCCACGCTGACCGGCCGATGACGCGTTAGGTTGTCGCCCATGAGCAACCTTGACCGCTCGCCCGTGCCCAGCGTGTGCGGCGGACGCGGATTCGTCGTCGCCGAGCCCGTGCGTGAACTGCTGAGCCCCCGGCACGTCCGGCTCGGGGAGTCGACCGAGGTGCGCCGGCTGCTGCCGAACCTCGGCCGCCGCATGATCGGCGCCTGGGCTTTCGTCGACCACTACGGACCGGACGACATCGCCGACGAACCCGGAATGCAGGTTCCGCCCCATCCGCACATCGGGCTCCAGACGGTCAGCTGGCTGCACGAGGGGGAGGTGCTGCACCGCGACTCCACCGGAAGCCTCCAGACCATCCGGCCGCGCGAACTGGGCCTCATGACCTCGGGCCGCGCGATCAGCCACTCCGAGGAGAGCCCGAAGTCCCACGCGCGCTATCTGCACGGAGCCCAGCTCTGGGTCGCCCTGCCCGACGCCCACCGGCACACCGACCCGCACTTCGAGCACCACGCCACCCTGCCCACGGTCAAGGCCCCCGGCCTCACCGCGACCGTGATCCTCGGCGACCTCGACGGCGCGACCTCACCGGGCACGACGTACACCCCGATCGTCGGCGTCGACCTCGCGCTCACCCGTGGCACCGACGTCCGGCTGCCGCTCGTCCCCGACTTCGAGTACGGCGTACTGGCGATGTCGGGCGAGGTACGCGTGGACGGCGTCCCCGTGCTGCCGGGGTCCATGCTCTACCTCGGCTGCGGCCGCGGCGAACTGCCCCTGCGCGCCGAATCCGACGCGGGCCTCATGCTGCTGGGCGGCGAACCCTTCGGCGAAGAACTGATCATGTGGTGGAACTTCGTCGGCCGCACCCAGGCCGAGATCGAACAGGCTCGTCTGGACTGGATGAAGGGGGCCCGTTTCGGTGACGTGAGCGGCTACGACGGCGCCCCGCTTCCGGCCCCCGACCTGCCCGCGACCCCGCTGAAGCCGCGGGGCCGGGTTCCTTAGACGGGCGGACGGGGAAGTGGCCGCCGTCCAGCCCGAAAGGCTTGTGGAATATTCAACCATCGGTGCGCGGTTGTGCTGGCCGAAGGAGGCCACGAGTGGACACGATCTACGACACCGAGTACTACGCCCACGGAACGCCGGCCGAGCGCTGGGAGCGCGCGAGGCTGTTCTTCGACGCCAAGGAGTACACCGCCGCCGCGCGGGTCCTGGCCGGGCTGGTCGAGGAGGTGCCGGAGCAGACCGGACCGCGGCTGCTGCTGGCCCGCGCCTACTACCACTCCGCCCAACTCGGCCGCGCCGAGAGCGAGTTGCGTGTCATCGTGGAGCGCGACCCGGTGGAGCAGTATGCCCGGCTGATGCTGGGCCGCACCCTGGAGCGGCAGGGCCGGCACGCGGAGGCGGGCCCGCACCTGCGGATCGCCTCGGCACTCACGGGTGACTTCGAGGGAGCCTGAGGCAGGGCCCGCGGCGGGCCCGGCAGATCCGGGAGCGGGGGGGGGGGGGGGGGGGGGGGGGGGGGGGGGGAGGAGGGGTGGGATGTAGGAACAGGAAGGGAACCAACCCACGTGGCGAGGGAAAATAACAAAAAACAAAAAAACAAAAAAAAAAAAAAA